>JAQVPJ010000004.1 GCA_028702135.1 Eubacteriales bacterium | reverse complement strand
CCGTGCGTTGTAGTATGCCTTCTCCTTAAAAACAGTATACAATAAATTTATTACTAAATCGCCGCTGTCAGCCAGCTTTCATTCCTATTTGTGCTGACGCATAGCGGCAGAATGGGGATTAACATGAAAAAAGCACAGATTATCATATATGCAATTGCCTGTATTGCATTTTACAGTGGAGCTGTATTTTTCTTTATTGACGGCAACAATGCGGCAGGAACAATGGGAATGGTTGCCGGCACATTGTCTCTGGCAGCATTACTTATGAATTTGCGTAAGCAAAAATAGCAAAAACACTGTATACTACTATTTACCGAGCAGATTATGAGCAACATGTACCTCTCGCCAAATTCCGATTTGTAGTGAAGACTGTAGAGTACGGATTGAATTTCGCAGTTTGTAGAGAGTGTGAATATAAGAGATTTCGCAATTGGTGGTAATTAAGATGGGTGAAAATGCATCGTAAGAAGAGCGCGCGAAATAAAGAAATTTCGAGTTGATATAAATAGATGGGAGATAATATTATGACTTTATATCACTTTACAGATCGTAGTAATAAAAATACAATTATACAAAAAGGTATTATAGCTTGCACAAAATATACAACTTTATCTAAAATACGAGAAAATGTTGTTTTTTGCTGGTTAAAAAAAGAAGACAATAAACTGCCAAAGGAAAACGAAATTTGCTTCAAGGTAACAGTTGATGAAAATCGTTGTCTAATTGCAGATATGGATTATATTTCAATAGCGATGATGTATCACGATAACATTAATGAAGAAGGATTAATAAGGAAACCTAAAAATAAGGAAGCGGTAAAGCTTCTTGTAAAATTATATGAGTTAACGGCTGTTCAACCGTTTAAATATTATGAAGGTATGCATTTCACACCAGAAGTGTTAGTGGCGGGACACATCCCCAATTGTTGTATTGAACTGTGTGAATAGAATTTATTAGGAGGAATAGAATGAATATCAAGCTATACTGGAAAAATATTAAAATTATATGGAAAGCAAGTCAAATTACATTGTTATAAATGAATCAACATGCGATTGGGTTAAACTATCAAATAAAATATTTCACTACTTAATAGATTATGATTATTCTAATGATAACAATTTTACTATCGATTTCTCTAACTCTTTTGCAATTGATATTGAAACAGCAACTGAATTTTTGCAATTCTTAATAAATAAAAAAATTATATCTGTAGTGCCCGAAGAAGAAATTATTGAAGAATGTAAAAACAATATTTCCATAACATATTTCGTTACAAATCGTTGCAATTCAAAATGCATAACATGTTTTAAGGATGCGAACAACGAAATAAGGAGCGAAATTGAAAGCAGAGAAATCGCAGATATATTTACTAATATTTCCGAAAATTATATGTGTATAAAAGGCTCTATGTCAATAGTTGGGGTAAAAAAATCCTAAAAAATTTAATCAAAATCCGAAGTGGTGTTAAATTGCTTCGGATTTTTTTGTGTTTTTATCCGAAAAAATGTGGAGAATACGATTTTTGAAACGTTTAAAATTACGATATCCATACGCTCTTAATTGTCCAACCAATCACTTGTTAATGAAAGAATTCGGATTTTTAGGTTTTTTAGGTACTCCTTGCGTTAGTGATAGTGGATTAGCATTAGGAATTGGATTGTATGAAATTTATAAAAAAGTGCCTGACATTCGTTTTAATCTTCAAAATGCATATTATGGCGATAGTGATAACTCTTTAGTAGAGGCAATTAAAGAAAACAAATTGGATATGTTTATTGGCGGAATAGAAGATTTTGATGTCAATAAAACGGTCGACGATATTCGCGAACAGCCAATAGTTTGGTTTAATGATCGCGCCGAAATTGGCCCCAGAGCTCTTGGAAACCGTTCTATTATTGCTGATCCCACGAATCCAAAATCCAAAGATTTTTTGAACAAAGTAAAGCAACGAGAATGGTGGCGTCCAGTGGCTCCTATTATTTTAGAGAGCCATGTAAGTGAATGGTTTGAGGATGCATATGAATCACCATACATGTTACATACTTTTAAGATCATACATGATAAAGAAGAAACAGTTACCTCAATTCTTCACTTGGACGGTACTGCTAGAGTTCAAACTTTAAAAGAACATGAAAATTTATTATCTGATGTTATATTACAATTTTATCGACTAACTGGAGTGCCCATACTATGCAATACTTCTCTGAATGACAGGGGAGAGCCAATTATTAATACGATAGCACAAGCGTTAAATTTCGCGCTAAGAAAAAATATTGTGATTGTCTATTTTAATGGCATTCGGATTAAACTCAAGTCTCATGAAAAATATACCGTTGATAAGCCTTGTCAAAGAGATACACAATATATCTTCCCATATGATGAATGTGAAAAGCAGAATTTACTTGAAAAAGACAATCCGTTTCATATTAGCAAAAGTGATCTTATCACATATTATAGCCAGCCACGGTTACGAAAAACGATTGATTTAGGAAAAGAAAAAGACATACAAGTTCTTAAGCGATACAATAAAATGCTATTAAATAAAATTCAATGGAACCACTTTGAGCTTTAATTATTTGAAAAGGGTGATAATTATGGATGTCTGCGCAAATTCTGTATTTCTAAATGAGGAGCAAAAAAAGTTTATTATCGGTGAGGTGGACTTTTTAAATGAGCAATTATTTAAAGAGTTGAAAAGGAATAATATCATCGCTATTGTTTATTATACAGGTTCGATGGCAAGGAAAGAGCCGTCAGTTAATATTGAAGGTCATCTTTCATTAAATTCTGATATTGATTATATGATCGTGATATCAAATGAATATATGGAAAATGAATTTTTAGGAAATGTTTCAGTGTATTTTAATGAGTTATATCCTAATATAACCAGTTCGTTTATATTGATTGATAACGAAAGAATTAATCTGGTTCATTCTATATGGGTTTAGATTTAAGTAAGTCAATAGGATCACCGATTATCAGTATGTTTGATAAACCTAATTTTGTTGTTTCACAGGTGGAAAAAAATGAAACGATAGAAGCAGCTATAAATGCTACTGCATGTTATTATGTCCATCCTCAAAAAGCAGGTAGTGTTGAAAACAGGCTATATAGAAACAATAATTACTACTATATAAAAGCCTGCCTTGAGTGCTTGAGGGCGTTATACAAAAATAACAATATTGCAATCGAAGGTTATTATGATATCTACAGGAAAAGTCACATGCATCCTTTCCCATATATTCAAGAAGATGAAATAGGACAATTAATAAAAATGAGAGAAATGTACTCACCGACAGCAAAATCTCCAATTTCATTGCCAGATCTATTTACCAACATCATTTTAAATTATTACAAAGTCGATGAAAATTCACTGTACAACTTGCTTTTAAAAATAATTCAAACATCGAACGCTCTTTTCCCCTCTTTTCAAAATGCAATTGTAGTATTTGTAATTGCGCAATCCCAACAGCAAAAGCACAAAAAAGCAGAATATCATTCGTTATTATCTCAGATAATACTCAACATGGACCAAAAAAGCATTAAATATTACAAAGAATATGAATTCATCTCAAAGGTTGATTGGAAGTTCAAAGACTGGTTAGCTGATGATCAATTCATAAAAAAAATAGCGCATGCTTTGTATATGTTCAGATATGATTATTACAAGCCATTGTTTTATAAAAATACTGGCTCACGTATAATTCCCGATCTGAAAGGGGTCTTAGATTAAAATAACGCCCATCAAGAAAGTGTAATGTCAAAAATGAACTAGTAATCGCATAACTGTGTCTAAGAGCAAGATTTTCTTCTTAAAATAAAAAATTAATAAGGATGGTTTTATTATGATTATTTCTATTTCTACTGGTGCTTTCTATAGTCTGGACTATAAAAAAATCTTATCAATGATTTCAATGACGAGTTGTAAAAACATAAAGATATTTCTCAATCAAGCATTTAGAGATATTTCTTTTGATGAAATTGCGACGGAGGTAGCGAAAAATAATTTAAATGTATTATCGATACATGCTCCGTTAGGACCACTTGTGCAAGAAAAAGAAAGTGAAAAGTATTGGATTAATAGAAGTTTAGAATTAGCCCATATATTGGGCGCTGGTGTAATTGTTACGCATGATACATTTCATTTTGATCAAAATAAGAAAGTGTTTTCGGTTGATGAAGAGCACAAAGAAAATTTAATCGCATTTAGTAAATCAAGTATTCCCATTTGCACGGAGAACGTTCATTTCATGCCGGTAACCAGTATTTTACAAAGTCCAGAGGAACTCCTTCCTTTTATTACGATGCATCAAATCGGGATAACATTTGATGTGTCACATTGGGGAAGCACCAACAAAGATATTATTGATGGTTATTATTATTTTAATGAATTTATAAGAAATATACATATTAGTGACAATTTGAATGGAGTTGAGCACAAAATATTAGGGACAGGGAATTTGCCATTAGCACGGTTCATAAAAATGCTCCAAAAAGAAAATTACAATAATCCTTTAACTATTGAATTGGATTTAGATAATCCTGAGAGAAACAATGTTAAAACAGAAGAAGATGCAATTAAGGCAATGGAGCATTCTTATAATTTCATCTTGAATTCATTGAATTAGTTCCAGTGTCAGACGTGGCGAGCCCATTATCTACAGAACATAAAGCAGATTCGCGAGTTAGGAGTTTACACATGATCTATACATCAAGGCAATTAAATAAGCTATGCACTTTATTCAATCAATTAAAGCAGAACGTGGCATTACAGGTTATCGTCAAAGAGATTTAGTACATGAGCTCGCTCATCAATTTGGAGCACCTAATCATTTTTGTAAGCTCGATTCAAACTAAGAATGTGTAAATGCAGCTTATTGTGATAACCCAGATCATAACGATAACCCCGCTGAAAGAAGGGATAAATATTGTATAATGGATAATATTAATGGAAGACAAGGATAAGGCACTTATTTTAGACCTGAAATTACCGATTGGGATTCATATGAAGATTTATTTTGTGATCATTGTCTTAATGACATGAATGAATTCATTAACGAAAATTATTAATGATTTGAGGAGATAAATTTATGAAAAAAACCATTCAACTATTTTGTGCTTTTTGTGTAATTATAATTATTTCAAGTTGTACAAGTATCAACAGTGATGATTTTTCTTATCAAGGTGCATCAAGTTCAGAAGCTGACAATTCATTTGAAGAATCATTAAATGATGTCAAAATGTCGGATAATGATTTTGAAGAATCATTAAATGATATCGAGATGCCGAACAATGAATATGATGAAAACATACTTTGTAGTGGCGGTGATGAACAACATTTTATAATGTTTGTTACATATAGTAAACAAGAATTAATTGATCATATAAATTATATTGATTGCGAAGAAATATCAATTAACACACCGGATTTAAACAAAGCTGATAGAATTAGAAATAGCTACTCAGAGTTGCTTAAACTTATTCGTAAGGATGGTTGTATTTATTATCCTCAATATTTAAACGAGGAAGTAGAAATATTTGATGATCCCGATCACGGTGGTATGTTTATTATTGATCTTCCATTATTATAATTAATTCAATATCCGTGCATTATAAAGGATTTATTAGTAAGTGTTAGTTTTGAAATAATTAGTGAAGATTACAGAGAGTATCTAGAGCAAAAGGGTATTGCTGAATATAAAAAGAAAATACTTGGTATGAACAAAAGCTATCTTGAATATACTGATGAAGATTGGAAAAATGATGATTCATTTTCTTCATGCAGTGAAATAGAAATAGAAATTAATAATCAAAAAGAAAATTGTTTATTAATTGTAACGAAAAATGGTATGAGAAGATATAGTATAATATTTAATTCGATGATTTTACAAGTAAAATTTTGTAATACAGAAAATGAAAACGGAATGACAGACTTAGAGGTTTTGAAAAATATTTCTTTCGAAAAAATCTCACTGGAATAGTTTTCGCAATATGCAAAACCATGATTTATGAAGGATTTTTGTTTCGAGGGAAAATCAATTTACACAAAATTTTACGCAGTACCTTCAGAGGTCAGCGTTTTAATCCCGCTTATCTCCAGCAATAGGACTCAAAGCCCGCTAATCATAACGGCTTGCATGCCAAGACGTTGGTTAGCGGGCTTATTCTTTGGATTTCTATATCTCTCTGTTTTACACATTTTCCTTAAATACAAATCCTTCTTCAGGGGAAATTCCCAATGCTTCGCAGTCAACAGTCAAGTCGATTTCAATCTCATAGTTATGTTTTACTAGAACTTTTCATCATCCGTGATTCAATCATCTTTTTTGCAGAAATGTCACAGGTAAGTATGTTCTCCCAGATTAACACGAGAGCCGGTAAAACTGATTTGATTTTAGACATTCAGTTTATGTAATGTCGAGCTATGACTTTTTTCGCCCCTGATTAAGATTTTGATTAGGAATAATCTTTCATTTTATACAAACAGGTTCGTTTGGATTGGATATGCTATTTTTTCAACTTCAGTTTATACATAAATGCTATCAGCGCCACCATATACACCGCCATAATGACTACCGAAAGGCAGAGCATAAACATCGATTGTGGTGCTAATGAGATGATAAGCAGCAGAGGTGCTCCCAACATTATCGCATAACTGCTACCCGTAATCAGGTTGTTTGATGCGGGTGTCTCAAGCTTGGGATCAATCTCACGGAGTAAAAGCACACCTGAACTTATCGTTCCGGTAAGCATTCCGTACATGGAGAGCATTCCCTCGTAATAATACCCGGGATATATTCGTTTGCATATTATTTTCAAATAAATAAGAGTGATTACTCCTCCGACTATGGCCAATGCGAAGAACGGAATCCATAAACCGCTCAAATCCTTAATATCTATCGCAGCTATTCCGGCGACTATCATTAAGTCGAAAGCGAAGCCGGAAATCCTGCTCAAAAGGTAATTATTCTGATACTGTCTTGTCATCAGATTCGCTTTGCGGAATTTTGTGAAAACAACCCTTACGATGATGGCTATCAAGGAACCAAATATAAAATTAAATCCCCAGAACAGGGAAGACAGGCTCTCGGCAACGCCCGGAGAGATAGTTTCTAAAAGTTCCGTTATTCCGTAAATCATATAGTAAGTAAGACCATAGACCATTAAAACAAGCGCCATCTGTATAGTAAATCTGTCTATCGACTCCGAAACCGGGATCTCACCGTTGTCCTGAAAGCTCTCGCTGCTTATGTCCTCTGTTCCCTCGATATAGTCTGAACGCTTCAGTCTTCCCTTCTTTGCAGCGACGTTGAGGACTATGATACCCACGACACAAGCGCATAAATATCCTGTCGCAGCAATCGCAAGCCCGAATGACTGACCTCCCGCAAAGCCTATTTTCTCATACATAATACCGACATTGTTAGCTTGCCCCGTACCCTGCCCGTAACCCATCGGAAGCAATAATCCGCTTGCTGCAAAAACATCGTGCTCGAGAAAAATATTTACAACGGCTATAACAAGAATTCCCACAACTCCCTGAAGCAGATACGTAGAAACAATCAATGCGCCACTTTTTGCGCCAATTGCTTTATCGGAATCCTTTATTTTACTCGGGATTCTAAGTGAAAGTGCGATAAAGCCAAGACCGATTCCGTGGTAGCAAATCGTTTCCAATAGCACGGGATTCATTTCAAGAACGCCTGCAGCTTTAAGGAATAAAAACAAAAAACCCGCAATAACCGCAGTGGGTACAAGACCTTTGCGTACGAACGACACTTTTCTGCGCAGGACATTGGAAAGCAGAATCCCGCCGGAAATGATGGCGAGCTGGATAATGTTGCTCCATAAATCTGTGTTTTCACTTGAGAAATTCATTTGTGTTCTCCTTTTTTGAAAATTCATATAGATGCAGATACTTGCGCGCATTGAATCCACGACTTTTATCGCCGTATGGCTTTATTTCATAGTAATCCTGCTTTGATAAAAGGAGCAGGCAGTTTCTTGAATATATCGATAAACCAGAAACAGAAGAATTATCTATGACTATCTTCTCACCATTCTCATCGCTGAGTATAATCTGTTGTCTGTTCATTTTTATACTGTTTTGGGGAAGTTTTACATGCCTGCGCTGTGTATCTATTTTATAAACGCAAACACCGTTGTCTGAAACAAAGAAGCGAGAATAGGCATCCTCCGCCATTTTATATAGCTCCGCTCTCTGCCAGTCGTACCATTCGGTAAAATTCTTAATCCCGATATCATCGCTTTCGAAATAACCGTATTCATTATATTTTGCGCTCATTCCACATTCGCAGAAAATATGGTTTTTCTCGCTCCTTAAATGCTCAGGTCTGCCGCAATTAGGGCATAAGTAAAGTGCGCTTTCCAATCCCTCAGCAAGATTTTTCCCTTTATATTGTATCATCTGCTTATTCTGTGTCTTATAAGCGTCGTCATAAGTATCTTTGTATATAACATCGTTTATTTCCTCTGGTGTCATACCGGCGAATTGTTCGGGATAATGGATGTTTACAACCCTGCCTGTCATTTTTCCCCTGCGGATACCAAGACTCCATCTCGGATGGGTGAGAAACGAACCTTCGAGCATATAGGTGACGAACGGCACCTTGCAGGATTTTATCAATGCACCGGTCGACGGATGAGGACGCGCGGTTCTGCCGTCAAGAGAACGGTCCCCCTCGGGAAAAATGCAGATGTTGCAACCCTGATTCAAACGTCTGCGGATATCGAGAACCGTCGTAACATCGGCTCTGCTCTTCATCCGGGGTATCGGAGAGAAAAAGTGAGTGAGCAGCTTTGAAAGAAAACCTTTGTTAAATAGGTGCTCACTCGCAACAAAATATGTATGCGGGAAGCAGAAAGCGATAAACAACGGATCAAGCTCTGTGTTGTGATTCGGTAATATTATATACGGAGCGTCGGGCAGCCCGGATTTTTCAAAGGTGAAGTTATATCTTTTGGAAAACGGCTTTGTCAGCAGCAGCTTAAAAAAGCCGTAAATCAGTTTATGACGTTTTATCTGTCCTTTTGTAAGCCTCATTCGCACGCCTCCTAATCTCATATATATATATTAATGTTTAACATCTCAATATAAACTAATTATAAACTAATGCATATCGGCTATTGAAATACCGTATAAAATCGTGTATTATAATCTACATAATAAGCCTTCTGCGGGGTGATTTATCATGTTTGACATTCTCGTTGTCGAGGACGATGAAAAGCAAAGAAAGATTATCTGTACTTTTCTTAACAGGAACGGATACCATGCCATTGAAGCACCGGACGGCAAGAGTGCTCTTGAGATTATCGATAAAAAATATGTTGATATGATCATTTCGGATATTATGATGCCGGGATTGGACGGTTATCAGCTTACGGAGGCGTTGAGAAATGCACAATATAAGCTCCCGATCCTTATGGTAACCGCAAAGAGCGGATATAACGACATGGAACGGGGTTTTTTGACCGGTACTGATGATTACATGGTGAAGCCCATAGACCTCAAAGAGCTCCTTTTGCGTATCGGAGCGCTGCTCCGCAGAGCAAGAATAATCAATGAGCATAAGCTGTCCTTTGGTAAAACACTTTTTGATTATGATTCATATACTGCATATTATTGCGACCGCAGGAACGAGTTGCCGCAGAAGGAGTTTTTACTGATTTACAAGCTGCTCTCTTATCCGAACAAGATATTTACCCGCCAGCAGTTGATGGATGAGATTTGGGGATATGATTCCGAGACTGATGAGCGGACTGTGGATGTTCATATTAACAGGCTGCGGGAAAGATTTACAGGTTGGGACGAATTTGTAATCACCACTGTAAGGGGATTGGGATATAAAGCGGAGATAAAAGTATAAGGGATGGTAGGATTTTGAAAAATCGTTCGATCAGGTTCAATAAAAGGATAAGCAAGATATGGTTAAGATTCGTTGCGTTCACCTTCGGCGCGATGTTGATTACCGCGTTGTTGCTCGCCACTCCCTTTTTGTTTTTTGTAAAAAGAGAATTGCTTTTGCTGCAGATGAACAGACCGACTCTTACGGTAGTGGTTTTTCTGCTGTCAAGCGTCATAATTTCAACTGCGATTACATTTGTTTTAGCAAAGAAGATATTCCGTCCCCTGGTTGAGATAAGCGCAGCAACAAAAGAGATTGTAAAGGGGAACTTTGATATAGAAATCAAGGGTGATTATAAAATAAAGGAACTGCGGGAGCTCGCTTTTGATTTTAACAAAATGATCAAGGAGCTGAAAGGAACGGATGCGCTCAAGAGCGACTTTATTATCAATGTATCACATGAGCTTAAAACACCTGTAGCGACAATAGAGGGGCTTGCCGCACTAATTCAAGACGAGAGGGCAAGTAGCGAGGAAAAGAAGGAATATGCGGAACAGCTCAAGGAAAGCACACAAAAGCTCTCGGAGCATATAAACAACATACTTATGCTCTCAAAGCTTGAGAGTCAGGAGATAATAAGCGAGAACAAGCGGTTCCGCATTGACGAGCAGATAAGAAGGATAATTCTTTTCCTCGAACCGTTATGGAGCAAAAAGGAACTTTTGTTAACGATAAATATGGACATCGCCTATTATTACGGAAACGAGGGACTTCTCTTTCATTTATGGCAGAATTTACTCGAAAACGCTATGAAGTTTACCGGAAAAGGCGGTACGGTTTCCGTTGATGTTTCGGAAATAAACGGGTCTGTAACGGTAAAGGTTTCTGATGACGGTATAGGAATCCGAAAAGAGGACACAGAGCGTATTTTCAGCAAATTTTACAGGACATCCTCCGCAAGCGAATATGCGGGCAACGGTCTCGGTCTGGCTCTGGTAAAGAAGATTACCGAGCTTTACGGTGGTCAAGTCAAGGTGGAAAGCGAGCAGGGCAGGGGCTCGGTTTTTACGGTTATCCTGCCAAATAATTCTAATGGAGAATAATTATGTCAACTCACGCTGAAAAAGCAGCCGAACTATTCAGAAAGGGGTATAACTGCGCTCAGGCTACCTTTCTTGCTTTTGCTGACGAAACAAGCATGGACAAAAAAACCGCGCTGAAGCTGACCTCCTCGTTCGGCGGAGGGATGGGAAGACTTCGCGAGGTATGCGGCGCCGTAAGTGCAATATTTATGATTGCGGGTATAAAGTACGGAACCGACGACCCCCGAAATGATGAGGAAAAAGCATGTCATTACGCCTTGATTCAGGAGCTTGCGAGGCGGTTCAGGGAGAAAAACGGCACGATTATCTGCCGTGAGCTTCTCGATTTAAGCGAAAAGCATAGCCTACCCATACCCGGCAAAAGAACAGATGATTATTACAAGACCCGTCCCTGCGAACGCTTTGTTTTTGATGCGGCTGAGATTATGGACGAGGTAATTAAAGAGCATAAATAGTGGTTTTTTATACAAATACGCGAATAAAAATAAAAAAATTATAAATTTGTATTGACAAACTTAAATCTCCGTGTTACAATGAGAAAAATAATTTTTCGTGAGGAATGGAAATGTTTGGTTTTTCCGCATATATAATTATTGTCGTCGTCGTCAGTCTATCTGTGATTAAGCTAGACATAATTGACGGCGCTTTTTTTAATAATTATACTGAGGATAAATCAAGAAGACTAAACCGATAGAGCGAAATCGGCAGTATCGGCGGAATCGACAAGATTATAGAAAAAATCAGAACTCCTGCAGTGTAATTAACTGCAGGATTTTTTTTAATCTGAAAGGATTGGTGGAAAAATGAAAATATCCGGCGCACAAATCATTATCGAAACTTTGATAGAGCAGGGATGCGATACCGTGTTTGGCTATCCCGGCGGAAGCGTTTTGAATATTTATGATGAGCTTTATAAAAAACGTGATCGGATTCATCATATATTAACCGCTCACGAGCAGGGTGCTGCTCATGCTGCGGACGGTTATGCAAGGGTTTCCGGCAAAGTCGGCGTTGTAATCGCAACCTCCGGCCCCGGGGCGACTAATCTTGTTACCGGTATTGCCAACGCATATCTCGATTCTACTCCGATGGTAGCGATAACAGGAAATGTAGATTCCACGCTTTTGGGAAAGGACAGCTTTCAGGAAGTCGACACGACGGGAATTACTATGCCGATCACAAAGCATAATTATATTGTAAAGGATGTTACAGAGCTTGCCGATGTTGTACGAGAAGCTTTTATGATTGCAAAGTCCGGCCGCCCCGGTCCGGTGCTTATCGATGTTCCTAAGGACGTTCAAAAGCAGTTCTGCGAATATGCTCCGGTTCCCGTGTGCAGACCGAAGGAGCAGAAGGAGCCTGATGAAAAAGCTGTCAGGGAAGCTGTAAAAATAATAGAGGAATCAAAACAACCGTATATATATTGCGGAGGCGGTGTTGTCATATCGGGCGCGGGCAGGGAGGTTGAGCAGTTAGCGGAGCGTATCGATGCGCCGATAGGTTTTTCTATGATGGGATTATCGGCAGTTCCCTCCGAGAACAGGTATAATCTCGGTATGACGGGCATGCACGGGAGATTCGCTTCCATAAAATCGAACGCCGAAGCTGATCTTATCATCGCGGTTGGCGTAAGGTTCAGCGACAGGGCGACTGGGAATAAAGCGAAATATACTCAAAAAGCGAGGGTTGTTCATATCGATATCGACCCTGCTGAAATAAACAAGAATATTAACTCCTGTCACAGCATTAACGCAGATGTCAAAAAAACTTTGTGCGCGCTTCTCAATAAGCTCGAAAAGCAGCATCATCCCGAGTGGATGCAGAAGGTAGAGGATATGCGCATAACCGAAACATCGCATTTCCACACCGATGGCAGGCTGCACCCTAAGGATATAGTCGAAAAAGTTATGGAATACACCGACGGGAATGTTGTTATCGCTACCGATGTAGGACAGCATCAGATGTGGGCATCGCAGTATTGCAGGCAGAGAAAACCGAGGAGGTTTTTAACCTCCGGCGGACTCGGCACAATGGGATTCGGTATGGGTGCAGCAATCGGCGGGTGCATCGGTGCTGGAGGTGTAAGAACCGTACTGTTTACCGGAGACGGCAGCTTTGGTATGAACCTGAACGAGCTTGCAACCGCTGTATCAAATGAGCTTCCTTTAGTCGTCATAATATTCAACAACGGCGTTTTAGGGATGGTAAGACAATGGCAGACGAGTTTTTATGAAAAGCATTATTCGGAGACAACGCTTAACCGGAAAACCGACTTTGTAAAGATAGCCGATGCGTTCGGAGCAAAGGGATTCAGAGCATCGGACATTAACAGTCTTGATGATGCGCTGAAAAAGGCCTTTTCCGAAAAAACCCCAACCGTAATAGACGTCATGATAGACATGAACGAGAGAGTTCTGCCGATGATACCTCCGGGCGCGTCATTTGACAATATCATCATCGAATAATATAATATATCTCATAATTTACAAATAAAGGCGGTAATAAAAATGTTCGATAAACAGTTTGTTTTAGGTGTTTTGGTTTCCAACCACGCAGGTGTACTGTCACGGATCTCGGGCTTGTTCTCGAGGAGGAACTATAATATAGACAGCTTGAATGTAGGCGTGACCGAGAACCCCGCTTTTTCAAGAATGACGATAATTGCAAGAGGAGACGACTGCGTGCGTGAGCAGATTGTCAAGCAGCTTGAGAAGCTGCATGATGTAAAAAAGGTCGAGATCCTGCCCCCCGACGAGACGGTGCTGCGGGAGCATCTGCTAATAAAAATCAAGGTTAAAAAGCAGACAAGAAGCGAGATAGTCGAGTCGGTTAATATCTTCAGGGGAAAGGTAGTCGATTTCAATATGGATTCCATGACCGTGGAAATAACCGGCGAATCGGCGAAGTTAGATGCTTTTATAAGGTTTGCTTCCGAGTACGGAATAATTGAGATGTGCAGAGCGGGCGCACTTGCAGTGAACAGGGGAGTAACATCACTTTCCGGCGATGAAGACCGCTTTGAATAAAAATCTGATTTAATAAAGGAGATAGTATTATGGCAACAATGTATTACGAAAAGGATTGCGATTTATCAAATTTAAAAGGAAAGACGGTTGCCGTTATCGGATACGGCAGTCAGGGTCATGCACACGCTCTTAATCTACACGACAGCGGAGTTGATGTCATCGTGGGACTATATGAGGGCTCAAAATCCGCGCAGAAGGCAGTATCGGCGGGACTGAAGGTAATGAATACGGCGGATGCTGTTAAAAACGCCGATATTGCGATGATACTCGTTAATGACGAAAAGCAGGCGGCTTTGTATAAAAGCGAAATCGCACCGAATCTGAAATCAGGCTCAGTTCTTGCTTTTGCGCACGGGTTCAATATTCATTTCAACCAGATTGTTCCGAAGGATGATATCGATGTGATAATGACAGCACCCAAGGGACCGGGACATACCGTGAGAAGCCAGTTCACCGAGGGCAAGGGAGTACCCTGCCTGATAGCGGTTTACAGGGATTACACCGGTAGGGCAAAGGATATCGCTCTTGCTTATGCTTTGGGTATAGGCGGTGCAAGAGCCGGTGTTTTGGAGACAACCTTTAAGGAGGAGACCGAAACCGACTTATTCGGAGAACAGGCAGTCCTCTGCGGCGGAGTTACCGCGCTGATGAAGGCGGGGTTTGAAACGCTTGTCGAGGCGGGTTATCAGCCCGAGAGCGCGTATTTCGAATGTATACACGAGATGAAGCTGATTATCGACCTCGTTGTCGCAAAGGGAATTTCCTTTATGCGTTACTCGATCAGCGATACTGCGGAATTCGGTGATTACATGGCGGGTAAGCGCCTTATTACACCTGAGGTAAAAAATGAAATGAAGAATATTCTGAACGAGATTCAGGATGGCACCTTTGCTAAAAACTGGATCCTCGAAAATCAGGCAAACCGCCCCTCTTTCCTCGCACAGCGCCGTATTCAGAGCGAGCATTTATCAGAAAAGGTGGGCGCGGAGCTGAGAGAGAAAATGAGCTGGAACAAAAACTGATTCAAAAAAATCACGAAAGACCGCACGGTGTTTTCATAAATACATAACAAGGAGCAAATGAGAATTATGCGCAGCGATATGATAAAAAAAGGAACAGAGAGAGCTCCCCAGCGTTCCCTTCTCAAAGCGATAGGTTACACAGACACCCAAATCGAAAGACCTCTTATAGGGATAGTAAACTCCTTCAATGAGATTGTTCCGGGACATATACACCTGAAAGAAATTGCAAGGGCAGTAAAAGACGGTGTTCTATCGGCCGGCGGAACGCCTGCGGAATTCAACGTCATCGGTGTCTGCGACGGGATTGCTATGGGGCATGAGGGAATGAAATATTCGCTGGCTTCAAGAGAGGTCATCGCCGACAGCATTGAATGTATGTGCATGGCGCATTGTTTTGACGGCTTGGTTTTCATACCCAACTGCGACAAAATAGTACCCGCGATGCTTATGGCGGCTGTAAGAATGAATATTCCCGCTGTGTTCGTTTCGGGAGGTCCGATGCTATCTCTTGAGGATGGCGGTGGGAAATGTCTTGACTTGAACAGCGCATTTGAGGCAGTCGGCGCTTATAAAAACGATATGATAGATGAAAAAGAGCTGTCATATATCGAGGACAACTGTTGTCCCGGCTGCGGCTCATGCTCGGGTATGTTCACGGCGAATTCGATGAACTGCCTCTGTGAAGCGCTTGGAATTGCATTGTCCGGCAACGGAACCATACCCGCTGTATATTCAAAACGCATAAGGCTTGCCAAAAAAGCGGGCGAAACGATAATGGATACCTTGAAAAAGGATGTTCACCCGAGGGATATACTTACGGAAAAAGCGTTCAGAAACGCACTTACACTCGATATGGCACTCGGATGCTCTACAAACTCGGTTCTGCACCTCATGGCAATAGCAAACGAGGCTGAGGTTGATCTTGATCTCGATATTATCAACGAAATCAGCAAAAAAACACCTAATTTATGCAAGCTTGCACCGTCGGGAGTGCATCATATGCAGGATCTCTATGCTGCAGGCGGGGTTTACAGAGTGTTGTGGGAGCTGAAAAGAGCCGGTTTGATCGATGGCAGCGCAATGACAGCGATGGGGCTTACACTCGGAGGGATGATCGATGGTGAGTGCTTCCACATAACAAGAAATGACGTTATCAGAACTGTCGGGAACCCGTATTCAACATTTGGCGGAATCGCAGTGCTGTATGGCTCGATTGCGCCGGACGGGGCGGTGGTCAAGCAGAGTGCGGTCGCACCCGAGATGCTCGTTCATAAGGGCAGAGCAAGGGTGTTCGACAGCGAGGAGGAGGCTGTTTCGGCGATATACGGCGGGAAAATCGTTAGCGGCGATGTCGTCGTTATCCGCTATGAGGGACCTTCGGGAGGACCCGGAATGCGCGAGATGCTGACTCCTACTTCCGCCATAGCGGGAATGGGTCTTGACAGGGAAGTGGCTCTGATAACAGACGGACGCTTTTCCGGCGCGACCCGTGGTGCCGCTATCGGACATATCTCGCCCGAAGCCGCCAAGGGCGGAATGATTGCATACATTCAAGAGGGTGATATTATTTCCATAGATATTCCGAACAACAGGATCGATCTTTTGGTAGACGAAGAAACCCTCGCACAGAGAAAAAATACCACAGAAATAAAAATCAAAAAGAACCTTAAGGGCTATATCGCTCGATACGCCAGGAATGTATCCTCCGCCGATAAAGGCGCGGTTATAGTCTGATTTATTAATTAGGATTAGAGGCTGATTATGGAAAGACATATTAAAATATTCGATACTACCCTGCGTGACGGGGAGCAGGCTCCGCACTGCAGCATGAACCCTGCGGAGAAATTAGAGATTGCAAAACAGCTCGAATCCCTCGGCGTTGACTGCATGGAGGCGGGTTTTCCCATAAGCTCACCCGGAGCGTTCTCATCGGTGGAGATGATAGCAAAAAACATAAAGGACTCACAGGTGGCAGCGCTTGCAAGGGCGGTGCAGGGGGATATAGATGCCGCATATAATGCAATAAAGCACGCCGTATCTCCCCGTATACATACGTTTATCGCAACCTCGCCCATACATATGGAGTATAAGCTTAAAATGAAACCCGAGCAGGTTCTTGAGAATGTAAAAAATGCGGTTTCATATGCGCACAGTCTCTGCGGTAACGTCGAATTTTCCGCAGAGGATGCAACACGAAGTGAGCCGGAATTTCTTGTAAGGGTCTTTGATACGGCAATAAAAGCCGGAGCGACGGTTATAAATGTTCCCGATACGGTGGGTTATTCGCTTCCGGAGGAGATGTATAATCTTATCAAATACCTGTATGAGCAGGTCGATGGATTTGACAGGGTCGACGTGTCGGTGCATTGCCATAACGATTTGGGCATGGCGGTGGCGAATTCGCTTTCCGGCGTCAGGGCGGGAGCAACACAGGTGGAATGTACCGTAAACGGCCTCGGAGAGCGTGCCGGAAACGCAGCGCTCGAAGAGATTGTAATGGCTATCAGGACGCGCGGCGGACTTTTCGGCGGATACACGAAAATCAACACAAAGCAGATAAACAGAACCAGCAGGATGGTATATAATATAATCGGTCAGTCCGCAGCGATCAATAAACCGATAGTGGGAAGAAACGCCTTTGCCCATGAATCCGGAATTCATCAGCACGGTGTTCTTGCGGCACGTGAGACCTATGAGATTATGAAAGCGGAGGATATCGGAATAACAAAGAGCAAACTTGTTATCGGCAAGCATTCCGGCAAACACGCCATCGCAGACAGGTTGACCGAAATGGGTTACAAGTTTACCGAAGAGGAGCTTTCATCTTATTATGAAAAGGTTAAAGACCTCTCGGACAAGAGGAAGTATATATCCGACAGCGATCTTGAGGCGATGGTATATAACAGGGAGCGTACCTCCGGAACCTACAAGCTTGAGTCGTTCGACGTGCATACCTCGCAGACGGAATCTTCCGTATGCGTAATAAAGATGAGCAGGGACGGCGTCATAATGGAGAAGGTTTCTCTCGGAGACGGTCCGATAAACGCAGCATACAATGCTATCGACAAAATTACCAACAATCTCTGCACGGAGCTGTTGAATTACGATATCCATTCGGTTTCGGACGGCAACGATGCGCTCGGAGAGGTAACCATAAAGCTCAGATCGGGCAGCAGGACGGTTACGGGCAGGGGACTTTCGACAAATATTATAGAATCGAGCATACTCGCATATATAAACGGAATAAACAAGCTGATAGAGCTGGAGTAACAAAAAGCATAATAATTCTTATCGGGAAGTGACATGTATATGGAAAAGCGTCGTATAGAGATACTGGATTCCACACTGCGTGACGGTGCACAGGGAGAGGGAATATCGTTTTCTGTAAATGACAAACTGAATATTGTAAAAAGCCTCGATGCCTTCGGCGTGGATTTCATCGAGGCGGGAAACCCCGGCTCAAATCCAAAGGATATGGATTTTTTCAAGCAGGTTTCCAAACTCGAACTGAAAAACGCAAAGCTCTGCGCCTTCGGCAGCACCTGTCGCAAGGGTGTTCGTCCACAGGATGACGCGAACATTAAATCTCTTCTCGAAGCAAACACGGAGGTCGTCTGTGTATTCGGAAAAACGTGGGACTTGCATGTCACAGAAATACTGAAAGTATCTCTGCGTGACAATATCGAGCTCGTTTCCGAAACAGTGAGTTATTTAAAATCCAAGGGAAAATACGTCATATTCGACGCCGAGCATTTCTTTGACGGCTATAAGGCTCACGATATATATGCGATGAAGGTTTTGCAGGCGGCAATTGAGAGCGGTGCGGATACAGTCGCATTATGCGATACCAACGGGGGAACTCTCCCGGACGAGGTTTACAGAATAACCGGGGCGGTCAAGGAGCTGTTTCCATTTGCGAAGCTGTCTATTCATTGTCATAATGATGCCGGCTGCGCTGTGGCAAACTCTATGCTTGCAGTCGGTGCGGGCTGTGAGCAGGTTCAGGGAACCTTTATCGGAATCGGTGAACGCTGCGGAAATGCAGATTTGAGTGTAATCATTCCGAATCTCAAGCTAAAAGCTAATTACGAGTGCGGCGGAGAGCTTGAAAGCCTTTTTATAACAACAAGGCGGATAGCTGAGATTGCAAACACTCAGATAGACAACAACCGCCCGTATGTCGGAAAAAGCGCATTTGCGCACAAGGGCGGAATGCATATCGACGGTGTTCTGAAGGTGAACAGCAGCTTTGAGCATATACTGCCCGAGGCGGTCGGCAACAAGCGAAAGTTTTTGATGAGCGAGGTTTCGGGCAGGAGTACCCTGCTCGCAAAGGCGGCTTCTATTGCACCGGAGCTGAAAAAAGATTCGCCGGAAGCTGCCGAAATACTTGAAAAACTAAAGGAAATGGAGCATTACGGCTATCACTTTGAGGCGGCGGATGCGAGCTTTGAACTGCTTGTAAAACGGGTACTGAAAAAATATAAGCCGCATTTCAAGCTTGTTTTATATAAAACTATGGGAGATTTTCCGATACCGGAGGGCGGTATGTCCGCTTCGGCAACGGTGAAAATCGAGGTCAACGGAAAAGAGGAAATAGCTGCCGCAATGGGCAACGGCCCGGTCAACGCACTCGACCTTGCGCTCAGAAAATCGCTCACCGTATTCTTTCCCGCCATTAAGGACATTCAGCTTACCGATTATAAGGTGCGTGTTCTGGAGGAGAACAGCACGACTGCGGCAAAGGTGCGCGTGCTTATAGAGACCGCGGACGATACACATAGCTGGACTACCATCGGAGTATCCAACGATATCATTGAAGCGAGTATAACCGCGTTGGTGGATTCGATAGAATACAAGCTCAGCAAGCTATAAAAGAAAGGGTAGAAGCATGAAAGCAATGACAATGACGCAAAAGATTTTAGCGGCGCATTCCGGACTTTCCTATGTAGAGCCGGGACAACTGCTGCTTGCGGATGTGGATATGGTTCTCGGCAATGACATTACCGCTCCCGTGGCGATTAATGAGTTCAGGAAAATCTCGGTAAACGGAGTTTTTGATAAAAAGAAAATTTCGCTTGTTATGGACCATTTCGTGCCGAATAAGGATATAAAGGCGGCGGAACAGAGTAAAAAATGCAGGGAATTCGCCTGCGATATGGGAATAGAGAACTTTTACGATTGCGGCAATATGGGCGTAGAGCACGCTCTGCTGCCCGAAAGAGGGCTTGTTACCTCGGGGGATGTCGTCATAGGTGCGGATTCTCATACCTGTACCTACGGTGCATTGGGAGCGTTCTCGACCGGAGTCGGCTCGACGGATATGGCTTGCGGCATGGCGACCGGAAAAGCGTGGTTTAAGGTGCCGCCGGCGATAAGGTTTGAACTGACCGGCAAAAAACGCAAATGGGTTTCCGGCAAGGATGTTATACTGCATATTATTGGGATGATAGGAGTATCGGGTGCATTATATGAATCTATGGAGTTTACCGGCGACGGGCTTAAAAACCTTACCATAGACGACAGGCTTTGTATGGCTAATATGGCTATCGAAGCAGGTGCGAAAAACGGCATTTTCGAGGTTGACGAGATTACGAAAAAGTTCCTGAAATCTGTGGGTGCCAAAGAGCCCGTTATATACAAAGCCGATGAGAATGCCGAATACTCAGCGGTTTACAGGATAGATTTGTCGGAGATTGAACCGACGGTGGCGTTTCCCCACCTCCCGGAGAACACAAGAACTTTCGGAGAGATAGGCGATATAAAGATAGATCAGGTCGTAATCGGCTCGTGTACTAACGGAAGACTTCAGGATTTGGTTGAAGCCGCCGAGATTATGAAGGGGAAAAAAGTTGCCGACGGAGTTCGAGTTATAGTAATCCCCGCGACGCAAAAAATATATCTGCGCGCGATGGAGATGGGGCTTCTTAAAATATTTATCGAATCGGGTGCGGCGGTTTCCACCCCGACCTGCGGACCCTGTCTCGGAGGTCATATGGGCATACTCGCAAAAAACGAAAGAGCAGTCGCAACCACAAACAGAAACTTTGTCGGCAGAATGGGGCACCCGGAGTCCGAGGTTTATCTTGCAAGCCCGGCAGTTGCTGCCGCAAGCGCAATAACGGGAAGAATCTCGCAGCCTTCGGAGGTGATGTAAATGAGAGTTAAGGGAAACGTACTTAAATACGGAAACAACGTGGATACCGACGTTATCATACCGGCAAGGTATCTCAACACCGCCGACAAAAAGGAACTTGCCTCCCACTGTATGGAGGACATCGACAAGAGCTTTGTCACAAGGGTAAAGCGGGGCGATATCATCGTCGCGGGGGAAAACTTCGGCTGCGGTTCTTCAAGGGAGCATGCGCCGATTGCGATAAAGGAAAGCGGGATTTCGCTGATAATCGCTACCAGCTTTGCGAGGATTTTTTACCGCAACGCAATTAATATCGGACTTGCTATCATAGAATGTAAACAGGCGGCGGAGGAAATTTGCGAGGGTGATCTTGTGGAGGTCGATTTTGGCACGGGAATTATTAAGAACATCACACAGGATAAGGAATATGAGGCAATGCCGTTTCCGCCGTTTATTCAAAAGATAATCGAAGCGGGAGGTCTTGTCGAAGCTGTAAACAAGGGCTCGCTAAGAGAAGAAAAAGGGGGAATCTGAGTGAAAATGAATCTGACGCTGGTCAGGGGCGATGGTATAGGACCGGAGATTGTGGACAGTGCGGTAAAAGTGCTTGACAAGATAGCTAATAAATACAAGCATAAGGTCAGCTACACATCTGTGCTTGCGGGCGGCTGTGCAATAGATGAATGCGGATTTCCGCTGCCGCAGTCTACAATTGACGCATGCCTGCGCAGTGACAGCGTTCTTCTCGGTGCGGTAGGCGGCCCGAAATGGGATACCCTGCCCGGACATCTCCGTCCCGAAAGAGCTCTGCTCGGTATACGAAAGGAGCTGGGCTTATATGCAAACATCCGTCCCGTAAAGCTATATAAAGCTCTGAGCGGCCGCTGCCCGCTTCGCAATACTGAAAGCTTTGATATAGTTATAGTCAGGGAGCTTATCGGCGGTATGTATTTCGGAAAAAGCGGAAGGGCTTTCGGTGAGATGGGGGAGGAAGCCTTTGACACCGAGACTTACAGCGCACTGGAGATAGAGCGCATCGGTAGAACAGCGTTTGAATATGCAAAGAAGCGCAGAAAAAAGGTCACAAGCGTTGATAAAGCGAACGTGCTTGAAAGCTCAAGGTTATGGCGTGAGGTCATGCACAGACTTTCAAGAGAATATCCCGACATTGAGTACGGCGATATGCTTGTAGACAACGCAGCAATGCAGCTTATTCGCAACCCGATGCAGTTCGATGTTATCGTAACATCCAATATGTTCGGGGATATCCTGTCGGACGAGGCATCTCAGCTTACGGGTTCGATAGGTCTGCTGCCCTCCGCTTCGCTCGGTGACAGCAAGAGGGCAATGTACGAGCCGATTCACGGCTCAGCTCCGGACATCACCGGAAAAGGGATTGCAAACCCCATCGCAACTATTCTGTCGGTTGCAATGATGCTCTCCTTCACCTTCAGGCTTGAAGATGAGGCAAAGGAGATAGAGGATGCGGTTGAGGCCGTTCTTGACGAAGGCTTCCTTACAAACGACATCGGGGGAGAGCTTACCACAGACGAAATTACCGAAAAAATACTTGAAAAGATATAATAAAACAACACGGTGCGCCAAAAATCCGGGATTGCACCGTATTGTTTTTTAAAAGAAAATGTATTATAATAAAACTGGTAAAATAATACCGATAAGAAAAAACAGAAGCGGGGGTATATGCGTATGCAGCGCGCAGAAGCGAATATATCTTACAGGGATTATTTCCCCTTTTGGAATAAGCTGACCGATAATGAAAAGGACCTTACGGAGCGGAACACCAGAATATTAAAATACCTCAAGGGCGAGAGCATACACAGCGGCGGTCATGACTGTCTTGGTATGATGGTAGTAAAAAGCGGCTCTCTGCGTGCCTATATACTTTCCGATGAGGGCAGGGATATTACTCTGTACAGGCTTTTTAAAGGAGACATATGCATCCTGTCGGCGTCCTGCGTATTAAAGTACATAACCTTTGACGTTTTTGTGGATGCGGAGGAGGACAGCGAGGTTATTCTGCTTAGCTCGTCGATATTCTCACAGCTTATGGAATCGAACATAAATGTGGAGTGCTTCGCATACAAGCAGGCGACACAGAGCTTCTCAAATGTGATGTGGGCGCTGCAGCAGATACTTTTCATGAGCTTTGATAAGCGTCTTGCCCTGTTTCTCTCAGAGGAGATTAAAAAAACCGGAGGAGATACCGTTTCGCTCACTCATGAGCAGGTTGCAAGATACATGGGCAGCGCCAGAGAGGTTGTCTCAAGAATGCTGAAGTATTTTGTCTCAGAGGGGATCGTGGAGCTTTCACGGGGGGATATAAAAATAATCAACAAAAAAAAGCTTTTGGAGCTTGTGTAAAAGAACCGCACCTTATCGGGCAGGCCTGATAAGGTGCAAAATTATTTTTTGGTTCTGAAAGTGTTCCCTAAACGTCAAGCATCTTAAGTATTGCTTCTTTAGGTCTTGAGCCGACTGCAGTATTTACCACCTTGCCCTGTTTTATTACGACAAGAGTGGGGATGCTCATTATCTGAAATCTGCTTGCAAGCTCGGGCTGCTCATCAACATTGACCTTGCCGACCTTTTTGTCAGTTGCTATGTTTGCAACCTCTTCCACGATCGGAGCAACCATGCGGCAGGGACCGCACCAGCTCGCCCAGAAATCAAGAAGCACCGTTTTATCGGATTTCATTACCTCAGAATCAAAATTTTCTTTTGTTATAGTTATAACTGCCATTGTAATCGCTCCTTTTATTTTAAATTCTAATCTTATTATACCCTTTTTCCGCATTATATCTGTGATTCAATCACAAAATAAAAAAACAGGTTTCAAACAGAACCCCTCACCTTTATCCCCGAAAAGGTGAGGGATTGCTACACAGATGGAAGATTTTAAATTTACGCTTTTATAATAATTCCATCAGGTAATTAAATTGTACTCTGAGACTTGATACCGTTCAGAATGTCTGCAAATTCCTTGCGGTAAACGTCATTACCGGAGTATTGATATGCCGCCGAGCAGGCGTGTTCAAGCGACGCATTGCCTTTGTACGTGGAGTTGTTGACAATAAGACATGCCTCTGCGACTGCGGAAGCGAAATAGAAATCTCCTCCCAAATCCTCGTTCATCTTCGCGGTATGGTCATACTGCTTGGAGGTTTCGGAATTCGGCTCCTTGTATCTGGCGGAAACGGTAAAGAGATTCTCGGTAGCATCGTTCTTTAATACGATTTCGTAAATAGCGGTGACGGTCTGTCCCGCACCCAAATCACCCGCATCGACGCTGTCGTCCTCGAACTCCGAGTTCAGAAGCACCCGGTTTTCATAACCGATAAGACGGTAGCTCTCGACCGTATCCTTGTTAAAGGTAACCTGCATCTTAACATCCTTTGCTACCGTGTAAAGTGTGCCAGTAAACTGTTCGCAGAGAACCTTTTCTCCCTCGGAAATACCGTCGATTATATAAAATCCGCCGTTTCCGTTATCGGCAAGAGTTTCAAGCCTTTCGTCTCCGCTGTAATAGTTTGTAACCCCAAATCCGAGCACTGTAAGGAATATTCCGCTCTCGCGCTTCTGGGTAATCATTGACTTCATCTCACCGACAGAGCTCGGTCCGACATTGAAATCCCCGTCAGTGGCAATGATAACACGGTTGTTGCCGTTTTCGATAAAGTAATCCTGCGCAACGCTGTATGCAAGCTCAAGACCGCTTGCGCCTGCGGTGCTGCCGCCGGAGGTCAATGAATTGAGCTTTTCGATGATTTCATCCTTCTCGCTGCCTTTTGCGCCGGATAACACCGTTTTAACCCCGGAGGCGTATGTAACCATGCTTACCGTATCCTTATCGTTCAGGTTTCCAATCGCCATTTTCAGCGATTCCTTTAAGAGCGGGAGCTTATCGTTTGAACTCATAGAACCCGAAACATCGATCAGGAATACGATGTTCGAGCCTTTTTGCTCGGAAGCCTCAAGTGTTTTTCCCGCAACAGTTATGACGGCTAACCTGGCATCGTTATTCCAGGAGCACTCTCCGACTGAGGTCGTTACTGCTATCGGGTGTTCTCCCGTCGGTTTCTCATAGCCGTATTTAAAATAATTGATCGCTTCTTCTGTACGGATTGTATATCCGCCCTCCTGAAACTCCTTGAGCGTCATTTTTGAGATATTGCTGCGGAAGCTGACATAAGAGGCGGTATCAATATCTATTGAAAAGGTGGAAACATTCTCGTCCGCGGTTTTTATAATGGGATTTTCGTATAATCCTTCTTTTTCGGGAATCTCCTTCTCATCACCGATTATAACATTCGGTAACTCCTGGATCGAATCTTTTGCGTCGCAGCCCCCTGTTGCAAATATGATTGCAATAGCTGCCAAAAATGCGAATATACTTCTCTTTTTTGATTTTGTGTTAATGTTCACTTTGTATACCCTCCATTCTTAATCATGTGACAAGCTGTGGTAACGCGTATTTAGGTGGATAAAAACTTTTTTTGCATCATCCCCTTAAATATATTGACTTTTTATTATTTATTTATTGTTATATTCTATATTTAGCATAAAATTGTGTTGATTAAGTGATATAAATACTACTAAAATGTAAAATTGAAAAAATCCGTCTTCTCGGCATATAACGTAAAAAATCACAGTAAGCCGGCTTTGCATATATTATATTGATGTATTTCAGCGAAGAAATCAAACTTAGTGGAGGCATCATATGAATTTTTATAACAGAAGAAATATTGATAAAAAACCCGTGAACACCGCAGCCGCCGCTGCCGAAAACCAGGTAGATGACGAGGGAGACGAAATATTCGAAGACGAGGATTATGAGTACGAGAGCGATTGGAGACACAAGGAAAGACATGACAGGGGATGTTTTTGCAAACAGGAATGTTTCCCTCAGCATAATTGCTTCTGCGGCTCTCAGCAGTGCTTCCCGCAATGCTGTTATCCTAAACCGCATTGCAAATGCCCGCCCGGTCCGAGAGGTCCAAGAGGTCCGAGAGGTCTGAGGGGACCAAAAGGAGAGGGGAGCGACGGTGCTATAATACCGTTTGCTTCGGGCAATACGCTTGTTGCACTTACAACGGTTGTCAACGAATCGAACGCTCTGACAACAGGATATGTAGCCGCTATCGGTTTTGGTGAAACACAGAACGGAAACACCTTCGGCGTAGGAGGAGAGCTTGCTCTCGCTGCCGGAAATATGGCTTTTTCTGTACCGAGAAATATTAGAATCACCGATATTACGGCATTTTTTACAAATACAGCACAGTTAACTCTCGGAGCATCCGCGATTCAGATTTCCGCGCAGCTTTTCTACTCGCCGGCAACGGATATCGCATTCCTTCCCCTTCCGGGCACAAGGGTAAATCTCACCCCTGTTCTGACGGGCGTTGTTCCCGCAAACAGCGTATTTACCGGTTCGCTTAAGGACCTCAAGGTCAGCGTACTCAGTGGTACGAAACTGGTGCTCGTCTTTTTTGCAAGACTTGTTTCCGGTCCGAGTATAGCTGTTACCATCACAGGCAACGCAGGCGCAGGAGTCAATATCGCATGAGCGGTGATATTTAACAGACGGGAAAAACTTTCCGCAGCCTATGATTAATAAGCTGCGGATTGTTTATTCTGTTTTCCTGTTAGGTGGAGAGGGTGACTTAATCCTTGTCGTCATCCTCGTTTCTCGCTCTGAACTGCTTGTATAGATTGTTGGCATATACGCTTGTCGCGGCCGAGAGGATTCCCTGCGTTATGCTTGCGAAAATCAGAGTGAATATATCCGAAGCGTTTTGCGGAAAATCCTTTGATATAAGATAGAAAAATGTCAGAAGTATTCCTATCGCGCCTAAAATGAAGGGTATAAGCCAGTTTTTTATATTGCTGTTTTTTATAAACATCCCGATCGCATACAGCACGGGTATCAATAATGAAAGTTCCGGTGAAACAAATTCGTTGTAGTTCATTGTTTTTATTCCTTTCTGTTCTACTGTTCGGTAGAAGCATAACCTGTTTTTGAGCCGAGTTTTATTGCGTCTTTGTCCTTTTTGATTATATTATCGATACGATTGTAATATTCTTTCAACTCGCTCGCGGTTATGTTTATTTTCCTGCAGGCGGCTTCAAAAGCTTCGATTGTGGTGCATCGTTGGTAAATATAGTCAAGCATTTGAATTTTCGCCTGTTCTCTTGCCATCCTGCTCGCGGTGGCGGCACTGCGGTTTCCTCTGATAAAAATGGAATATAGCTGCTCGTATGCCCTGTCATAGAAGCTCTGTCCGTCCTTTGACGTGATAAACGCCTCTGATGCTGTGTCGGTAATATCAGTATATCCGGCAGCCTTAAGATTGATAATAAGCTCCTTTATGTAGTCGCTGTCGATATTTTCGCTCTCATAAAGCGTGTTGAGGTATTGCTTTATATAGCTTTTTTGAAGA
Organism: Eubacteriales bacterium; assembly: GCA_028702135.1. Lineage (GTDB taxonomy): Bacteria > Bacillota > Clostridia > Oscillospirales > CAG-382 > UBA1049. The sequence goes on along the minus strand of JAQVPJ010000004.1, from coordinate 97,500 downwards.
GCTGTTGTCACCCTGCCATCGGTTGAAAAGGTAGAAAGTATACTCTTTGCAAGCTCCTTTGCCGATGTTTCGGGAACAAATCTGTCGGTTTTATTGCCGTCCGATGTACTGCTTTTGTTACCGCTGACACCCTTTTCTGCAAGCTTTGTGGCAAGCTCGATCTGCTCTTTTTTCAGATCTATCTTTTTTTCCGCAAGCAGGTTTTCGAGTTCGATGTCTTTTTGCAGCTTCTCACGCTCAAGGGTGTATAGCGAGCCCGCATTCGCCTTAGCAAGTTCGCTAAGTGTTTTGTTAAGTGAAATATCCGAATCGATTTTCGCCTGTACGCTCTCCCCCGAGGAAGAAAGACCTCTCGACGCAAGGAACTGATACATATCGTTTTCGGAAAGCCGCGCGTTTGCGGCGGCGGCGTTTTTTTCGGAGACATATTGCTCACCAAGGCTTTTTCTTGCTGTCTCATAGCTCGCCTGATTGCTCTTTTTCGCCTTTCTGTACAGCTCCTCAAGCTCGGCAGTAATGTCGGAGTAGCTCTCCAATGCTTTTTTGGTTTCTTTTATAAGCGAATTATAATTCATATCTTCCGTTCTTTCCTTTCGTTTTGGTCAGCAGACATATCTCGTGTATTTCAGCGTCGGTACCGCTTCCGGCGGCACGCAGATATATCTGGAATTTTGACGCTCTGCGTATATTTGGTCGTATCCGCAGACAGCTTATCTTGGCACTTCCCTCATTCGGGATGTAAAAGCTCTCTTCAAAAATGTTTTCGGATACAAGGTCGCTGTTTACGGCAAGGTCTAAAAGCGTTTCCGACACAGTCCTTAAGGTTACGGATAATTCTGTTGCGTCCTTCCTTAAAAAAGGCTGTCCTGCTGAAAAGAAGGGACTTTTCCAATATGCGATTACTCCGTAGCCGTCATCGTCGGAGGAGGTTTCGTCAAGTTTATATATGGTATCGGAATAGGAGAAATAAAGCTCTCCCCTGCAATCGCAAAAGCAGTCGCACAGCATGTTTCCATAAGCATACCAGACACCGAGCCTGTAATTATAGATATATGCTTTTGTGTTATGGTAAAAGATAAGCTCACTGCCGCTTTGAAAATCATATAACCGCAGGTCGCCAAAGCTGTTGGTTTTGATTATTTCCGATACAGTTCTGGTAACAGGCATCGAAAAGCAGACGGCGTTGCGTTCATCCTGCACCGCAGTCGAGCTCCATCTGTTAAGCCCATCGCCGCAGAACGTTATCGGCTCGTTGTTAATCATACAGCAGGAACCTTTAATAAGATTTCCCTTTTCACCGTTAAGGTTATAGACGGGAAACGAGGAATAATACCTGCCGAGCGTGTCCTGTCTTAGCTCACAGTAGGAATAAAAAGCTCTGTTTTTGGTAAAAATCAACTGTCTGTCATACTGCGAAACAATATCGGTTATTTCGGTGTTTCCAATGACGGTAAAATTGTTTTCGGGGAAATACTCGACGCTGGGAACGCCGTTTGCAAGCTCCGAGTGAAAACGATAGTTGGGAAAATCGGGATTCCCCCAGATAAACAGCCGGCCGTCCACATTACCTCCGAAGAGCATCGCATATCGGTTATTTGTGATTCTTGTGCGGTTAGGGTTTTGCTTTGTATAACAGATCTCCACATTGTCAAGCCCTGCGCCGGGTGCGGTTCCGAATGTAACGGTACCAGCCGTACTGTTGCATGTATAACCTGAAACAACGATTCCGTCAACGGTTATGTAGCTGACGGAATCAATATTGTTTTCAGCGAGCTTGTAGGTGGTCGATGTACCGTCGGAGGAGAACCGCTGCCTTCGTTTGGGCGTCAGCAGGTTAAGATTCTCAAAGGAGGTTCCCGAGCCGTCGGGAAGGCACCCTATGGCGATTATGGGAACATAACCGGAGACCGTATTTACCGCAACGCCGTCGAAATAGGAATACCTGCTGCCGTTTAAAATATACAGCCTGCCGGAAAATTCGAACATCACGCATTTTCCGCTGCCGACGTCGCCCACCGGCGTATTTGTATTGTCAGTCAGGTTCAGTTTATACAGAATACCGAAGGATACATACAAAAAATAGTGGTTGGTGCCGATATAACCCGACCAAAGACCGTCGATTTCATAAGCATCATGCAGAATCGTTTTTATACCGCACCTTTTTTTAAGTGAGTAGTTTTCGGTTATTTTAAAGTTCATCATATCAGGCGAATAAGCGGCGTTTTCACCGAGAACATTCGCCTGATCAAGACCGACGAACTTGTTTACCGCACTTACCGGCATCAGTATACCTCCTTTATAGGCGTCAGCACACCCTTTATTTCCGATTGGATTTTTGCTTTTTCAAACTCATATCTGCTCTTGAAGAACATCGCTTCACCGGTATCCTCGTTTTGAATGAGCAGGCAGGCGAGTCCGTACGGCAGAACCGCCGCGCATATAAGCTCAGAGAGCTCAACCGTGTTTGAGAGTTCGGTTATCGGATTTATGGTAAGCGCCTGTTTTTTTATCAGGGAATCGAGATAGGCGTTCTCGGCAATAAGAATGTTTATCAGCGCGGTGGCGCGCTGTGTCAGGTCGGAGCAATCGGAGGGGATCGCACCGCTTTTGTTCCGCAGCGCGCATAAATCCATAGCGGTGTTGTAAATGTCGGTTCCGGTCATGTTTATAATCCTCCTTTAAGATATTTCAAATCGTAAAATCAATTGTTGGTAACATACCTCTTTTTAATAAGCGCAAGTTTTATTCCGGAGTTACTCAGGTCTCCCGAGTCTTCGGAAACGACCGTAAAGCTCGCTTTTGAGTTTTTATCCTCGATATGACCGCTTTCAACGGGAAAAGCGATGACAGTCCCGTCGCTGAAGGTGAATGACTTAGGTGTTCTTGCGGGCGGATAAACACCCTTTGCAAAGCTGATGGTATAGTTTCCGGGCATGGCGCCGGAGGCGTCTGCAAGAACAAAGAAACCGTCTGCAGTATCGCTCAGCCCGAAGGTAAAGGTCTCGCTTTTCGTCGCCGAGGTGGGAAAGCAGAATATTATTTCGTTCGCTTCGTTTGGTACTGTGATTATGCTTTCTGTCATGATAGTAGCCATGATTCAACTCTCCTTAATAGTAATTTTTTTGTTTATATCGCATTTGAACCGTCGATAACCGGACAACATACAAGCTCTGTCGGCTTTATTACCTTCGCTCCGAATACAAGCCTGCCTCTGACCGCTTTGTCAAAGGAATACTCCATCCTGTCGATTACCTGTGTTTCGAGGACCTGCTCGGCGTAGGCGATTGCGGAGTATGAGCCTGCAAGCATATAGGTGCTGCTGCCGGATTTGCAGAGCTGATTGGAAACGAATATATCACAGCCCAGTTCATCGGTAAAGCCTACCGAGCCGGTTCCGTTTACGCCGTTGTTTATCTGGAATTTTATGCCTGCGAGCATCAGTTTTGTTTTTATAAACGGCGGCACGATTATCCATGTTCTGCCGTCGGGAACATTGGCCTCCTCAAGCTTCTGCTTAATCGCGGCGACGGTCAGCAGCACGTTTGCGGGTGTAACCGTTGTTTCCTCAAAGATATGCCCCGCATCGGGATACAACCCGAATACATAGGCATCGACCTCGTTTTTGAGCAGATATGAGGCTCTTTTGGTCTGTGAATCCTTGAGTCCCACCGAGGAACGCAGCTCCTCGATGTCCTTTATTTTAAATGAAAACGCCTTGTCCTGATCTACAAACAATGTAGTCGCATAATCGTCGACCTCCTCATAGTTCAGCGTGCCGGTATAATCGTAAACGGTGGGGTCGGAAAGACCGATAAAGGTTACTGAATCGCCCTTGTTTCTTATGTCACCGACATAGGAGGTGTTGCAAACCCTGTTTGCAAGTAGGTTGTCCTCATTGGTGCGCAGAATCTCCGCGCTGATGATTTTTTCAATACTGTTGTAGTTTGCCATAATCTTCTTCCTTTCCGTATTTTTTTAGATATGCCATTTTGAGATGGACCTGAGGATATGGTTATAGTTTTTAGCCACTTCCTTAGGGCTCATCGCCTCGACCTGCTCTTTTGTGAAAAAGGGTTCGGTTTCACCGTCTCCGGTTTTTGAGGTCGACCGTGAGGAATTCTCCTCGTTGACCTTACTTGCGTATTCGCTGTCCCTGTTATTCCTGATAAGGTGGTAGGCATAAGCGTGAACAAGTGATGCTCCGTTTGCAACCTGCTCCCAGACAGACTCGGGTATTTCCTCCGGCCGCACCTCCGGGAACGACTGCTTGAAATTCTCGACTTCTTTTCTTATGCCCTCGTCTTTTTCCGCCCGAATTCTGCTGTTTCGAGCCTCTTTTTTTAAGCTCCTTGCTGTTTCAAGCTCCGCGATGACACTTTCCGGCAAGCCCTCGCGGTCTTTTAAGCGTACCTGCTCGTAATCGCTGTTCAGCTTGTGAACATACTCATCGGGCGTCATACCCGCCTCGTCCGCAAGCTCAAACACGTGTTCAAGGATTTGTTCGTTTGTCAAGGGGTTTTGTTTTGTCATTTTTATCCTCTCTTTCTACTGAATTCTGCTGTTCGATAAGCTCTTTTTTGCGTGGTACAAGGTTGTCCGGAATCCGTTCAAGATACTGTTCAAGCGTGATCAAACCTCTTGAGAGCAGATTATCAAGCGTGTTTATCGCCGCTAATTCCGACCAGTAGCTCGTAGCACCTACGTCCACACGGCAGTCGAACAGCACATCTTTGTACTTTTTTTGCGAGAAGCGTTCAAAGGCTTTCTTTTCTCCGCTTCGTACGCAGACAAGCCTTTTTTCATCGTAATATGTGAACATAAATTCAAGCCATATAAGCCCTATATCCTCCACATACTGGTAAAAAGAACGCTTTATGTTCTCAAGCGGCATATTGGATGCCTGCTGCAGTGCTATGATCGCAGAGGTGTTGTTCGGCTGAACGTTGCCAAGTGCGGTATCGGTCGCGCCGAGAAACTCCTTTGTGTTTGAGATGGCAAGGTTTATAACATCGAGCATTCCCGCCTGCATCTGCCCCGAATTCAAAACCTTTGCCACGTTTTCAACCGGACCGTTGACGGCAACCGCCTCTCCGACTTTGTTTGACCATTCGTCGATTATTGTCGAATCGTATATCACCTTTGAAAAAGCGGTGTCCATCATATGCTTCATAACCATGGCGAAGCCTTTGTTTATAAAGATCTGGTTTTCTATAAGCCCTGTAGCAACCGCCTGCCCGTGCCATGAATTTTTAACCGTCGTCCAGTTGAAAAAAGCGATAGGGTAGGTTCGGAGCTTTGTATCAACAGTATCGCTTATTATGGTGTTTTTGACCAATTTACGGTATAAAATGCTGCCATTCGGCCCCCTCCAGAGCTTAATGAGCGATATGCATTTCGTGTTCTCAAGCTCTTTTTTAGCCATATCACCCGATTGTGTTAATGTGTCATCATCGGGGGTTATCCGCTCTATAATATGTTCGGGCAGCTTGTTTTTAGCCGCCTGTGCTCTTAAATCGGCAACCGTTTCCCTAAGCGAGATCAGGATATAGGGCTGGGAATTTACGTCCTTTGAATTCGGGTTGCCGAAAAACACATTCGTATTATCCACAAGCACGCTTACAAAGTCGCCGGTAAAGAGCTGCCCTGTTCTGACTGCGGGATCCCAGTAGGTATAGCAGACCGCATCGCCTGTAATCGCCGCATCGGTCAGGGAGTCGGACAGCAGCTTGTCGAACTTCATCTTTTCCCGACGGGTATCGATTATGCCGTTCAGAATCCCGCAGGTGTCGTTCGCTTCCTTTTCCGTTATATCCGTTTTGCCCCCATAGGGAGAAGCGAACGAATAACGCATCGAAACCGCATTCTGTAAAATTGTGGAGGTGTAATATTCAATAATCCGTTTGAAGATATTGAAAACCGGAGCAGGCAGACCGCCTGTCTTTACTCCCTCCCACTGGTCGCCCCTGTAAAAACGCTCGTTTACGTTTACCTTGTCATACAGGTTAAGCGAATAATTATATTCCTTGCCTTTCTCATATAGCTGCCATTCCTCGGTGAAAATCTTGTCTTTTTTTCGGCTCAATATTCTATCATTCCCTTCAAGTAATCAGTATTTTATAAAGCTCTCATATTCGTCGTCCTCAGGGGAGGCCGAATCAAAGTTGTAAATGCTGCTTGTAAAAGGTACGCTCTTTTTTATAAACATCGGCTCTCTTGACATAAGCGCATACCTCAACGCCTCGGGCGCATGCGTGATATCATGGGGAGTATCGGCGGCGTCCTCTTTTACGTATTCATCGAACCTTAAAAGCGGCAGGCTGTGCAGGAGATTCCGGCAGTTGCGGAAAATCGTGAGTTTGGGTTTTCCTTCAAGCTCGTATCGCTCCTTTAAGTATTCGCGCATCACACGCCAGCCGGTAATACGGGCGTTGTTCGCTTTTTGCAGGCGCTTCATACCGTTTTTCGTTATAATCTCAAAGCCGCTTTTGCCGCTTTCCTGACGGCGGTTCCATAAATCGGGCGAGGCTACCGTATAGCGTATCGTTTCGGTTTTAGGAGTTGCCGCAAGGATTCTTTTGGTCGCCTCGGAGATGATAAGCCCCTCCTCGTAAAGTTCGCGGTAGACGATGATTCTGCCGTCGTTTGTAATCGCCAGCCACAGACAGCAGGTCATATCAAGCCCGTAATCGAGAGCGCGGAACTTTATCCAGTTTTTGTCGGGCATAAACGGCTCGGCGGTGTGTTTTTCGTAATCGAATTCGGGAAAGAATGCGCCCTCAAAGGAGTTCCAGTCACCGTAAAGCATAGCCCTGCGCCTGACCTCGGGCAGAGCTTTGAGCGTATCGACATATTCGGGATTATGCTCCATAAGAAAATGATTGTCGAAAACAAGGCTTTTGATAAAGAAATAATCCCTGCTGTTTTCGTTTGTGCGATAGTTTTTGTCTATAAAAAGCCTTTTTACCCAGTCGTGTCCGACTCCTCCGGGATTGCAGGTGAAATACATACGGGGTTTGAAATCCTTGTATTCCATAGAGCCGGATATTCTGTTGCACTCGGTCAGGGCTGTATACTGTTTTTCGGTAAAATGGGTAGCCTCCTCAAGTCCGATAACCTCGTATGACTGCCCCTGAAACTGAAGCACATCGTTTTCATTATCGCAGTAGCCTAACTTTATTCTTGAACCGTTGGGAAATCTGAATTCCTTGTCGGTGGATACAAAAACCGCAATACCGGCGAGCATTTTAAGCAGGGGAAACAGATGGTTTTCCCTTAACTCACCGAGAGTGCGGCGCAAAAGCAGAATCTGTATTCCTTTGTAGTTGAGAGCTAACAGTACCAGCTTTGTACGCATAGCCCACGACTTGCCGCCGCCCCGCGCACCCCCGTAAGCGGTATATTTTGCATCAGATTCAAAGAATGTTATCTGCTTACGGTTCGGTGTGATAATATGCTCCCTCATCACTCTGCCCATTTTTTCACCTGTCCCTTGAAGACGACAGGTTCGGTTTCGGATTCGTTTTCCTCCGGCTTGTCTTTATAGCCGTGGTTATTTTTAAAGTCGAAGGTCAAAACAGTCGCCTGGAGCTTTCCGTTAAAGGCCAACTGTTTTTTTATTTTCGCTATCCTGTTCCTTGCGAGCCTCAGGATTTTTCCGTATTTTGCATCGTTCATATAAAGGATAAGGTCCTCGCGTGTGATGCCGAAAAAATCGGCGAGCGACTCGATATCCGCTATCTCCTGATTGTTTTGCAGATAACTGCCAAAATACTCCTCGAGCTTTTGTCGGCATTCCGCCGGGGATGAAAAAACCGTCCCTGCTGCCAAGGACGGCCTGCGTTTTTTATTCATTTTTTAGATTTATCAGTCCTTTCGCTTAAAAATATATAGTTTGCTGGCGAAATAGTTGAGAACGATAACGATTACCGAGGTGATAACGGCGGAAACATTGTTGTCGATACCGGCTTCTTCAATCAACACCTTTTTTATACCCATATCGATAAAAAGGGTTACTATACGGGTGAGAAAAAATTCCGTTGCCTCTCGTGTTTTTGCTTTTCTTGAAATGTTTTCGCTCTTGAACACAAACCTTCTGTTCGTAAAATACGCGAAGGTTATTCCTGCCGCATGCTGCAGTACAGTCGAGAGCCAATACAGCTTTCCGTCGAAAAGCTCATTGAAAAGCGCAAATACGATTAAGGATATAAGGGTTGTCAGCGCTCCGAAAACCAGATACAATCCCTTTTCCGTTTTAAAAGCAAAATTCCACAGCTTTTTTATTACTTTCTTTATACCGTTCATATCGATACCTTTTCGTTCCTCTTTCTCGCAATACTATAATAACATATAAAAACGGAAATTTCGTCCGCTTTTTGTCGGTTTTTTTATAAGGCTTTTTTATATCAGCGCAGCGATGATAATGTTGGATACCCGGTAGCCCTTTTCGGTCAGAATAAAACGGCCGTTTTCGATTTTTGCAAAGCCGCCATCTATATATTTTTTGCTTTTGGCGAGCAGCTCGTCATCGGCTCTTATCCCTCTGTCGGTACGCAGTCCGAGCATTATGGCTTCCTCCCGCTTGTCCGTGTCGGACAGATAACGCTGAACGTGAAAATCGGTGGGGGAGAAGTAATCGCCTGTGGAGAGTGAGATATACTCATTTACATCAGCGATGTTTGAAAAGCGTTTTCCTTTGCAATAGGAGTGCGCCGCCGTACCGAAGCCGATATACTCTCCGCAATCCCAATAATGCAGGTTGTGCCTTGATTGAAAGCCCTCACGAGCGAATGAGGATATTTCATAATGCGAATAATCGTGTTTTTTAAGTATATCGCAAAGAAGATAATACATTTCCTCTTCGGTATCCTCGTCGGGCAGTATAAGCGTATCCCTGTTGTTGTAAAAAGGGGTATTTTTTTCTATGGAGAGCGAATAAGCCGATATATGCGGAGTACCCGAATCAACCGCAGTCATCACGGATTTTTCAAGGCTTTCTATGGTCTGTTCGGGAATTCCGAAGATGATATCGGTGCTTCTGTTCTCAAATCCCGCATCTATAACCGCCCTAACGGCAGACTTATATCGGGAAAGGTCGTATCTCCGTCCTAAAATGGCAAGCTCACGGTCGTTTGAGGACTGCATACCCATGGAAATGCGGTTGAAGCCCGCATTTCTGTAATCTTTCAAATCGGGCAGGGAGACGCTTTCCGGGTTCGCTTCAAGCGTTATCTCGCAGTCGTCGCTAAGCCTGAAGCCGGCTTTAATCGCTTCAAGCACAGAAATTAATGCCCCGACACCAAGAACAGGCGGCGTTCCGCCGCCGAAATATACGCTTGTTACCGGTCTTTCTGTTTTGATGCTATTTATCTGTCTTATCAGGGCTTCTGTATAATCACGCATCACCCGTTCATCGCAGAGCGGCAGGGAGTAAAACGCACAGTAATTGCACTTGCGGACGCAGAAGGGGATATGGACATAAACCGAAAGGTTATTCTTCATCTAACTTCAAAACCGCCATGAACGCTTCCTGCGGGATCTCCACCGAGCCGAAGGTGCGCATACGCTTTTTGCCTTCCTTCTGCTTTTCCAAAAGCTTTTTCTTTCTCGTGATATCTCCGCCGTAGCACTTTGCAAGAACATCCTTGCGCATCGCTTTTACCGTTTCACGCGCGATTATTTTTCCTCCGATAGCCGCCTGCACCGGTATTTCAAAAAGCTGGCGGGGGATATTATCCCTCAGCTTTTCGACAATCCTTCTCGCCCTCGCATAAGCTTTGTCCGAATGAACTATGAACGAGAGCGCATCCACGACCTCGCCGTTTATGAGGATATCGAGCTTGACAAGCTTTGAGGGCTTGTATCCGATATGCTCGTAATCGAGAGAAGCGTAACCCTTGCTGCGGGATTTGAGCGCATCGAAGAAATCATAAATAATCTCGTTTAGGGGCAGCTCGTAATGCAGTTCGGCTCTGTCCGTGTCGATGTATTTCATATCTATAAATATTCCGCGTCTGTCCTGACACAGCTCCATAATCGAACCGACATAAGCCGCAGGGGTTATTATGGATGCTTTTACAATCGGTTCGGCGGCTGTTTCAATCTCGTCGGGAGAGGGGAAATTGGTTGGGTTGTCAATGAATACTATCCCCTTGTTCTTTATATCAAGCTCGTAAATAACGCTGGGTGCGGTCGTGATAAGGTCGAGGTTGAACTCACGCTCCAAACGCTCCTCGATAACCTCCATATGCAGTAATCCCAAAAATCCGCATCGAAAGCCAAAGCCCAGAGCGGCGGAAGTCTCGGGTTCGAACAAGAGCGAGGCGTCATTTAAATGAAGCTTTTCAAGCGCGTCCTTCAAATCTCCGTATCTCGCACCGTCAGCGGGATAAATACCGGAAAAAACCATAGGCACGGACTTTTTAAAGCCGGGCAGAGCCTTATCTGTGGGACGGTTTGCAAGAGTTACGGTATCGCCGACCTCCGTATCGGCGATTGATTTGATGCTCGCCGTAAAATAACCGACCTCTCCGGCATAAAGAGCGTCCCGCTGCTGCAGATTGAAAGTGGAAAGAACACCGGTCTCAACAACATCAAACTCCGCACCCGTGTGCATCATCCGAACGGTGTCGTCTACTCTGATACATCCCTCTAATACTCGTATATAGACGACAACGCCTTTGTAAGCGTCATAATAGCTGTCGAAAACGAGCGCTTTGAGCGGCGTATTGGCATCCCCCTTGGGGCAGGGAATATCGGTTACGATTTTTTCAAGCACATCCCTGATATTTATCCCGAGCTTTGCGGAAACGCAGGGCGCATCGTCGGCTGGAATGCCTATAATTTCCTCAACCTCGCGCTTTGCCATCTCGATATCGGCGCTTGCAAGGTCGATCTTGTTTATTACGGGAATAATCTCAAGGTCGTTGTCAATCGCCATATAGGCGTTTGCAAGCGTCTGTGCCTGGATACCCTGAGTCGCATCGACGATAAGAAGCGCACCCTCGCAGGCTGTGAGCGAGCGTGAAACCTCATATCCGAAGTCGACATGGCCGGGAGTGTCGATTAGGTTGAAGTCATATAGGTTGCCGTCATCGGCTAAATAATTAAAATGCACCGCACGCGCCTTGATTGTTATCCCTCGTTCACGCTCAAGCTCCATATTATCGAGCATCTGGGCGGATACTTCACGAGGCGTTACCGCTTTGGTATATTCCAGAATACGGTCGGCAAGCGTGCTTTTACCGTGGTCTATATGAGCGATTATGGAAAAATTGCGAATCTTTTTTATATCATACATAGAATCTGTTACATAAATCCTTTCTGCGTCGTGCAAAAACTGTACTTCGGTTTAAAAAAGGGCTGTAAAATCAGCCCTTCTTGCTTTATTTGGTTGCCTTTTTCCTGTTCTTGAAAATTCTCTCGCCCTCTACCCACAAGAGCCCAGCAAGGAATAAGGATGAGAATAATCCTGCGCACAAACCGACAATGATAGGAAGTGCAAAGTTCTTGATAGAATCGACACCGAATATATATACCATGCCGATTGTAAGAAGCGTCGTCAGCGAGGTGTTTGCAGAACGTGCAAGCGTCTGCTTGATGCTTATATCCACGGTATCGCCGAAGCTCTTTTCCGCGCCGAACTTTGTCTTGTTCTCGCGAACGCGGTCGAACACAACGATCGAAGCGTTTATTGAGTAACCGAGAATGGTGAGCAGTGCGGCAATAATATTCGAGTTTACAGGTATCTGGAACAGCGAATATAAAATCAGCATGACAAACAAATCGTGCATAAGGCATATGATAGCGGAAAGCCCAGAGAGGAGCTGGAACCTGTACCAGATATAAGCGAGCATCAGAACCACCGCTAAGATTACCGCCAGTACCGCCGTACGTTTAAGCGAGTCGCCTATGATTGGGGAGATGGACTGATATTCCACATCCTCGAAATTCGCATCGGGGAAAGCTCCCTTTAAACTCTCGTTTAAAGTCTGTTGCTGATCGATGCTCAAAACAGCCGTACCCGTTCGTATTACCGCAACGTTGTTGTCTGTCAAAGAGGCTTTTGTTGAGGAAACATAGTTGGCACCGATGTTGTTTTCGATCATGGAATTGATCTGGTCGCAGACATCGGGAGTGACCTCAACGCCTAAGTTAATATCGAGCTGGCTACCGCCCGAAAAATCTATATCGAGGTTGAAGCCCCTTATTACGAACGATAATAATCCCGTGATGAGAACAACGCCAACGATGATATATGTGATTTTTTTATTATTGATAAAGTGGAATTTTCTGGTTTTTTCGGTTTTGTCCTTATTTACGCCGTAGAACCTGATATCGGAAATTCCCATACCAAGGCATATCCTGAGCAGCCAATGTGTAAGGAATATCGCACTGAACATTGAAATTATAACACCGAGACCGAGCGTAATCGCAAAGCCTTTTATTGTACCTGCACCGAGGAAATAAAGCACCCCGGCTGCGATCAATGTCGTTACATTGGAATCGATTACCGCCGAAAGAGCGTGGTGATGACCGGCTTCTACAGCTGCTTTTGCTGATTTTCCGAGCTTGATCTCCTCTTTGACACGCTCGAATATTACGACATTCGCATCCACCGCCATACCGATTGAAAGAATGATACCCGCTATTCCGGGCAGCGTCAGGTTTGCCTTTACGACGACGAGAATTATCGCAAAAACAGCCATATATGCGATTAGGGAAACAGATGCCATCAATCCGGGTACACGATAATAAATTATCAGGAACAGCATTACGAGAATAATGCCGAAAGCACCCGCTTTTAATGAGGTGGTAAGCGATTTCTCGCCGAGAGTCGCACCGATCGTACGCTGGTCGACATTGGAGAGCGTATATTTAAGCGCTCCGGCGTTTATCTGCCCCGCAAGTGCCGCGGCGGACTCGGCGTCAAAGCTGCCGGAAATAATGCAGGTTCCGCCCGTAATTCCGGTTTCTGCATATCTGCTCTCGACCGAAGGTGCGGATATAAGAGCTTCGTCCATATATATATATATTTTTTTATAGTTGTCATCGGTTGCCTGTGCGGCGGCTTTTGTAGCGTCAGTGAATTTGTTTACACCTGACTCATTAAAAGTAAGCTCGACTATATACTCCGCATCGCCGTCACCGTCGGAATCGGTATAAAAATCCTTGGCGCTCTTTACATCATTGCCTTCAAGCAGGATATTTTTGTCATAGTCGCGGAAGGTGAGCACAGCGGTTGCCATAAGGGTTTCGGCAGCCTTTGCGGGGTCGGAAACGCTGGGAATCTCCACCGTTACCATATCATCCCCGACACGGAATGCGTTCGCCTCTGTAAGCCCCTGACTGTCAAGACGCTGACGCATGACGGAAAGAACGGAATTCATACCCGTGTTGAGAGTCTCACCGGTGTCCTCCGTATTAGCCTGATAGGTTATCGACGAACCGCCCGCAAGGTCAAGACCGAGTGTTATGGTTCCCTCCTCAAAAACTCCTTCCATGCCTTTTTCGCCTATGCTAAAGCCGAAAACCGCGACAGAAACCAACAGACCTATACAAAGTAATATCAGTATAAAGCGGGATACGCTTACCGCGCGTTGATAATTCATTTTCCTTATACCTCCGGTGTTACTGGTGTTTTTTACAATATTCCCATTATACATAAAAGACATAATTAAGTCAATAGGATTTTTTCAGAAGAACTCAGGTACGCCTGATTATATCTATGGCTTGTCGGTTTACATTAAGTTTGATTTCGTCGGTAACTCCGCCGTCCTCGCCGTCGACAGACCAGCGGATTGGACGCTCCGATTTAATTCTGCACTCATCAGTTTTGTAAAACTCAACATTCCTGTTGTCGAAATTAGAATTCAGGAGGTCCTTTATAAGCGTACTGAGGTCAATAAGGTCCCGCGGCATCCTTATGAGAAGAAGCTCGAACATACCGTCGTCGAAGCTGACATTACTGCTGCTGAAATTTAAAACCACTCCTGCGTTTCTTGTATTTGAAAAGGATGCGAAAATATAATCTCCCGATATACTGAACTCCGGGGTGGTTATTTCAAGGGCGGTTTTACGCAGTGAGGCGAGGGATTTGATGCTGTTTAAAAAATAGGCGGACTGACCGATTTTATTCTTTAAGTTCTGGTTTGTCGTATATGATATTTCGGTAAAAGCGCCGGCGCAGGCAATGTATGTAAAAAAAGTGTCGTTCATTACTCCCACATCATATGCAAAGGGCGTGCCGTTCGCTATCACGTCCGCAGCTTCCACAGGGTCGGTGGGCAGACCGAGAGAGGCTGCAAAGTCGTTTGTAGAGCCTGTGGGTATGTAGCCGACGGGGATTCTTACACCGCTTCGAAGCAGACCGTTGAAGGCTTCGTTAAGCGTTCCGTCACCGCCGCATACCGCCAAAATATCAAAATTACACGCGTTTTTTTCTATGTAAGATAAAGTGGCTTCCTTCTGACGGGTGGGATACACGGTTACGAATTTCCCGTTTTCCGAAAGCTTGTTGATTATATCGAATAAAATCTGATTTGCCCTTCCTCTTCCCGAACAAGGATTTACAACGAGTAAAACACGGTCGTTCATTCCGATAAAGACCTCCCGACGTTGATATTAAAGGTTATTTTTGCTAAAAATTCTGCGATTTCCGTTCTGAACCATGCTTCGTTTAAGGTATTCCCCCATGTTACGAGCCCGTGCTTTTCCAAAAGCACTCCGTTATAATCGACGCAATAGGGAACGATGCTCTGTGCGGCTTTTTCAGTTCCGGGTTCGCCGTATTCTGCAAGCGGTATGTCTCCGAGCTGAAAAACAGCCTCTGCAAGAACCTCGCTTTTCAGAGGCTTACCCATGCAGGCGAAAGTGGTCGCATATACGGGATGCGTGTGTACGACTGCGTGTACAGAAGGATTGTTCTTATAAACAGCGAGGTGCATTTTATATTCGCTTGAGGGAACAGCACCGTTCAAAACCCTTCCGTCAATGGTCAGCTCGGAGATCCCGTCCTCGCTCATAAAGCCCTTCGAGACGCCCGACGGCGTTATAAAAACTGTTTTTCCGTCATAGAAGCTGATATTCCCGTCGTGCGCCGCCGTATAATTTTTTTCATAAATCCTTTTGCCTATTTCTATAATATCGGCTTTTGTCATCATAATCCCCTTTGGAGTTCTTCGGGCGTGAACACGCCCTTTTCGGTTATAAAAGCACTTATCATTTCGGCGGGAGTTACGTCAAACGCCGGATTATATACCTTTACGTCAGGGTGGGTAATCCTGCTCGAAAAGAACAGCTCGGTCACCTCGCTCCATTCCCGCTGCTCTATAACGATTTCCTCTCCGCTTTTGCACGAAAAATCTATTGTAGAGAACGGTGCGCATACATAAAACGGAACAGAGAAGTTCCTTGCGAGTACAGCGAGTCCCAGAGTGCCGATTTTGTTTGCGGTGTCACCGTTTGCGGCGACACGGTCACATCCTACAAGAACGGCGTCTATAACTCCCTTTTGCATAAGCGAAGCAGCCATATTATCGCAGATGAGGGTGGTGTCTATCCCGTTTTCGCATAACTCATAAGCGGTGAGTCTTGCGCCCTGCAGAAGCGGTCGTGTCTCGTCAGCATATACCTTGAAATCCCAGCCCTTTTCCCTGCCTGCATAAACAGGTGCGAGTGCGGTTCCGTAGCGAACGGCGGCGAGCGCTCCCGCATTGCAATGCGTCAGAATTCCAAAGCCGTTTTTTAACAGCGAAAGACCGTTCTGCCCGATTTTTTTGCATACGAGGATGTCCTCGCCGTAAATATCGAGCGCCTCCTTTTTCAGCGCTGATTTTATTCCCTCTATATCCGAGTTTGCTGCTCTTTCCGCCGTTTTTTGCATTCTTGCGAGTGCCCAGGAGAGGTTTACTGCTGTGGGACGCGCGGAATCGAGCATTTTCGCCGTTTCCTTAAGTGACTTTAAAAAGCCCTGCGGCTCTCTGTCTTCAAAACGCACCGAAACGCAGTACAGCCCGATAGCGGCGGCAACGCCTATGGCAGGCGCACCCCTGATGGCAAGTCTTTTTATCGCGGAATATATCTCATCGGCACTGCAAACAGAGCAAACCGAATATTCGCCTGGCAGCTTTGTCTGGTCTACAAAGCATAAAAGATTATTTTCTGTATCCATCCATACGGTATCAGTCATATGTAATCCTTCCGAGGATAACTCATCTGTGTTTTATCCTGTTTTCCGCATAAGCGGTTATTTTTTCCACATCTATTGTTTTATATTCGCCGTTCTCGTATAAAATATCGCCGTCCGACATTGTAAGCACAACATCCGAGCCGATTGCGGAGTAGACAAGGGTGTTCAAAACATCATGTGCCGGTGTTAGATGAGGGTTGTTAAGGTCAATTACCGCAAGGTCTGCTTTATTTCCGACGGAAATCACACCGCAGTCGGTTCTACCCTGTGACAGCGCACCCGCTCTTGTTGCGGCATAAAGAGCCATTGAAGGGGTTATAGCGATGGGGTCTTTGTGTACTCCTTTCGGCAGTATGGCGAAGAGCTTCATATCGCCGAACATATCAAGATTATTATTGGAAGCGACGCTGTCGGTTCCGAGAGCGACGTTTATTCCCCGGTCTATCAGGCGTTTTACGTCGCAAAAGCCGCTTGCCAGCTTTAAGTTGCTCGCAGGACAGGTTGCGACCGTTACGTTATGCTCTTTTAGTATCTCTATGTCATCATCCGTTATATAAACACAGTGCGCGGCGGTCGCAGGTGTTCGGAAAGCGCCGCCTTTTTCAAAATAACTTGTCGGTGTAATCCCGTATTTTTCAATACATTCGATATTCTCCCGCTCGGTTTCGGAAAGATGGATATGCATATTCAGGTTATAACGGCAGGCTAAGTCCGAAAACTCCTCTACAAGAGCTGGGTCGGATGTATAGGGTGCGTGTATGCTGCAATCGATTTTAAGTCTGTCGGAAGCAGTGCCGTACTCCTCTATAAGCCTCGGATACTCTTTCTTGAGAGATTCCGCATTGAAAATCGTGGAGGCAAGACTGATATTGCTCTTTACTCCGCTGTCGAGCACGGCTTTTGCCATAGATGCACCGTTGTAGTACATATCTGATGTGGAAACGCACCCGAACCTTATCATCTCGGCAAATGACAGCATCATGCTGTAATATATGTCCTCTGCGGTGAGCGTTGCTTCAAACGGGAATATTTTATTTTGCAACCAGTCGTGCAGCGATAAATTCTCGGCATAACCTCTCATAAACGACATGGGGGAGTGGGCATGCGCATTGTAAAACGCAGGTATTAAGCACTTCTTTTGCCCGCAATACTCACGCTCGTAACCGCTTTTGTATTCTTTTCCGATATAGTCGATTTTACTATCCCTTACGCCGACATACATATCGGTCATCTGGGTGAAATCGCTGTCAATAAGCGTTATCGATTTGAAAAGAATACTGCTCATAACCGCTCCTTTACAAAAAATTTCAGTGTATTTAAACCGAAAATACACGGAAAGTATATACTTGTGATTATTATATCACGCCTTATATTTTATTGCAATATACAATTATTTATGATATAATTGTCAGGGATATAAGGAAAAAGGTCCGTACAAAAGGGGAGTTTTCAGAGAATGAGAAGATTTTTGGCGTTTTTATTGTTTTTTGCATTATTGCTGACCGGATATACATATAAACAATCAACTTTGGTGTCCGCCGCCGGCTACGCAACGCCGGATTTGCTTGAAGGCTCGGAGAATATTTTTCTTTCATATACATTCAGTCCGTCACACAGGTCCGGACGGCGCACAAAAGAGGAATATCTGCCGATTGTCGGTTATTATGATACCCAGGATAAGCTAAGGGACATTTTTTTTGATTCGTTTCTGTTTCTGCCCTGCGTTACGTCAACGCCCAGCGGCGGAGTTACATACAGGGATAACAACAATCCCGCCAACTTCTCGGACTGGCAGCTATTTATTGACGATGTCTTTTTAGACGGCTACAACATAAAAGCACTCGATGCTGCGGTGGGGGAGGTAAAGGCGGGTCTCGGCAGCAGTTACTCTGATTTCAAGGCGAACGTTTTTCTTACAGTTTTGTATCCGGTCAGGACGCAGACTGATTTCGGCGATGTCGACGGCGATGGAAAAACCGAGAACTTCAATTATTTAGCTGACCGCCAGAAGGCGATAAGATGGATAATCGACGAACAGCTCGCAAGGTACAAGAGCTGTAATTTCAAGAACCTGAACCTTGTAGGATTTTATTGGTTTGAGGAGAATTTTGCCAGGAGCGACCCGAATGAGCTGAATGTTATTACAACCATGACGGGATATGTGCATCAAAAGGGATATAAGGCTATATGGATTCCTTATTACAAAGCTCCCGGGTACAGCAGCTGGAAGAGTTACGGCTTTGACGTGGCGAATTACCAGCCGAACTATATGTTTGTCGGCGATGCGAATTCGAGCAGGGTTACAGCTGCATGCAACACCGCCAAAGACCTCGGAATGGGAGTAGAGATAGAGATTTCGGGTCAGGCGTTAAGCTCTGCTGAATATTATAACCGCTATATGAACTATTTAAAGCTATGTACCGCCGCCGGCGCGCATCGGGGTATAAAAATGTACTACAACGACGCGGTGCCCGGAGTGTATTACGATGCATTTATCTCAAAAAACCCCGACATCAGAAGGATATATGACCTGACTTATAAATATGCTTCCCAGACTCTTGATGTTTCCGAAGTTGTTTTTATCGAACAGGAGAACCGGTACACCGATTACAATATCGTTTCATTGGGAAGACCCTACACAATCACGCCTCCCTATACGAACACCGATATGGGTTACGGTGAGGTCAGCGGAAAAGAGCTTACGGACGGGATATTCGGCAGCACCGCTTACGATACCGAATGGATCGGGTTTCACAAATCCAGCACTGAGGACGGTTATTTTTATATAGACGTCGATTTGGGACAGTATTACAGCAAGCTTTCACTTTTTTCCCTGGAAGTGAACGAGTTGATAGGTGCGGGAATATCTTATCCCGCAAATGTGGAATATTTTATTTCCGATGACGGTGTAAAATACAAAAGCATTGGCAATGCGGATCCTCACACTCCGTCGTTGTCGCTGATGCTTATGCAAAAAAAGCTCGCCACTCCGGTTGCAGCCCGTTATGTGCGTGCAAAAATTACGCGCGGAACACATAATTTTGTTTTCGTATCCGAAATCAGTATCGGCTCTTTGAAGAGCGATCGTTCTGTTTTGGAGGTTTTGGAAAACAATCCGCTTACGCTTAAGAGAAGTGAGGGAATATGTGTAATAGAAAAAGGCGGGCTTACCGTTTTGCAGCTTAAATCGATGTTCAACCAAAGTGTTGTCATAAGAAACGGCAACGGAAATATCGTTTTTGATGACGTTTCTGTCTGCACGGGATATAATATTTCGTACTACTATGCAAATAATCTGGTGGAGGATTACACCGTGAGTATAAAGGGCGATGTCAACGGCGACGGAAAGGTTTCCTCTATCGATTACCTGCTCGTAAAGAGGGCATTTCTCGGCACATATAAATTAGGTGCCGTGAATGCGGAAGCGGCCGATGTAAATAATAACGGTTTGGCCGATTCAGCCGATTATCTTCGTATAAAACGCCACTTCTACGGCACATATGATATTTACGAATAAATTACAGCCGGGAAGAAAAATTCCTCCCGGCTCTCTGCTTTTTTATGGTGCTTTCCGGTTCAACTCTTTATAGATCATCCGCATCCGAAACAGGGACCTCATTATCATCTCTCGGCACACCCGTATAACTTCCGTCAGGGTCGGTATCGCTGTATATGACGTCCTGCATCAATAATTCCGAATTTATATCAAGATACCGGCTGCCGTTTAACTCGGGAGGAGTAAAGCGATAAGGATAATAAAACCTGTTTACGCCGTGCAACCCGTTAGTGAACCTGTTTTCCGAATGAAATCGGGAGTATTTTCTGCGTTTCTTACCCATAAATTAGCACTTCCTTAATATGACAAAAACAATGTTAATTTGCCGTGTTTTCGAGCTTTGACCATACTTTTTGGTCGTTTATAGTATATGATAAAAAGGCTTTGTTATTCAGTTTACGGCTATTATATATAGCAGTAAAATTAACCTGAAACCTTTAAAATCAAATCGGAGAAGCTGCTGCTCCCCCGATTATATTCAGCTTTTACAGGTAAAACTAATTCTATAAATCACTTCTATCATTTTTTGTCGGTAGGTTTCGTATATCGCTTTCTGGTACATTGTCAAACAATTGACACAACTTTCGAATTACATACTTCCACCCGATTCAGTCCGATAGGAGTGAAAACCAAAAACAAACAAACTCTGTTATTTGAAACCTGTACTAAAGCTTTTTAACCTGACCGAACTTTATCGGTCGTTGATATTATATGTTTTATATTTCGAAGTATTCACAATATTGATTGACAAAATCATCCATTTTGTTTAAAATAGATAATAAAGTAATGAGGACGGTTAGAATTGAGACTTATCGGTATTGACTTCGGCGACGCGAGGATAGGAATAGCTACCTCTGATACAGACGAGACGCTTGCCACCGCACAGGAGACGATAAAAGTTAGTGGTATAAAGGATGCGCTTGAGAAGGTATCGGCACGCATAGAGGAGCTGGGCGGGGAAAAAATTATAATAGGTCTGCCAAAGAATATGGACGGTTCCCTTTCCTTCCGTGCGGAGCGCACATGCAGATTTGCCGAAATGCTAAGGGAAAAAACCGGGCTTGAGGTGGTTTTTGTCGATGAAAGACTCTCGACCGTCGAGGCGTATCAGTATCTTAACATTACGGATTATAAAAGCCGCAAACGAAGAAGTATTATCGATGCACTTTCAGCTCAGATAATACTCCAATCTTTTCTCGACTCAAATAACCGGCGAAAATAAGGCTTGACAAAACAACTACCGATGTATTATAATATCGCTTGTGCCTTTGCGGGAAAACTCCTATAAAAAGGGCACTTTAATAGTAACGGGGTGTGGCTCAGCTTGGTAGAGTGCTTGGTTCGGGACCAAGAGGCCGGAGGTTCGAATCCTCTCACTCCGACCAAAAAAATCACGGAAGGGCTTGCCCTTCCGGATTTTTTTAGTTCATAGAGAAGGGAAGGATTCGAAGCGGCTTATGTTGCAAAGCACTTACAAAAATAGTGTTTGTGTTAAAAATTAACGTATGTTAAAACGCTACTCGTAGAAGATAACTAAAATTCGAATGCAATCGTTAACGAATGTAAATAAGTTGACATTATCAATTAAATGGTTTATAATATCAATTGAAAAATGATTTTGGAGGCACTATCTATGACTACTTCAGAACAAATTAGAGTGTTGTGTTTACGAACAGGTGTTAGTTTATCTGAGCTTGCAAGAAGAATCAATCAAACGCCTCAAAATTTTAATGCCAAACTCAAAAGAAACACTGTCACTCAAGAAGAACTTAATCAAATAGCATATATTTTGGGTGTAACTTACGAACAATATTTTGTGCTATCTAATGGCGACCAAGTTAAATAAGAAGGGGTTTAAATATGACAGACCATAAAATAGTATTTGGTGATAGTCGTTCACTTAACAAGATGAAAGATAAATCTGTTCAACTTATTATTACATCACCGCCATATTGGCAGTTAAAAGACTACGGAACGGAAGACCAAATTGGATTTAATGACAGTTATGAAGAATATATAAACAATCTTAATCTTGTGTGGAAAGAGTGCAATCGTGTCTTGTCTGATGGATGTAGATTGTGTATTAATATTGGTGACCAATTTGCCCGCTCAGTATATTACGGCAGATATAAAGTCATTCCTATTAGAACAGAAATTATTCGTTTATGTGAGTCCTTGGGGATGGACTATATGGGTGCGATTATATGGCAAAAAAGCACCACTATGAACACTTCCGGCGGCGGCGTTATTATGGGAAGCTTCCCATATCCTCGTAACGGAATTTTAAAAATGGATTATGAGTTCATTCTTATCTTTAAAAAGCTTGGTAACCCTCCTAAGCCCACAAAAGAGCAAAAAGCTCAATCAGCAATGACAAAAGAAGAGTGGAGTCGAAATTTCTCTTCACATTGGAATTTTAATGGTGTCAAACAAATGGAGCACATAGCTATGTTCCCTGAAGAGTTGCCAAAACGATTGATAAAAATGTTTTCTTTTGTTGGTGAAACTGTTTTCGACCCATTTGCTGGAAGTGGAACTACATCATTAGCAGCTAAGCACTTGGGCAGAAACTCTATTGGATATGAAATTAATAACGAATTTGCGCCAATCATACGTGAAAAACTTTGCAGCGAACAAATGTCAATCGGTGATGATGATACAGTATCGTTTTATGAAGATACGAAGGGAGTATGCACATCAGTTGATAATTTGCCTTACACTTTTAAAGACCCTCATAAGATAGATAAAAAAATTGATGTAAAGAAACTTAGCTTTGGGTCTAAAATTGATGGTAAAGAAAAGAAACGAGAAGAACTTTTTGCTGTAAAGAATGTTATAGCACCCGAAAAAATAGAGTTAAGTAACGGATTGGTAGTAAAATTATTAGGTGTTAAGCCAATCCCTCAATTTGAACATGACGCAATAGAGTATCTTAAGGATAAGTTCAACAAAAGAAAAGTATTCATAAAATACGACACTGTGAAATACGACCAAGATAACAACTTATTATGCTATGTGTATCTTGATAACAAAACCTTTGTAAATAACCATTTAATACGGACAGGTTTTGTGATGGTTGATACATCAATTGATTATAGTTGCAAAAACAAATTTTTGAATTCTATTCCAATATAACATTAAAGGTAGAGAGCACCTCTACCTTTAATGTTTAATCTTCGACTTCTATAGTTAATCCTGTTTTCTTTTTGGCGTAATAAACTATTTTAACATTAATGCTTTCTGATAACCTACGCATGGTTCTATATGTATCAGGTTTAACAGAGTACGGAACATCTCCCACAAAACCATCTATCCCTTGTGATTCTTCACATGGAGTAGCCAATCTATAATCTTTGCCTAATTTTTCGGCGATTTTAGATAATATTGCTTCCTGAAAATAGAGTCCATTGTATGTTTTTGTGATAACTAAATCTTCAACCCATTTGTTGATCATATTTTTATCGATAAGTTGAATAGCGTCTTTGAGGTTTTCTACTTGTGCATATATTTTATCTGTCGCTTTTTCAATAGCATTAGGATAATGTTGCAAATACCATTCCCGCCAGCCATCTATCGAAATATCGGTTTTTTCTCCTTCATACTCAGGAAAAAGAACCGAAAGTTGACCTACTACTTTAGGGCGAGTGCCTTGTGCATTTTGATTTGCCCAGTTAATTAATTGCGATGTGTATTTGGGAAAATCGGGTGCTAAACAACCATTAAGAATAACCAATTCATCATTCTTAATTGTAAATTTCATAATGTAACCTCCAAAAATAATTTATATGTTTCAATTTCCAATGCATCGGCAATTTTTTGAATATTATTTAAAGAAATGCTTCTACGAAAACACTCAATATCACTGATATAAGTTCTATGTAAGCCGCACAGTTCTGCAAATTTCTCTTGAGAGATTTTTTTATTGGTCCTGTATTTTCTAACATTGATACCAAAGACTTTTACTATATCCATTGTAATCACCTCGACAAAATACTACTTATATGTTAACCATCAACAGACAATAAGTCTACATACAATAAGTGTATATTTGCTGCTCACAGTTATTCATCAATAATAGCAGCTACTCATAATAATCACGACAACTATCATTTTTTAGGGAATTAACTTAATTGAACAACTCGGTATTACTTCACCACTCAATATATAATAAAAGCAGTCTTATTCAGACTGCATTTTGTTATGGATTAAGCTCTTTTTTATATAGGGAACGACCTCGTCAAGCTTGATATTGAGAACAAAAGCGAACTCCTCGTACAGCATTTTTTCCGCTTCTTTCATGATGCTTTCGTCAGACATATTGAGATTTTTACCTGTTTTCGCCAAATCCGTTTTATACAGATAAAGGGTACTGATAAGCTCGACAAGCTCCTGTCTGTTGCCTTTTTTAATAATATCCCGAAAAGCCGCGTTACGCTGTTGATTCTGTTTGATCCAGATGCTCTTTTTCACAGGCATTGTTTTTATAAGCGCATGAACTTCCTCGGTAGAGAGCAGGTTTTTAAGCATTTTTCTTTCGTTTTCCACGGGCACGTATATTTTGGAATTCTTTGTATAAAGCGGCTTCATTATATAGTATTTTCTTTTTGTATCGTTGAAATTACAGTAATTTATATCGATAATTTTACAGACACCGCAAGTTCCGTAAATAACATGATCGTTTATTTTAAACATAATATCCTCCTTTCGTTTACCTATTTTGTGCTTCCTCTTTCCAGGGCATTGAGCCTGCGTAATATTTTTTTGCTATTTTCTTCTGCAAACAGTCATCAAGACTCGATAACTGTTCCGCCCACCGCTGTTTTTGCAAGGCGTTTTCGGTCGGAGTCTGAAAAAATGAGCATTTTTCACCCTGACAATCCTCGATACTCAGCTTTTCACATTTGCCGCGCTCTGTTAAATAGAGGCAATCGGGCAAATGAAGTAGGTTGTCATCGATTTTTACAATCTTCATTTTGTGGTAATTACCTGCTTTCGATTAAATCCTTTTATGTATAAACTGTCTTTTATTGAAACTGATAGAAAGGTATAGTTTTCGTATAAATATTCTATTATTATTATAACATATTTTATGAAAAAATGTCATGTGCGTTTTGATGAAAATTATCAATTTTCATTAGATATTGCGTGAATTCAATGAAAAAATGCCGTTTTTTCGTTTTTAAGATGTAAATACTTATGCTAAAACGAGCACCGCCCGGAAACCCGAGCGGTGCATTCGTATAAATAACGTATAAAATACTCTACTTCAAAAGCCTTGATTTGAGAGCGGCGAGCTGATTTTTAAGCTCCTCGGGGATGGTGTCGCCTATTTTTGAATAGAATTCCTCGATATTCCCGACATCGGCAAGCCAGCAATCCTTCTCGACGGTGAGAATGCTCTTTAAATCCTCGATACTGAACTTATGACCTTTCTCGATTTCGTAATCGAGCTCGGCAAGGTTGATGTCCTCGGCCTTTGGAATATATCCGATAGCAGTCTTTTCGGCACCGACTTTGTCCTCGCATCTCTTTATAATCCACTCGAGTACGCGGAAGTTGTCGCCGAATCCCGGCCACATGAACGCGCCGTTCTCGTTAAGTCTGAACCAATTGACATGGAATATCTTGGGAAGATTGGGAACGGTCTTTTCCATATCGAGCCAGTGAGCGAAATAATCGCCCATATTGTATCCGCAGAACGGAAGCATTGCCATAGGATCGCGCCTTACGACTCCGACTGCGCCTGCTGCTGCCGCTGTGGTCTCGGAAGCCATTATTGAACCCACGAAGGTACCGTGCTTCCAGTCAAATGACTGATATACGAGCGGTGCGGTCTTGGCACGTCTTCCGCCGAAAACGATAGCGGAGAGCGGAACGCCCTTGGAACTGTCAAACTCTGAGGAAATGCAGGGGCAATTCTTTGCGGGGGATGTGAAGCGTGAGTTGGGATGAGCACCCTTCTCGCTTGCAGTACTGTCCCACTTCTCGCCCTTCCAGTTGAGAGCGTTCCTGGGCGGATTCTTATCGAGTCCCTCCCACCAAACAGTATCGTCATCAAGGTTGTGCACCACATTCGTGAAAATGGTACCCTGTTTTGTAGAAGCAAGCGCATTGGGGTTTGACTTTTCGTTGGTGCCGGGAGCGACGCCGAAGAAGCCGTTCTCGGGGTTCATAGCCCAGAGTCTGCCGTCCGGACCTTTTCTTATCCAGGCGATATCGTCACCTACGCACCAAACCTTATAGCCCTGTCTTGTATAATATGCCGGGGGGATCAACATCGCAAGATTTGTTTTTCCGCAAGCGGAGGGGAAAGCGGCGGAGATATATTTAATCTCGCCCTTTGGATTCTCAAGACCGAGGATGAGCATATGCTCTGCCATCCAGCCCTCGTTCCTGCCGAGATAAGAGGCTATGCGAAGCGCAAAGCACTTCTTGCCCAAGAGCACGTTTCCGCCGTAGCCGGAGTTTACCGACCAGATGGTATTGTCCTCGGGGAAGTGAACGATATATCTGTTGTTCTCGTCCATATCCGCTCTTGCGTGCAGTCCCTTTACAAAGTCGCCGTCCGTGCCCAGCGCTTCGATGACCTTACTGCCGACACGTGTCATTATAAGCATATTTAAAACAACATATATAGAATCGGTAAGCTCGAAGCCGATTTTGGAAAATTCACTGCCGATAACACCCATAGAATAGGGGATTACGTACATCGTCTTGCCCTTGTAGGAGTTTTTGAAAAGGGGAGTCAGTTTTGCATAACAATCCTTGGGAGCCATCCAGTTGTTTGTAGGACCGGCGTCCTTCTTGTCTGTTGTGCAGATGAAGGTGCGGTTCTCCACACGTGCAACGTCGTTGACCGCGGTTCTGTGAAGATAGCAGCCGGGCAGCTTCTCTTGATTGAGCTTAAACATCTCACCGGTTCTGCACGCCTCAGCCCTTAGTATTTCTGCCTGTTCCTCACTGCCGTCGATAAGAACGACATTAGCAGGAGATACCAGATCGCACATTTCCGAAATCCATGCATTTGCTTTTTTGTTGTTTGTCAGATTAGTCATTTTATTCCTCCGTTTTTATGTAATTTCTTTAATATTCTGTTAGAAATATCAGCGAATTGTGATATATCCAGGTCCTCGCCCCTTATCAGGGAATTTAACCCAATTTGAATCATAATATCACATATTTCGTCCTTTGTAAATATGGAATTAAAAACTGAATGTAAAGAATTTACGAGAGTTTTTCGTCTTTGCGAGAAAGCTGATTTTATAACGGTAAAGAGAAGCTCCTCGTTTTCGGCATATACTGGAGGTTCTTTGTATAAATCGAGCTTTATCACCGCAGAATCGACTTTGGGTGCGGGGGAAAATGACCCTGCCTTGACAGTAAAAAGCCGTGTTACCTTTGCATAATAATTTACAGGAGCGGTTATTGCTCCGTAAGCGGGTTCACCGCTTTTTGCGCACAACCTTTCCGCGACCTCTTTTTGAACCATGAGCGTAATGCTGACAAAACCATACCTGCCCTCAAGCAGCTTCATTATAATAGGCGTGGTTATATAATAAGGGAGATTGGCGCAGACATATACCGGCAGATCCGAAAACTCGGTGGCAACAAGCTCTGCAATATCAATCCTGAGTATGTCCTCATTGATGACTTTTACATTGGTAAGCCCCGATAATTTTTCGGATAAAATGGGTATAAGTTCCCTGTCAATCTCCACAGAAACTACTTTTTTGGATATTCTGGCAAGCTCTCTTGTAAGCACACCGAAACCCGGGCCGATTTCCAAAACGCCGCTGTTTTCCGTAATACCGCTCTGCTCGGCGATTCGTTTTGGTATTGTGTTATTTACAAGAAAATTCTGTCCGTATTGCTTTTTCTTTCTAAAATCGTTGTTAATAACGGAAGTCCTCGCTTAGTTTTTATCGATTACGGTAAGAAACCGCGCCGTGCCGCCGAGTGCAATCTGTCCGTGGGGTACGGACGGATCGAAATAAATGGAGTCGCCCTCAGAGAGTTCTATCGTCTTTTTGTTTAGAATAACCGCGATTTTCCCCTCAAGTACATAATTGAACTCCTGCCCGGTGTGCGTGACGAGCTGCGGGTGCTCATCACCGGGTGAGATCGTAACTATCATCGGTTCCTTGTCTCTGCCGATATAATTGTAGGCAAGGGATTCAAAAGCATATCCCTTGTAACGCTCAACTCCGACACCCCGACCTTTTCTGGTGACTGCGTATTCCTTCATTCTGGGAGATTCACCGGTAAGAAGCTCGGTAGCATCGATTCCGAGCACGGCGGCAACTGAGTATATCATACTGACGGGAATATCTTTCGTGCCGTTTTCATACCGGATGTAATCGTCAATGCTCATATCAATAGCGGCGGCAATCTGCTCCCTTGTCATATCCAGTGTTTCCCTCAGGTAGGATATCCTGCTTGCAACCTGCTTTATTTGCTCGTTTACAATCATACGAACTCCATTTCTATGTAGTATAAGTTAACCCGAAGCTTATTTTTTATGCGATTTTTGTATCGCTTCCCACAACCCCGATAGATATACAGCACCTAAAGCACGGTCGTAAAGGCCGTAACCGGGTTTTCCGTGCTCTCCCCATATCATCCTGCCGTGGTCGGGGCGCACATAACCGTCAAAGCCGGTGTCGTAAAGCGCCTTCATTATCTCATACATGTCAAGAGAACCGTATCCGCTCGGATGTGCGGTCTCGTTAAAATCATTCTCCCCGATATGCTTTATATTCCTTGCGTGGACAAAATGAACCCTGCCCATCGAGCTGTACTTGCGAAGTAGCTTAGGAATATCGTTATGCGGCGACGAGCCGAGAGAGCCTGTGCAGAGTGTAAGACCGTTAAAAGGGGAGTTATTGAGTGAAAGGAAGCGGTCGAGATTCTTCTCGTCTGTGATAATTCTCGGCAGACCGAAAATATCCCACGGCGGATCGTCCGGGTGTATAGCCATCTTTACGTCGTATTCGATACAGATGGGGATTACCGCGTCGAGAAAATATTTAAGGTTTGAAAACAACGCCTCGCTGTCGATATCAGAATATTCGTCAAGAAGCGTGGAAAGCCCTTCCTTTGTATAACTTGCGTCCCAGCCGGGGAGCGAAAGGCTCCCCGATTTCGGGTTCATCGCAAGGACCTGCTCCTGACGATATATAAGGGATGACGAACCGTCAGGGTTTTTATACTCAAGCTCCGAACGCAGCCAGTCGAAAACAGGCATAAAGTTATAGCATATAACCTTTACCCCCGCTTTACCGAGACGGCGTATATTCTCCCTGTATGCTTCTATATATCCGTCCCTTGAGGGTTTGCCGAGCTTTATGTCCTCGTGTACGGGTACGCTCTCGACGACTTCAAAGCTCAGTGAGTGCCTTTCCGCGGCTTTCTTAATCGCGGTTATGCTCTCGACGCTCCAAACCTTTCCCGGGGCGACATCGTATACGGCGGAAACGATACCGTCCATCATAGGAATCTGCGATATGTATTCGAGCGGTACAGGATCGCTTTTGCCGTACCAGCGGAAGGTCATTTTCATACTTTTACTCCTATAAGATGTATTTATTACTGCTCTATCGCCTTGAATTTCTCTATTGAATCGTCAACGGTTTTTTGAATTGCAGTCGCTCTTGATTCCGCCGAGGAGGCGAGGGTATTCGTACCGCTGCCGATAATGTTTGTATATAAATAGAGTGCGTTGTCGTAATTGAATACCGATGCGAGGTCAAAAACTTTGTTTCCGAAAATTATATCGAGCATCTCCTCACTCTGGGCATCATCCATCTTCTTTGCTTTCATTGTGATTTCATAGAAAGCGGGGGTTAAGAGCTCCTTTCCGTAATATCCCATCAACTCAAGCGCATATCCGATAATCTCAAGGTCGGCTGTCGGAACTGTAATAGGAATTGCGAGGAACTGTGCCATATAGGTTGTACAGGCTGCATAATATTTCTCTTGGTTCTCGTCATACTTAGGCAGGGGAAGAACACCGTATGAGAATTCCACATCAGCGTCTATAATCTTCTGCACATAGGCGAGCTTGTTGTACTGGAAGAGTCCTCTTCCACTGAAAAATGCGCTGTTAGCCTTATCGTACACAGCTGTCGACCACTTTGACTCGAGCTTCTCTGCGATGAGGGAGTTGTTGGTGTCGGTCATAAGGTTGAATACCTTTTCGAATTTATCGTAGGTTTCCTCGTTTTGAATATTCAAAATCGGATAATCATCGGCATCCTTTGTTATCATCTTCTGATTGAAAGAAATCATGCTTGCGATTCCGTCATAGGTCTGGGTGATTAAACCGAAGGTTCCGTTCTCGTATGTTACCTGAGGAAGGCCCTTGTTCGATTCACTTACTTTCTTTCCCATCTCGTAAAGCTTGTCGATCGTCCATTTGCCATCGTTTACAAGGGTATAGGGGTCCTCAAGCTGATAATTGTCAACCATATCCTTGTTGAAGAAGCAGCACCATGTCGCCGTTTT
Organism: Eubacteriales bacterium; assembly: GCA_028702135.1. GTDB lineage: Bacteria > Bacillota > Clostridia > Oscillospirales > CAG-382 > UBA1049. The sequence goes on along the minus strand of JAQVPJ010000004.1, from coordinate 67,255 downwards.
GTCGCTTACGATAATATCGCCGGAAAGATAGAATGTATATCCCGCAACGGTAAGGTCGTTGAGCGCGCTCTGATCCCACCATGGGTGTTCGAGATTGAGCGTGGATATTTTGTTGAGATCCCTGAGATTGCCCTCAATACCGAGCTCGGCGAGGTAATAAATGCCGTCGCAAATAAGCTGATAGGAGTTGTCGCCGGATAATATCGTGTTTTTTATATCCGTCGTGGGATTGTCTGTATATGTGACATCGAGTACGATACCGTAATCATCTTTAATCTTTTGCGTTCTTGTATAGACCGCTTCGTTAATAACGTCGCCGGTGGGCTCTGTTGAGGCGATTTCGTAATTATAATAAATGTTGCCTCTTTTTTCATTCACGGTAAGTATGCTCAGCTCTTGCCCTCCGAAGTTTTTGGCAGGCAGACCGATAATACTTTCTAAATCGGCGTTACCTGAACCATCGGTTGACTCGTTTTGCGTTTCATCCTTGCAGGAATATAAGAGCGGTGTGACAAAAAGCACAATCAATAAAATGCATAATAGCTTTTTTTTCATAACTAATTACCCCTCAGATTTATTTTACATCTTTGATTTTAGCACAATATAGCAGTTTAGTCAATAAAATTATTAATTTTTAAACATTGCCTTTTACAAAAAAGCATGATATAATATTTTGATAAAATAGGAAAGAAAGGGTAAAGATTATGTTCGGTTACATCCGTCCGGTGCAAAGCGAGCTTCTCGTACGCGAACATGAGCTTTACCGCGCGGTGTACTGCGGGTTATGCAGATACGGCGGCAAACATATTTCTCATTTTACGAGATTTTTGCTGAATTACGATTTTGTCGCACTTGCTCTGCTGCGTATGTCGGTTGTGCAGGAAGAAGCAAAAATCTCTTTGAAACGTTGTCCTTATCATTTTAAAAAGCGCAGAACACTCTGCGCGGACGGTTCTTACGAGCTGACAAGCGCTGCGTTTGCATTTCTGCTCTATTACAAAGCGCTTGATGATATTAACGATTCAAAGGGCATAAAGAAGTTTTTTAAGAGATTAGCCCTGCCTTTTTTCTCTCACATTAAAAACCGCGTCAAGGGGTATGAGGTTTTAGAGAGTGTCATCGAAAAACAGATTAATAAACTTGCCGAGCTTGAAAAAACAGATACACCCGACGAACAATTCTCGCTTGACAGGGTCGCCGATTGCTTTGCGGTGATAGTCGAGAGTATTGCGTCTTACGGGCTGAAAGATAAAGAAAAGGTTATCGCTTCTCAGTGCGGTTATCATATCGGAAGATACATATATATTATCGACGCGCTCGACGATATTAAAAAGGACAGCGAGAGTGGCAACTACAATCCCTTGCTTATCAAATACGGCGACATTTCGGGAGTTATAGATAATATAGAGGAAATCAAGACTACAATAACAGACAGTCTTAACGCCTTTTCATCGGTTTACGGGTTGAATGTAATCGGAGAGGAAAGGGATAAAAGCTATGACAATATTATTTTTAATATATGTGAACTGGGAGGAAGAGCGGCCTTGAATAAGGTGCTCGGCTCCCTTAATCTTGGAGGTACGAATGACTGATCCCTATAGAGTATTGAATATTAACTCAAATGCGACGGACGAGGAGGTTAAGCAGGCTTACAGAAAGCTTGCGAAACGCTATCATCCGGATAATTACATCAATAACGAACTCGCAGATTTAGCTGCGGAAAAAATGAAGGAAATCAACGCCGCTTACGACGAGATCAACCGTCTGCGCTCGGAGGGAGTCCCGGGCGGAGGATTTTCGGGCGGGGCGGGTTTTTCAGGCGGAGAGTCGGGAAGCGATGTTTATTCCCGTATAAGAATTCTTTTAAACAGTCGTAGAATAAACGAAGCGGAGGTGCTTTTGCAGCGGATTTCTGTAGCTGAGCGCAATGCCGAATGGCACTTTCTTAACGGATTGGTTCTTTATAACAAGGGGTGGCTCCAGGATGCGAGAGTAGAGGTGGAAACAGCCTGCAGGCTTGATCCCTATAACGCTGAATACCGGGCGTTTCTTGACCGCTTCAGCACCGGCTCGGCACATAGTCCTTACGGCCGGACTTATTCGGGAAACGGCTGCAGCGGGTGCGACGTCTGCTCAAGCCTTATCTGTGCGGACTGCTGCTGCGAATGTATGGGAGGAGACTTGATAAGATGCTGTTAGAGCAGCTTTCTTATTGAAAGGAATGATAGTCTTTGAAAAAAAACAGAAAAATCGCACTTTCGGGAATTATGTGCGCATTGTCTGTTATGATAATGCTTATAGGCTCTCTTTTTCAGACACTTGACCTTTCTGCCGCCGCCGCTGCTGGCCTGACTGTGGTTTTTGCAATGGTTGAATTGGGCGGGAAATATGCTTTTTCCATCTATGCGGTCAGCTCTGTTCTTGCATTCCTTCTATTGCCCAATAAATCACCGGCTCTTATTTTTGCCGTATTTGCGGGACACTATCCGATACTGAAAGCGTATATACAAAGGGTAAAATTCCGATGGATTGCGTATTTGCTGAAAATAGCTGTCTTTAACCTTTTTTTCACGTCAATAATCCTTATAGGCAAGGGAGTTTTAGGTTTAGAGGATGATTTATACAGATTCGGGTATATGGTATATTTGTTGGGAAACGTCACGTTTATTGTATATGACTTTGCGCTGGACAGATTGGTTTCGTTTTATATTCACAGGCTCAAAAGAATATTTGACAAGAGCTTCAAAATTTGATAAAATAATAAATCGGTGATGTTTTGTTTTTAGTAGCATTACCCTGAAAGGCTTGGACTATATATGATAAAAAGTATGACCGGTTTCGGCAGACATAAAGAAGTGGTGGGCGGCAGGGACATCCTCTGCGAGATAAAATCGGTAAACAGCCGTTATCTCGATATATCCGTCAAACTCCCGAGGTTGTTTTCCTCGCTTGAGGACAGGGTTAAAAAGCTCGCTGCGGGTTATATTTCCAGAGGCAAGGTGGAGATTTATATTTCGGTCGAGAGCATAGAGGGAGAGAAGACCGACCTGTCTTTGAATAAAGAATATCTTGACAGCTTTATAAGACTGTTAAGCGGTATAAAGGACGAATACAGTCTCAGCGGCGATATTACGCTATCCCTGATAGCTAATAAAAACGAGGTGTTTGTTGTTCACAAGGTCGATGAAGACCTTGAGGAGGTCTGGCTTGCGGTAGAAAAGGTTGCAAAAGAGGCATTTTCACGCTTTATCGAAATGCGAATCTGTGAGGGAACCAGGCTGCAGGCGGACCTTATCGGTAATCTTGAGGAGATAGAAAAACTTGCAATGCTGATAAACGCCCGTGCGCCCGAATCGGTAAGAATAAGCAATGAGCGCATGAAGGCAAGGGTAGCGGAGTTGCTGGGCACCGTTCCTGTCGATGAGGCGCGGCTGCTCACCGAATGTGCCGTTTTTGCCGATAAGACTGATATAAATGAGGAGCTCAAGAGGTTAGGCAGTCATTTTTCACAGTTCAGATCAATACTTAACGAGGAAACCCCGGTCGGTAGAAAGCTCGATTTCCTTTTACAGGAGATTAACAGGGAGATAAATACCATAGGTTCAAAGGCAAATGACAATGAAATAGCAAAGTATGTTATAGATGCGAAATGTGCTGTAGAACGTATAAGGGAACAGATTCAAAATATAGAATAAGGTAAAAAGGCGATTTTACAGTCGTTAGGAATTAAGTTTATTGGTGACGGTTATATGAAATTGATCGATGTCGGCAACGGAAATCTAATATCCTGCGGTCGTGTGGTTGCAATCGTAAGCCCGGAATCGCTGCCTGTCCGCAGACTGATACAGGATGCTAAAAATATAGGCAGAGTGATTGATGTAAGCTGCGGTAAAAAGACCAGAGCTGTCATTATTACCGATAGTGACCATATTATTCTGTCAGCTCAGACGACGGAGCTATTAAATGAGGAATTTGACAGATTATGAGTAATAAGAAGGGCAGACTTTTTGTTATATCAGGCTCAAGCGGCAGCGGGAAGGGCACGGTTATCGCTGAAATTCTCAGAAAAAGCGATAAATTCCATTATTCGGTTTCCGCGACTACAAGACCGCCGAGACCGGGTGATAAGGATGGCGTTGACTATTTTTTTGTTGACCGGGAGCAGTTTGAGCTTTTTATCGATAATGGTGAGATGCTTGAATATGCGGAATACTGCGGCAACTTCTACGGAACGCCGAAATCCTATGTTTATTCGCAAATCGAGCAGGGAATGAACGTAATTCTCGAAATAGAAGTCTGCGGAGCGATGCAGATAAAGAAAAAGTGTCCCGACGCGGTAACGATTTTCATAACACCGCCGAGCTATTCGGAGCTTTGTAGGAGGCTTGAGGAAAGAGCGACGGAGAGCAGCGAGGATATAAGGAAAAGGCTGGAAATCGCTCTGACAGAGATAAAAGCCGCAAAGGATTACGATTATATTATAATAAACAGGGCTAACGAATCTTCAAAAGCTGCCGACGATATCATTGCAATATACGAAGGGAAATACAAAAAAAACGACGAACCCGATTTTATCAATAAATTTATCAATGATTTTACAAAACAATAACAACGACATATAATAAAAGGGGATACGAAAAAAATGATGCTTTATCCGACACTTCAGGATCTTACCAATGAAAAGGTCAACCGATACAGGCTTGTAATCGCAACCGCAAAATGCGCGCGGTATATTACGCAAAAAGCCTGCGACGAAAGGGAGGCAGCAGACCATAAGAGAGAGATTGACAGGTTTGCGAAAGAATCCAAGAACGAGATGACCGCCGATGACGCCAACGACAAGGCTGTTTCGGTAGCCGTAAAGCGAATTGCAAACGGCGAGTATAAAATTATAACCGACTGATATTTATGGAAAAAATCTATGCCGCCGTCTATATACTCGATATTTCATACCGAATAGACAGGCGGTATGTCTATTTTGTTCCGCCGGAGCTGCGGGGAATAATCGTAAAAGGATCGATATGCGTTGTACCTTTCGGGAACGCTAACAAGCAAAAGAGCGCTGTTGCGGTCGATTTTATGGAAACCGCTGACTTTCCGGCTATAAAAACGCTGAATTCGATTATGGATTATCCCATAGTAATTACAGAAGAACTGGTCGATCTCTGCGTTTTTATGAAGGAGCGGTTGTTCTGCAGCTTCGGAAGTGCGATGAAAACCGTACTCCCTCCGGGTGTAAACTTCGGTACGACGGTTTTTTATACCACAGCGCTCGAGAAGCTTCCATTGGGGTATAACACGGTTTCAGAGGTGCTTTTCAGGTATATAAAAACCAAAAAAAAGGCACAGGAAAAGGATATTTTCGCAGAGTACGGAAAGGAAAGCGAAAAGCTTTTGAAAACCCTTGTCAAAAACGGTATTCTGGAGAAGCACAGCGAGGTCTCCGAGCATATTAATGAAAAGAGCAGAAGGCATGTGCGGCTTCTGATAAGCGAGGACGAGGCGGAACAGATACTTGACAGCGAAACAGGGCTTACCGGCAAGCAGAAGGAGCTTTTGGAGCTTTTGCTCCATTATCCGAAGATAAGCATCGCCGAGATAGAACAGCTTAGCGGATTATCCTCATCTGTCGTTTCCGCACTGATTAAAAAAGGCATATGCGAGCGATACGATGATAGGGTGGAGCGTACGCCGTATGAAGACGAAGCCATCGAGGAGGAACAGTCCGAAACACCGCTTTCCGAGGAACAGACGAGAGCGATAGAAGTTATTGACGGGCTCCTGTCAAGCGGCGAACCTAAGGCGGCTCTGCTTTTCGGAGTTACGGGAAGCGGCAAGACGAGAGTTATTACAGAATCGGTAAAAACGGCTATAAACTCAGGTAAAACGGCGATAATACTAATACCCGAAATAGGACTCACAGCGCAGGCGTTGTCGGCATACAGGGCTGTTTTCGGAGACAGGCTTGCCGTGATTCACTCAATGCTTTCAGCGGGAGAGCGTGTAGATACATACCGTCGCATTACCGACGGAAAGGTCGATGTGGTGCTCGGAACCCGCAGTGCGATTTTCGCTCCGCTTTCAAATATCGGCATCATAGTTATCGATGAGGAGCAGGAAGCTACCTATAAATCGGAGCTTACCCCCAAGTACCACGCGCGTGATATTTCAAGATTCCGCTGCGGAAAAAACAATTGCCTGATGCTGTTGGCGTCCGCAACTCCTTCAATAGAGAGCTTTTATAAAGCAAAAACCGGTATATATACACTGATACGGCTGACAGAACGTTATGGCGGCGTTGAACTGCCTGAGGTTAAGGTTGAGGACCTGAGAAACGATGACAATACTTTCCCCGACAAGCTTATCGGAAAAAGGCTTGAAGAGGAGATTAAAATAAACCTTGAAAAAAAAGAGCAGATAATACTGTTCGCCAATCGGCGGGGATATAATTCGTATCTTTCCTGCCGGAGCTGCGGAACGGTTTACACATGTCCGAACTGCTCGGTTTCGCTTACATATCATGCGTATAGCGGTGCGGAACGCAGAGAAAGGCTGATATGCCATTATTGCGGATATATCTCCGTGCCTCCCAAGCTCTGTGTCGCCTGCGGAGGAAAGCATATCGGCTTTTTCGGATTTGGAACGCAAAAATTGCAGGATGAGCTGACGGAGCGATTCCCCGATCATGAATTCATCCGTATGGATACAGATACAACCTCGGCGCGATATTCGCACGATAAGATACTGAAAAGCTTTGGAGAAAAAGAAGCGGATATATTGTTCGGAACACAGATGGTGGCAAAGGGGCTGGATTTTCCGAATGTGAGCCTTGTGGGCGTAATTTCGGTGGATACCCTTTTGTATATGAACGATTTCCGTGCCGGAGAGCGAACATTTTCGCTTATAACTCAGCTTGTAGGCAGAGCGGGCAGAGCAAAAAAACGCGGCAGGGCAATACTGCAGACATATAACCCCGACAACGAGATTCTGAAGCTTGCCGCAAAGCAGGATTACGAGAGTTTTTACGAAAGCGAGATAAAGCTGAGAAGGGCTGTACAGTTTCCGCCCTTCTGCTCGATAGCAGTTTTCGGTATTTCCGGGAACAGTGAGGACGCAGTCTGGGACTACATAAAGCGGTTTGATGCCGATTTGGACGAAACACACAGGAAGGCTCATTCAGGTGTATTCATCAAAAGATTCGGACCGTTCAGGGACGGGATTTATAAGATGGGCGGAAGGTTCAGACAGCGGATAATAATAAAATACAGCGATAATCCACAGTCGAGGGCTTTTTTGCAGGATGTATATTCCGATACACTCTCAAAGCTCCCGAATACGATAAAGTTCGATCTTGATATAAATCCGTCATTGGTATAGCTCGTTTTATTTTTAAAAGAGGGTGAAAGGTTTGGCAATACTGAATATTGTAAAAATCGGTGACGAGGTTTTGCGTAAAAAATGCCGTCCCGTTGAAAGAATAGATAAAAGGATATGTACGCTATTGGACGATATGAAGGAGACAATGGCGCTTGCGAGTGGAGTCGGACTTGCGGCTCCGCAGGTCGGCGTATTGAAAAGAATCGCTATAGTCGATAACGGCAAAGAGGTTCTTGAGCTTATAAATCCCGAAATTATCAAGGAGGAGGAAGTTCAGGAGGGCTACGAGGCTTGTCTTTCCCTCCCCGGACAGTGCGGCATAGTAAAAAGACCGCTGAAGGTTACAATCAAAGCCAAAGACAGGAATGGCAGTGAAATAACGGTTTTCGGAGAGGGCCTGACAGCGCGTGCGTTCTGTCACGAGCTTGATCATTTAGACGGGAAATTATATATAGATATAGCGAGTGAAATGATCGATGAGTCGGGTGCCGAATAGTTTTTATCGGAAAGGGTGAGGATAATTTGAGCGAAAACGGAAAATTCAGAATTGTTTTTATGGGAACTCCCGCCTTTGCCGCCGCTGCGCTTGATCCACTCATTTCTGACGGGCAGGAGATAGCTCTTGTCGTTACAAAGAAGGACAAACCCAAGGGCAGGGGATATCAGGTTGAGCAGTCCGAGGTAAAAAAACTTGCATTAAAGCACGGGATAGAGGTAATAACACCCGATACGCTTAAAGACCAGTCGGTGCAGGACAAGCTCAAAAGCGCAGGTGCGGATCTGTTCATTGTTGCCGCATACGGAAAAATTCTTCCCAAAGAGGTGCTTGATATTCCGCCTATGGGATGCATAAACACCCACGCTTCGCTGCTACCTGCACTGCGCGGAGCGGCACCTATAAACCGTGCGATTATGGAGGGGCATACCGAGGGCGGAATTACGATTATGTATATGGACGAAGGGGTGGATACCGGAGATATTATCCTTCAGGAAAAAATGCCGATCCCTTCGGATATGAATGTGGGAAAATATCACGACGAGATGTCTGCTTTGGGCGGAAAAGCCATTATCAGCTTTCTTAAAATGGCGGAAAAGGGCTTGATTCCGAGGACAAAACAGGATGATTCAAAAGCAACTTATGCGAAAAAAATAGAAAAAAGCGAGTGTAAAATTGATTTTTCCCTCACCGCAGAGCAGACCTGCAATATGATACGCGGGCTTTCTCCCTGCCCCGGCGCTTACGCATTTCTTTGCGGAAAGCGCATAAAAATCGGGTGTGCCGAGAAAGGAACGGGTTCGGGTAAACCCGGCCGGATATTGTCGGCCGGCAGCAAGGGCATTGAGGTCGCCTGTGCCAAGGGAAGTATTTTTATAAAAGAGCTGTGTCCCGAGGGGAAATGCAGGATGACCTGCGAGCAGTATCTGCGCGGCAACAAGGCGGAGATCGGTACGTGCTTCAATGAGTGAAGTCAAGTATAAAACAAGGCGGGTATGCTTCGAGGTTTTGCGCAGAATCGCAGTCGATAAAGCTTATTCAAATCTTGAATCGGCAAATCTTTATAATAATTACGGGCTAAGTATCAATGACAGGCGCTTTGTAAAAACTCTTGTTTTCGGTGTTTTGGAGAGGCAGCTTCTGCTCGACTATATAATCGCACTTTTCGTAAACAAAAAACCCGATATCGAAACCCGGCTCTTGCTGAGAATCGGTCTGCAGCAGATAATGTTTATGGAGGTGCCTCCGAGCGCAGCCTGTGACGAAACTGTCGATGTCGCAAAAAACGTGCTCGATAAGAGCAGAGCGGGATTTGTAAACGCGGTTTTACGCAATATATGCAGGAACGAAAAAAAGGTCAGGGATGCGGTTGAAAAAGCGGAGGGCTATATTAAATATTCCGTAAGCGAAAGTATTTACGGATTATTGAAGGAGCAGTACGGCGAAACAGCAGAGGACATTTTAAAAAGCTTTTATGATAAAAAGACGCTGTTCCTGCGTGTAAATACGTTAAAAACAACCGCAGAAGAGCTATGTGATAAGCTCGGTTCGGAAGGCGCGGAAGCGGTAAAGGTCTCCGATGGCACGATAGAGATTATAAAGGGCGGCGGAACTGCCGTCAGAATGATTGACGGGGGAGAATTCTTTATACAGGGGCTCGGCTCGCAATATGCCGTGGAAAGCCTTTGCGCAACCGGGGGTCAGACTGTAATTGATGTTTGTGCCAGCCCGGGCGGAAAAAGCCTCGGTGCAGCTATCGATATGAAAAACAGGGGTACCGTCATAAGCTTTGACATTCATAAAAACAAGCTGTCTTTGATAGAAAAGAGCGCGCATATTCTCGGAATAGATATTATTAAAACATCGGCTTTTGACAGCCGCGGGGTATGCGATGAATATATCGGTGCGGCGGACAGGGTTATCTGCGACGTGCCGTGCTCGGGTTTGGGGGTAATCTCCTCAAAGCCGGAGATAAGGTATAAAAATGTATCCGATTTTACGGGTCTTTATGATACTCAAAAGCAAATAATCGCTTCCGGCTCAAAATATCTGAAAAAAGGCGGAGTGATGGTTTATTCCACCTGTACTTTGAAAAAATATGAAAACGAGGAGATCGTAAGGGGATTTTTACGGGATCACTCCGGTTTTGAAATCGCTTTCGAGAAAACCTTTTTACCGTATGAAAGAGCCGGAGAGGGTTTCTATATCGCAAAGATAATCAAAGTATAAACACCCTGCTTTTTGCAGGAAAAACCAAAGGGAGAAATCAAGATGAAGTTTTCCGAAATGAAGTACGAAAGAATCGACTTGGAAAAGTATAAAGCCCTGTACGCAAGGCTTGCTTCCGATGTCAATTCTGCAAAGAGCGTTGATGAAATAGCCGCTATTATTGCAGAGCACGAAAAGGCCGTCTCGTATATTAAGTCTATGACAGTATTGGCATATATACGCAATACCATCGACACAACCGATGAATATTATGCCGAGGAGTATAAGTTTGTAGATGAAAATATGCCTGTGCTGCAGGAATCGATGTTCGGTTTTGCAAAAGCACTGTTCGACTCACCGTTCCGCAACGAGCTTGAGGACAGAGTCGGCAGTCTGTTGTTCAAAAACATTGAGATGGAGCTTAAATGCTTCTCACCGGAAATCGTACCCATGCTTCAGGAGGAAAACCGTCTTGTTTCCGAATATCAGAAGCTGATGGCGTCGGCTCAGATAGATTTTGACGGAAAGAAGCTCACGACCTCGCAGATGACTCCCTATGCGATAGACAAAAACAGAGAGGTAAGAAAAGCGGCGTACACGGCGCTTGCGGGATTTTATAACTCCATCGGTAATCAGCTTGACGATAATTTTGACAAACTCGTTAAAATCAGGACTAAGATCGCAAAAACACTCGGATATAACAGTTTTACCGAGCTTGGTTATCTGCGTATGACAAGAAATTGCTATACTCCGGAGGATGTAGCTTCGTTCAGAAAGCAGGTCGTGGAGGATATCGTTCCCATCGTAAACGAGCTCAAAAGAAAGCAGGCTCTTCGTATTGGCGTGACGGATATGAAGTTTTATGACGACAACTTCACCTACAAGGAGGGCAATCCCAAGCCGAAGGGCACTCCGGAGGATATTTTCGCCGCGGGAAAACAAATGTACAACGAGATGAGTCCGGAAACCGGAGAATTCATTAATTTTATGTTAGATAACGAGCTGTTCGACTGTCTTGCCAAAAAGGGTAAGGCAAACGGCGGCTATTGTTCCTATATTCCCGATTATAAGTCCCCCTTCATATTCAGCAACTTTAACGGCACGGCGGGTGATGTGGACGTTCTCACCCACGAGGCGGGACACGCGTATGCCTCGTATGCGGCAAAGGATTTTGAGCTGGTGGAGCAAATGAATCCGACCTATGAATCCTGTGAGGTTCATTCTATGTCGATGGAGTTTTTTGCATGGAAATGGCTGCATCTCTTTTACGGCGAGGACGAAAGCAGAGCGAAGTTCGCACACCTCGAGAGCTGCCTTACCTTTATACCTTACGGAACCATGGTCGATCACTTCCAGCATATAATTTATGATAAACCCGAACTCACGCCCGCCCAGAGGCATGAAGAATGGAGCAGGTTAGAAAAAATTTACAGACCTTATATGGACTTTTCTGATATTTCCTTTTACAATGAGGGGAAGCTGTGGCAGCGTCAGCTCCATATTTTCCAATTCCCGTTCTATTATATTGATTATTGTCTTGCCCAGACAGTCGCGCTTGAATATTGGGCGATGTCTCAGGAAAATTACGATGAAGCATTTAAAAAGTACAATGACTTTGTCGGGGGCGGCGGCAGATATACATTTGTCGAGCTCTGCAAAAAAGGCGGAGTCATCCCACCGTTTGAGAAGGGAAGCCTTAAAGCTGTGGTAAAAGCAGCGAACGAATGGCTGAACAAAAAGCAATGACTGATATTCTGTCCTTGTTCCCCGGAGAAATAGAAGAACTTATCGTTTCTATAGGGGAAAAGCGCTTCAGAGCCTCACAGGTGTTCTCATGGCTTTATAAGGGTGTTAAGAGTTTTTCGGATATGTCGAATATCCCGAAGGAGCTTATCGCAAAGCTGAGCGAAAGCGCGCAGATAAAGAGCATCAGCATAGAGGAAAAATTTGTCTCCCAAATAGACGGCACGGTTAAATATCTGTACCGTCTTGATGACGGCGAGATGATAGAGACTGTATTTATGCGTTATAAGCACGGCAACACAATATGCCTGTCGACACAGGCGGGCTGTAAAATGGGCTGTGATTTCTGTGCTTCGACAATAAACGGCTTTAGAAGAAACCTGCTTCCCAGCGAGATGCTGCTCCAGATAATGTGCTGTGAGCGGGACCTTGCGGAGAAGGTGTCCAACATCGTTCTGATGGGTATCGGCGAGCCTCTTGACAATTACGACAATGTGGTGCGTTTTCTGCGTCTTGTGAACAATGAAAAGGGCTTGAATATAGGTATGAGGCATATTTCGCTGTCCACCTGCGGTATTGCCGATAAGATCGACAGACTTGCACAAGAGAACCTGCCTATAACCCTCTCGGTATCGCTGCACGCCTCAGATCAGAAAAAGAGAGAGGAAATAATGCCTGTGGCAAGAAAATGGTCTTTGGAGCAGCTGTTAGCGTCCTGCCGGCAGTATATTAAAAAAACAGGCAGGAGAATATCGTTTGAATATGCATTGATTTCAGGCGTAAACGACAGCGGGGAGGAAGCAGACAGGCTTGGAAAACTGCTTTCGGGGATGTTATGCCATGTAAATTTGATACCCGTAAACCCTGTTAAGGAAAAAAGTTTTAAAAAAAGCGAAAAAAGTTCAATAGAAGTCTTTACACGGACGATAGAAAAATATAGAATAAGCGTAACGGTACGCCGCAGGTTGGGAAGCGACATCAATGCTTCCTGCGGACAATTAAGAGCGAATCATAGCAGCTAATTCTTGCCTTTTTGCAAATAAAGGGAGTGAGTGCTTGAAGTATAGCGGAAAAACCGATATAGGACTAAAAAGAAAAAGCAATCAGGACAGCTTCACAGTCATTTCCAAGGAGCACTTTTTCAGCGCGGTCGTCTGCGACGGAATGGGCGGCGCAAAGGGCGGAAATATCGCGAGCAATCTTGCAGTAAAGGCTTATACGCAGGTTATTAAATCAGAGATGTCGCATATAGATTACGAAAAGATGTCATGTGAACAGATAAAGGATATACTTATCAAGGCTGTAAGTAATGCGAACAAAATAGTTTTTGAAACAGCCAATTACGATACAGAGCTTGAGGGCATGGGAACGACATTGGTTTCGGTACTTATCTGCAACGGAAATACAGTCGCATGCAACGTCGGCGACAGCAGACTATATACTTACAGGGATAAAAAAATAAAACAGATAACACACGACCACTCCTTTGTGCAATATCTGCTCGACAAGGGCAGCATCACAAGGGAGGAGGCAACCAGCCACCCGAATAAGAACATTATTTTAAGAGCGCTCGGCGTTAACGAAAGTGTGGAACCGGAGATTTTCTGCCTTAAGGATGAGGATTATGAATTACTGCTTTTGTGCAGCGATGGTCTTACGACTCATCTTTCAGACGAGGAGATTCAAACCGTCATCTCGGAAAATAACACAAAAAGCGGTTCTTTAAAAAAGAAAGCGGAAGCTCTTATAGCAAAAACAAACGAAAAAGGCGGTATTGACAATATCACCGCTGTTCTGATAGGTAAAAATTGAGCAGGACTTGTACCCGTTAATATATTTACGGCAGAAAGGAAACTTAAATACTCATATCGTTATTTAAGTCACGGTGTTTAAGATGTATAAGTACGAAAATTTTATAGGTAAGGTGCTTGACGGGAGATACAAAATTCTTGAGCTTGTGGGCCTGGGCGGAATGGCGTTTGTGCTCAAGGCTGAGGATCTTGTTATGAACCGTATCGTTGCCATTAAAATTTTAAACGACGAGTTCAATGGTAACGAACAGGCGGAGGCAAGGTTCATCAACGAATCGAAAGCAGTCGCCATGCTTTCGCATAAGAATATTGTAAGTATCTATGACGTTGCGATTTATCCTGATATGAAGTATATCGTAATGGAATTCCTTGACGGCATAACCCTTCGTGAGTATCTGGACAACAAGGGTGCACTTCCCTGGAAAGAGGCATGCGTCTATATCCTTCAGATCCTGCGTGCGCTTGAACACGCACACAGTAAGAGCGTTATTCACAGGGACATCAAGCCGCAGAATATTATGCTGGAAAAAAACGGTGAAATAAAAGTGACTGATTTCGGCATCGCAAAACTGCCGAATGCGCCGTCGCTGACGCTTACGGAAAAGGCGATAGGAACTGTCTATTATATAAGCCCGGAGCAGGCGAGCGGTAAAGAAACCAATTTTTATTCCGATATATACGCTGTGGGCGTGATGATGTATGAGGCGGTAACCGGGCAGCTCCCGTTCACTGCGGACAGCCCGCTTTCCATAGCGATGAAGCAGATCAACCAAAAGCCGAGGAACCCCGCGGATCTTGTGAAAACGCTCCCGGTGGGAGTATGCCAGATCATTCTCAAAGCGATGGAGAAGGACCCATACGCCCGTTTTTCATCCGCACATACCATGTGCAAGGCGATAGAATGGGTGTTAAGAAATCCCGATGTAGTCTTTTTAATCGGTGGCAGCAATGACGAAACGGCAAAAAGCAATCCGGCGGCGGTATCTATTGATATGATAGACACGAGCGAGATTCAGAACTATGGTGATAACGAAATTGCGGAGACGCTCGGCAAGAATATAAAAAGGCAGCCAAATGACAGAAAAGTCAAGGGAAAAAAGGTTAATGAAGCAAAGAATAAAAAGCAGGTCAAAAAAAGCCGTTCATTTTTCCCTATCATTATGGGTGTTGCCATTCCTCTCCTTTTAGTTGCGCTCGTGCTCGGCGGTATTGTACTGTATAAAGTAATTTTCCCCGGCCCCGCTGAAGATAAAACCGTGACATATCCGGATCTCATAAACCTGGAATGGAACTCCGAGCTTAAAGCAAAGCTCAACAACGGCACATTCGGGGCGAACTTCAAAATCAAAAAAGTCGAATATGTCGAAAACGATGATTTTGCTTCGGGACGGATAATTTCAACCGACCCGCCGGGAGGTCATATAAGCAAATCCGCCAGCGACAGCAGCAATAAATATTTCAACTACGATGTAATAACGGTTTGCAGAAAGTTAGAGGACGTTACTGTCCCCGATGTGACATATCTTACGCGAACGGCCGCTATGGTATTGCTGCAGGGAGATATGTATAAACTCGATGTGATAACGGAAACGGAGAGCAGCAATAACTTCTTTGAAAATCAGGTTACCAGAACCGTACCGGAGGCGGGAAGCCTTGTCAGGGCAGGGGACCCGATAACTGTGTATATATGCGCACGTCCCGTATCTAACGACACAGCTCCGATGCCCAACCTTGTGGGGAGCACTGTGAGCATAGCGACAGAGAAAGTTCAGTACACGCTGTATAAATACACGCTTGTTCCGGTAGAGAACGCCGACGGCAACAACACCGTTATTTCGCAGGATGTACCTCCCGGAACGGTCAGTCCGAGCGGAACTACGGTTACAATAACCTATTCAGTAAAGCCGGACGGTAATTCAATGCCTGATATTACAGGGTCGAACAAGACCGATGCGTTAAATCAGCTCAATGCCCTCGGCATAACAATAAACGACTTCAGGGCATATTATATCGAAAGCGGTGACGGAACCCTTGAGATGCTGGTTTCGGGCTATGAGTATGCGGAGGCGATAGAAATAGTCAACAATTCGCCGTTTATGGAATCCCACAAGCTCACCGATGAAACTATCGTCGTTTATCAGAGCATTCCGGTCGGTACGAAGATAGGTCCGGATACGGAGATTTATATTATATACGGAGTACCAATAGAATGGGAGGAACCGAATTATTAAATTCGGTTACACGGAGGTTATCATTAAAAAAGGCAGGATACTAAAGGGACAAAACGGGCTTTACACGGTGGAATCGGCACAAGAGATTTATATGTGCCGCGCATCTGCCAAAATACGTAAGGAAATCGGTAAAAAGCTATTGGCCGGTGATTATGTATCGTTTATAGACAACAAGGACGGGACCGGCTTTATAAACGTCTGTGAGGAAAGAAAAAACAGTTTTGTGCGTCCTCCGGTTGCGAATGTGGATATGCTCCTTATCGTTGCTTCTGCGGATCAGCCGAGTCCTGTGCCGTACAACATCGACGTTCTGAGCACTATTGCGGTAAAATCCGGCGCAGAGGTTTATATCGTGGTCACCAAATCCGATATTGCAAAGGCCGAAACACTTGCAGGCATCTATCGTAAGACACCGTTTGAGCTTACTGTAACGAGCAGCAGCGACAGTAAAAGCGTTGATAAAATCCGTGCATGCTTGAAAGGGAAGACAACGGTTCTTACGGGTGCTTCCGGAGTGGGAAAATCTACTTTGATAAACCTGCTGTTCCCAAGTCTTCAAACCGATGTCGGAGAACTATCGGATAAGATCAGAAGAGGACGCAACACCACAAGGGTAACAGAGCTGTTTTCACTCGGTGAAGACACATATATAGCCGATACGCCCGGATTTTCTATGCTTGATATTGAGCAATGCTGTACGCTCGAACCCGGCGAAACGGCGGACTGCTTTCCCGAATTCGCGCCTTATACGGTGTCTTGCAGGTTCAGGAAATGCACTCACACCGGCGAGCAGGGCTGTGCGGTATCGGAAGCTGTTGAAAAGGGCTTGGTATCAGCTTCAAGGCACGAGAGCTATATAAAGCTATTTAATGAGGTTAAGAATATACCTCGGTATTGATTTTTCAATGTTGGTATCACAAGGGGAGAATAAATTTATGTTTATCGGTTATTTCAATCTGGCGAATACGGTTACGCTTTTGGGGCTTGTTTCGTCGATAGTGGCAGTTTTATGTGCGAGCGAGGAATCGAATGGTGTCGGAATGTATAAGCTTGCGATAATTATGTTCCTTATTGCCGGTTTATGCGATATGTTTGACGGCAGAATCGCAAGAGGCACGGGAGTAAGAAAGCGCAGGGAGAAAATTTTCGGAATCCAGCTTGACAGCCTTGCCGATATTGTGAGCTTTGGTGTAGCACCTGCGCTTATCGTATATAATATGGGATACAGCGGAGTCGCCGATCTTATGATTTACCTTGTTTTTATCGTTTGCGGCGCTATCAGGCTCGCTTATTTCAACACTCAGGCACTTTCGGACACTCCGGATATGAATATGAAGCATTTCACAGGAGTACCTATTCCGTTTTCCTGCGTAGCACTGCCGTTTTTGGTGTTGTTAACCGCTTTTATAAAAAACACGGAAATCACGAGATGGATTTTCCGGGCGTTCTTCCTGCTTGGCGGTCTTTCGTTTATATTAAAGATAAGGATAAAGAAAATCGGATTGAAAACACAGCTCGGTATCGTCGTTTTTGAAATAATCTGCGTTTTGATTTTACTGTTTGTGGACGAGCTGCATCTGCCGTTATAAACGGAAAAATTATAAGAGTACATAAAAAACGGCTGCGGGTTAAAAGCAGCACTCTTAAGGATAATAAAAGGCCAACCGGAAAAACGGTCGGTCTTTTTTTACGAAAGTTTTTAGGTAATCTTAAATCGTTTAAATTCGCCGTACAAATTCTCTGCTTGTTTATTAAACCGTGAGTCAAGTTATTTTTTAAACACTAATAAATACTCGTGTGCAATAAGTAAAAAGTTATATTTTATACTGTTTGTTTTCCAATATCCCGTAGCTTTGCAATTATGCTGTTCCTTAATAATCAATTCTTTGAGTTTAAAACCTGCATTTTCAAAGATATGCATGACCTCAAAATCTCCCTCTTTGGAGTATCGGAGCAGTATGTTGCGGGGTATGTACGGCGACCAGTTGCTGATTCGTTAAAATTCTATCCAATGACAGTCTCCATCATCCGGTTCTATAATGGTAATCTGCTTAAATTGAACTTCTCCTGGCGACAACACAATCTCCTCATTCTTATATTTTCTCTGTGCTATCTCGAAAGCCTCTTCGGAATTTTCAACTTCAATTTCGAAATTTTCTACTATCATTTCTTCTATAGCAATAACAAATTTTTTCATTTAATCATCTCCTGTAATCTTTCTATACTGCCCATTTCCAAGAAACTCAATGAATCCTCTATCGCGCAACATTTGAAGTTGCTGTCGGATTTTAGGTTTAATATTGTGATTTTGCGGGTGTTTAATATAAAGCTGTTCACTGAATGAATACATATCACTTAAAGAAAAAAGCTCACCTCGCAATTGGTTCACAAAGTATAGAACATCAAGTAACCAGCCACGAGCATTTATATCATTTGTTGCCAAAGCATTGCTACGGTTTACTTTATTTACAACTTCATCACGATTACGGATAATACCATTCGATATAATCTCTATGCGGCCTTGTTTCGGTATTTTGTCAATCAATATGTTACAGCCTATCCAACCAGCTCGTCTCGCAGTGTCTGATAGGGGTTTGCGTTTTTCTACAATATCGGGAAGAAAAAAGTGCTTAGGAATAAGTAAAAAGTTAGTAACTCGCAATTTTTCCTTAGAATATCTCATAAAAAAGAAATCTGGATTTTGATTACTTGTTATCCGCTGTATCATTGTATCATAAGCGCCGTCATTGATTTTCTTACCAAGGTTTCCTTGTTTACTCTTCAGTTCAAACTCGCTTTTGCATCGGGGGCAATAAAAATCAGCAACAGGGCGGTTATTTGGATAATGTTCAATACTCTGACCGCCACATCGTGGACAGAACATATTACTTTCAACCCATGCTTCAGTTAGAATCCTTGCAATTTGAGTCCCAGAATGATAGCTTGTGCCAAGCGACGAATCAAAGTCTAAATTCATATTCGAAGTCTCCTTTGCACTTTCTCTTTCTGATGACAACCTTTGCGCCTTTTCGGTGTATATCGTCTACAAATCATGCAAACTCAATCTGCTCGTCATCGTTAAACAGATTCTCGGTATATGCCGCAAAACTTGCGGTATCAGTCTTTTCCATAATTTAAGACTGGGTGTTATAAATCAGTTTGACATGGGATCTGCCACGGTACATAATAAGCAGAATTGCGATAAGGTTGATAAACATATAGCCCATTATTATATATCGTTCGTGAATCCATTCGGCAAGTATACCCGCGCTGAGCTGTCCGACAATGCTTCCCAAGGTGCAGACCATCTGAAAAGCACCGTTGAACCTTCCCCGCTTTTCATCCGGCAGATAGGACTGAGTTGCCGATATTCTGATGTTATATGAGGTTACGCCGAGTATACCGACGGTAAAAAAGCTTAACGTCATCAATGGAAAGGGAAAATACAGATATACCCCCTCGAGCACCGTCACTACTGCATAAACGCACAGAGCGATAGTGAACTTTTTATCGACCGGATACTTGAAGAAGTAATGGATAACTCCGCCGATAAGGCGGCCGAGCACTCCGGCGCCGGCAACCAGAGTGAACAGGGTTACAGCATCGATATCTATGCCGGAAAACAGTTCCGCGTTATTTTTGAAAAACGGCAGTAGAAGCGTCTGCACCGCACTTGATGAAAAGGTGGTTATGCAGAAGTAAGCCGTTATCACAAGAAGCCCTTTTTCGGAGATTATATAGTTGATCCCCTCACGGAAATCTTTTTTGAACCTCTTTAAGCTCAAAGCCGATTTCTTGCTGTCCTCGCGGATATGGGTTTCTGTATAATCGATACGGGTTTCAAAGCAGGCAGCTATAAAAAAGGTTAAGGCGTTGAATAAGAACAACGGTGCAGCACTGTCTAATTTGCTATAGACTACTGAGGCGACCGGTACCATGAATGCCGCAAGCGGGAATATCATGCTCGATATTGAATACGCTTTTGTAAAATTGCCTTTTTTAACAAGATTCGGATACAGACTCTCGTATGCAACCGCGTACACACCGTCGATAGAGCCGATAATCAGCGTCACAAAAAGCATGATAGGGTAGGACAACAGTCCGCTGTTTAAGAATAAAAATATAGTGCCATATAGTCCCGCAGAGATAAAATCAAGAATATAAATGGTTTTTTTTCTTGAAAAGCGATCCATATAAGGACCGGCGATCATAGGTGCGAAAATATGCGGAATATTGTATATCACCATAAAGAGAGCATACAAAAAAGTAGAGCCTGTCATATCGAGCACTAACAACCCGATGGCAAAACCGGATACCGCGTTGCCGAGCATGGATATTACCGAGCCGAGGGTTATTATGGTGAAATTCTTGTCCCAGAGCTTATTCATATTTTATGTATTAAAGGGAACATCCCTTATACCTCCATTCCGTCATAGGCAGTCTCAAAACCATACTCTGCCGCAATGGGAACGATCTCGTCATAAATAGCTCCCCCGTTATGTGAAAAATGGTTTATAATGTGCCTTGTATTCTTATCGGAAATCCCGTTTTCAAACAGCTTGTCTTTTTCCAGTGCACAGGAGTCCAGCCCGAGATGTCCGCCTCCGCTTTTAAGCAGTCCGAAAGTGCAGTCATAACTGATGATGTCTGCTTTTACATTGTTTTTTATAAGGTAATCATATACCTCATCGAAAAGCCTGCCGGTGTCGTGCATATAAAGAAGCGTGCAGTTTCCCTCTGTTATAAGGTATATATAGGGATATTTCTCCTCAGGAGCATGGTATGCCTTTAATGCAGTAACCGTATATTTTCCTAATCGGACAGGGGTATAGAGCGGCAGAAAGGCGGGGATAATACTCTGGTCTTTGGGCTCTACCGTGTATTCCCTGCATATGTTATCGTATTTTTCAAGCACCTCGTTGTTCCCGTAAAGATACATCTTTTCCTCCGTCAGATTATGTGCATAATAGCTTTTGGAGCGGAAGAACAGGTCAAGCGGCGCAAAGTGGTCGAGGTGTGCGTGCGTTACAAGCAGGTACTTTACAGCCGACAGATCGAGATTATTCATAAGCATATGATGGTTTGTGTCGGAAGGAAAATCTATAAGTAAATCGTTGTTTAAAAGAGCCTGGGAGCGGGTACGGATATTCCTCCCGCCTATGGATTTTGCTCTTTCACAATGGTCGCATCTGCAGAATACGGCAGGCCAGCCTTCTGCGGCGGCAGTGCCGAGATATTTAAGCTTCATGATTTGATTTACCTTTCTGATTTTATTCAACGCCGGCAATACTCTATTGTTGATTTTTATTTGAGTTACAGAAAATGCCAGAGCATTTTCCTAATGCCGGCCAAACAAGCGTTTTAGTCAGATGAATACTTATGCCGGCAATATTATATATCATTATTGTCTAAAATACAATAAAAACAGAAAAAAACTATTGATTTTTACATTTTCGTATGTTATACTGCTTAAGTGAATACGAAAGTGAGGTAATACAAATGAAAGAAGGACTGCATCCGGCATTTAAACCAACGGTTATAAAATGTGCTTGCGGAGAAGAATATATTACTATGTCCACCAAGGACAACATAAAGGTTGATATATGCTCAAAGTGTCACCCGTTTTTTACCGGCAAACAGAAGTTTGTTGATACGGGCGGACGTGTTGATAGGTTTAAAAAGAGATTCAATCTGGAGTAATTGTTTTTTCACATCAAACAGCACATTATGTGCTGTTTTTTCGTTTCGGCGGAAAAGCAGGGAATAAACGAAGAGGAGAAAATAGTCGTCACAGACGGCGTAGACCACATATATGAATCTGGAACTATTTAAAGAGGAAAAAACCAAAGCAGTGCTCGTATCCCTGAACGAGAACATGACTGAGCAGGAGAATATCAGCTCGTTGGATGAGCTTGAAAGACTATTGGATACCGCCGGCGGGGTGGCGGTTGCAAGAGTGACGCAGAACCGCACTTCACCTGACAAGGCGACCTATATCGGTAGCGGAAAGGTTAAGGAGCTTGCGGAATTCATCTCCGCATACGACGGGGAGATCGGTCTTGTCGTTTTCGACAACGAGCTGTCGCCATCACAGATAGCCAACCTTGAGTCGGAGCTTGACACAAGGGTCATCGACCGGACCATGCTTATTCTTGATATCTTTGCCATCCATGCGACTACGGGCGAGGGCAAGCTGCAGGTTGAAATCGCCTGCTTAAGATATACAGCGCCCCGTCTTATGGGGCAGGGACTGAAGTTGTCCCGTTTAGGCGGCGGCATCGGCACGAGAGGACCTGGTGAGAGCAAACTTGAGAGCGACAGAAGGCATATTAAAAGGCGTATTGACGCTTTAAAGTCAGAGCTTGCGGAGCTGGAAAAGAACAGAGCGGTTAAGCGTTCGGCCCGTGATAAATCAGGCACGATGTCTGCGGCGATAATAGGTTATACCAATGCGGGAAAATCCACGCTCTTGAATTATCTGACCGATGCGGGGATACTTGCGGAGGATAAGCTGTTCGCAACCCTCGACCCGACTACGAGAAGGCTTACGCTGCCGAGCGGAAACGAGATTCTGCTCACAGACACCGTAGGTTTTATTGACAGGCTTCCCACACACCTGATAAAAGCCTTTAAATCGACGCTGGATGAACTTAGGTATGCGGATATAATAATATGCCTTACAGATGCGTCCGAGCCTGACAGCGAGCGGGTAAAGAAGCGCGCTGTTACCGAAAAACTGATAGAAGAGCTGGGCGCAAAGGAAAAACGTTTGATTACGGTCTACAATAAGATTGATAAGGTGCAGGAGGAGGAGTTTATCCCGAATGACTCTCTGCGGATTTCCGCAAAGAACGGGACCGGCATCGACAGTCTGCTCTCAGAGCTGGATGAGATGGTGTCTTGTGGAAAAAAGGTGTTGAAATTGTTTTTCCCGCATGCAGTAAGGGCAAAAACCGCTGATGTTTACCGCCACGCAAGGGTAATAGGCAGCGAGTTTATAGACGACGGAGTGATTATCACTGCTGAATGCGACCGGCGCGCACAGGGTATGTTTTTGGAATATGCCATTATCGGGAATAATAAAAAGCCTTGACTCATATAGAGTAATACTGTGCCTTTACGGGTACGGTGTGGAAAAAGGCTGTAAGGAAGGTTTTATAATGGATTATCTTCGGGAACTCACTTTTACTACAATGGTAATACGGCTGCTTTTGGCACTTCTGTTCGGAGGTCTTATCGGCATGGAGCGGGGCAGGAGAGGGCGCGCGGCTGGTATGAGGACGCATATTCTGGTCTGCCTCGGGTCTGCGATGAGCGTTATGACGGGTGTTTTTTCCGTGAGTACGCTGGAAATGGATTCTGACCCTTTGCGTATCGGCGCACAGGTTATCTCCGGAATAGGTTTTCTCGGAGTCGGCACCATTCTGATTACCGGACGGACGCATGTAAAAGGGCTTACGACCGCTGCGGGGTTATGGACGACAGCGGCGATCGGGCTTGCTCTCGGAATAGGTTTTTATGAGGCCGCCGTCATATGCACGGCTCTTTCGGTGCTTACCATCGTCTATTTAAGCAGGTTTGAGAACATTGTAGTCGGGAAGAACCGCAATTTAGAAGTCTACATAGAAATCAAGGACGCGGAAACGGTTAATAATGTAATCGATAGGATTAACAACCCGAAATATAGGATTACAAAAACCGATATAAGACCCTCGCGCAGCGGAATGATGGACAGTCTTGGTCTGGAGTTGAGCATGCGATTATCAAAAAACATAGATAAAAAGCAGGTTTTAAAGGAAATCGCCGCTATTCCCGGCGTGGCGTTTGCAATCGAGAATCAGTGAAAAAAAGGTGATTACAGACCAAAAGAGGGCATATCCGCATAATTTTATGGTAAGACGGGAAAGTAGATATTTTGTTTTTTACCTCATAAGCAAGCCGGGAGCGATTTTGCAGCCCGGCTTTTTATGAGCTGATTATCGCAGTTTTTTTTATATTTTCTACCGCTATCCAGGTATTGATTCCGGCTATTGTCCTGTCTGTTTTGCGGTTTATTTTTTTACCGAGCAGCACGCACTCGCTGCCGCTTTTGTAAACCTTTTTTCCGTAATACAGAGTTTTTGTGATTATATGGTCGTAATCCTCCTTGACCCATTTTGGTATTGCGGAGCCGTTTTCGTAATAACGCTGTGCCGAATTTTTTATTTCCACGACATCGCCGACTGTAAAAAGAGTTTTTTGTTGTTCCGCATTATCCTTTACCGGCTCTTTCTTCGTGTCATCAGCATAATTATAAAACCCGACATTCATATCGACTTTGCCGCGAATCCCGTTGACACTTCCGCTGTTGCTCCATTGCCAGACCGTCATTTTACTGAAATCGGAAGGGGGATTAATCCTTCTTCTGGGCGTATAATAAAGTGCATACCAAATATCCAGGTTGGAAAGAGAGGACAAATCGATATGCTTTCTTAAAAACGACCTGTTGGCATATAGAATCGGAGTATAGCCAGCCTCCCTTATGATCCCTGTGAAAAGCCGTATTAAAACGGAGTTCAGGCTCTTGTGATGAGCAGTATAGCGGAAATCCTCAAAATCCAGAGCGACGGGATATTTTATTATGTTTTTATACGGGGCGAGAACACGTACTAAGTATTCCGCCTCGGCGATAACATCCTCTTGATTTACTCCGGTCAGGTAATGATATACACCGCAAAACACGCCTGCGGCGTCTGCATTTGTGATGTTGCGTTTAAAGTACGAATCGGTGAAGGGCTTTATCTTCAAAGACGAGATACTGCCGCCCTGAGAAGCCTTGATAAACGCAAATTCAATACCGTCCGCTTTTACCTTCTCCCAGTCGATTTTCTCCTGCCATCTTGAAACATCGATTCCTTTCAAATAAAAAACCTCCTGTAATTCTGATTCGCGCCGGCAAATAGGCATACCGGTGCGTATCTTTATTATAAAGGAGGCAGTATTTAATTTCATCCCGAATTTGTCGGGTTTTTTTTGACGATTATCACAAAAAGGTTTGTTTATGTGTTCTTCATTATAACATGTTCTACTACATCGGCGGTATGCTCGCAGGCATCGCAGCATTTTTCAAAAAACTCATAAACCTCTCGCCAGACAAGCATCTCGACCGGACTTGCGTTTTCTGTATGAAGGCGGCGCATGGCTCTCATATACATACGATCGCCCTCCTCCTCAAGAGTGTTCAAGTCGATAATATGCTTGATAAGTGACTCCGATTTTTTGAAATTGGGAAACTCTATCATAAGGGAGTTGAGGGTGTCGCAGCACTTGATTATTATCTCGGTAAAGGGAACGACATCATCACGCAGAACGGTTATATTGTTCATATAAATACGCATCAGAACATCATCGATAGCGTCGGTAACATCGTCGATCTTCTCGCAGAGTGCCATTATATCCTCGCGTTCGATCGGTGTGATGAACTCTTTTACAAGCTCTTTTGTTAATCTGTGCTTTGTTGCGTCAGCTTCATGCTCGACGGCGTGGAGCTCGCTCATTCGCTTTTCAAGCTCCTCCGGTACAAAGTCGGTAAGAGCAGCTTTCAGAAGACCCGCCGCCTTGCAGGAGAAGCCCACGCCCTCTACAAAGCCTAAGTAATACTTATTGTCTTTGTTTTTTGCCATATCAAATTACCTCGAATCAAAATATTTTCATAAACACCAGTGCGAACAAGTATCCGAGCAGACCGCAGCCGGGGAAGGTAAATATCCAGGTGAAAACCATTTCCTTGACCACGCCCCAGTTTACTGAAGATAATCTTTTACTTGCGCCTACACCCATTATCGCGGTTGTTTTTGTATGAGTAGTGCTGACGGGATAACCGATAAGTGTGCATAGAAGAAGTATCAGAGAAGCAGACATATCCGCTGAAAAACCCTGATACTGTTCGAGCTTAACCATATCCATGCCAACGGCTTTTATTATTTTGTAGCCTCCTATGGAGGTTCCGATTGCCATTACCGCAGAGCATAGAACCATCAGCCACATAGGCGGTATCCCCGTATAAGAGGTACCCTCGTTTTTTACAAGCAGCATCCCGAGCATCATTACACCCATAAACTTAAGACCATCCTGCGCTCCGTGCATAAAAGCCATCGAAGCACCGCCCAAGACCTGCGCTTTCTTGAAGATACGGGTTGTCTTTCTCCGGTCGCTTCTTCTGAAAATCAAAATCGTCAGCTTTGTAAAAAGCCACCCGATGAAAAACCCGAGTAATGTCGAAACAAGGATACCGTATAAAACCTTTACCCATTCGCTCCCGTTAATACCGGAGAAGTTTCCCTGAAGAGCAATGGCGGCACCGGATATTCCGGCGATAAGAGCGTGGCTCTCGCTTGTCGGAATCCCAAAATACCAAGCGGCAACAGCCCATATCACAATAGCGAGCAAAGCCGCGCATAACGCAACAATCGCATCATGATTGTCGCCATTGAAGTTGACCATGTTCATTACCGTGGCGGTAACCTTAGCTCCGATAATGCTCATGAACAGCACTCCTAAAAAGTTGAAGAACGCTGCCATTAAAATCGCCGCTCTCGGGCTCATCGCACGTGTTGAAACACAGGTTGCTATCGCATTAGGCGCATCGGTCCATCCGTTCACGAAAATAACTCCAAGCGTAAGCAGTACCGTTACCAGAAAAATCGGGTTTGCAGACAGCTGGCTTAAAAAATCGGTAAAGGCCATCAGAGTTAAACTCCCTTGAAAATTTTTTATTTTTTCCTTGACATTATATTGTTGAACAAGGTTGTCACAACGATTATAACGAAAGTAACGGCAAAAATACCGAGCATTCCTAAACCTATATCATCTAATACATTAAGAAACCTTTCAGGGTTAAAATCTATAGTCATATTTATCCTCTTCCTTATTTTATTTTACATTCAACTGAAGAAAGCGAGTATCAACCCACCGGCGATTACGGAACATATCTGACCGGATACATTTACTCCTGTTGCGTGCATAAGGAGGAAGTTCTGATTGTCCTCCTTGAGACCCATCTTATGAATAACCCTTGCCGACATCGGGAACGCGGAAATTCCGCATGCGCCGATCATAGGGTTTATTTTTGACCTTGCGAAAACATTGTAAAGCTTTGCGAACAGGACGCCGCCCGCCGTGTCGACGACAAATGCTACAAGTCCGAGTCCCATAATAAGTAATGTAGGCCAGTTGAGGAACTTCTCCGCCGTCATCTGGGAGGCGATCGTTATACCGAGGAATATTGTAATAAGGTTTGCAAGCACCTTTTGAGCAGTCTCTGAAAGCGAGTTCAAAACTCCGCATTCCCTTATAAGGTTACCGAACATTAAAAATCCGATAAGAGCTACTGACTGAGGTGCGACGAGTCCTGCGATTATGGTGATAAAAATCGGGAAGAGTATTTTTGTGGTTTTTGAAATCTCTTTTTGAA
Organism: Eubacteriales bacterium; assembly: GCA_028702135.1. GTDB lineage: Bacteria > Bacillota > Clostridia > Oscillospirales > CAG-382 > UBA1049. Next base: position 39,937 of record JAQVPJ010000004.1, on the reverse strand, counting down.
CATAGGGCATTCTGATAAGACGTTCTTTTCTTGAAGTGAGAAGCTTTATTACTGGGGGTTGTATTATCGGTACGAGAGCCATATATGAATAAGCCGCCACCGTTATCTGAGCGACGAATGCCGATCCAAGCGTGTTTGCGACAAATATTGCAGTAGGTCCGTCGGCAGCGCCGATTATGGATATTGAAGCGGCGTCAAGTTCGGGGAAGAAAAAGCTGGCAAGCCCGAGTGTAAAGAATATTCCGAACTGAGCGGCAGCTCCGAATATCATGAGCTTCGGATTGGAGAGCAGCGGCGCAAAGTCTATCATTGCGCCGATGCCGATGAACAGTATCAGAGGGAAAAGCTCATTGGCTATTCCGGCTTCATAGAGTGTAGATAAAGCGCCTTCCATCTCTCCCTGTGTGATTGCTCCGGATAAGGGAAGATTGACAAGAATCGCACCGAATCCTATAGGTAACAACAAAGAAGGCTCCATCTCTTTTTTTATGGCTAAATAAATCAACAGACCGCCGATGATCCACATAATCACCATTTTCCAGTCTAATTCAAGAAGGTTTTCGTATAAAGCTTCCATGTTTTTTTTGTTTTCCTTTCAGTTTTTGCTGTAATATAATTTTAATCCTCATTTTCGCTCATTTTAATATAACATCATAGGGGAAAAAAATCAACTCAATATATTTCAATTTACAAAAAATTATCACAAACAGGCCAAATATTAACACGGTCTTTATAAAAATGGATTTATTACACATTAAATATATCGATTCAAAAACCGATTTGCTCTTTAATATGCTCGTTATTTGTGATATAATATTGCCGTTCGTATAATAAAAAGACAAAAATGCGTATTTTGCCGGAATGATTTACCTTTCTAATTTTTTTGAAAAATAAAATATTAATACCCGTCAGGGGGAAAAGAATGAAAAATAAGCTGAAAACATATCTGAAAAATTCGGGTTTTACTCTAACTGTGCTTTTTATGGCACTTTACTGCTGTTATATTATCAGAAATATCGATGACGGAAGCAATTTTGCTTTCCATATATTTCTTGTCGCGGTCGTTATTGTCTCCCGTTTTACAAAAGGGTATATTTACGGATTTGCCGCTTCTTTATTGAGTACCATAGGCTTTCATGTTATGGTGAACTATCCGAATTACGTTTTTCGCTTTCCTGATGAGTTCTTATCCGCCTCTTTTGCAGCGTTTATTATCGTTTCGGTGGTCATCTGCGAGCAAAACACAAGGATTGACGAGTATAAAACAAAGAACGGCGAACTTGTTTCTGCCATAGAAAAATACAAAACAAAGTTGAATCTTCTGCGTGGTGCCTCCCACGACCTGCGTACGCCGCTCACGGGTATTATGGGAGCTGCCGACACCCTTATCGAACGGGGAGATGATATAGACGACAAAGCCCGTATGCGACTGCTCTCTGACACAAAGAATGACGCACAATGGCTGCTCTGTCTGACCGGGAATATCCTTTCCGCCGCGAAAGTCGAGGACGGAACACCGATATCAAAAAGGCCCGAAGCGGTAGAGGAGGTCGCCGCCGAGAGTGTTGAAAGACTGAAAAAGCATTACAAAGAGCAGAATATTACCGTAACGGTCCCGGACGAACTGTTGATGGTGCCGATGGATTTTGTGCTGATAGAGCAGGTGCTTATTAACCTGCTCGAAAACGCCTGTATTCATTCGGGTCAAGCTGATGAAATCAACCTGAAAATATCCTCCGAAAACGGCGAGGCGGTTTTTATGCTGACGGACAACGGATGCGGCATTGATGATGAAGTTATAGATAAGCTGTTTGAAGAGCCTGTTTTTTCGCAACGGTCGGAAAACGAAAAAGAAAAAAAGCGCAATATGGGGATAGGGCTCTATGTATGCAGAACCATAATAGAAGCTCATGGCGGTACGATAAGCGCATATAACAATGAACAGGGCGGCGCAACGTTCAGGTTTACTTTACCACTCATGGAAGGAGAAAACGAGATTGAAAAATAACGAATGTATTCTTGTAGTCGAGGACGACAGCAGTATTAGAAATTTTATATGCACGGTTTTGAGCGCGAACGATTATAATGTTCTTACCGCAGATTCCGCTGCACAGGCGCTCTCGGCAATTACATCCAACTGCCCCGATTTGGTTTTGCTCGATCTGGGGCTTCCGGATTCCGACGGTAACAAGCTGATTAAAACAGTACGTGAATGGTCGCTGCTGCCTATTATCGTCGTCTCTGCAAGGGACAGGGAGCGTGACAAGGTACAGGCGCTTGACGCGGGTGCCGATGACTATATAACAAAGCCTTTCGGAACCAGCGAGCTGCTGGCAAGGATCAGAACCGCAATGCGCCACCGGAATAACCGTGAGGATGAGTTCAGCATACAAAAAGGAAAATTCGTTGCCGGGGATTTTTGTCTGGATTTCGATAAACATAGGGTTTTTCTGGGCGAGAAAGACATTCATCTCACACAGAACGAATACAAAATCGTCGCGCTGTTATGCCGGTACTCCGGGAAGGTGCTCACATATGATTATATCATAAAAAATATATGGGGACCGTACGCAAAATGCGATAACCAGATTCTGCGGGTGAATATGGCGAATATCCGGCGCAAAATAGAAAAAAACCCGGCTGAGCCGAAATATATCTACACTGAGGTCGGGGTAGGGTACAGGATGACCGAAAGGGATTAGAAAAAAATACGGGCGTACCGCAGTTTTACGGCACGCCCGGAATTTTTTGTTGTGATTTAGAAAAGATTGAACAGGTTGAACTCGAGGAAGAGCGAGGACATAAGCGAGGAAACAAGGGATACAACGGTAATCTGTGTATTGATCGAGGGTCCTGCTGTGTCCTTGAAGGGATCGCCGACGGTGTCGCCTACGACTGCCGCTTTATGAGCTACCGAGCCCTTGCCGCCGTTATTGCCCGACTCGACATATTTCTTTGAGTTGTCCCAGAGTCCGCCGGAGTTGGACATCAGAAGCGAGAGGAGCAGACCGCTGACTATATTACCTGCGATAAATCCGCCTATCGCCTCAACACCGCCGATAAATCCGACCACGACGGTAGAGATGATAGCAAACAAACCTGCGGGAATAAGCTCCTTGATTGCGCCTACTGTTGCTATTGAGATACACTTGTCGTATTCGGGATTTACGCCCGGCTTGCCTTCTTTAAGACCGACGATTTCTTTAAATTGTCTGTGGATCTCAGCGACCATACGCTGTGCGTTACGGTCGACGCCGAGAATAAGCATAGCAGAGAAAACTGCCGGTATAGCCGCTCCTGCGAGCAGACCGAAGAATACCGTGGGATTCATTACATCAAATCCAGTCAATATCGTGCCGAGTCCTTTTTCGGCTGCTGCCAAATTAACCTCTGTTATGAACGCTCCGAGCAGGGAGATAACCGTAAGTCCTGCTGCACCTATTGCAAAGCCTTTTGTGATCGCTTTGACGGTATTTCCGGCGCTGTCAAGCTGATCGGTTATTTCAAGCACATCGTCTCCGAGGTTGCCCATCTCCGCAAGTCCTCTTGCGTTATCGACAATAGGGCCGTATGCGTCATTGGAAATTATCATTCCGACGATAGAGAGCATACCGACCGCTGCCATAGCTATACCGAACAGAGCGTATTCTGTTTCGTTACCTGTAGCTTCTCCGAGCGGAGCGCAGAGCTTATATGCAGCCAAAGCGGAAACACCGATTCCTATCATCGAGGGGAGCGTGCTTAACAATCCGTATGAAAATCCGGAAAGAATTGTAAATGCGGGGCCTGATTCCGAGGCTTTTGCCACATTGTGAACAGGGGGTTTGGAATCATCCGTAAAGTAATCTGAAGCGATACCGATTATAGTACCGACTACAAGTCCGATTGTGGAAGCTCCCCAGATTCTCCATTCGAAGTCAAAGAAGTAGGTTGCTGCCGCAGATAAAACGGCAAAGATCAATGTTGTGATATAGGTGCTGTTATTCAAAGCGCGGGTAGGGGAACCTTTTTTACCCATTTTTGCACCCGCAACGCCTATAATTGAGGATAGAAGACCGATTGCAGCGTAACAGAAAACCATGGAGGTATTCATTTCGCCTTCCGCAACTGTATCCAAAGCGGTTGCCATAACAAGTGCTGCGGACATTGAAGCGACGTTGGAATCGAACAAATCCGCGCCCATTCCGGCTACATCGCCGACATTATCGCCGACGTTGTCAGCAATAACAGCAGGGTTGCGCGGGTCGTCCTCGGGGATTCCGAGCTCAACCTTACCTACAAGGTCTGCGCTGACATCCGCTGTCTTTGTAAAAATACCGCCGCCGGCTTTTGCAAACAGAGCAAGCGAGCTTGCACCGAAGCTGAAGCCCAATAGGGTTGTGGCGTCGTTTGTTAACAACCATACAAGCGTAACTCCGAGAAGACTGCTGCCGACAACCGCCATTCCCATGACCGCGCCGCCTCTGAAAGCGGCAAGGAAGGAAGGACTGATTCCCGATTTTGCGGCTTCTGCGGATTTGATATTTGCTATTGTAGCGATTTCTATGCCTATTTTACCGGCGATGGCGGAGAAAATCGTACCGCAAATGTATGAAACAGCCATCAAGAGATTTTTTGATATTTCCGCTTTCTCACTCCAGATAGGAGCGGGAAGAAATATAAAAATTATAACGGCGGCTACTCCGACAAATTTTGCAAGAGTGGTATACTCCTTTTTTAAAAAGGTATTCGCTCCGTTTCTTATAAGTTTGCCGACCTCGGCGATACGTTCATTGGAGGATGGGCGCTTCTTGACCCAGTTGTAAAGCAAAGCCGCAAAACCGAACGCAATGAGTGCGATTATCAGCGATGCGACTTCAAAAAATGAGAGACTCATGACTGTGACAACTCCGTTTCAATTTAATTTGCAAAACTATAAAAATAATAGCACTATATTCGACAGGTTTCAATATAAATTATATTATATTAACATAAAATTTACGGATAGCGTTACCATCTTTATGAAAAATTAACACTCGAAAAAAACGAAAAAAGAAAATCACCTGCATAATGATTGTATCATATGCAGGTGAAATATTAATGAATTACTGTAAAAATTTATAATTGATTAATATTTTGAACGCTTTTGGTAATGTGTATGGAGAAGGTGATGCGCCTTGTGGCCGCCTATCTCGCCGAGATAATCCTCATAGAGCTTTTTGACCTCTTCGTTCTCGTGGGATTTTCTCTTATGCTTACCCGCATCCTCGACATACAGTGCTTTTGCACGTTCTTTTCTGGGATCGCAGTACGCATAAACGTTGGCATGAAGTATAGGTGTGCCGCCGCCGGTAACACATCCGCCCGGGCAGCCCATTATTTCTATAAATTCATAATTCTTCTCACCGCTCTTTATCATATCGAGCAGTTTTGAAGCGTTTCCGGTACCGTGAGCGACGGCTACGCGGACTTTGGTTCCGTTAAGGTCAACCTCGGCTTCCTTTACGCCCTCGATTCCTCTTACTGCCTTAAACTCGACGTTCTCTAAAGTTTTGCCGGTAACTATTTCATAAACTGTACGCAGAGCAGCCTCCATAACTCCGCCTGTCGCACCGAATATGACGCCGGCTCCGGTGGATTCCCCGAACAGGGAGTCGAAATCATCATCGGGAAGCCTGTTGAAGTCGATACCTGCGGCCTTTATCATCATAGCAAGCTCCCTTACCGTAAGGACCGCATCCACATCCTGAACACCGTTGTCGCCGAGCTCTTCTCTTTTTGACTCGAACTTTTTGGCAGTACAGGGCATGATCGATACCGTATAGATGTTTTTGGGATCAATTCCGGTCTTTTCGGCATAATAGCTCTTTATAAGTGCGGCGAGCATCTCATGCGGGGACTTACAGGTGGAAAGATTCGGTATAAACTCGGGGTAAAATGTCTCTGCATACTTAATCCATCCGGGTGAGCAGGAGGTTATCATCGGGAGAACTCCGCCGTTATTCAACCTTTGGATCAGCTCGGTTCCCTCCTCCATGATGGTGAGGTCTGCAGCGAAGTCCGTATCGAATACCTTTGCAAAGCCTAATCTTTTTAAAGCGGCTACCATTTTTCCGGTTACCGAAACACCCATCTTCATTCCGAATTCCTCACCGAGAGTCGCTCTTACAGCGGGGGCGGTCTGCACGACAACGTGCTTTGAAGAATCGTTCAGAGCTGCCCATACCTCGTCGACGCTGTTCTTTTCGTGAAGTGCTCCGACGGGGCAGGCGAGTATGCACTGTCCGCAGTTTATACACGGGGATTCGGCAAGGCTTTTATCGTAAATACAGCCGATTGTAGTCTTGAATCCGCGCTTTGAAACACCGATAGCACCTATCTTTTGTATATTGTTGCAGGTAGACACACATCTGCGGCATACGATACATTTGCTGTTATCGCGTACAATCGAGGGGCTCAGGTCGTCTACAACAGATTTTGTTTTAGTGCCCTCATATCTGTATTCCTTTACACCGAGGTCGTTGCAGAGTGCTTGAAGCTCACAGTTTCCGCTTCTGACACAGGAGGTACACTCCTTGTTGTGGTTTGATAGTATCAGCTCAAGCGCAAACCTGCGGTTCTTGCGCAGATTCTCTGTGTTTGTCCTTATCTCCATTCCCTCGCCGACGGGTGAAACGCACGCCGCCTGCAGAGCTCTCGCACCCTTGATTTCGACAAGGCAGAGACGGCATGAGCCGATCTGATTGACATCCTTGAGATAGCAAAGAGTAGGAATATTTATATTTGCCGCTCTTGCCGCCTCTAAGATGGTATAATCAGCGGGAACGGTTATTTTGATTCCGTCTATCGTTAAATTAACTGTGTTCATATCCTTATTCCTCCTTTACTTCTTTTCTATTGCGCTGAATTTGCAGGTTTCCATGCAAACACCGCATTTTATACATTTACTCTGGTCGATTACATACGGTTTTTTTATCTCGCCGCTGATTGCGCCGACGGGACACTTTTTGGAGCAAAGGCTGCATCCCCTGCAGGCGTCGGATATAATGGTATAACTTGCGAGTGCCTTGCAGCGCCCTGCCGGACAGCGCTTTTCTTTAATATGCGCCTCGTATTCATCCCTGAAATAACGTATTGTCGAAAGAACCGGATTCGGCGCGGTCTGACCGAGAGCGCAAAGAGAGGTGGATTTTATATTGTTACCCAGCTCCTCAAGCTTCTCAATGTCACCTTCCTCGCCCTTGCCTGAGGTGATACGGTCTAAAATCTCAAGCATGCGTCTCGTACCTATACGGCAGGGAACGCATTTTCCGCAGGACTCGTCAACAGTAAATTCGAGGAAGAATTTTGCTATATCGACCATGCAGGTATCCTCGTCCATTACGATAAGACCGCCGGAACCCATCATCGCGCCGATAGAGATTAACGAATCATAATCGATAGGGGTGTCAATAAGCGAAGCGGGTATACATCCGCCGGAGGGGCCGCCTGTCTGTGCCGCTTTGAACTTTTTGCCGTTGGGGATTCCGCCGCCGATTTCAAATAGAATCTCGCGCAGGGTTGTGCCCATCGGTATCTCGACAAGTCCGGTATGCATGATTTTTCCGCCCAGTGCGAAAACCTTTGTTCCCTTGGATTTCTCTGTACCCATCGAGGCGAACCATTCGGGACCTTTTAAAATGATCTGCGCTATATTGGCATAAGTCTCAACATTATTTATTATTGTCGGCTGTCCGAACAAACCCTTGACCGCCGGGAACGGAGGACGTGGACGCGGCTCGCCCCTGTTGCCCTCGATAGAGGTAAGAAGAGCAGTCTCCTCACCGCAGACGAAAGCGCCCGCGCCGAACCTGAGCTGAATATCAAAATTAAAGCCCGAGCCGAAAATATCTTTTCCCAACAGGTTGTATTCCCTTGCCTGTGCGATGGCGATTTCAAGGCGTTCTATCGCGATCGGGTATTCTGCTCTTACATAAATATAACCCTCATCAGCGCCTATTGCATAACCTGCGATCGCCATAGCCTCGATCACGGCATGAGGATCTCCCTCAAGCACCGAACGGTCCATAAACGCACCGGGATCGCCCTCATCCGCATTGCAGACGACATATTTCTTGTCGGAAACGCTGTTTGCGGCGAACTGCCACTTTGTTCCTGTGGGGAAGCCTCCGCCGCCGCGTCCGCGCAGACCGCTGTCCTTTATGAGTTTAATTACTTCATCCGGTGTCATCCCGGTAAGCGCTTTGCCGAGTGCGGAATAGCCGTCCATGGCTATGTACTCATCAATACTCTCGGGGTTGATAACACCGCAGTTCCTCAGAGCAACGCGTCTTTGCTTCTTATAGAATCCCGTTTCGTTTAGTGATACGGGATTGCTCTTATCCTCGCTGCCGTCGCCGGTATCGTTGTAAACAAGGCGCTGAACCAGTCTTCCCTTCAATAAATGCTCCTCGACGATTTCGGGAACATCCTTTTCGGTAACACGGCTGTAAAAAGTTCCTTCCGGATATATTATCATTATCGGACCGAGTGCGCAGAGTCCGAAGCAGCCTGTTTGAACAACCTTAACCTCCGAATCAAGCTCCCTGCGTACAAGTTCCTTTTCAAGCGCTTCTCTTACAGCTTTGCTGCCCGAAGAGGTACAACCGGTTCCGGCGCAAATCAAAACATGTGAACGAATCATATTTCAGACCATATCTGTCAGTTGCAAAAGCAATTAACATTTTTCCTTTCTTCGTAAATGATTTTTACCTTCAAAATTATTTTGCATTCCCGATTGTATATTCGGAAACGATATTTCCGCCCTTGATATGCTCCGAAACAACCCTTTTTACCTTTTCGGCAGTCATTTTTACATAAGTAACCTTCTCGTTGTCGGGGGTGTAAACCTCCACCACCGGTTCAAACTGGCAAATGCCTATACAACCCGTCTGGGTAACGGTTACCTTATCAAAAAGACCTTCTTTGTTGATTTCTTCCACAAAGGCGTTCAGCACCGGTCTTGCGCCCGCGGCAATACCGCAGGTTGCCATACCGACGACTATACGGGTTGACGCAGCACCCTCACGCATTGCTACCTTCTCCTGCATTTTTGCTTTGATTGCAGCGAGTTCCGCTAATGTTTTCATACTTTTGTGCCCTTCCTTATATAATTTATTTTATATCTTTATTCGTATTGCTCCTTAATATAATCGGAAATCCAGTTGAGTATCTCCGGTTCGTTCAAAGGTATAACGCCGAGTTGCTCTCTTATCTCTTTTGTAGAAAAGCAGACATTACGGTCATCTGTTATATGCATAAAATGAAAGTCGATATCCGGACTTCCCTGTATGAGCGTAATCACCGTAGAAAGTATATCACCGAGAGGAGTAAAGTCAATATGGTTTTTGTAAAAAAACGCAAAAACCGTTGTGCCGTGATTATTCTGGTTATCTTCGGATGAAATTGATTTTATCTCGAGTTTACCGCCTGTCTGCTCTGCTGCGAGCTTAAAAAACGGGATTCCCAAGCCGACCTTTCTTGTGCTTCGGGTGGTGAAAAACGGATCTGATAGCTTATCTGTCTGTTCCTTTGTCATACCGCAGCCGTCATCCGTTATAGCAATACTTAACACATCTCCGCTTTCTGTAATTGAAATCGTTATGTTTTTTGCTCCCGCTTTTACTGAGTTCATGGCGATATCGAGTATGTTAAGAGATAGTTCTTTCATTTTTTATCCTATATGGTTTTTCCTCTTAAAAATTCAAACAGCCTTTTTCTTACCGATCCGGTGCTATATGACAAGTCGCCGAGCATTACTGAATTAACCGCCTCGCTTATATGCCATAAATAGTGGGCATCGGAGCTTGTTAATAACCTTTTTTCCTTCAAAGCCGGATAAGCTTTAATATATTCTGTCGAAAGAGAGCTGTTGTTGAACTCAGCACATTCAAAGGGCGGGTTTGAGGGAAAAGTACCGAGGGTAGTAATTATGCCGTTTGCCTGCCTGTCTATATGTGCCGGGTAACATATGGCGTTATGCCCGATAGCAAGCGTATATGCGGCTTCGATCGTCAGCGTCGTGGCGTTGGGGAGCAGGTTTTCCTCATAACCGATAATGTTGTCCTCGCTGTCCATAATTATCTGCTCTCCGAAAATATCGGTTCTGTTTTTTATCATTATGCGTTTTGCCGAGACATCTGTATCGAAACACATGGCGTCTTCTAAGGACTCAAAAAGACAGATAAGATGAATATCCTCCGCTGTTGTAAGCTCCATCCCCGCAACTGCTGTTAAGCCGTGTTTTTGACATGCTTCGAAAAATGCGGGGCAGTTTTTACAACTGTTGTGATCCGTCAGCGCCACGATGTGCAGACCGTTCAACTCCGCCATACCTGCGATATTGTTCGGTGTCATATCATTGTTTGCGCAGGGGGAGAGACATGAGTGAATATGCAGGTCGTAAAAATATTCGTTCATTTTTACAATAGTTTTCCCAGCTCAAAAGACAGCTGAAAGCTGTTTTTCTCACTGCGCAGAAGATTTATATTCTTCTGTATGGCTAAATTCCGCAGTTCCTCGCTAATTTCAGCATTTTCGGATAATATTATACAGGAAAGGTCAAGAAGCGATGCGACAGCGATAATATTCACATTGCTCATTATTGTTATCCATGCGCTGCCGTTGGTCGCTCTTGCCATAACCCAGCTCAAAAGGTCGCCAGAATAGCCGCTCTGTATATTTCTATCACCGTCGGAAAGGTTTACAACCTCTAAAGAAAGTGCTTCTATCGCTTTATTTACTGTCATTTTCCGCGGACTCCTTCTCTGGTTTTGCGTAGTCGGATTTTAGAAGCTCCTTGATACGCATTCGCATTTTGACTATGCATTCATCCTCGCTTGCCTCGCCCTTTACAACGTCGTAAGCGAACGCCTGACAGGTCGGTGCACCGCAGGAACCGCAGTCTAAGTCGGGAAGCTGCTCCCGTACCGCTTGGATATCTGCCATTTTTTTAATCGCCTCGTTGGTGTCGTTTGCAAGCTGAGAGACCGGCTTATATTCAAGCTCCGACTGGATTATATAATCATCGGGTATATAAAAGTCATCCTCACCCGCCGTTTTTCTGTTCCAGTTTTGAGAAACAGGCAGATAACGCTTGAGCGTCTGTAGCCTTGCTTTTGCGATATAAGGATTCTCGACAGCCATCGTTCCTCCGACACAGCCGCCGTTGCAGGCGTTGAGCTCAATGAACTCAAGGTCCGGGAAGGTGCCGTTGTCGATCTGGTCAAGCACCTTCATCACGTTTTCGATACCGTCGGCGGCAAGGTATTTGTCGTTGAATATTGCGGAGGATTCACCACCCGTAGAAGCCCACCCGATACCTATCATTCCCGAACGGGACAGCGGAAGCAGAGGCTTCGCTTTTTTCATAACACCGAGTAGGGAAAAATAAATATCGCTCATCGAAACCACACAGTCGACATAGCTTTTTTTATCTGTAGCATCGTTCTTGACATAACTTACCTTCGCCGGACAGGGGGAAATAAAGCAGGTTGCTATATCGGATTCGCATAAATCGGGGTTTTTCTCCAAAGCCTGCTTTTTCGCAAGCATCGCGGCGATCTCCATCGGAGGCTGCAGAGGCATAACATTATCGCACAGATACGGAAAACGAAGGCTGATAAGACGAACGATTACGGGACAAGCGGATGAAATGACGGGTTTTATTGAGTTTGGTCTGTTTATGTATCTCCTTGTATAACCGGATACCAGCTCCGCCGCTCTCGCAACCTCAAAAACATCGTCAAAGCCCAAATCCAAAAGTCCCTGTAAAACATAATCTATTTCGTCAAGCGAATCGAACTGTCCGTACAGAGAAGGGGCGGGAAGTGCGATTTTCCATTTAAAATCCTTTATTGCATCGAGCTTGTCGCTTATTGCTTTTTTTGCTTTGTAGGGACAGATTCTTATACACTCTCCGCAGTCGATACAGCGTGACGAATTGATTACCGCATGACCGTTTCTGATCCTAATCGCTTCGGTCGGGCAACGCTTCAGACAATTCGTGCAGCCCTTGCACTTTTCAATATCAAGTGAAACAGAGTGCTTGTATTCTGTCATGATTAACCACCAAATATATGTTGTTACCGTCCATAGACGGTAAAAAACTCATATGGGTACGTTTACAACCATTGTTATCTTAGTACCCTTGCCTAACTCCGAATCGATCTCCATACTGTCCGTGTAACGCTTCATGTTGGGCAGCCCCATTCCCGCTCCGAATCCGAGCGAGCGCACCGTATCGGTCGCAGTCGAAAAACCCTCCTGCATGGCGAGAGATATGTCGGAAATTCCCGGTCCGTGATCCTCAAGTATTATTTTAATCGATTCGGGGTCCACAAAAACATCGGCAACCCCACCGCCGGCATGTATGACCATATTTATTTCGCCCTCGTACATCGCGATCGATACCCGCCGTATTATGTCGGGCGTAAAGCCAAGCTGACGGAGCTTTTGCTTTATCTGAACCGACGCTTCTCCCGCCGAGGTGAAATTCTCTCCGTCTACGTCATAATGGAACTGTATAGTCTCACTCATTGCACTTGCTGCCCGTAAGACCTTTGGAATACAGTATCCCGCAGGCCTCGTACATCCTGAGAGGCGTTGCCAGCAGTACAAGCCCGCTGTTTTTTGCAAGAGTAATCATATCCTCAGCCGGAATTTTGTTGCGAACAAAGACAATACACTGCATATCCATCATTTGCGCAGTACGGATAACCTGAGAGTTGACAAGACCGGTCAGAAGCACAGCCTGATCCTTTACAAAGGCGAGAACATCACTCATCATATCGCTTCCGCAGGCGCTGTAAACATCCTTATCCAACGAATCCGCACCGCATATTACATTGGCGTTCAATAAATCTCTTATCTCGTTAATTTTCATAGATTTCTTTACTTATCAGCGGTATTTGTCAAGTATTCCCTTGACGTCCGCAGGTACCAGTCTGCCGTAAACATCGTTGTTGACAACGAGCACCGGTGCAAGTCCGCAGCATCCGAGGCAGCGCGTGTCAATTATTGAGAATCTGCCGTCGGCGGTAGTCTCTCCGACATTTATACCGAGCTGAGCCTTTACTTCGTCAAGAATATCCTGCGCACCCTTGACATAGCAAGCTGTTCCGGTGCAGACGCTGATTGTTTTCTCTCCCTTTGCGTTCAGGGAAAACTGCGAATAAAAGGTAGCCACGCCGTATATCTCCGAAACGGGGATATCCAGCGAATCTGCGATCAGTGTCATTGTGTCCATAGAGAGATATCCGAAAAGCTCCTGAGCTTTTTGCATTATTGGCATAAGCGGACCGTCGGTGTCCTTGTGCTTAGCAATAAACTCAATGAGCTTTGCCTGATTCGTATCGATTTGATCCTTTGTAAGTGACATACACTTATCCTCCTGATATGTTAAAATAGTATATATGAAATGATTTTTTCTAAATACGGTCTGACTGAATCAGACCGGTTTTTTACATACTCAATCAAATATGTATCTTATCACAGAGTTTTTAAAAAAACAATACCTTTCGATAAAATTTTATCGAAATTTATTTATCGGTAAAACTTGGATACATTCACACTTTATTTTTGCTTCCGCTATTGAATTTATCTGTTTTACCTATATAATATGAATATACGGAAATTCCTGCGTTTTTTCGGAAAAGTTGAATGTTTTTTTTGTGAAAAAACAAATTATTTGCGTTTTTCGATAATATAAATCGGTATAATTAAAATATGGGAATACAAAATAAAGGGGTAGTATGAATGAATAAAACAATCTACGAGCAATTTTTAACGAAGCAATACAAAGTTAGGAAAGCTGAAAACATAAGGGAACTTGTGTTAGAAAGTGCGAGAATTTACAGAAAGAGAACCGCTTTTTATCTGAAAGAAGCAAAGGGTTCTTATATAAGAATTACCTATGAGAGGATGAAAAACGATTACCTTACGCTTGCGAATACATTTATTTCTATGGGGCTTAAAAACAAGCCGATAGCTGTTACCGGAATAAACAGTTATGAGTGGGCGATAACCTATCTTGCCGCTTCGACGGTGGGAATTGTTGTCCCTCTCGATAAGGAGATTTCCATAGAGGATATGACGGGTTTTATTGAAGCTTCCGAAGCCGAGGCGTTAATTGCAGATGAGAAGTATTTATTAAAGCTGCAAAAAACAGTCAACAGGCAGGGTTTTATATTTATCAGAACACGGGAGGAATCGGATAATACCGACACCGAATCAATAGCATCGCTCATAAGTGCCGATAGTACGCAGTACGGTCAGGGTAACACAGAGGCGGAAACGATGCCTATTGACAGGGACGAATCGAAAATCCTTATCTTCACCTCCGGAACTACAGGTAACGCAAAAGGCGTTTGTTTATCCCACCGCAATATATGCGCCAACATCATGTCTGTTTCAAAAATGGTAAAAATCAAGAGCAAGGACAAGGTACTTTCCATATTGCCTTTACATCATACCTATGAATGTACCCTTGGTTTTTTGAAAATCATTTACAGCGGCGCCTGCATTACATTCTGCGACGGACTGCGTTATATTTACAGGAACATCGGCGAATATCATCCGAGCGTAATCGTAACTGTACCTCTGCTCTTAGAAAAGGTATCCCAGAAATTGGAAGATTCGGTCAGGGAAAACATTCCCGCCAAATATAAAGAAAAAACAAAGGATATGGTCTTCAGCGAACTGTTAAGAGCTCTGCCATTTTATATCCAGATTGTCATAAAACGTAAGGTTAAGAATTCGCTCGGTGGAAGACTGCACACTTTTATAGTAGGAGCTGCCGGTATTGATAAAGAGATTGTCGAGCAGCTCTCCTTCCTCGGAGTACGCGTTTTGCAGGGCTACGGTCTTACCGAATGTTCTCCGCTTTTAGCAGGCAACAACGATTTCTTTGTTAAGAGCGATTCTACCGGACTGCCCATCCACGACGTTGATATTAAGATTTTCGAGCCGAACAGCGAGGGAGTAGGGGAGATAATCGCACGTGGTGAAAACATCATGAGGGGTTATTACAGGGATCCGGAAGCGACTGAAGCAGTTATAAGGGACGGTTGGTTCCACACCGGAGACCTCGGTTATCTCGACGAAAACGGATTTTTGTATATTACCGGAAGAAGCAAGAATGTAATCATCACCAAAAACGGAAAAAATATTTATCCCGAGGAGATAGAGAGCCGTCTTTACGGAAACAAGCTTGTAGCAGATGCGATTATAATAGGAGCGTCTGGGAGCGAGGATGTTTTCGTAAAAGCAAAGATTCTTCCCAACCTTGAAGCGATAAAGGAGGCTCTTCAGGTCGCTGTGCCGACAAAGGAAGAGATACATGAGATTATCAGGAATGCCGTGGAGGAGATCAACGATAAACTGCCTTCCTATAAGAGAATCAAGTCATTTATCATCAGGGACAGGGAGTTTGAAAAGACCACAACTCAGAAGATAAAACGCTTTGGCGAAAACATCAGCGACGAAAAACAGTGAGGTTTTATATGCGTGCGGAAATAACGAAGTATTATCATGAGGATTTGAAAAATATCCACGTCGGGTGCCTTGATCCGCGGGCGTATTATGTACCGTTTTCCTCAGAATACTCTGCAAAGACAGGCATAAGGGAGTATTCGGACAGATTTTACTCGCTGTGCGGTGATTGGAATTTTGGTTATTACGATGATTTACAGGCAGCTGAAAATGCCGTAAACTGCGGTGATTTTCCATCCGGGAACAGATCTATTAGTGTTCCTTCAAACTGGCAGATGAAGGGCTACGGCTCTCCGCATTACACAAATATCAGATACCCGATACCGTTCGACCCTCCGTTTGTTCCGGTAGAAAACCCTGTCGGTGTTTATCACAGGGAATTCAATTTGTCAAAAAAGCAGGATAAAAGATATTGCCTGAACTTTGAGGGTGTGGACTCCTGTTTTTACCTTTTTATAAACGGTATCTTTACTGGATACAGCGAGGTGTCGCACTGCACATCGGAGTTCGACATAACCGAATATGTTAACGATGGTGTCAACGAGATTTTATTGTATGTTTTGAAATTCTGCAAGGGGACTTATCTTGAGGATCAGGATAAGTTCCGTCTGTCGGGTATTTTCAGGGAGGTTTTTATCCTTGAGAGGGATGCCGGACATATATTTGATTTTTTTATAACCTATGATCTGAACAGCGATTATAAGAGCTGCAACCTAAACATCAAGTTAAAAGGGAGAGGTCTTTCTGATATCGGCATAAATATATATGATAACACTGGTCGTGTTGTTTATTCCGGGGATTTTGATTACTCCTCGGGTAACATACGAATCCATCTCGATAATATTTTGCTCTGGAGCGCGGAGAACCCTTATCTATACACAATAGTTTTGAATGCGTTTGACGAGTTTATCCCGCAGAAGATAGGCATCAGGGAGATCAAGACTGAAAAAGGCGTGTTGAAGCTGAACGGAAAAAGCATAAAGCTAAAGGGCGTAAACAGGCATGACAGCGACCCTGTTTTGGGTTATTCGATCGATATGGAACATATGCGCCGTGACCTTATGATTATGAAAAGGCACAATGTCAATGCGATAAGGACATCCCATTATCCGAATGATCCGAGATTTTATGGTCTATGCGGTGAGATGGGCTTTTATCTGATTGACGAGGCGGATATAGAAGCTCACGGGGGAGGAACTCATATTCCGGGATGCGATTACAGGCAGATGAGCTATATCACCCTGTTGCCGGAGTGGGAGCCTTTGTACGCGGACAGGATACGCAGAATGGTCGAGCGCGACAAAAATCAGTCGAGTGTAATAATATGGTCTCTCTGTAATGAATCTGGTTACGGCGTTAGCCTTGCAAACGGCGCAAAATGGATTAAAAGAACGGATAACAGCAGGTTGATTCACTGTGAGAGTTATAATCACAGACTTACAACAACGGAGATAGATGATGACGATATTGATCTGGTAAGCCAGATGTATTCCTCAATCGAAAAGATTAAACAGAGTTTTTTAGATAATAACGATGAAAAAAGACCTTTTATGCTGTGCGAATACAGCCACGCGATGGGAAACGGTCCGGGCGACTTAAATGATTACTGGAATTTGTTTAATTCCACCGAGCGAATATGCGGCGGATTTATCTGGGAATGGTGCGACCATGCGATATATAAGGGTAAAACAGACGATGGCAGGGATATTTTCCTGTACGGCGGTGATTTTGGCGAGGATGTTCACGACGGTAATTTTTGCGTAGACGGGCTTGTCACTCCAAACAGAAAAATCAAACCCGCTACTTTGGAGATGAAAAAAGCATACCAACCCGTAAAGGTTACGCTTATTGACGAAAAAACGGGTAAATTCTGTATTGAAAACAGAAACTTTTTTACAAGTCTTGATAATATCGAGTGCGTCTATACAATAGAAGCGGACGGAGTTCCTGCAAGCGGGGGCTTTATAGACATCTCTGGTATCGCTCCCGGCGGAAAAAGGGAATTGGAGCTCGACATTAATTCTGTCGACGGCGAAATTGTTTTTATTACTTTCTCGTTTATTTTGAAAAGCGATTGTTTTTGGGCGAAAAAGGGATATGAAATCACTTTTGAACAGATAGAGCTCAAATCCCTTGCCTTGCAAAAAACCGATATAGTTACGAAAAAAAGCACTGCACCCGAGATTTGCCGCAAAACAGGCATTATCGAGGTTAAGACGGAAAAAACCACGCTTTCATTCTGTAATAAAACAGGCATGTTGGCTTCGATTATTTTGAACGGCAAAAATATTCTTGAAAAAAAGGCCGGTTTAAGCCTTTACAGAGCACCAATCGATAACGATATGTATATGTTAAAGTATTTTTCGGATTTCGGATTTGACAGAACATCGGAACAGGCGAGGAATATTGACTGCCGTATGGAAAACGGCGAGGCTGTAATAGAATGCGATATAAAAATAACGGCATCGGCAATCGTACCGCTTGTAACTGGAAGGATGACATGGCGCATAAATTCGGAAAGTGAATTAACCTTTGACATAAAAGCAAACGTCAGCGAGCATATAGATTTTTTACCGCTTTTCGGTATGACTCTGCCATTAGCAGAGGGTTTTGAGAATCTCGAATTCTTTGCGTATGGTCCGCATGAAAGTTATATAGACAAGCGTCTGTCATGCAGAAAATCAAGGTTCTCATCAACGGTAAGCGAGCAGTTCACCCCATATATAAAGCCGCAGGAATGCGGGAACCATTACAGTACGGAATTCGTTAAGCTCACTCACACCGATGGAAAATCATCAATTACAGTTTTTAAAAAGGATAAGCCTTTTGAGTTTTCCGCCCTGCATACGGATGCGAAAACCATTGCTGATACAACTCATTATCATTTGCTAAAATTCAGCAAAAACACATATCTTAATATAAATTACAAACAAACCGGAGTCGGCTCCGGTTCCTGCGGACCGTATACCGCACCCCAATACCGCCTTACTGAAAAAAACATCGGGTTTTGCTTTGGTATAAAGTTCTGTTAGTAATTGTATGAAAAAGAAGCCGCACGTCCGGAAAACGGTCGTGCGGCTTACTTTTTATGTTGAGATATATTTTGTATTTATTCAGTTCTCAGAGCGATTACCGGATCCTTTTTCGCTGCGATTCTTGAGGGAATAAGACCCGCGATAAAGGTCAGACACATGCTGATTACCACAAGCACGAGGCCTCCGATAACGGGCAGGGTGGCGCTCAGAGTTTCAATTCCGGTCAAAACGTGCAGAATCGCATTAATCGGGAACAGCAGCAGCAGCGTAATAGCAATACCGAGCGTACCCGAAACGAAACCGATAATAAGAGTTTCGGCGTTGAACACGCGTGAAATATCCTTCTTTGACGCACCGATAGCACGAAGGATACCGATTTCCTTTGTCCTTTCCAATACTGAAATATAAGTTATTATACCTATCATTATCGAGGATACGACAAGTGAAATTGCCACAAAAGCCATTAAAACATATGAAATTGCGTTGATAATGGTGGTTACAGAGCTCATCATAAGAGCTATTGTATCCGTGTAGGTTATCTTGTTCTCCTCAACCTGATTAGCATTGTAATCGGATATAATTTTAGTTATTGCTTCTTTTGATTCAAAATCTTTGGGATATAAGTTTATTAAGTAAGGCTTGTTTTTATCAACTCCGCCGAGCTTTTTCATATTCTTATCATAAGTGGCGGTTTCCGTCATAAAGGTACTCGCATATTCCAAAAGCATTTCATCAGGCAATTCGGCATAGCTCGCATATTCGGGGTTTGCCGCTAAAAAGGCGCGGATTTCATCAGGTGTGTAAACCATTTTACCAAATTCAATACCGGTGAATAAATCGGTATCGGGGTGGTTTCTCTGCGCGGTTACAACGTCACTGTTATTAACCTTGTCAACGACAGTCTTCATCAACTCGGCTGTATATCCGATTGCACCGATACCATGTTCTATCGTGGAATCCTCAGAAGCACGCATTATACCGACGAGCTTCAGCTCCAAACCGCTGCCGATTTTTCCCGCTATTTCAATATCGTTGCATTCCGTGATAATATTGCTGTCTGCGTTGTAATTATAATAGTCCGAGTCCAGCAGCACCCTGAACTTGTATTCGCATAACTCCTCAAAGGAATAGCTGACAGGCTCAATCTTATAGGAGTTCTCGGTGCCGTTTTTAATTGCTTCCTCTGCTGCTTCCAAGTATTTCTTTACATTATTGATATCGAGAATTCCCAGCGAGTACAGAGTATAGTCGGTCACCTGATTATTCTCATCTACAATCAGGACCACCTCGTCATATGACGAAGGATAACTACCGTAGAGCAACGAATACTGTGATTTTATATATTCGTCATCTCCGATAAGCTCCTGCCATGCGGAGGCTACGCTTCCCATCATAGGTAAAGAGGAGTCTATTTCCATACTTACCCCTAAGGATTCATACATATCGTAATAATCCATAAGGCCTTTCGTGTATGAACCGTCGTCATTTTCAAGGTAAACGTTTAATCCCGTAGCATAAGAATATTTTATATCGTTGACATACTGGTCAATATCGCATTCATCGCTCTCGATATAGGCTTTGAAAGCGGTTAGGTTGTTTGTGGAAATACCGGAAGTCATTGAATCCATCATTTTAAACATAATGTCGTTTGAATAAATCCTGTTTTCCTCCTGGGAAGTGGTATCGGTTTCTGCATCACCGATAAATGCGGTCATCAAAGCCGTGGTATCCATAGTAGTCTCGGTAATTGTAAGCGGATAGCTTGACATGGTATCTCGCTCAACCGTGTTTATGTAGGACTGAACGCCTGTAGATACCGACAAAATTAGAGCAATGCCGATAATACCGATAGAACCTGCAAAACCGGTCATGATTGTGCGTGTCTTTTTGGTCATCAGATTGTTCAGCGACAACGAGAGCGCTGTAATGAAGGACATGGATTTTTTCTTAATCCTTTTCTTTTTTGCCTTTTTCTGCTCTGCTATTGTTTCTTGTTCCGGTTCGGAATGATATGGATTAGAGTCGCCGGTAACCATTCCGTCAAGTACATTTATTGTCCTTGTGGAATACCTTTCCGCTATATCGGAGTTATGGGTTACCATGATTATAAGCTTTTCTTTTGAGATTTCCTTGAGAATATCCATAACCTGCGTGCTGGTCTGTGAATCGAGCGCACCCGTCGGTTCGTCTGCAAGCAGTATATCGGGATTATTTACAAGGGCGCGCGCTATTGCTACACGCTGCATCTGCCCTCCGGACATCTGGTTGGGCTTTTTGTGGAGCTGGTCCTCGAGCCCGACATTTTTCAAAGCCTCGGTTGCCCTCTTTCTGCGTTCCGACTTTGACACGCCGGAAAGAGTAAGCGCGAGTTCAACGTTGGAAAGCACGGTCTGGTGGGGTATCAGATTGTAGTTTTGAAATACAAAACCTATCGAATTGTTACGGTAAATGTCCCAATCGCGGTCGTTGAATTGCTTTGTGGATTTTCCGTTTACAATCAGATCGCCGCTCGTATATTGATCGAGCCCGCCTATGATGTTCAGCATCGTGGTTTT
Source organism: Eubacteriales bacterium (assembly GCA_028702135.1). Classification (GTDB taxonomy): domain Bacteria; phylum Bacillota; class Clostridia; order Oscillospirales; family CAG-382; genus UBA1049. Next base: position 18,840 of record JAQVPJ010000004.1, on the reverse strand, counting down.
TCCGCAGCCGGAGGGGCCGAGAATACAAACGAATTCGCTTTTTCTAAACTCGAGGTCTATCCCTTTTAGTGCTGCAACCTTAGTCTCTCCGGTGAGATAATCCTTTACGATTCTTTTTAAAATTAACATTAAATCAACCTTTCACTTTTCTGACTTAAAAAACCGGGAAATTTTTTATATAAACTGTTGTTTATCTGCTGAAAAAAGTGTAGCATAAAAAAAAGTCTTTGTAAATACCGCATAAGTAAAGTTAATTTTTTAACATCTGAAATTTTCCAAACAGTTCATTATTGTACTAATACTTTAATACATGACTTCATTGAATTGACTTTTGTTATATAATGATTATATAATGATATAGAATTATCAAAGATTTAAAACAGGAACGGTGTCGAACGTGAAAATCGGATTATTTGCGGATTCACATTACTGCTCAAAGGAACTGCTTGGTACAAACCGAAGACCGGTGCTTTCGTACAATAAAATAAAGGATTCTGTCGGGGAATTCATGTTGAACGGTGTTGATTTAATAGTATGCCTCGGAGACCTTATTGACGACGATGGTGAAATGAGCAGAAATATCCTCAATCTTGAAAGAGTGGGAAAACTCATTAATGAAAGCGGTGTCGAAAGCATTTGCTGTATGGGCAATCATGATGCTGTTTTATTTACTAATGATGAATTTGAACGAATATCAGGTATAAAAACCGCACCTGCTACACTTGCGAGGGACGATATAAGGTTGATCTTCCTTGATGCGAATTACGCAAAGGACGGTGTCAGGTACAACAGTCAAAATAATGACTGGACAGATTCCAATATAACCGAAAACGGCATTAACGCTCTTGCGCATACTCTGAGCACCTGCTTCGAAAGTAAAATAGTGGTTTTTTCACACCAGAATATAGATCCGTCAGTGGAGCCGAGACATATGATAAAAAACGCCGCCAAAGTGCGGAAAATACTATCGGACGACGGTAGGATTACCGCTGTTTATCAGGGGCATTATCATCCCGGAGCAGAAAATAATATCGATAACATAGAATACATCACGTTGAAAGCGATGTGCACCGGAACCGAAAACTTTTATAAAATAATTGAAATATAAGGGGAGAGTATTGTAAATGATGAACGAGACCATAAGCAATATTTTAAGCCGGAGGAGCATCCGCTCATATACCGAAAAACGTATAGAGCGGGAAAAACTGGATTTAATTGTTAAATGCGGTTTGTTCTCACCGACCGGAATGGGTGTTCAGCCCTGGCATTTTACGGTTGTTGATAACCGGGGCATGCTCGATAAAATCAGTGCGATAAATAAAAGAGAGTTTTTTGCAAACAACAACGATTCGGCAAGGATGTCAAATGTTACCGAGGAGTATGACAACTTCAGAGGTGCACCCTGCGCGATTATAATATCGGGAATGAACGATAAAAAATACGCTGAGGTCGATTGTGCCAACGCTGCTACGATTATGTCGGTTGCGGCGCATTCGTTAGGTATCGGCAGCTGTTATATCGCTTCCTTCCGTCCGGCCTTTGCCACAGCCGAGGGCGAAAAGCTGAAAAAAGAGCTCGGTATACCCGATGACTATAAGCCTTTTTTTGCACTTGCTCTCGGTTATATAAAAGAACAGCCCTCCGAGCGTGCTTTACGCAGGGAGGGAACTGTAAATTATATAGAAAGCGGAACTTAACAGTCGTTTATAATGATTTCCTCATACGCATACGGCAGAAGCTCCCTTGCTCTGACCTTTACCGGCTTTCCGGTTTCGTCGTTTATAATGACAAATATATCAGGGCAGTATTCCATCATGAGCTGTCTGCAGTTGCCGCAGGGAGTAACAATATTGTTTTTCGCCTCCGCATGCACCGCAACGATAGTGTCAAATTCACGCTGCCCGTTTGATATTGCCGCTCCGAATGCTACATACTCAGCGCAGGAGTTGTGGATTTTTCCGATATTTATGCCCCTGTAAACTTCACCGTTTCCGCAACGCAGGGCGCAGGCTACAACGCGGTAATGCAATCCGTAATCGTGATTTTGCTTTTCCATCTCGAGCGCGGCTTCAATAAGCTCTTTATCTTTATCGGATAATTCGTATACTTTCATACTAAAAGCCTTTCTGTAAAAGATAATCATATTTTACAGGAGTTAGTTATATTTGTCAATAGATACAAAAATATGTGGTTTCGTTGTAAGATTTTTTACTTGTACACTATTGAATTAGATTGACAATATGCTAAAATAACGTAGTATACAAAATTATGGAGGTTTAGGGAATGAAGAATTACAAGGCTGCCATAATCGGTTGCGGAAATATTTTTCCGATGCATGCCGTAGGCGTCATGGAATGCGAAAATGCGGAGCTTGTCGCAGTATGTGATGTTAAGGAAGACCGTGCCAGGGAAAAGGCGGCCGAGTTTGGCTGCAGGTGGTATACCGATTATAAGGAAATGCTCGAAAAAGAGGAAATCGACGCCGTTCATCTCTGCTTACCGCACTATCTGCATTCAATAGTAGCTATTTACTGTATGGAGCATGGCAAGCATGTCCTGACCGAAAAGCCTATGTCGATAAAGCTCGAAGAATCAAAAGCAATGATAGATACCGCAAAAAAGTGCGGTGTACGCTTGGGCTGTATCTTCCAGAACCATTATAATGCCGGCACATTACTCGTAAAAGAACAGTACGAAAGCGGCACACTCGGTAAAATACTGTCCGCAAAATGCTTTGTCACATGGAACAGATCCGACGACTATTACGGCGGAAGCGACTGGAAGGGAACATGGGATAAAGAAGGCGGCGGCGTTATTATAGACCAAGCGATCCATACGCTCGATATGATGCGCCATATAATCAACGAGGATATAGATTTTATCGATGCGACGATAGCCAAGAGAGGTCACGCAAAGATTGAGGTTGAGGATACCGCCGAAGGCATAATCGTTTACAAGAGCGGGCTTATGACAAACTTCCATGCTATTAATTATTATTCTTATGATGCCGATGTCGAAATCGAGTTTGCCTGTGAGAAGGCTGTTGTTGAAATGGTAGCTGATAAAGCGACAATAAGATTCTTTGACGGCAGGACCATTATCGCCGAGAGAGATCCTAACGAGAAATTCGACTACGGCAATGTAAAGTCCTATTGGGGTGTAAATCATGCAAAGCAGATAAAGAATTTTTATGAGACAATCGAGTCCGGAACACCGTTTATTCCCGTAGAGAGCGCTTATAAAACACAGGAAATGATTTGTGCGATTTATGAGAGCGGCAAAGAGAACAAGAGAGTATACCTTAACAGATAACATACCTTTAACATACCTTGAAATTGGGCAGTTCCGCACGGAACTGCCCTTATATATGCTTATTTCAGTATCTCTGTTATTTTTTTTGCTGTCTCTTCGATGCTTCCGTTTCCGTCAACAATGTAATCGGCATACTTTCTGTAAAGCGGAATTCGTGCATTATAAAGTGCTTGTAAAGCGTTTTTACCGCTTGAGAGCGGTCTGCAGGTAACATCAAGCAAACCAAGGTCGCGTTCGAGAAAAATTATTATCCCGTTTTGCCGCAGATAATCTATATTCTGCTCGTTTATAACGGCTCCGCCGCCCGTTGAGATGACCGCTGAGGTCGCTTTTCCCGCTTCGCTGATAACCGTGGCTTCTATTAAGCGGAAAAACGATTCTCCCTTTTTTTCGATAATTTCGGCGGGATTTTTTTCATAAACCCTTGTGATTATCTCGTCTGAATCGAAAAACCGCCTTTTCATCAGCTCGGATAACCGCTTTCCTACGCTGGTTTTACCACTGCCGGGCATCCCGATAAGGACGATGTTCCGCATCTCGTTCCTCACGGATTTAAGTGCTTTTTCGATCATACCTTCGTCAAGCTGTGTACCGGTAAACAGTTCCGAGGAGTATTTTGCCTGCGCGACAAGCATTGTAAGCCCGTTAACATAATTTAATCCCAGCTTTTTTGCTTGTAATAACAACTCCGTTTTATCGGGATTGTAAATAAGGTCTGCAACAGCTTCACATTTTGGAAAATCACTAAGGTTTACAGGGCTTTTTCCGTTATCGGGATACATTCCGACAGGAGTGCAGTTTATGATTATCTGTATTTCCTTGTCAATGATGAGGTTTGCATAATTCTCAATATCACTCCTTTTAAATACTGTGATTTTTTTTGCTCCTTCATCTTCCAAGGCCGCACATACAGTATGGGAAGAACCTCCGCTACCGAGTACGAGCGTGTTTTTTCCCTTAACGGAGATTCCCGCTCTGCCGAGCATATACAAAAAACCTCTGTAATCGGTATTATCCCCGTGAAGTGTACCGTCGGGCTGTACAGTAATCGTGTTAATGCTGTGAAGCCTCTGTGCAATCGGTGAAATAACGTCGCAGTAGGGGATAACCGTCTGTTTGTAGGGAATGGTCACATTTATCCCGGCAAATTCCCTTTTAGAAAAAAACTCATCAATCTCATGCTTTGCACGCGGGAACAGTCTGTACTCATAATCGCCGAAAACAGAGTGAATCTGAGGAGAAAAGCTGTGTCCTAACCTGCCGCCTAATAATCCGTATACTTTCATCAGGTCATCTCCGAATAGCTTCCGAGATAACGGAATCTGTCTGTACCATAAGCAAGCTCGTTGATCAGCTCAAATAGTGCAGGCGAATATACGGAGCTTTCCACATCAAGATAGAACAAAAATTCAAACTCGCTCCCCGGTATCGGGCGGCTCTCAAGCTTTGTCAGGTTTATGCCGAGTGCGGAAAACTTCGACATTACACGGTAAAGAGAGCCGGGCTTGTTGGGAACAGAGAGCATAAAACTGGTTTTGTTTGCACCGGGATATATCTCCGTATTTTTTGAAATACATATAAAACGGGTATAGTTTACGTCGTTGTTCTGTATAGAGTTCGGAAGTATGCTAAGCCCGTAGAGCGCGGAGCAGGGGCGTGAGGAGATTGCCGCAAGGTCCTTTCTGCCAGAATCCCGAACGGTTTTTGCAGCGACGGCGGTGTTTTCGCAGTAGGTGACCTTTACGCCCTTAAGCTCTCTTAAAAAGTTATCGCACTGCTGTATCGCCTGCTCATGAGAGATTATCTCTTTTACATCCGAAAGCTTTACTCCGCTGTTTACGAGCAGAGTATGGCTTGTTTTTATCTTTACGCTCCTTACTATACTAAAATTATTATCCGTCATAAGGTCATAAATGCGGTTCACTGTTCCTGCGGTGCTGTTTTCGATAGGCAGAATTCCATATCGGCAAAGCCCTGATTCCACTGCCGAAAAAACATTGTCCCAGTTGTTGAAGTACATTATGGAGGGCAGCTCAAACAGCTTTTCGCAGGCAAGCTGAGAGTATGCGCCCTCGGTTCCCTGACAGGCGACTGTCGCTTTTTGCGGAAAAAGCTTGGGGGTATTTTCAAGCGCGGACTTGATTTTTGATACGATCCCGCTCTCTTTGTGAATAATACTGCCCTGATAAGAGCGGCTTAAATCTGTAATCACCGCATAAAGAGTGCGTACATATGCCTGGGTTTTTTCCCCCGCAAGGGTAGCAACCCTATCAAAAAGCTTGCGCTCCCGCTCGCTGTCATAGATCGGAATATTGTTCTCGGTTTTATACTCTGCAATACTCTTGACTATATCCATCCTTCGATTGAAAAGCTCCACAAGCATAGCATCGGTTCTGTCTATTTCTTCTCTCAAATCTTCAATTTTCATAGGTGCTTATCCTCGTTTATCTGTCAATATTGTGTCGGTAATCGCTATCGCTACTGCGGCTTCTAAGCAGGGAACGGCTCTGTGGACTATACACGGGTCATGTCTGCCGCTGATTGTAATACTTGTGTTTTTCCCCGTCTCCATATTTACACTATCCTGTTCCTGCGAAACAGAGGGTGTGGGTTTTATCGCTGCCCTGCCTATAAGCGGCATTCCGTTGCTCATCCCGCCGTTAATTCCGCCGCTGTTGTTTGTAGCGGTATAAACTCCGTCATCGCCTATATAAAAAGCATCGTTATTCTCAGATCCGGTCATATCCGCACAGGCGAAGCCGTTCCCGAATTCAATACCCTTTACGGCGGGTATCCCGAATACAGCCGCAGAAATACGGTTTTCTAACCCTCCGAAATGGGGAGCACCCAAGCCCGGCTTAAGTCCCGTTACAGCGAACTCTATGATTCCGCCTATGGAATCCTTTGCCTCCCTTGCCTGCATAATCCTGCTCATCATCTTATCGGAGGCAGAATCATTAATAACAGGAAAATCCTTTTCGGCGATACTCAAAAAGTCTTTGGCGGAAACACTTACCGGATTAAAAGGTGTGTCCTTGATTCCGGCGAGCGAGTAGATATGCGCGCCGATAGAGATACCCGCATTTTCGAGATATTGTAAGCAGATGCCGCCAGCAACGCATAATGCAGCGGTTATCCTGCCCGAAAGATGTCCGCCGCCCCTTAAATCAGCGGCTTTACCGTGCTTACACATCGCGGCGTAATCAGCATGCGACGGACGGGGTATGCACCTTAAACTATCATAATCACCGCTTTTGACGTTAGTGTTCCGTATTACAGCGCATATCGGTGCGCCGCAGGTAACTCCGTCTGTTAATCCCGACAGAAATTCCGGAACATCCGGCTCCTGCCTTTTTGTAGAAAGCGCGCTTCTTGCCGCACGCCTGAGCATAAACCGCTGCAAACGCGGGATATCGACCTTAAACCCGCTCGGCATACCGTCGATTACTACGCCTATAAATTCGGAATGCGACTGACCGAAGAGGGATACCTTCAGAGTTTCTCCGTATACAGAGGACATTCAGATCAATCCTTTCTGTTCAATAATAGCGCCTAATTTTATATAATCCGTATAAAAATCCGGATACGACTTGTTGACTGCCTCTGCGTTTTCTATTATGACGGGAGCGTCACAGATGACTGCGGCAACCGCAATACTCATAGCAATCCTGTGATCTCCCATTGCGTTTGCCCTGCCGCCCTTTAATCTACCCGTTCCACCGATAACAAGCCCGTCGGAGGTCTGCGTTATATCCGCACCGAGACTGCTCAACGCATCTGTAACCGCTTGCAACCTGTCGCTCTCTTTTAATCTCAGCCTTGAGGCGTTATAAATCCTTGTTTGTCCGGACGCGCCGCAGGCGACCGCAGAAAGAACGGGAACGAGATCGGGAATATCGGACGCATCGATATCAATACCTTTCAACTCTCCCGGAAAAACGCTTATGGCATTGTTTTCGGAAAAAACACGCGCTCCGAAGCGTGAGAGAATGCTCGTTACCGCCTTGTCCCCCTGAAGACTGTTCTGCGACAGGTTTCCGCATTTGATACCGCCGCCTTCCAGAGCACCACAGGCGAGCCAGAACGCAGCATTTGACCAGTCACCCTCAATTCTGATGCTCTCGGGTGCGCAGTACCCGTTATTTTCACTTAAAACATAACAGTTATCGTTTATTTCGACTCCTACATCGTATAAGCTCATAACCGACATAGTCATATCTATATAAGGCTTGGATTCCAGGGGTGTTGTAAGCTCAATAATGGTTTTTTCCTTTAAAAGTGGGGAGGCAAGAAGAAGTCCGCTTATGAACTGCGAGCTGATATTTCCGGCTATTCGGAAGTGTCCGCCCCTTAATCTTCCACCGCATTCAATTGGAAAATTAGTGCTGATTTGCGCACCGTGAGCATTGAGCTGCTCAATAAGCGGAGTTATAGGGCGGTTTGGGAGCCGGCCGTGTCCCGAAAAAACCGCCGTCCTGCCGAGTGCGGACACAACAGGCAGAATAAAACGCAGAGTCGAACCGCTCTCACCGCTGTCAAGGTAAGCCTTTTTTTCACTCGGCTCTATGGGGAAAACTTTATAAAAACCGTTTTTTTTGTTGATTTTCGCTCCGAGGGCGGTAAGACACCCGATAGTGGATTCTATGTCCGAAGAAACCTCCGAGCACTCGATAAAAGAGGGTTTTTGCGATAAAGCAGCACAAATAAAAGCACGATGCGCTTGTGATTTCGAGCTTATCGCATTGATTTTACCCGTGAGAGGGGAGGGGATTATTTTTACAATCATTACCTGCACTCCTTATTCATTCAAACCGAGCCTGATGAATTCCGAAAGACCGTCCACAGAGACCTTTTTTGTCACCGCTTCGCCTATATATTCCGGCACGACAAGCGATATATACGCTTCCTCGCGCTTTTTATCAGACAATGCCGGGTCGAGCAGTTGCTCAGCTTTTATATCGGTGGAAACCGGAAGCCGGTAACGCTTTATCAGTTCGTAAATCTCTTCATATACATCCCTACTGCAGTAACCCTTTTTATATGCCGCTCTCGCTGAGGCGACCATACCAATCGCTACCGCCTCCCCGTGCGGGACCGAGAAATTCGAAAACCGTTCTATCGCATGACCTATGGTGTGACCGAAGTTGAGTAGCTGCCTTACGCCTCTGTCCTGCTCGTCAACCGCAACTATATCGCTTTTTATCCTCACGCATTCCCCAATGATTTCTTCAAGGTTGCATTTTATGTCTTTTTTTAATTCGTCGAACAGGGACCTGCTCTTTATCACACCGTATTTTATAACCTCCGAACAGCCGTCGCGGAAAACTCCCTCCGGCAGAGATTGCAGGGTGTTTGTGTCGCACAGCACCAAGTCGGGCTGGTAAAAGCTCCCCGCAAGATTTTTCCCCGCTTTGAGATTGACGGCTGTTTTTCCGCCGACAGAAGAATCCACCGCCGCAAGGAGTGTTGTAGGAACCTGCACAAGCTTTATCCCGCGCAGATAAATTGAAGCTGCAAAACCGGAAAGATCTCCCACCGTACCTCCTCCGAGCGCGAAAACGACATCACTGCGGGTAAACCTGTTTTCAGCAAGAAAATCGACGATTTCTATCGCATTTTCGGGCGTTTTAATTTTTTCGCCATTTGGAAAAACCTTTTTGCAGACGTAAAAACCGCTTTTTTCAAGAGAATCGCAAAGCGTTTTCGCATACAGTGTATCAACCTTATCATCGGTTATCACAGCGGTTTTTCCCGCTTTAAAAAGCTGCAGGGCACGTTCGCCGGATTGCTCCAGTAGCTTCGGACCGATTAAAACATCATATTCCTTTGAAGCGTGAACGGTTACCGTTATCATAAAAAACTCCTTATCTTAATGCTGCAAGAATTTTATCCGCAGTGTTTTTAACGTCCAGAAACTGTTCAGGTGTGAGTGACTGGGCACCGTCGCATAATGCGCGAGCTGGATCGTTGTGAACCTCTATCATCACCCCGTGTGCTCCAGCGGCGACAGCGGCAAGGGCAAGAGGCTTAACATATCTCGCAACACCGCAGGCATGGCTCGGATCGATTATTATCGGAAGATGAGTGTATTCCCTCAAAACCGGAATCGCTGAAATATCAAGCGTGTTTCTCGTTTGAGTCTCAAAGGTTCGTATGCCTCTTTCGCATAAAATAATATCCTCGTTCCCGCCTGCCATGATATACTCGGCGCTCATTAACAACTCCTTTATCGTGCTTGACAATCCTCTTTTTAAAAGAATGGTTTTGTTTGTATGACCAAGCTCCTTTAAAAGCTCAAAGTTCTGCATATTCCGTGCGCCTACCTGTATAATATCTACTTCCTCAAAATAGCGAAGGTGATTTGCATTCATAATTTCGGTCACAATAGGCAGCCCTGTCTCCCTTTTTGCTTCGACAAGAAGCGAGATGCCCAAATCCTTAAGCCCCTGAAAATCATACGGAGAGGTTCTCGGCTTGTATGCTCCTCCCCTTAAAAATGATGCGCCTGCCGCCTTTACCTTTTTTGCGATTTCGATTATCTGTGCTTCCGACTCTATCGAGCAGGGACCTGCGATAAAGTGGAATTCCCCGCCGCCGATTTCAACTCCGCCCGCTGTTATTACCGAATCCTCTGGGTGGAACTGTCTGTTCGCTTTCTTATAGGGCTCGCTTATTCGTTTTACGCTTTTTACTACATCGAGACCCTCAAGCATTCCGATATCTATTCCGCTGGTATCTCCGATAAGACCGAATACAGTCTGAAATTCTCCCTTAAAAACGTGGACCTTGATACCGAGGTTTTCTAACCAGTTTTCGAGATGATCGACTTTTTCGGGTTCACAGTTGTTCTGCAATACGACAATCATAAATAATCACTCTTTCCGTAGAAGATTAAAAGAAATATATCAAAAAGGGTTCCGCTGGTGAAATCACCGCAGAACCCTTAAATTACCCCATGTAATTTATACGATTACTCTGTTATTGCTGCAAGCGAATTCACTTTTATTTTGTTCCCGCAAAAGAAAAAATAAAAGTAAAAGTATATAGCAGAAAGCAGCATAGAAGCCATGTTGTTATATTCCTTTTGAAAAAAGATTTTCTAAATATTAACACATATAAAAGCGTTTGTCAATAGCAAACAGCAAAAAGTCTTGGAATAATGGTTTTATAAATTGAAATAAGTACCGTTAACGTTTCATAACACCCGGTTATAAAACGCAGATACTTTTTTCACAAGATTAAGCGAATAAAATCGACGGCATCACCGAAAAACAAAAACACTCATCAGGATATTATGTGTTCTGGTTATTCTGCTTTAACAGCTTTTTTATACGGGAAGTGCAATCAAGCAGCGGGGAGATGGATTCGTCCTTACTCAGTGTGTTTACGATTTTCGCAATAAATTTTGACAGGTCGGTTTCTACAAACCAGGGACGATTTTTTATTTCATCCGGTATATATGAAAGGTTGGTGGAATAGAGCTTCTTGAGCTTGCCTTCTTCATAGAGCTTATCGAACTTTTCAGCCCCCTCTGTGAAGAACGCAAAGGTGGCGATAACATAAATATCAGATACTTTCTTTTTTGACAGTTCGTTTATAATGTCGATTACCGATTCGCCGGATGCGATCATATCGTCGATAATGAGAACACGTTTCCCCTCAAGGGAGCCGCCGATATACTCATGCTGTACGATTGGGTTTTTGCCGTTGACGATTCTCGTGTGATCTCTTCTTTTATAAAACATTCCCACGTCGAGTCCGAGAACGTTGGCGTAATAAATTGCCCTGTCCATAGCACCGGTATCCGGACTTATTACCGTCATGTTGTCCTTGAAAATGTCATCGCCCTCTTTGTTTATAAAGTTTTTCAGTAACGAATAGGTGGGGAAGATGTTTTCAAAGGATGAGTTCGGTATCGCATTGTGAATCGTGGGATCGTGTACATCAAAAGATATTATGGCATCAACACCGAGGTTTTCAAGCTCTTCAAGTGCGACCGCACAGTCAAGAGATTCCCTGCCCTTACGCTTATGCTGCCTTGATGAATATAAAAGCGGCATAATTACGGTTATTCTGTTAGCCTTGCCGCCGATAGCGGAAAGACAACGCTTTACATCCTGATAGTGTTCATCGGGACCCATTCTGTTTTCGCTGCCGAACATCTTATAGGTGCAGCTGTAGTTACCGACATCCACAAGAATAAAAATATCCTTGCCCCTTACGGAATCAAGAATTTTAATCTTGCCCTCGCCGTTAGAAAAGCGTACCTCCTCGATAGGTATGATGTACTTGACATCAGTGTTTTCCTCGCCTCTGAGCTGTTTAATTCTGTTTTCTACCATGTCTCCAAGCTTGCTGCAGCTGCGCAGCACAATAATCCCAAGTTTCCCGTGATTTGTTAAACCAACCATAATAGATCACAACATCCTTTCATCATCATACTTCTTGTACTTATATTTTATCTTATTTTAAGCTTTTTGTATATAGTATTATTATACAAAATGCAGCATATTTTTCAGTAAAAATGAAGAAAAACATAAAAATACGTCAAACGTAAAAAAGAACAGCTCTTTCAGTTGACAAATCAGGAAAAATATGATATTCTAAATAGAGAACAAAAGTTCGAAAGGGCGTGTAAATATTGGCTACTAACAACACAAAGGTCAGCAAAACCGATATAAAAAACGACAGCAAAAGGACAGCGCTTGAGACTGCGCTCGCACAGATAGAAAAACAATGCGGAAAGGGCTCGATCATGCGTTTGGGGCAGGATATGCGTATGGAGGTCAAAAGCGTTCCGACAGGCTCGCTTTCACTTGACATCGCGCTGGGAATCGGCGGTGTTCCGAGGGGCAGAATTATAGAGATTTTCGGACCGGAATCATCGGGAAAAACGACACTTGCTCTGCATATAGTCGCCGAGGTTCAAAAAAACGGCGGAGAAGCCGCGTTCATAGATGCTGAGCATGCGCTCGACCCTATATATGCAAGAGCTCTCGGTGTAAATATCGATAATCTGCTCGTATCTCAGCCGGATGACGGCGAGCAGGCGCTTGAGATTACGGAGGCTCTGGTCCGCTCGGGTGCGATCGAGGTTGTTGTAATAGACTCAGTGGCGGCACTTGTTCCGAGAAGCGAAATCGACGGCGACATGGGTGCGTCGCATGTCGGCCTGCATGCAAGACTTATGTCACAGGCACTTCGTAAGCTGTCCGGAGCAATTTCGAAATCGAACTGTATAGTCATATTCATAAATCAGCTGCGTGAAAAGGTCGGAGTAATCTACGGAAATCCCGAGGTTACCACCGGAGGCAGAGCGCTTAAATTCTATTCTTCTGTCAGGCTTGATGTCAGAAAATCAGAGCAGATAAAATCCGGAACCGATATAGTGGGCAATCATGTTAAAGTAAAGGTTGTAAAGAACAAGGTCGCCCCTCCGTTCAAGGTCGCGGAATTTGATATTATGTACGGGCATGGGATTTCAAAGGAGAGCGAGCTTGTCGAGCTCGGCAGCAAGTTCGGAATTATTGAGAAAAGCGGTTCATGGTTCTCCTACAACGGTGACAGGATGGCACAGGGAAAGGATAATTGCCGATTGATTTTATCCGAAAACAAGGAGCTTGCGCAGGAGATTGAAAACAAGATACGCGATTTTGTTAAAATAAATAATGTAGATGTTTTTCAGGATAATGCGGATGATACATCGTCAGACGATGAATAATCACCGTAAAATACTGTAAAAATGTATATAATAGAGCGTATTCTTATAGACGAGAATAATCACGAGGCGTCTGTTACCTGTACCGGAGAAAGCTTTCTTATAACTTTGAAGGATATAGAAGCTTTGAATATCGCCGAGGGTGACGATATAGACGAGGATACTTATCAGCATCTGTGCGAGGCTGTAAGCAGGCTTGCCTGCATAAAAAAAGCGTTTGAGTATCTTTCATACAGCGATATGTCTGCAAAGAAGCTTTCCGACAAGCTGCGCTCAAGGTTTGATAAAGAAATCATTATGGATGTTACCGAGCTTTTGAAGGAACGGGGATACCTTAACGATGTTTCGCTTGCGGAAAGGTATGCGAGAAGTTTTTACGAGTTTAAGCATTGGGGACCGATAAGGATAAAAAGCGACCTTTATTCAAGGGGCTTTAAGCAGGAGGATATCGCTGAGGCCTGTTCGTTTTTGGATCAGACCGATCACAGGGAAAATATTAGGCATTTAGTCGAAAAGAAGTACGGAACGGACGGGGAGCGCCTCGGTATGCAAAAACAAAAAATCTGTGCCTATCTATACAGGATGGGATATTTGTACGAAGATATTTGCGATACTGTCAACTCTATGTCGGATACCGATAAATAGTTTTTTACACTGGAACAACGGGAGTAGTGGTTACTTTGGCAATAAAGGTTGGATTTGTATCGCTTGGATGTCCCAAAAATCAGATTAATACAGAAAAAATGATTTCTCTGCTCGTCAACAACGGTTATGAGATTGTAGCTGAGGATGTCGACGCACAGGTTATCGTCATCAATACCTGTGCTTTTGTCGAGAGCGCAAAACAGGAGGCTATCGAAAATATACTCGATATTGCGTGGCTGAAAGATAATCATACCCTAAAGGGTATTGTAGTTACCGGCTGTCTCCCCGAGAGGGTTCGCGAGGAGATTTTTACAGAGATGCCGGAGGTGGACTGCATTCTCGGAACAGGGAGTTATAACGATATTTGCGAGGCTGTAGAAGCGGCATATAATAAAAAGCGTTACAAGAGCTTTAAGCCCGTGGATTCAATAGAATTAGGTGGCGAAAGGGTGATAACAACGCCTGATTATTTCGCTTACCTGCAGATCGCTGAGGGCTGCGACAACTGCTGCAGTTATTGCGTAATACCGCAGATTAGGGGCAGATTCAGGAGCAGGCAGATGTCTGAGGTGCTTGAGGAAGCAAGGCAGCTTGCGGAGCTTGGCGTAAAGGAGTTATGCCTTGTTGCGCAGGACACGACCCGCTATGGTGAGGATATTTACGGGACTTACGCGCTTGACAGCCTTATTACGGAAATATCCGAAATAAAAGGGATCGAATGGATCCGTCTTTTGTATTGTTATCCCGACAGGATTACAGACAGTCTTATCGATGTTATCGCACAAAATGATAAGGTTGTAAAATATATCGACATGCCGATTCAACATATAAGCGACAGGATTTTAGGAGCGATGAACCGCCGCGACACAAGAAAGAGCATTGACGCGGTGATAAAAAAGCTGCGTGAAAGAGTGCCCGGAATAGTCCTTCGCTCAACAGTCATCGTTGGTTTCCCGGGAGAGACGAAAGAGGATTTCAATCAATTGAGGGAGTACCTCAAAGCCGTAAAATTCGAGCGTCTCGGTGTTTTTACCTATTCGCGTGAGGAAAACACGCCTGCTTATGATATGCCCGACCAAGTCAGCGAGACGACCAAGCGTAATCGATTCGAGGCTCTTATGGCAGATCAGCGAAGGAATCACAACGAATTCAACAAGAGCTTTTTGGGGAAAACCTTAAAAGTTATCTGCGAGGGTTATGATACGGTGTCAGAGAGCTTTTACGGCCGTTCCTATGCGGACGCTCCCGATATAGACGGAAAAATCTACTTCTCATCCCACAGACGTATTCGTGACGGTGAGTTTGTCGAAGTCAAAATAACCGAACTGCTCGATTATGACCTTGTAGGCAGGGTTTCGGAGTAATACTGGAATAATAAAGCACCGGTCATCATTTACCGACGACAGACCATGACCGGAATGTATAAAAATTTTCATTGTCGACGGAGAAATGGTAAATTTATGAGTCTTAATATACCGAACAGACTTACTCTATTAAGAATAATATTGATTCCGTTTTTCATGCTGTTTATCGTTTATCCTTTTTTTGGAGAAGAGAATATTGACATCAGTAGAATTGTTGCGGGTGTGCTGTTTATCACTGCGGCGGTTACCGATTTTTTTGACGGTTATATCGCGAGAAAGCGCCATATAATAACCGATTTCGGTAAGTTTATGGACCCGCTTGCTGATAAATTTCTTATTTTCGGCGCATTATTCGCGATATGCGTATCTGATTTTATGTTTCCCGACGATTTGGTTTTTTCTGACAATGTTATGCGTCAGATATTTTTCTGGATTTCGATAATAGTTATTTTCCGTGAGCTTGCGGTTACCTCGATGCGACTTGTCGTGGTAAGAGCCGCCGGCACTGTTGTTGCCGCGAGCAAGTTGGGCAAAATAAAGACAAACACGCAGATTATATGCGTTTCTATGATAATACTCGAGCCTGTCCTGTTCCCTTGGGCAAACGGAATTCTTTCTCTTATAACAATGGCTGCAATGCTGATTTTTACCGTCTGGTCGGGAGCAAATTATATCGTTACATACTGGAATCATCTCGATACAAATAAATAGAAAGGCTTTTTACCCCATATGAGGCTATACAACACGCTAACAAGAAAAAAAGAGGAATTTACTGTTTTCCAAAATAAAGTACGGATGTATGTATGCGGTCCGACTGTATATAATTATATACATGTCGGAAATGCGCGCTGCTTTGTCGTTTTTGATATGCTAAGGCGATACCTTGAATACAAAGGTTACGAGGTAATATATGTTCAGAACTTTACCGATGTCGACGATAAACTGATAAAGAGAGCCACTGAGGAGGGCATCACGGTTAACGAGGTGGCCGATAAATACATCGCAGAATATTTAACCGATGCCAAGGGGCTTGGGATACGTCCGGCAACGTTTAATCCGAGGGCGACGCAGAATATCGACCGGATAATCGAAATGATAAAGACTCTGATCGAGAAAGGCCACGCTTATGTATCGGGCGGGGACGTTTATTTTGATCAGAAAAGCAATCCGAGTTACGGCAAGCTATCGCATTACAATCTTGATGACCTTGAAGCCGGAGTGAGAATCGATGTAAACGAGGAAAAAAAGAACCCTTATGATTTCGCTTTGTGGAAGGCGAAAAAGGGGGACGAGATAAGCTGGAACTCCCCGTGGGGTGAGGGCAGACCCGGCTGGCACATAGAGTGCTCCGCCATGGTAAACAAATATCTCGGAACAAATATCGATATACATGGCGGCGGACCGGATCTGATTTTTCCCCATCATGAAAATGAGATTTCCCAGAGCGAGTGCGCCACCGGCGAGCCGATGAGCCGCTTCTGGTGTCATATCGGTTTTATTAATGTGGACAACCGCAAAATGTCAAAATCACTCGGCAACTTTTTTACGGTCAGAGAGGCTGTAAAGCAATTCGGTTACCTACCCATAAGGTATTTCCTGCTCTCGTCACATTACAGGAGCCCGGTGAATTTTTCGGGAGAAATACTCGAACAGTCAGCCGCAGCGGTTGAAAGGCTTATAAACTGTGCGGAAAACCTGCGATTCCGCATTAATAACAGCAATGTACGAGATTATTTATGTGACGAGGAAATCAGTAGCTTAGCTCTATTGGAAGATAAGCAGCGGCATTTTTTCGACGCTCTTGAGGACGATTTTAACACTGCGGATGCGATCGGTTCTTTGTTTGAAATAGTAAAAGAAATAAATATCCGGCTTAATAATATGGAGATATCAAAACAATACATTGAAAAGTCAAACACGATTTTTAACGCTCTTTGTTCGCTTCTCGGTTTTACATCTGATGGCAAAGAGGACGCCGATGCGACGTATATTGAGCAGATGATAGAAAAACGTGCCGCCGCCAAGAAATCGAGGGATTTTGCGGCAGCGGATGCCATAAGAGACGAGCTTAAGGAAAAGGGAATTATTCTTGAGGATACACCGCAGGGGGTAAAATGGAAAAGGGCATAACTTTTAAACCTGAAAATTACAGCCCGCTGGTGCTCGCTTATATGGGTGATGCGTATATAGAGCTTTTGACAAGAGCTTATATAATCGGCAACGGGGACTGTAATCCCGCCACGCTGAATACGCTTGCAAAGGACTTTGTAACGGCGAACAGCCAGAGTGAAGCGGTGGAAAGGATGATCCCGCATCTTACCGAGGAGGAGACATCCGTTTACAAGCAGGGGAGAAACGCCAAGAGCAACCATTCACCCAAAAACGCCGCTGCACTCGATTACCGGCGGGCTACAGGGCTTGAATGTCTATTCGGCTACCTGTTTTTTGCCGGAAGGACAGAGCGTGCGGCGGAACTCTTTTTTATAGGTTTTCTGCAGAACAGACAGGTTTGAGTAGATAATATATATCCACCTTACCGGCGGCGGGCGGATATTCGGTATTTCGTTAACGCCGCGGAGAAACGGGGTTTTTTATGATAGAGCTCACCCAACTTGAGAAGAGTGTTTACAAGTACATACGGGAATGTATCGATAGGGACGGATATGCTCCTTCGGTAAGGGATATTTGCGCCGCCGTGGGTATAAAATCAACCTCAACCGTGCATTCCTATCTGTCACGTCTTGAGCAAAAGGGTTATCTTACCAAGGGGCAGGGCAAGAGCAGAGCGTTAAAGCTCGAATTTGACGGCGACACAGACGGCGAAAGGATGATGAGGGTTCCTCTTATAGGCAGAGTAACAGCGGGTGTACCGATTCTTGCGGTGCAGAATTATGACGGTTATGTTGACTTTCCCTGTGCCATGTCAAGGGGGCGTTCCAACCTTTTCGCACTGCGCGTTTTGGGTGAGAGCATGATAGAGGCGGGTATCCTTGACGGAGATATTGTTGTTGTGGAGAGCAGGCAGTACGCGGATAACGGGGAGATTGTAGTCGCGATGATAGAGGACGAAGCGACCGTAAAACGTTTTTTCCGGGAGGATAACGGGATGATCCGCCTTCAGCCGGCAAACCCGGATATGAAGCCGTTCATTGTCAGAAAAGCGACGATACTCGGTAAAGTTATTGCAAATTTTAGATTTTATTAATAAATATCATAAGAAAAACCATAGCTTTGTGTAAGGATTTAATTGAAAAACGAATCGCTGAGCAAATCATAAAAAAGCCTTGACAAGCCATTTAAAATATGGTATTCTTGACGGGCGGTCAAAAAACGATCCATTAGCTCAGCCGGTAGAGCACATGACTTTTAATCATGGTGTCCGGAGTTCGATTCTCCGATGGATCACCAAAATGCACTGAATCCGAACACAGTTTGCATCTTTTGATGTAATAAAGAAATGTGCTCGGCTTTTTTTATAAAATATCTAAAAAAACGGAAGGGTAATACCGATATGAAAAAAATATTTATATTTTTACTTGCATTAATGCTTGTCTTTCCTTTTATAGCCTCCTGTAAGGAAAGCGGCGAGATAAGCAGTAATGCGGAATCGGATGCGGCGGAGGGAGCATATGACAACATGCCCAATATCGTTCAGATTGAGATGGAGGACGGTGGCAGGATTATCGTAGAGTTATATCCGGATATAGCGCCGATTACGGTCAGGAACTTTAAGAAGCTGGTATCGGAGGGCTTTTATGACGGTCTCATTTTCCACAGGGCAATAAGCGGATTTATGATTCA
>JAQVPJ010000020.1 GCA_028702135.1 Eubacteriales bacterium | reverse complement strand
TATAAATAGTTTGTTTTGTATGTAAAATAGTTTGACAATGACCAAATAATGACCAAAGTGGAGGTTTTACCAAAATACACAAAAAGAGAAGTCCTCGAAAATCTAGTGTTTTCAAGGACTTTTTTGGTTGCGGAGGCAGGATTTGAACCTACGACCTCCGGGTTATGAGCCCGACGAGCTACCGGACTGCTCTACTCCGCGATATATATTGCGTTTTGCGCAATAATTTTCTATAATTTGGTGCCGGAAACCGGGCTTGAACCGGTACGAGAGGTAAATCTCACGGGATTTTAAGTCCCGGGCGTCTGCCAATTCCGCCACTCCGGCGTTAACCGCTTGACTATAATAACATACCAAATACCGTTTGTCAAGTAAAAAGAAGGACATTTAATAAGAATTTTTTGCGTGGTAATTTTCAATGGCATCATAGCGGCATCATAGCATTTTCTAAATGCCGGCAAACAAGAAAATAAATTCGATGTATAAAAATGCCGGCAATGACAAAGAAAAATAAAAGCCGTTTCTTACCAAACAGCTTTTATTTTTTGAAAGGGGTATATGATAGAGACAAAAAAGGAAAAAGACTTAAGTAATGATAAAAAATAAAAAACGCCACATGTAAAACTAATTACAAGCGGCAGCTGGCTGTCATGTCCGAAAAACACGGATATTAGACCCTTTAGCTTTGCGTCATAAACTTTCGTTTACTTTGCTATTAACATTTGTACATTTATTATATGCTAATAATAACATATAAATTTTTATTTGTCAATACAAAATTCAAAAAAATACAAAAAATATTTATAAATATTAAATCGCCATATCAAAAAAGATATTTTCGACGCAAACAGATGCTAAAGTATCGGGTGAAAGCGTGCCGTCGAGCCATGACAGTATCCGGGATACGGGTAGAATCACGGGCATTCTTTCATGAATAAAGCTGATGTTCTCATCCGCCTGCTTTGTGAGTATGACAAAGCTCTCTTTGCCGGGTTTTGCATCCATAAGCCCCGCCATAAAAATACCGGACTTTCCGCTGCCGAACTTATATTTTTCCGTATGAGTATGCGGTACTTTTTTCCATTCAAAATAGTGACTGGCAGGAATTATGCACCTGTTTTTCAAAAAAGGCTTGAAGAAACGGCTTGAAGAGATAGTTTCGCTGCGGGCGTTGATGATAAGTCCGCTGCCGTCCCATTTTTCAAACCCGAACTTATATCGTAATATACCATCACATGTGATAACAGGAGCGTTTTCAGAGGGATAAATCTCCTTACCGTAAAGACCGGCATATGCAGCGAGCATACCATCAGATATATCCGATGACAGGCGCATTGACAAAGCGTTGAGTATTCCCCTTATCTCTATTACCTCATCCTCTGTGTTTGCCGTGTATCTTCCGCACATTTTACCGCTCTCCTTTTTTGTATTCATTCACTAAAAGGTTCTCTATTTCAGGTACTTCCTCGTTCAAAGCAGCACACTCCTCAAGTTTTATCTTTCCAAGCCGTTCTCTGAGCGAGCGTACAAGTGTCATAATATCGGGATTTATTTCACATGTGTCCGGGAAAAGGCATTGCTGTTCTGTTTCTCTGCCGGAGAGCTTTTCGGTGACTACACCGATGCTGCGAACAGGCTTTGACCAATCATAGCTCTCCCTGAACAACCTGAATGTAATATCAAATAGTACCTCAGAGGAGGACACTGCCGATGAAAGGCTGGTACGGCGGCTGAAGGAGCTGAAATCATTGCTTTTAATGTTTATACCCACACAGCTTGCTAAAAAGCCGTGTTTATCAAGACGTTTTGCAACACCGCAGCAGATGATATATAACAGGGCAGCGATGTCGTCGTTATTGTCAATATCCCTCGGGGTTGTAATTGTGTTACCGATGCTTTTAATCTCGTTGTCGTCTGTTATTGTGGGGCAAAAGCCGCTGTCAATTCCGTTTGCAAACTCCCAGAGCATATAACCGCGTTTTCCAAGTGCGCGTGTAAGAATACCGGGTTCGCAAGTCGCAATATCGCCGATAGATATAATTCCCATTCTATACAGCTTGCTCCTCGTAACCGAGCCGACAAATAACAGCTCGAACGCCGGACGGCTCCAAACCAGGGATTTGTAATTATCCCTTGATATAACGGTTGTTGCATCAGGTTTTTTAATATCAGAACCGAGCTTTGAAAAAATAAAATTATCGCTTACTCCTACAGAAATGGTAAGACCGAGCTCTTTTTGCGTGCTGTGTCTGATCTCGTCCGCTATTCTTGCTCCGCCGTCAATACCCACCGACGGGTCAAGCTCCACCCATGCCTCATCAAGACCGTAAGGTGTGATGTTGGTGCTGTATCGAGCATAAATGCTTCTTGACAGGCGGGTATATTTTATATATCTGTTGTAGTTGGCTGTGACCGTGAGCAACCCGGGGCATTTCGCTTTTGCGGTGTAAACGGATTCACCTGTAGCGATTCCATATCGCCTTGCATGATAATTCCTCGCAAGCACGATCCCGTGCCTGCTTTCCGGATCCCCGCATACCGCAGCGGGCACGGTTTTAAGTTTTGAGTTATACAAGCTCTCGACCGATGCGAAATAATTGTTCATATCGCAGTGGAGAACAACTCTCTCTCTTTGTAAGCGGGAATCCAAATAAACCATCTCCAAACAAATGTTCTTTTTGTACTGCTGACAGTATATCAGAACATTTGTTCCGTGTCAATAGTTTTTTGTTTTTATTTTATTATTATTTGACATATTATTATAGTTATGTTAATCTTTAATTATTAGGATGGAGTTGTTTGTATGATTATCAGAGATTTTGGCAGTATTGGCAGCGACAAAACCAGTATTTATCTTCTTGAGAATAAGTATTTAAGAGCGGAGATATTAAATTATGGCGGAATAATACGCAGTCTTACCTTCGGCGGCTTAAATATCGTGTGTGGTTTTAACGATTTAGATGGTTATATTACCGACAAAGATTATCATGGATCCATTGTGGGAAGATATGCAAACAGAATAGCCGGGGGCAGATTTACATATAAAGGAATCGAATATATTCTTAACAAAAACGAGAAGGGTAAAACGCATCTTCACGGCGGAACAATAGGGTTCAATAAAAAAGTATGGAGCGTGCAACATGCTGATGAACAGAGGATTGTTCTGACACTTTCCAGCCCCGCCGGAGAGGAGGGTTATCCCGGCAATCTTGATGTCAGGGTATCCTACACTATCGCCGACAGTAATCTAATTATCGACTACTCTGCGCGGTCTGATGCCGACACTCCGCTCAACCTTACTAATCATGCCTATTTTAATCTTTGCGGATATTACGGCGGAGATATACTTTCTCATGTATTGAAAATCAATGCGGAATACTACTCGGAGGTTGATGAATATCTTATCCCCGTAAAAAAAGCGTCTGTTGAAAACACAGTATTTGATTTCAGAGAACCGAAAAAAATAGGTCAGGACTTTTTTAAGCCGAACAGACAGACTGCTTTATGCTGTGGTTATGACCATAATTTTTATATTTCCGGAGGATGCCAAAGGATATTCGGCAACAAAAAGCTCAATGAGGCGGCCGTGTTGTCGGCAGGTAATCGTAAAATGACGGTATTTACCGATATGCCCTGCATACAGCTCTATACGGCAAACTTCATGACGGGAGAGCGCCCCTTTATGAATTCGGTTCAGCAGCAGAAGCATCATGCTCTTTGTCTGGAAACACAGTATGCACCTGACAGTCCTAATCATGGCGAAGCAATTCTGAAAGCAGGGGAGTGTTACGATAAAACCACTGTGCTGTCTTTTGAGTAGCGATTAACATCAGTATATCATTTTACCTAAAAATGTCAATACATGAGGTGTTTTATGGAAAAGCAGAAATATACTTTTTTTTCTACCAATGAAATTAAGCCGCGTGGATGGCTTAAAAAGCAGTTGGAGATTCAGGCAGACGGATTATGCGGGAATCTTGATCTCGCATGGCCTGATGTCGGCGACAGTAAATGGATCGGAGGCAGCAGAGACGGTTGGGAGCGAGTTCCCTACTGGCTGGACGGTTTTATTCCGATGGCATACCTTTTAGAGCGTAAGGATCTTATCAGACGCGCACAAAGGTATGTCGATGCGATAATCGACGCTCAGGAACCCGACGGATGGATATGCCCCTGTCCCCAGGATAAGCGCGAGCGATATGATGTATGGGCTTATATGCTGATATGCAAGGTCCTTGCTGAATATTCCGATTGCAGCGGCGACGTTCGCATAATAACGGTACTGGAAAAAGCCTTTTCCTGCCTGTATAAGCATATCAGAGTGCATCCGATTTTTGATTGGGCAAAGTTCCGTTGGTTTGAATGCTTGATTCCAATATACTGGCTGTACGACAGAACACATAACACCGAGCTGATTTCGCTTGCAAGGGAGTTGAAAAACCAGGGCTTTGATTATCCGGAATTCTTTAATCACTTTACGTCTACCGAGCCGAAAAATGAATGGCGGTTTGACACCCATGTCGTAAACCTCGCAATGTGCTTGAAATCGGAGTCAATGTATTCGCTTATATCAGATGGCGACCCGGACGCTTTTGCAAAAAAAGCGCTGTCTGTTCTTATGAAATACCACAGTATGGCGGCATACCACTTTACCGGTGATGAATGTCTTGCCGGAGACAGTCCTATCCGCGGCAGCGAGCTTTGCGGTGTTGTCGAGGCTATGTATTCATATAGATGGCTTCTTGCGAATTCGGGTAATCCGGAATGGGGCGATATGCTCGAAAGAGCTGCTTTCAATGCCCTTCCCGCAGCTGTTTACAAGGATATGTGGTCCCATCAATACGACCAGATGACAAATCAGCCGGAATGCAGCATTATGCCGGAGGGTAAAGTTGTGTTCGGCACGAATAACGGCGAGTCGAATCTGTTCGGGCTCGAACCAAATTACGGTTGTTGTACCGCCAATTTCGGACAAGGGTTCCCAAAGCTCGCACTAAGCGCTTTTATGATGAGCGAAAAAGGGTTTTCAGCAACACTGCTCCTGCCATCAGAGCTGACATTCACCCGCGATGGTGCGAATGTGCGCTGCGAATGTATAACCGATTATCCCTTTTTTGGGAAGATAAGATATAGAATAACAACCGACAAGCCGGTTGTTCTTGATTTTGCGATACGCATTCCTGCGTTTGCGGAAAAAGCGTCTGTAAATCAAGAGAATGCGGAAACGGGTGCTTTTTATCATATCAATAAAGAATGGAACGGCACGGAGGAGGTATGCATCTCACTTGACTTCGCTGCGGAGTTGACATTGCGTCCTTCGGGTATGTACTGCCTTTCACGCGGACCGCTGTTATATGCGCTGCCAGTAAAAGCGCGCAGGGTGATGCACGAATATGAAAAGAACGGTGTAAAACGCCGCTTTCCTTATGCTGATTACGAGCTGTTCCCCGAATCTAAATGGAATTATGGCTTCGTATCCGACAAATTTACTGTAATCGAGTCGGAGGTGGGGGAGGTACCCTTTTCCAATGAAAACCCTCCTGTTTCAATATCTGCAGAGGTTTCGGAAATCGCCTGGCATTTTTCGGATGGGGTATGCGCCGAAAGACCTTTATCCACAAAAGCGTTATCAGAACCTGTTACGTTGAATTTCATACCGTATGGCTGCACCGATCTTCGAATGACCGAACTGCCGCTTTTATGTTAACATAATAATATTTGACATTGGATTTTCAGGGTGTTATTATTATGATATAAAGATATTTACGGGGGATAAAAATGAAAGTAAGGATGAAATCGAAAGTAGTAATTTATGTGTTGATTTTGGTACTTGTGATGCCCATGCTGACTTTTTCAGCGAACTGCGTTACCGAAACGAGCATTTCCTCTCTTATTTCTTCTAACAACGAATGCACTGTTTCCGGTGGTTATTTACTCGGTGTTGAAAGCGGTATAACCACTACTGAGTTTCTTACATACTTCGAAAGCAGCAACATAACCGTTTCGAATAAGAGCGAATATGTCGGTACAGGCAGCGTCATACGGCTAATGAACGGCAGCACGGTTATCGAGGAGCTGAGAGTCGTTGTTGACGGCGACACAAACGGTGACGGCGAAATCAATGCAATAGACTATCTGCGAATAAAGCGTGCTTTTCTCGGCTCTTACACGCTCAGCGGGGAATTCCTGCTTTCCGGATGTGTTTCCGGCGGTGCTGATTTATCCGCAAAGGATTATCTAATCGTAAAAAGACACTTTTTAGGAACATACGATTTATATGGCAGGGGAAATCTTGATTATAACGGCACAAAAATTGCTTATGTTCCGATAGATGATCGTCCCGTAAATGTCGACAGGGTAAAATATCTTGCGGAATCGGCGGGATTCGAGCTGTTAATGCCCGATGCAGACCTGTATTCGACCAAGCTTGACGGCACGGGCACAAATCTTAACGGAACAAAATACGGCGACCGCGACGGTCTTAAGGACTGGCTTGAAACTGTTGACGGTGATTGCGATTACTTTGTAATCTCGCTTGACCAGATGATGTCCGGCGGACTTGTTAATTCCCGGGTACAGAATAATACTGATTTGAGCGAAGAATATGAGATTATCGATTATCTTATCGAGCTGAATAATAATAACAAAGTATATTTCTTCGATACCGTAATGCGCCTTGCCTCAACGCTTAATTATAACGGTTACGTTGGTGATGAATACACAATCCTCCGCAACTACGGTAGAGTGGCAAGAAAGACGCTTAACGGCGCGGATCTTACCATTGAAAAGATTATTGCGGGCTACAAGTACGATATAAACGGAGGGGTAATCCCCTGCTCTTTGCCGACGGAGGAGTTGGACGCTTACCTTGCCGCAAGAGCAAGAAAACTTAAGATTATCGATTACTTCCTTACAACGGGCGGAGATGACCTGAATTATTTCTATATCGGCGTTGATGATTCAAGCCCTACCACCACGATTCAAACAAACGAAATAAACTATATTAAGAGAAAAATCAAAGATAACGGAATCCTTTTTGCAGGCTGCGACGAACTCGGAATGATGTGTATTGCAAGGCATGCTACCGAGATTTACAGACAGCACATTCCGGTTGCCGTCAAATATTTTGGCGGTGGCGAAAATATGGCGGCGGACTCGTTCGATATAGATACTCTAAAGAACAATGTTGAGGATCATCTCACCTCGATAAGAGCAGTGATAACCACGCCTGATAAGGCTTCCATGGAGGTACTTGTGCTTACAAAACCAAAAAGTCTGTCGTTAAGCACATACAGCAATCAACTCCTTGACAGACTTGAGCTGAACATCAAGAATAAAATCCCCACGGTGGTTATTGACGCCTCGACACAGCTCGGTACGCTGCAAGGGTTAATGAAAAGCAGAGAAATTCCGCTTTCAACGCTTATCGGATACAGCAGCTGGAATACTGTCGGAAACGCTATCGGAATAGCGGTGTCACAGGGCATGACAAGAATGGCTTATTTAGAGGGAAGTAAAAACATTTCGTCTGAATCGACTATCGGTTTTAT
Source organism: Eubacteriales bacterium (assembly GCA_028702135.1). Lineage (GTDB taxonomy): Bacteria > Bacillota > Clostridia > Oscillospirales > CAG-382 > UBA1049. The sequence goes on along the minus strand of JAQVPJ010000020.1, from coordinate 34,507 downwards.
GAAGAGCATGACCTTTGCTTATATAAAGGACATCAACTATAAGATAGGCAACCTGAGTAAAACCGAACTGCTGACGCTGATCAACGGCAGTCAGGCTATTATTTCTCTGCATAATTATAAGACCGCTTCGGCAGGTATAGTTACAATATCCGCTTACCGCTACCCATGGAAGCGCAGTTTTGAGGCGACTTTTGATATCTGGGTGAAATAAAACCTCAATACTGCACAAAAATATTTATACATTTTAGGTTATTTTTATTGCATATTGTTTCATTTTATCCTTGACAAGATGGGTATTATGTGTATAATAATACTATTGAATGAAATCGGAGGGATAAAAATGAGCAACAGTAAAATAAAAAAGGTCGTACTCGCATATTCCGGCGGACTTGATACTTCCATAATCATTTCCTGGCTTAAGGAGAACTATCACGGCTGCGAGGTGATTGCGGTATCGGGTGATGTCGGTCAGGGTACGGAGCTCGACGGGCTTGAGGAAAAGGCAATAAAAACCGGAGCGTCTAAACTGTATATAGAGGATTTGAAAAAGGAATTTGTTGAGGATTATATATTCCCGACGCTAAAAGCAGGCGCTGTATATGAGGGCGATTACCTGCTCGGCACCTCATTTGCAAGACCCGTCATAGCAAAACGGATTGTCGAGATTGCAAAAGCCGAGGGTGCGGATGCGATTTGTCACGGATGCACGGGCAAGGGTAACGACCAGGTTCGTTTTGAGCTTACCATAAAGGCATTTGCTCCCGATATGCATATAATTGCACCTTGGAGAATATGGGACATAAAATCACGCGATGAGGAGATTGATTATGCGATTTCGCATAATATTCCGCTGAAAATCAACAGAGAGACAAATTATTCAAAGGACAAGAACCTATGGCACCTTTCACACGAGGGAATGGATCTTGAGGATCCCGCAAACGAGCCGCAGTATAACAAGCCCGGATTTCTGGAGATGTGCGTTTCGCCGGAAGCGGCTCCCGATAAAGCGACATACGTTAAGATTTCGTTTGAAAAGGGCATACCCGTTGCTATTGATGATGTAAGATACGGCTCGGTTGAAATTGTCGAAAAGCTGAATAAATTAGGTGGTGAGAACGGGGTCGGGCTTGCGGATCTTGTAGAGAACCGTTTGGTCGGAATGAAATCGAGAGGCGTGTATGAGACTCCCGGCGGAGCCATTTTATACCGCGCACATAAGGTGCTTGAAACAATAACGCTTGACCGCGACACACAGCATTATAAGGAGCTGGTTGCTGTTAGGTTCGCCGAGCTTGTTTATTTCGGACAGTGGTTCACGCCTTTACGCGAATCATTATCGGCATTTGTTGACAAAACACAGGAGACGGTTACGGGTGATGTAACGCTTAAGCTCTACAAGGGCAATATCATAAATGCCGGAGTAAGCTCCCCTTATTCGCTGTACAGCGAGGAGATTGCCACCTTTGAAAAGGACGAGGTTTACAACCAGAACGATTCTGAAGGTTTCATCAATCTTTTCGGCCTGCCTTTGAAGGTCAGGGCAAATATGATCAATAAAAATTCATCTATAAACAAGATATAGCGCCGCAAATAGGTTTTTTATGCAATATGTTGCTTTAATCACTCTAAAACAGTAAAAATCTATAAAAATGGTACATTGTCATTATTATTGATTTATGTTAGAATAAAGGTATAATTTTCGTTGGAGAGTGAAGTGAAATGCATATCTTCTGCTGCCTGTCCCATTTCATTTTCGGTGCAATGCGCTCATACAATCAGAACGCATCCACATTCACCAACGGAATAAGTGTGCTTAACTGCGACATTAAAGATATACTCTGATATCAGACTGAGCTTTTCGGCTCAGTCTTTAATTTATTTAATTTTATATGAGAGGAATGACAAATCAATGAAAAAAGTTGCTATAATCATGGGCTCGGAAAGTGATTTGCCGGTTGTTTCCGCAGCTGTTTCTCAGCTTGAGAAGTTAGGAATAGAATATGTGTCTCATATTTTCTCTGCTCACAGGACTCCTTATGAAACAGCGGAATTCTCTCGAAACGCACGAGCTGAAAATTTTGGAGTAATCATAGCTTGTGCCGGAAAAGCTGCTCATCTTGCAGGTGCAATAGCCTCGCAGACCACACTACCTGTTATCGGTGTTCCGATAAAATCAAGTACACTTGACGGTTTGGACGCTCTGTTATCCACCGTTCAAATGCCCACAGGGATTCCTGTAGCCACTGTTGCGATTGACGGAGCAGCGAATGCAGCGATACTTGCGGCACAGATTCTCGCAGTTGAGGACGAAAGAATAGCGGTAAAGTTAAACGATATGCGTGTCGAGATGTCTAAAGCTGTTTTAAAAAAGGATGCAGAACTCGGCGGTAAAATTCAAAAACACTCATAAAAACAGAAAATATATCGTAAGGAGGATAACAGTTTGAAAAAAATAGAGCAACTATACGAGGGCAAGGCAAAAAGAGTATATTCGTCAGATGTGGACGGAGTATATATCGTTTCCTACAAGGATGATGCGACAGCGTTCAACGGACTGAAGAAAGGTACGATTTCGGGTAAGGGAGTTATCAATAACCGCGTAACAAACCATCTCATGAAAATGCTTGAAAAAAAGGGTATCCCCACTCATTTCGTTCAGGAACTAAACGAGCGCGAAACCGCAGTCAAAAAGGTCACTATAATACCTCTTGAGGTGATAGTCAGAAACATCGCAGCAGGTTCGCTATCAAAAAGACTTGGGCTGGCTGAGGGAACAAAGCTCGGCAGCACCGTCTTGGAATATTGTTATAAGAATGATGACCTCGGCGACCCGATGGTCAATCAATACCATATTGCGGCGATAGATCTTGCCACTGCTCAGGAGCTTGAGATTATTTCGGATTACTCCTTTAGGATAAACGAAATACTCTCAGAATACTTAAAGGACCTTAAAATAGAATTGGTTGATTTTAAACTCGAATTTGGCAGAACGGATGACGGAGAGATAATACTTGCGGATGAGATATCACCCGACACCTGCCGTTTCTGGGACAGCGAGACCGGGGAAAAGCTCGATAAAGACAGATTCCGCCGAGATCTCGGTGGCGTTGAGGATGCTTATTTGGAGATACTTAAAAGACTCCTTGGAGAATAATAAAAAACTGTTGTTAAATTAAAAAATATGAGGTATTCTATGTTTGATGAAATAAAGGAAGAATGCGGTGTTTTCGGGATGTTCTCGGCAGAGAATATCGATATTGCCCAATACGCTTATTACGCCCTTTTTGCTCTGCAGCACAGAGGACAGGAGAGTGCGGGAATTGTTGTAAACGATGATGGCATTATGACTGTTCAAAAAAACACCGGACTTGTCAACGAGGTTTTTACTCCTGAGGTACTGGCTTCTCTTGGAAAAGGTAATATGTCTATAGGTCATGTCAGATACGGGACATCGGGCTCACGTCCACGATTGAACGCTCAGCCCCTTGTGGTGAATCACATAAAGGGCAGCATGGCTCTCGCTCATAACGGAAACCTTGTCAACGATGCGGAGCTGCGTGAAAAACTGGAGCTTGAGGGTTCTATATTTCATACTACCAGTGACACAGAGGTTATAAGCTATTGTATCGTCAAGGAACGGCTTAACTCAGGTTCGATAGAGGAAGCGGTTGTTCGCTCCATGGAGAAAATCAAAGGTGCGTATTCGCTGCTTATTATGTCGCCGACTAAGTTGATTGCCGTTAGAGACCCGAACGGCTTCCGTCCCTTGTGTATCGGGGAGCTCGACGGAAAATATGTATTTGTTTCCGAAAGCTGTGCACTCGATGCGATAGGTGCGACATTTTTGAGGGATGTCGAGCCCGGCGAGGTCGTTGTAGTGGACCGGAGCGGCCTGCGTAGTATAAAAACCTGCTGCAACAAGGTTCCCCGTTCGCTGTGCGTTTTTGAGTACATTTACTTTGCACGTCCCGATTCAGTTATCGACGGTGCCTCGGTGCATAACGCACGTCTTCGTGCGGGAGCGTTTCTCGCACTTGAGAATCCGGTTCAGGCGGATGTAGTCATAGGTGTTCCGGATTCGGGTATAGATGCAGCTATCGGCTATTCAAGGCAGTCAGGAATCCCTTACGGTATAGGTATGATAAAAAGCAAATATATTGGAAGAACGTTCATTCAACCTAACCAATCACAGCGTGAGAACAGCGTCAGATTGAAATTGAATCCCAACGCCAGTGTCGTAAAGGACAAGCGTGTGATTATGATAGACGACTCAATAGTGAGAGGGACGACCAGCGCGAGGCTTGTAAAGCTGATAAGGGAAGCCGGAGCTAAGGAAGTTCATCTGCGCATATCTGCTCCGCCCTTTCTGTATCCTTGTTATTTCGGAACAGATATAAATTCACAGGAACACCTGATAGCATATAAGCATTCCGTGGAAGAAATTGCGGATATGATCGGAGTCGATTCACTCAAATTTTTGAGTATAGAGAGCGTAAAAAAGCTTGCTGAAAACGGTGACAATGGCTTTTGTACGGCTTGCTTCTCCGGTATGTATCCGGTTGAAATTCCAAAAAACGATTACAAGAGCATATATGAGCGTAAATTGAGCGAAAAACAAAAAAATGATTGAGTTGTCGGGGAGGATTATACGATGAAAAGCTACAGCGAAAGCTATAAGCAGGCAGGCGTTGATATAACGGCAGGTTATGAAGCTGTAAAGCTTATGAAACAGCATATAAACCGCACGATGATTCCCGGCGTGATAGGCGGTATAGGAGGCTTTGGCGGTATTTTCGAGCTTGATTGCGACAACTATAAAAAACCCGTGCTGGTAAGCGGTACGGACGGTGTCGGTACAAAGCTGAAAATTGCTTTTTTAATGGATAAGCATGATACTGTGGGTATAGACTGCGTTGCAATGTGTGTAAACGATATTGTCTGCAGCGGGGCAAAGCCGTTGATTTTTCTTGATTATATCGCACTCGGGAAGAATATTCCCGAGAAGGTCGCCTCGATTGTAAGCGGAATCGCCGAGGGCTGTGTACAGGCGGGTTGTGCTCTCGTGGGAGGCGAAACGGCTGAGATGCCTGGCTTTTATCCCGAAAACGAATATGATCTTGCAGGTTTTTCGGTAGGATTAGTGGACAAGGAAAAAATAATAGATAACACAAAAATCAACAGCGGCGATGCTATTATCGCTCTTGGAAGTTCCGGTGTACATTCAAACGGTTTTTCGCTTGTAAGAAAGGTTTTTGATATAGAAAGCAGGGGAGTAGACCGCTATTTTGACGAGCTCGGCACTACCCTCGGTGAAGCATTATTAACACCGACAAAAATATACGTAAAGCCGATTCTACAATTGAATAAAACCATCGGTATAAAAACTGTATCGCATATAACCGGCGGTGGTTTCTATGAAAATATACCAAGGAGCTTACCAGAGGGATTTTATGCAAAAATTGAGAAGAAAGCGTTAAAACCACTACCAATTTTTGAGTTGATTCAAAAAACCGGAAGTGTTGATGAACGGGATATGTTCAACACATTCAATATGGGAGTGGGTATGAGTGTCGTGGTTGAACCACAACATGCGGATGAAGCGGTCAGAATGCTTCGTGAATATAATGTGGATGCTTATATCTGCGGAGAGGTCGCAACAGGCGACAGCGGTGTTGTGTTATGCTGAAAAAGGTGAGAATATCGGTTTTGGTAAGCGGCTCCGGAACCAATTTGCAGGCTATGATAGACGCTGTAAACAGCGGAATAATTAAGAGCGGGGAGATTTGCGCAGTAATATCCAGTAAGGAGGACGCATATGCTCTTGAACGCGCAAAACAAAACGGAATAGCATGCTACTGCGTTCCGAAAAAGAAGTATTCAGACCAGATGGTTTTTGAGGATAAGCTGAATGATATCCTCAAGAAGGAGGATGCCGAACTTATCGTGCTCGCAGGGTTTATGTGCGTTTTAAGTGCAGGTTTTGTAAAACAATATAAGGACAGGATTATAAACGTGCATCCCTCGCTGATACCCTCCTTTTGCGGCGATGGTTTCTACGGGTTGAGAGTTCATAAGGCAGCTCTTGACTACGGTGTAAAGGTAAGCGGGGCGACAGTACATTATGTAAACGAAATCATCGACGGAGGAAAAATTATCCTCCAAAAAGCTGTTAATGTAAGGAAGGGTGACACTCCCGAGATTCTGCAAAAACGAATCATGGAGCAGGCGGAATGGAAGATACTGCCTAAAGCGTGTGAGATGATCTGTGTTAGGATTATCAGGGAGCGGAAGCTAAAAAAATAAATCAACACTAATCATCAAATATCAGCAGAGGGGTTAAGTGTAAGCAGTAATTCTTTTTGGTTTTTCGGCGGTTTAAGTCGCCGCGGGAAGGGAATGGTTAATAGTATGAATGATATTTATGGGTATTTAGCTTCAAACAGTTACCCCGGAAGGGGCATTGCGATAGCGAGAAGCGCAGACGGGCAAAACGCTGTTTTTATTTACTTCATTATGGGCAGGAGCGTTAACAGCCGCAATCGGGTTTTTGTACCATACGGTGAAGGAATCAAAACAAAAGCTTTTGATGAAAGCAAATTGACCGATCCGTCGCTGATTATTTATTCACCCGTACGTGTCTTCGGGGATTACACAATAATAACAAACGGGGATCAGACGGATACTGTATATAATTCACTGTTAAAAGATGAGAGCTTCGAATCAGCTCTGCGCACCCGCTGTTATGAACCAGACGAGCCGAACTTTACTCCCAGAATCAGCGGTATTGCACATATTAATGACGGAAAACTGTCATATAAGCTCTCGATTCTCAAAAAAGGGTGCGGTACGGATTCCTGCGAAAGGTTCTTTTACGAATACGAGGATACAGCGCCGGGTGTCGGACATATAATCCACACTTATAAAGCAGATGGAAATCCAATTCCTCCGTTTGAGGGAGAACCTGTCGCATTTGTTTTAGACAGGGATTTTGAGAGTTTTGCAAACAGCATCTGGAGCGCTCTTGACAGTGAGAACAAAGTTTCGCTTTTCGTAAGAAGCGTATCTCTGAAAGACGGAACAGTAAATACGAAGATATATAATAAAAACGATCAGAAGGTGGGGAATTAAAATTGTCAGCAGAACTCGAACTGAAGTATGGTTGTAATCCTAATCAGAAGCCTGCAAGAATATATGTGAACAAGGGGAGTATGCCTGTTGAGGTGCTCAACGGAAAGCCCGGGTATATAAATTTTTTAGACGCTCTGAACGGCTGGCAGCTCGTCAAGGAATTGAGAGAAGCGACAGGTCTGCCCGCGGCAGCATCCTTTAAGCATGTCAGTCCGGCGGGTGCAGCGGTCGGTGAGCCGCTTACCGAAGTGCAAAAGCAAATCTTCTTTGCACCGTCATCGGATATTTCACCGCTTGCCTGCGCTTATGTAAGAGCTCGTGGTGCAGACAGGATGAGCTCGTTCGGCGATTTTATCTCGCTGAGCGACAGGTGCGATTTGGACACTGCAAAGATAATTGCGCATGAGGTCTCGGACGGCATTATAGCTCCGGATTATGACGCAGATGCTCTTGAAGTCCTCAAGAAAAAGCGTAAGGGCGGCTATAATATAATAAAGATAGACAGGGATTATATTCCCGAACTGATCGAAACAAAGCAAGTTTTTGGAATAAATTTCGAGCAGGGGCGAAACGAACTTAAGATTGACAGAGAAATGCTTTCAAATATTGTAACAGCAAATAAAACACTTCCCGACTCTGCTAAAAGGGATCTTATAATCTCACTTATTACGCTGAAATACACACAATCCAACTCGGTTTGCTATTCCTATAACGGACAGGCAATCGGCATCGGAGCGGGACAGCAGTCAAGAGTGCATTGTACTCGTCTTGCCGGCGGCAAAGCTGATAATTTCTTCCTTCGTCAGCATCCGAAGGTGCTTTCTCTGCCCTTCCTCAGTGATATTCCAAAGCCGAACAGAGATAATGCGATTGACGTTTATATTTCCGCAGATTATACGGATATAATAGCAGATGGAGTCTGGCAGAATATTTTCAGCATAAAACCGGACGAGCTAAGTGCTGAGGAAAAAAAGGAGTATCTTTCAAAAATAAAGGGTGTTTCACTCGGAAGCGACGCATTTTTCCCGTTTTCCGACAACATAGTCAGAGCATCGAGGAGCGGCGTTAGCTATATAGCGCAGCCGGGCGGTTCGATTAGGGATGATGAAGTCATAGAAGCCTGCGATAAATACAATATGGTTATGGCATTCACGGGAGCAAGGCTTTTCCATCATTAATACTTTTTAGGAGGTAAAATAGTGGACATTCTTGTAGTCGGCGGCGGGGGCCGTGAGCATGCTATCATAAAGAGTATAAAAAAAAGTCCTTTATGTAAAAAGATATACTGTCTGCCGGGTAACGGCGGAATACAAAAAGACGCTGAATGTGTTGATATAAACGTAAAGGATATCGAATCGATAAAGGATTTCGCAGTCAGTAAAAAAATAGATTTTGCAGTTGTCGCACCGGATGATCCGCTTGTTATGGGTGCTGTCGATGTTATTGAGGATGCCGGGATACCTTGCTTCGGACCGCGAAAAAATGCTGCCGTTATCGAGGGCAGCAAGGTTTTCTCAAAATGGCTTATGCAGAAATACGATATTCCTACTGCAAAGCATGCCATTTTCGAAAATGTAGAGGATGCAATAAGTTATATCGACAGGATAAACAGCTACCCGATTGTAATAAAAGCGGATGGGCTTGCACTCGGAAAGGGTGTAATCATAGCGGAGAACTTTGACGAGGCGAAAAAGGCTACCGAGGATATAATGCTGCGCGGTGCATTCGGAGAGAGCGGGAAAAAAGTCGTAATTGAGGAGTATCTTACAGGTCCCGAGGTTTCCGTACTTGCGTTTACGGACGGAAAAACAATTATCCCCATGGTTTCATCAATGGATCACAAGCGTGCTTTAGACGGGGATCGCGGCTTGAATACCGGAGGAATGGGCACTATCGCTCCCAACCCTTATTTCACAAAAGAGATTGCAGACGAGTGTATGCACAAAATATTCCTTCGCACCATGAACGCTATGAACCGTGAGGGAAGAACCTTTAAGGGTTGTCTGTATTTCGGGCTGATGCTTACAGAGAAAGGACCGAAGGTTATAGAATACAACTGTCGATTTGGTGATCCCGAAGCTCAGGTTGTACTGCCCCTTTTAAAAAGCGATCTGCTTAAGATTATGATAGCGGTGTCAAAGGGCGAATTGTCGGAATCACTGGTAAGGTTCAGTGAAGGGTCTGCATGCTGTGTTATACTTGCTTCGGGCGGATACCCCGCACATTATGAAAAAGGCAGGAAAATATCATTCGGTGACATAAAAGAGAGCGATGACCTGGTTATTTATCATTCCGGAACAAAAGCAGGCGCAGATGACGTTCTTTATACAAACGGAGGACGCGTACTCGGTGTTACAGCTGTGGGAAACAGCTTATTTCAAGCTGTCAGAAAAGCATATGACAGTGTGGATAAAATTAGCTTTGATGGGTGTTTTTACCGTCACGATATAGGCAAAAAAGCACTTGAATCAATATCCGTTAAGGAATAAATTCACTGCCGAATTCTCCCTTTTTATAAGTATGAAAGGAATTTAATTATGGTTTACAGATTATATACTGAGAAAAAGGCTGAATATGCTTCCGAAGCAGCCTCGGTAATTTATGATATTAAAGAGCTTCTGAAGATTGAAAGGATAAAAAAAGTTCGTGTTCTCAACAGATATGATGTAGAGAACATCACCCAAGAACTGTTCGACAGCATTATCGACACGGTTTTTTCCGAACCGCAGCTCGATATTGTTCATTACGAGCTTCCTGAGGATGACGCTGATATAATAGCAGTCGAATACTTGCCCGGCCAGTATGACCAAAGGGCGGATTCCGCCTCGCAGTGTATTCAAATCGTTTCTCAGGGAGAGCGTCCGCCGGTAAGGAGTGCGAGGGTTTATCTTTTATACGGGGAGCTTAATAATGATGATCTGCAAAAAATAGAGAGCTATCTTATCAATCCGGTCGAGAGCAGAAAAGCTTCTCTTGACAGGGTTGAAACACTGAAAATGAAAACCGAACAGCCCGACTCTGTTGAAACAATCGAGAATTTCATTGCCATGAATGACAGCGAGCTGAAGAGCTTTTTGTCGGTAAAAGGACTTGCGATGGATTTCGATGACCTGCTGTATTGCAGGGATTATTTCAGAACAGAGAACAGAAATCCAACAATATCGGAGATCAGGCTTATAGACACTTACTGGTCGGATCATTGCAGACATACAACCTTTAATACGCATATAGATAATGTTTTTATCGACGATCAGCAAACCGCAAAGGGTTACGGGCACTATTTAAAAATACGTGAGGAGCTCGGAACAGCAAAGCCGGTTACACTTATGGATGTCGCAACAATCGGTGCGAAATACTTAAAGAAAAAAGGTATACTTAAAAATCTCGACGAATCGGACGAGATAAATGCGTGTACCGTTAAGATCGATGTGGATGTAAACGGCAAAAATCAGGAATACCTGCTGTTATTCAAGAACGAAACACATAACCATCCTACAGAAATCGAACCGTTCGGTGGAGCGGCTACCTGTATAGGAGGTGCAATTCGCGATCCGCTATCCGGCAGGAGCTATGTCTATCAGGCAATGCGGGTTACGGGTGCGTCGGATCCGCTTATGCCTATGGAAAAGACGCTGAAGGGCAAGCTTCCTCAACGAAAAATCGTTGTCGATGCGGCACATGGTTATTCTTCATACGGCAATCAGATAGGACTTGCTACAGGTCTTGTGGACGAAATCTATCATGACGGTTATGCGGCAAAAAGGATGGAGATAGGCGCGGTTGTAGGCGCTGCTCCGAGTTGTAATGTTGTAAGAAAAAAGCCCGTTGCCGGTGATGTTATCATACTGCTCGGAGGCAGAACCGGCAGAGACGGCTGCGGCGGAGCGACGGGTTCGTCTAAATCGCATACGGCACAGTCGCTTGAAGCATGCGGTGCGGAGGTACAAAAGGGCAACGCACCGGAGGAAAGAAAGCTGCAAAGACTGTTCCGGAACCCAAAAGCAGCGTCACTGATTAAGAAATGCAACGATTTCGGCGCGGGGGGCGTTTCGGTCGCTATCGGTGAGCTTGCAGACGGTCTTGAAATAAACCTCGATACCATTCCTAAAAAATACGAGGGACTTGACGGAACAGAGCTTGCGATCAGCGAATCGCAGGAACGCATGGCGGTTCTGCTTGACAAAAAAGATGCAGATAAGTTTATGCTTCTCGCATCTGATGAAAACATTGAAGCAACTATAGTTGCATCCGTTACTGACAACAACCGTCTTTCTATGAATTGGAAGGGACGCAGAATAGTTGATATTTCCCGTGATTTCCTAAACTCAAACGGCGCAGTTAAGCATACTGACATAAGAGTGGAAAAAGCAAAAGAAGCTCCCAAAACAGAATATTTTAACTTTATTGAAGGAATGAAAGCCATTTGCGAAGATTTGAATATCTGTTCGAAAAGGGGGCTTGCGGAGAGGTTTGACTCCACTATCGGCGCAGGGAGTGTGCTTATGCCCTTTGGAGGCAAATATCAGCTTACACCTACGCAGGTAATGGCAGCGAAAATACCTCTTGGCGGCGAGAACATAACGCACGGGAGCACGAACACAGCGTCCGTGTTCGCATACGGATTTAATCCGTATATTTCGGAGGCAAATCCTTATGCGGGAGCGTATAGTGCGGTAGTTGAATCGGTTACAAAGCTTGTCTGTGCGGGCGCAGGTCTTGAAAACTGTTATCTTAGCTTTCAGGAATATTTCTGCCGACTCGGAAGGGACGAAAAACGCTGGGGTCTGCCTTTCGCTGCACTATTGGGAGCGCTTGAAGCACAAACCGATTTAAAAGTCGGAGCTATCGGCGGCAAGGACTCCATGAGCGGCAGCTTTGAATCGCTCGACGTACCTCCGACACTCGTTTCTTTTGCGGTTTCGGTTACTGATGCCGATAAAATAATTTCTCCTGAGTTTAAAAAACCCAGCAGTACAGTTGTACTGCTTAAAACAAATGATTTCAACACCAAAACGGATATAAAAAGCCTTAAAGATAATCTTTCGATTGCAGAAACACTCATAGGTAAGGGTAAAGTTTTATCCGCTTATACGCCTACTTTCGGCGGCATAGCAGCGGCTGTATTTAAAATGTGTATAGGCAATAAAATCGGATTTAGGTATGAGAATGACTTTGACAACAACGAAATTTTTGAATATAGCTGTGGCAGCATTATTCTTGAGCTTTCTGAGGAAATCGATGCAGGTATAACCCTCGGTCACACACTGACAGAGCCTGTAATCGAAAAGGATGGCGAGGTTATCGGTCTTGATGATATGCTTGACGTTTATGAAAACAAGCTGGAAAGCGTCTTCTCCTGCAATATAGATCAGGAAGTAATTGCGAAGGATCTGCCGCTTTACAGAGCTGAAAAACACGCTTCTCCCGCAATTAAAACAGCAAGACCGCGGGTAATAATCCCGGTTTTCCCGGGGACAAACTGCGAATATGACAGTGCGCGCTCGTTTGAGAGAGCGGGTGCGGAGCCTGTCGTAACTGTAATAAAAAATCTTAGCGGCGCTGATATTGCCGAATCCGTTGAAAAGATGGCAAAGCAAATATCAGATTCACAAATAATATTCTTACCAGGCGGATTCTCAGGCGGGGACGAACCGGACGGTTCAGCGAAGTTTATAACGGCATTTTTCCGTAATCCGAAAATAAAAGAGCAGGTAGATGAGTTATTATTTAAACGCGATGGTCTTATGGGCGGTATCTGCAACGGATTTCAGGCGTTGATAAAACTGGGGCTTGTTCCTTTCGGTGAGATAAGAGAGCCAGATGCTGATTCACCAACGCTCGGACCGAATATTATAGGCAGACACCAGTCAAGACTGGTTACGACAAGGATTATTTCAAACAAATCCCCATGGTTTATGCTTTTTGAACCGGGAGAGCTGGTTACAGTCGCTGTTTCACACGGCGAGGGAAGATTTATAGCTACTGATGATCTTGTTGCAAATATGATTAAGAACGGGCAAATTACCACGCAGTACTCGACGCTTTCCGGAGATGCATCCGGAGATATAAGCTGCAACCCTAACGGGTCTTATATGGCGGTTGAGGGTATATCTTCGCCCGACGGCAGAATATTCGGGAAAATGGGACATTCCGAGCGTACCGGTAAAAATTTATATAAGAACATACCGCAGTATTCCGATAACAACAAGCTCTTTGAGGGAGCGGTTAAGTATTTTAGGTGATAATAAGATATTAGGCTCATTATGCTCGTGCCGCTTTATAGCGGCACGGTTTTTCATCAGTTGATTGTAGCAATACAGTTTTCATGAGTAATTGATTAAATAAAGAATACTATGAAAAAGCTGCCGAAATAGTATGCGGCAGAGTTTTCTCATTTATTAAGTATTATTATCCATGCTGCTCATCGGATTCCTGCTTTGTTCTCTGAACGGTTCCGTGCGGGTGATTAGGCGGTGCGTAAATGGAATACATTTTTAACGGGGAACATCCGACATTTACAATATTATGCCATTTTCCTGCGGGAACTAAAATGATATAGTCATCGGATACCCTTTCCATAAAATTGAGATTATCAGCGGTATCTCCCATCATCGTCATTCCCTGTCCCTGCTCAACCCGTAAAAACTGGTCTACATCGGGATGCATTTCCAGTCCTATCTCACCTCCGACGGGAATACTCATCAGAGTTAGCTGAAGGTGTTCGCCCGTCCATAAAGCAGTTCGAAAATTGTTGTTAAATAAAGTAGCCCGATTGATATTAATAACAAATGGTTCGGGACCGAAATCTCTGAGCTCGGTTACAGGCTGAGGCTGCTCCTGGTTAAGCGTGGGTATGTTGTTCTTATATTGATTCGAAAAAAAATTTCTACGCAAAAACACTCTCTCCTTTAATAATTCGTTATTTTATAATATGCGTAAAAAATAAAAAAGTGTTTTTTGCCGATGTTTCACTTTATATGAAATAATATGTAAAATGATCATTTACAAAAATCGGTTTATATGCTAAACTTCTATTTGAAATTAAGCAAAAGGAAGCAGGAATAGCGTGATTTTATACGAGATAACTACACAGGCGATAGGTTTTCTGGGAATGACCATGATGTTCATCATGTTTCAGCAAAACGACAGAAAACGGATTTTATTATGCCAGATATTAGGTACCTGCTTTTTCTGTATCCATTTTTATTTACTTCAAAAGTATACGGGCTCAGCATTGAATCTGATAGCAGCGGTACGCGCTGTCATATACTACAACCGCGATAAAAAGTTCTTCGGCAGTGTAATATGGTTGTGGATATTTGTTGCGATAAGCATTGTTTCGGGCATTTTGACATGGGAGGGTATGATCTCCGTGTTACCGACAATAGCGATGATAATCGGCTCGGTTTCCGTGTGGGTTGAAAAACCGCGAACAATTCGGATACTTTCTATAATCCCGTCTCCGATGTGGCTTATTTATAATATAGTCGGTCATTCGCTCCCCGGCATCATAACCGAGATTTTCGTAATGACCTCTATAGCCATTTCGATAATAAGATATGATATATTAAAAAAGGAGCAAAAATCACATTCCGCAAACAACGACTAAAACTATCATATAAAAACTCGCATATGTTGTAAGATACCTGAAACTTAGATTATTATTTAGATATAAAACGGCAGAAAACATATCGCTTTTACAGCGTATAAATTCTGCCGTTTGTTTTATACCCGAGTATACTTTTTAAAACATTTACGGGGGGATGAAAATAATGCCACGGTTTTTTTCCATATCACTTCGTAAAATGTTACTCTTTCACACCACATACGCAAACCTTTGATAGAACCAGTGCTAAATCGGTTATAACCTCTCTTTCAATTTTATCGATTGAATTATAATTATTTAAAAAAGTGAATATTGTATTTAATGTAATAAAAAGCAAAATACTTGAAAACTTTTCACAAAGTCAACAAAAGAATTCACCAAATATGCTAAAATAAAAGTGACAAAAAATCGCAAAAGAGGTATTTGTAATGTGGTGTATTAGAGAAAAAATAGGCAGGTTTATGAGAGGCAGGTGTGGTGCCGACTCATTTAATATCTTTTTGTTATCGACTAATATAATCCTATCTGTTTTTAATATGTTTATCAACAATGTCCTTATAAGCTTTTTCGAGTTAGTCATAATAAGCTATATGCTTTACCGCTTTTTTTCACGTAATATCTATCAAAGGAGCAAAGAAAACAACGCATTCTTAAAGGTACGGGGTAAAATAATCGGCTTCTTCAGGTACCACTATTACAGGTATAAGGAACGTAAGATAAATGTCTATAAAAAATGTCCGTATTGTAAAGCAAAACTACGTCTTCCGAGAAGCAGGGGCAAACACACCGTTAAATGCCCGCGTTGTCGGCGTGATTTTGATATGAAAATACGTTGAAAAACAAGTAAATCCTTAATTTGATAATAAATAGGTTTAGTAATCTGGACAAAATTATGCATAAAATATGCAAAAATATACGAATAAGTATAAAACGTGTATTGACAAATAATTATTTTATGTTAAAATATATTTATATCAAATCAAGGAAAGGAAAGTTAAACTATGAGAAAAATGTTTTTCGCGTTTTTGGCGATGGCAATCATTGTTTCGGGATTTTCGTTGATTGCAGGTGCCGAGGAACTTACAAATGTAGCCGAAGGCAAGAGCTATACACTCGAATGCGAAACGAGTGAGGCAGATTACGGATATACAGAGGGAACCGATAGTGGTTTTGGTGACGGTCCAAATGCTATTCGTCAAAGGCTTACCGATGGTATGCATGGCCTCGAAAGCACTAGAACGGTAAAATCAGGAGCGCAAAAAACTAAAAAAGCGTTTTATGTAATCGATTTGGGCAGTGTTGTAAATGGAATATCAAAGCTTAATATGGATATGTATTATCGCACCGATTGGGGAATTCAGAAACCTATCGGCGTAGAGTACGCACTTTCAACAGATGGCGTTAACTATACGACCGAAGGCAAAATACTTGTTGCTGATTCTGTAGAAAGGGAGACTCCCGAGCCATGGGTGGGATATGACTTTACACTCAACCTTTCTACCCCAAAGTCAGCAAGGTACGTAAAAATGATTGCAGAGGGCGGTAACTATATTTGGAGTACAGAAATGCAGGTATTTGCATCCGGTGAGGAAACCAGCGATCCCGAAAGCGAATCGAGCACACCCGCCGCTGAATCTGAGGAGCAAAGCAGCGAGAGCACCACAAGTGAACCTGGTGAGTCAAGCACTCCAGGTTCTACCGGCAGCAGCGAAGTAACGCAAACCGGCGATGATGACGGAATGACTTTCTACATAATCATTGCAGCAGCAGCGGTATTACTTATTGTGACTGTTATATTGACTTACAAGAAAAAAGCAAAACAATAAGTAAAAAAGCTTAAAAAGACATAAAAAAATTTCCCTTCAGATTACCGTATTATAAACGGCAGTCATGAGGGGAAGATTTTTATGCAGTAACAGAGATTATTACGCTCTCGATGCTATGATATCAACCATTTCTCCAACATTCTTCATAGAGGAGACCTCTTTCATCTTAAAGCGGATGTCGAATTCTTTTTCTACAGCGGCTATGAGATTTATATGCTCAAGACTATCCCAGTCGTCAATATCGTCAGCGGTGGTTTCCCTGATAACGACAATTTCATCATTATCAAAAACCTCTCTGAAAACAACATTCAAACGGTCAAAAATCTTTTTTTCAGACATTTTATAGCTCCCTTTCGTTTTTTAATTTACTTTTATAACGCTGTTTTTATTAATATAGCCGTCTGTTTTGAGCGACCATACGGTTTCTCCTACGGCGTTCTCACTCATTTTGGTAAAGCCGAATGAAGCGAACAGTTCCCTGACCATTGCATTCTTTGAGGTGGGGTAGTAGTAGCCGAAAATATTTCTGATACCCTGCTTCCTGCTCATTTCGACAAGTGTGTCGAGCATGGCGAGCTCCATGTCGCGCTTAAGAACGCGACAACTCATAAGCCAAAGGTCAATATGCAGCTCGTCACCTTTCATATGGCCGATGACAACCGAAACAACACCGTTATCCCCGAACCTGTCGACAAGCCTTCCGTAAAGAGTAATATAATCTTTATCGGAGGCGATGGATTCTATTTCCGAAACGGTATAACGTCTTGTAGTGACATTGAACTGGTTCGATTTGTTTGTAAGCTGGGTAATCCTCTGAATATATACGGGGATGAAACCCTGTATCTCCGCATGCATTTCAAGTCCGAGAAGATAATCTCTGTAATCGACATAATCCTTCATAAGGACAGCTCTGGAAGCATTTGCTTTATACATCTCATTTCGGGTTAAATCATCCTGGGAAAAAGCGGTGACCTCAAAGTAAGCATTTTTATCAAGAGTTCTTATATATTGCTCGGGATCATTTATTTCAGGTACGGCGATGCCGCTGATTGCAGAGTTGACAATCTCTCTTTCGGCGGGATTATCATCCACAAAAACAAAGGAGTCGGCACCGAGATCAAGCTCCGCGGCAGTCTCGGAGATGTTCCTCGCCTTATTTTCCCAGTTTGCCTTGATAACTAAAAAGTCGTCCTCTTTTAATGCACTGTCGGGATGGTTTAGTCCCGCAAGTGCGTTCTCGTGCTCGTTTTTTGAAGCTATGGTTAACATAATCCCCAAATTTTTATGAGTCAGAATATACTCCTGAAATTCGCGGAAGCATTGACCGTTTGCAGTCTCCTGACCAATCTCAATTCCCTCAACGCCATCGTCGCCGATTACTCCGCCCCAAAGGGTATTATCCATATCAAGAGCAAGCAGCTTTTTATTTTTACCGAAAACAGACTTTATAATATTGGAAATATTGAATGTAAGAATGGGTATTGCGTCAAGCGACATCGCATATTTATACATATACCAATACGAAAGATCAGCCCACTTATCGAGCCCGTAGCAGGACGAAAGGTAGTTGATATCGTTTATATAGAAACCCTCATGCGATTGTGCGTATTCATAAAAAAGTTGATTCAAACGGTTGACATAATTTAATCTGCCATGGAAATCATATGCATCCCGGTTACCTAACAGACGGTAAAACGGGTACTCAAAGTTATTTTGTATTATCGGACAATCGAACCTATCGTGCAGCTTTTCCCAAACAGTTTCAAACTCCCTGTACTGCTCAGAGAGCTTCAAGTCCACCTGCTCCCTGTTATCGCTAATAACGGGGAAGGGGAGGTTTATATTGCGATAGTTTGTGTGTATATAGATAATATCGGGTGCGAATTTGTCAAGAGTCGGATTTCCGAAAAGAGCGTCCTCACGAAACTGTCCGTATTCAGATTCGTAAAACTCAGGCTCGATACCGTAATTTAAAAGGAACAATTCACATATTTTCACGATATCGCTGGTTGTAGAGCCGCCGAGAACGGCGATACGTTTTTTTATGCGGTCGCTGTTTTGGGATAAAAGAGCTCTACGTATTGCTTTTCTGTTTTTCAATATATCCGAGCTGCTAAATGGGTATGAAAGTGAGTTCATAATAAATATCTTCCTAATTATCCATATATTGCACACGCTTTCCGCTTCCGCCTACGATTGAAAATGCGGAGAGTGAAAAGCAAACGTCTGTGATACCGTTCTGCTCAATAAAATCGCGAATGTTAAAATCAAAATAGCGTATGTCGACAATGTTTATCTGCTCAAAAGAGCTGATTAAAAACGGAGCGAGCGCATTCCCGTAGCTCTCTTTAAAATACAGCAGCTTTCGTCCATTGCCGATAGAGGTGTCGATACGCACGCAATAGCTGTCACCGCCGATGAACTTTGAATATGAGTTGCCCGAAAAGAACAACGAATTATTATCTTTAGCGACTCTGGAAAAAGTTGCTCTGTCATAATATTTTACGGTGTATTGCTGGTTGGGAACATACCAGATGAATTCCTCCGGGTAATTCGATAAAGCGGGTACGTTTTTTCTAAGACTTCCAACATATCCCGAAAAGCTGTCCTGCGTAAAGCCTGACAGGTCGGTGAAAGGCAGGCCTGCAACATTTGCAAATTCTTGTGCGGCATAATAAGCGCCGAGCGCATTCCAATGGAAATCGGTTCGCGCATAAAGCGGTTCTTCCGTATGGGGAGCAAGCGCTGTAAGCAGGTTTACATCCTTTACATCAGGTGTTAAATTGTTTCTGAGCGAATCAAATGTTTTTATATGGTTGTTTACTGAGGCGTTGTATTCCGCGGGTGCGTAAAACGCCGAGGCGATGGGTATCGGCATTGAATACACATTGACTCCGTCACCCAGAGCGGCTTTAAAATCATTTATGTACCCGGCATATGCAGCGGCGTTTTTTACTCCTCCGCCGTATTGCTCCATAGCTCTCGTACCTACGACTATAATTCCGTTGGAAATATAAACATCGTCATCATCGTAGCTTACCTCAGGCTGAGAGTATTCGCTGACGGGAGGCCGGCTGCTCGTTTCGGATACCGTGCTTTCTTCAGCTTCGGAAGTAATGCTGTTTGCACTTTCGGAAACCGTGCTTTTTTCATCCTCTAAAGAAACGTTGTCTGCACTTCCGGAAACCTCTGTTTTAGGCTCTGACAGCTCTGACGACCTGCTTGTATGCGAGATATCGCCGCTTGTTCCGCCGTCGGAGAAAAACGAGCAGGCTGAAAGAATTATCGCTGATACCACTAATAGCGTTATCGTTTGGATTTTACGTTTTCTTATTGTAAAGCCGTCCATAAAAATATCCTTTTCTTGTTTTATCATTATTGTATTACTCTTATTCTCTCAATATCCCGGTTAACGCCGGAGCTTGCTGCGGAATATGCGCTCATTGCAAAAAGTACATCCGTAATTCCGTTTTCCTGAATGAATTCAATACCGTTAAGCTCAAACTTCCGTATATCGACAACATATATTTCCTCAAAGGACTCAAGTAAATAAGGTGCAAGCGGGTTACCGTAGCTATCTTTGAAAATAATGAGTTTTCTGCCGTTGTCACATACATCGGATTCGATTTTTGCGGCATACGCATCGCCGTTTAAGTAGGTAAGGAAAAGGTTGCTCTTTTTTTCCTCGCTGATATAGAAAAACATATCATGGTTTTTGATAAAATTAAAACGCCAGTCATAGAAGGAAGCGGTATATGTGCCGGAAGGAACATAGTAAATAAAATCATCGGGATTGTTTAAAAGCGTCGCGCTGTTGTTAGTGTACCTGTACATAGTTCCGACAAATCCCTCCCTGACTTCTTTTTTGTAAGTAGAAAGATCGGAAAATGGAACTCCGGCGGTTTTTGCAAACTCTTGTGCACCATAATATGCCCCAAGTCCCGTCCAGTGGTGATCGGTACGGAAATATATATCCTCTGCGGTATGCGGCAGCAGTGCATTATATACATCGACATTCTCCACACCGTTTAGATTTTCCTTTATCGTTTCAAGATCGTTGACGGTGTGCTCCCACACATCCGAGAATTTTTTTGAGTCATGTATATAATAAGCACAGGCTTTGGGTATTACCATTGAATATACCCGTACTCCGTCGCCAAGCTGTGCTTTATATGCATTAAGATACTCCGCATACTTTTTAACGTTATCAGTATTGCCGTAATATAATTCCATTGCGCGGGTTCCGAGAATAACAATGCCCTCGCATAACTGCTCGTCCATAGGCTCAGGCTCTACGCTGACCGTGTCTGAGCTATTATCTGTCGACAAAGTATCGGAGGAATCGTTTTCCGACACTTCCGAGTTGTCACTCTCATCCTGAACAGATGTGTTTGTATATGAGGAGTTTTCGTTTCCTTCGGGCGGATTCGGATTGCCGAAAAACTGTTCTTCATCGACAATACCATACAAAGCCTCTATCTGTGAAGCATATTCCTTAAATTTATCGCGTCCGTGTATGGTATCGGATAAATAATCCGAAATACCCTTGAAGTACTCCCCCGATATAAGCTGCTCCCTCGTATATTCGGGAAACTTTTTTAAATCCTTGTCGTAATTAGATTCGGTCGTCCGTGGAAAGAAAATATAATAAACGAACATACCGAAAAAAAGCAATATTATAATAACAGAGTTTATAAGCTTCGCGGACATAAACAGCTTCTTTTGAAAAGAGTTGATATTTTTTTTGTTGTTTTCCAAAATCATCTGCTCCTTTTAAAAGGTTACGTACAAAAAGGGGTGGTTTGTAAGGAAAGTATCGACTAAAACCACCGTACAAACTCCCAGCAAAATAACATTGCTTCCGGTTGCAAGTAGTTGCGCCGCCGCCTGAATTGCAAGAGAACGCTTTTCTATAAGTTTTTTTACCAGCGGTATTATCGGGAAAACAAAGATTAATGCTGCTATAATCACGAAAATATACGATTTTATATCAGTAACCGTTGCTTCGTTAATCAGCTCGTTTCCGCCCAGCCCGACAAGGTTTTTAAAGAAGTTTCCGAGGTCGTTCATATCGGTGAACCTGAAAATCCCAAATCCTACAATAATAACAAGCTTATTGTAGATATGCATGATGAAGGTTGGTGCGTTTTTGATGCGCTTTTTTCCAAGCTTCATCTCAAACAAGATAAATACTCCGAAATACAGTCCCCACAATATATAGTTCCACGATGCTCCATGCCAGAGCCCGGTAGAGAACCATACCAAGAACAGGGACACATAAGGCAGTCTTTTCCCGAAAATAGGTATATATAACAAATAATCCCTGAAAAACGAGCCGAGAGAAATATGCCAGCGCTGCCAGAACTCGCTTATGGTACGGCACATAAACGGATAATTGAAGTTCTCGGTGAAGTGAAAGCCAAATATCCGCGCAAGACCTATTGCCATATCCGAGTAACCCGAAAAATCATAATATATATACATGGAGTAGGCAATTATCCCCACCCAGCTGCCTACGACGGTAGCATCCGCGACGATGGAAGCCCCTTCGCCGGTTTTTCCGAAAACAGTATCAACATATAATAGAAGGTTGTTTGCTATAAGAACCTTTTTAGCAAGTCCGATGATAAGACGGGTGAATCCTTCGCTCATGTCGGTTACGGTGGTTTTACGGTTGTCGATATCGTCTTCTATTGTCTCATACCTTATAATAGGTCCTGTCGTAACACTCGGAAACAGGGATAAGTACAACAGCAGCTTATGAAAGCTGCGTTGTGCTTTGATTTTCTCCCAGTACACATCTATACTATAGGAGATTGCCTGGAAGGAATAAAAGCTGATTCCGATGGGGAAGGTAATTCCTGTCGGCTTAATATCCGTCCCGAATACACCGTTTATGTTTTCAATAAAAAAATCCGTATACTTAAATACGCAGATTAAACCGATATTGAATAAAAGTGCGGCTATAAAACATGCTTTGCCTGTTGAGCGTTCCCTATGTTTTTCCGAAAGCAGAGCGAGTATATAATTCACAAAAGAGCTGAAAATCAGCAAAAAAACCCATATAGGCTCTCCCCAGGCATAAAAGACGAGAGAAAACCCTATAAGCACGAAATTCCTGTATTCGTTCTTTTTTGTCAAAAAATAACATGCGAGACATATTGGCAGAAATAAGTATAGAAAAGATAAATCAGAAAAAAGCATACCGCATATCGTTTCTCCGGCGTGGTCGATTTTTCTGATGTCATCTTACACCGGGAGGATGACATTTGCAGAATCAAACAAAAAATACAGCATACATTCGTATTTTTATTATATTACAACGAGTAATGCAAGTCAATAGAAAAAGAGTTATTTCCCTTTTTTATCATTGACATTTATTACTTTCTTTTGATAATATAAATTGATTTCACCACCGAAAAACAATATATACATACAGGAATAAAGCCATAGCATAAGAAGCACGATTGCGGTAAGACTGCCGTACACTGTGGCATAATTAGAGAAGTTGTCAATATAAAAAGAAAATGCGTATGAAAAAGCTATCCAGCCGACAGAAGCAATAATCGCACCCGGCATTTGTGTCGTAAAACGCTGCTTTTTTGCCGGAAGAAACGCATATACAAAAGAAAAAAAGAATACAAGAAGACAGAAGCCTATAAGATATCGCAGCGACATTATAATGTATATAACAGCGATATAGGGGATCTTACTCCTTGCAAAAGCGACGATACGGTTTCCGAACACGAGCAGAATAAAGGTTAGTAAAATAATCAATATAAAAGATAGGGTATAGAAGAGCGAAAGGAATTTTACTTTAAAATAATTTCTCGTCTCTTTTGTTTCTGATACGGAATTCAATCCGCCTATTACCGAATAAACACCCTTTGAAGCTGACCACAGCAAGCCCAGTGCTGAAAATATTGTGATCGCATTTGTAGTATTGTTTGTGATTTTTGTAATAAAATCGGAAAGAAATCTGTCGACCTCGTCGGGGAGCATGCCCGAAAGAAAATTAAACATCTGAGCGTGCTCAAAAGGTAGAAAGCGTACGAGAGAGAGCAGCAGAATAATGAAAGGAAAGATTGAAATAGTCATATAGAAAGCGCCCTCCGCGGAATAAGCCCCGACCTTATGAGCGTCAATCTTTCTGGCAAAATACTTGACGATATAGAAATGCTTTTTATACATTGCCATGGAGCTTCCTTTCTTACAATGTAACGCTATCCGGATTTTCTACCAATATATGCTAAAGCAATTTTGAGTCCCCAGAAGATAAAACCGCAGACAGCCGCAATTAAAATCATTGCAATACAGGCTTTTGTACCTGGAATAGTTATTAATAAAAAATCCCTTGCGAAAATGATGGCGATTGCAAAAATGCTCGATAACGCAGCTACTAAAAACATCCTGAATCTGGTCAGGGGAAGGGAGATGAACAATACTCCGAGCAGCGAAATCGAACAAGTGAGGATAACAGATATCGTAGAAGCATCCTGTCTGGAAAAACTAAACTGTGCTGCGGCGATATTCGCTGCTAAAATGCTTACGACGACAGTAATTCCCGTAGGGATTGCTTTATATAATATACTCTGCAGGAAGTTACCTTTTATTCGCTCTTTATTAGGTTCAAAAGCGAGCAGAAACGAGGGAATGCCTATACTGAGCACTCCGATTAGCGTAAGATGAATAGGGCGGAACGGGTAGGGGATTGAAGTGAACAGGAATATAAGTGCCAGCATCGTTGAATAGATGGTTTTTACAAGAAAAAGAGAGGCGGTACGCTGTATATTGTTTATTGATTTTCTACCCTCGTCGACTATATCGGGTACAGTTTCAAAAGAGGAGTCCAAAAGCACAATATCCGCAACCGTTCTTGCCGCGTCGGTAGCTTTGGCTAATGTAATCGAACAGTCGGATTCCCTCATCGCCAAAACATCGTTAACGCCATCGCCGGTCATAGCAACAGTATGTCCTTTTTTACGCAGAGCTCTTATAAGGAGCTGCTTCTGAACAGGCGTGGTTCTGCCGAAAACCACATATTTCTCGGCTATTTTGTCAATCACGTCATCACTTTTTAACGACGACATATCAAAAGCGTTTTTCCAACCCGAAACACCTACCTTTTTTGCTATATTGGATACGGTAAAAGGATTGTCTCCGGAGATTATTTTTACCGAAACCCCTTGTTCTTTGAAGTATTCAATGGTATTACCGGCGGAGGTACGGATAACATCACTGAGAAGAACAAGGCAGATTGCTCTGCGTTTGAGCGGCAGCACATAATCCTTGTTGTCGTCGGGAACAGGTAACTGATCGATTTTTGAAAGACAAAGTACGCGATAGTTTTCTGCATATTTGCGAAAATCCGATAATATACTGCTTTCGTATTTCGCAAGCAATATTTCAGGAGCACCTAATATGTATGCACCCTTATTCGGGAAATATGCGCCGCACCACTTCCGTTTACTTGAGAACGGAATCGTTTTTTCGGCGTCGAACGCTTCTGTACCGTCAAGATACCTGCCTATAGCCGCCATCGTTTCATTGGGATCGAGAGAAGCGAAAAAAGAGGTGAGAATGCTCTCGGATATAATTTTTTCATCTGGATTTATATGAACGATATCCTCGACTTTCATGCTGCCCTCGGTAATCGTACCGGTTTTGTCAAGGCAGATAGTGTCCGCGCGTGCTATCATCTCGACGCTGTAAAGCTCGTTGATAAGAACCTTCCGCTTAGCCAATTTGACAACGATAACGGCAAAAACTGTGCTTGTCAGCAGAATTAAACCTGACGGAATCATACCAATAAGTGCCGACACAGTCTGCTCCGTAGCTTGTGCAAGCGTATTTTGAGGGTTAAAATACTGTCTTAAAAAGAATAATGTTCCGAGTGGAATAAGGATAATAGAGATGATTTTTATTATTGATTTCAAATCTTTTACTATCTCGGAAGAACGGGATTTTTGATTTTTTGCACCGGTTGTTATTTCGTATGAAGTGTTGTCTTTTCCAACCGCATCTGCCTGGGCGACGCAGCTGCCGGAGGATATATAGCTGCCGGAATAGAGCATATCACCGTTTTCCTTAAAAGCCGGCTCACTTTCACCGGTCAAAAAGGATTCGTCAACCTCACATTCGCCCTCTAAAATAAAACTGTCCGTTACAATCTGGCTACCGGGGGAATAAAGAATGATGTCGTCGAGCACAACCTCCTCGCTCCGTATCGAAATCATTTGCCCGTCACGCCTTACGTTCGCTGACGCTGCCGAGAGCAAAGAGAGCTTGTCAGTCGCTCTTTTTGACCTTAGTTCTTGAACAAGATTGATAAGCAGATTCGATAAAACAACACCGGAAAAGAGCATATTTTTTAAAGGAGAACCGACATAAATAAGCGCGGCTATCAGGATTGCGTTTACAAGATTAAAAAGCGAAAGCGTGCTTTCCTTTAATATGGTTAAAATACTCTTCGTCTGCGGAATGAATGCAGTATTTATTTTTTTCTCTGCGATTCGCCGGTTTACCTGCTCCCTGCTTAATCCGCTTTCAATCGAAGGTGAGAATCGTACCGTGTCGGGATAGTTCTTTCGCATAAAACGCAGTTTTTTTATAATTCTTCTGTTTTTCGACATATAATTTAAAATTCGTCCTTTTTAATATAAAAATCAAATTTTTTATAATCAATTATACTATATCATTCCCATAAATGCAATTGACCTTTTAACAATTCTATGTTATACTTTATAAAATTAAGCAATTATTAAGAATAGAGCGATTATATGATTAGGCTGAAAAGTTCATACAGTGCGGATCAGCTTGCAGTGCAGTGGGATAAAAGAACCAGTCCGGAGCGTTTCGCCGGAAATGATGATTTTATGGATTTATGCTTTGCCGGCTTCCGAAAAGGAAACAGAATAAAGCTGGCGAGGCGAAACGGTATTTCGAGAGAACCCTTTTCAACTGTTTTTCGGGGAAAGATTGTGTCGCAAAATGGCGGTAGCGAGATACGCGGAATTTTTACAAAAGGACTCACGGATTACATTACGGTTTTTTTCGTTTTGGCGTTTGTAATTGCAATTTACGGAGTGGTAAAATCCCGAAACGCACCAATGACTGCAATAAATGTTCTACTTATTATAACAGTATTGATTGCCTTTGTTCTTCTCCTGACACTCGGACGCACCAAAAGGGAGTATTTGGATTTTATAAAAGAAATACTTTGAGCATTTTCATAAAAAGCATTGACAAAAGCTTACCCGGTATTTATAATAGAAAAAATACCCAAGGAGGAGATAAAAAATGTCGCTCTCGTACAAAGATAAGTTCGGAAAAGAAGGCATTACTTATGATGATGTATTGCTAATGCCTGCCGAAAGTTCCTGTTTCATGGATGTTGATACCACTACACAACTCACAGAGAAAATTACGCTAAAAATTCCCCTGATGACCGCTGCAATGGATACTGTTACCGAGTCGAGGATGGCTATTGCCATAGCAAGAGAGGGAGGCATCGGCGTAATCCACAAGAACATGAGTATCGATGATCAGGCTGATCAGGTCGACCGTGTTAAGAGAAGCGAAAACGGTGTAATCACAAACCCTATTTTTTTATCAAGAGAGCATTATGTTTATGAAGCGCGGGAGCTTATGGCAAAATACCGCATATCTGGAGTCCCGATTTGCGAGAACGGCAAGCTTGTAGGTATTCTTACAAACCGCGATATCAGATTCCTTGAGTCATATGATATTTTAATCGATGAGGTTATGACAAAAGACAACCTTATCACCGCAAAGGTCGGGACAACACTTGATGAAGCCCAGCAGATACTGCGCTCTCACAAGATTGAAAAACTTCCGCTTGTGGACGATGAATTTAATCTCAGAGGACTTATCACGATAAAGGACATTGAAAAAACACAGAAATACCCGAATGCGGCAAAGGATGAGATGGGAAGACTTATATGCGCCGCCGCAATAGGAGTAACCAAAGATATTTTAGAAAGAACTGAGATGCTTTTGGGTAAAGGTGTCGACGCATTGGTTTTGGACTCCGCGCACGGTCATTCGAAAAATATTCTCGACGCTCTCAGAAAGGTAAAATACGCTTTTCCAAATGCTCAGGTTATCGCAGGAAACATAGCTACCGGAGAGGCTGCCGAAGAGCTTATCAAGGCGGGTGCGGATGCGGTTAAGGTCGGAATCGGACCGGGCTCAATCTGTACTACACGAATAGTTGCGGGTATCGGTGTTCCTCAGGTTTCGGCAATTTTCGATACAGCGCAGGTAGCGGCAAAACACGGTATTCCCGTTATCGGCGACGGTGGTGTCAAGTTCTCCGGCGATATTGTCAAAGGTATTGCGGCGGGAGCAGATGTGATTATGATAGGTTCACTTGTTGCAGGTTGTGAGGAAGCACCCGGAGAGCTTGAGATTTTTCAGGGCAGACAGTTCAAGACATACAGGGGCATGGGCTCAATCAGCGCTATGCAGAGCGGCAGTAAGGACAGGTATTTCCAGTCTGAAGTAAAAAAACTCGTACCCGAAGGTGTTGAAGGTCGAGTGGCGTATAAAGGATCGCTTTCCGAGACTATATATCAGTTAATGGGCGGTCTTCGCAGCGGAATGGGTTATTGCGGCACTCCGACGATAAAGGATTTAAAGGAGAACAGCCGATTTGTCCGCATAACCGGAGCCGGCTTAAAAGAAAGCCATCCGCATGATGTTTATATTACAAAGGAAGCACCTAATTACAGCTTTAATCCCAACGCTTAGTAATAAGGTATCAGTTAAAAATCAATACCCGATGAAGCGGATTTCATCGGGTATTTTTGCTGAGAGTCTTTGTTTTTTATTATTTAATTATCAGATATAAAAATATAAAAATGACCATACACAAAAAAACAAAGCAACAATAACAATGCAGTTTCTTATTGATTTTAAATATAAAGTCCGCCTAAGTGAGATATAGCGGTTAAAATCCTCGTCATTTATAGAGTTAAGGAATTCCTCCGCTTTTTCCTCGGTAATTTCCTCATTCTCAAAGAATTTCAAATCAATAAAGCAGTTTATGGCTTTTTTTCTAAGCTTGTTCATTCTTTTTATCCTTTCTTCGCACTCTTTTTATATCGAGGGACGCCTGCTTTTTGTGTAGAATTCCTTTGTTAGCGCCGGAATCATCTCATCGTTTTTTATGAGACGCACCGCATCGACAAAATTTTTTATGTTTCCTTCTAAAAAATCCTTTCCGAACTCCGAAGCGGAGCAATAGGGATCGCCAGCTATCTGATGCGGATAATCGGCATACCAGCTTATTCCGTGATTAATACCCTTTACTTCAAAGGATGCATATCTTTCGAGTGATGCCGTCTCGCTCCGGTCTAACAGCTCCATATGTACCAATCCGGAATCAATAGCCATCATCTGAGAGCTCTCCGTAATATCGGCATGACCTCCGTCCGGCTTTACATTATGCTTTTTAAAAACAGCGTTGTATTCTTCGTCTGTAAGTGACCAGATGTTCTGCGTATAAACGTCGTAATCACGCTCTTTGTCGAGCATTGAAACAATAAAATAGCTTAAAAAAGCGTTGTTTCCTCCATGTCCGTTTGCAACAACTATTTTTTTAAAGCCGTTTCTGGAAATCTCCTCACAGACGGCTTCAAGCAGCCGCATTTGCAGATCCGCCGGCAGAGCGATAGTTCCGAGCTTGTGCCTGACTTCGCTTACCTGGCCGAACGGATAATAGGGAAAGATTACAAAATCCTCTCTCTCAGCCGCTTTTTCGCATACATACCTTGAAATAATAATATCGGTGGCAAGAGGGAGATGGTTTCCGTGCTTTTCAAGACAGCTTATGGGTATAACACACACGCCCTTTGATGTTTCGATCGCTTTTTCAAATTCAAGTACATTCATCTTATCCCAGTTCATATGTAAGCCTCTGTATATTAGTAAAAAAGATAGTATCACAAATCAAGCATAAATGCAAATATTAAAGCATCGTCATAAAAAAGTCCCCGAATCGTGAGATACGGGGACAATCGTTATTTATACAACCATTTCTTTTGTTATTACCAGCTTTTTTATATTATCATCCGAAGGGATTTCGTACATAAACTTGGTCATTACTCGTTCACAGGCGTTGCGCAGACCTCTTGCGCCGGTTTTTTGCTCAAGTGCAAGATCGGCAAATGCGTCTATTGCCTCGTCAGTAAACTCAAGCTCAACATTGTCAAGTGAAAACAACTTCTGATATTGCTTGATAAGTGCGTTCTTTGGCTCTTTTAAGATACGGACAAGAGCATCTTTATCAAGCGGCTGCAAAGCGACGATAACCGGGATTCTGCCGACAAGTTCCGGTATAATTCCATACTTGATAAGGTCGTGCGGTGTAACCTTTGAAAGGGAAGGGTCCTTAGCCCTCTCAAGCTTGTTCTGTATCTTTGAATTGAAGCCTACTACCTGTTTTCCGAGTCTGCTGTCAATAATATCGTTTAACCCGTCAAATGCTCCCCCGCATATAAAGAGTATATTTGATGTGTTCATCTGAATAAACTCCTGATTGGGGTGTTTTCTGCCACCCTGCGGAGGTACGTTTGCTGTCGTACCTTCTATAATTTTCAACAGCGCCTGCTGAACACCCTCGCCGGAAACATCTCTGGTTATCGAGCGGTTTTCACTGCGTCTTGAGATTTTATCGATTTCATCAATATAAATAATGCCTTTTTCAGCTTTCTGGACATCAAAGTCTGCCGCTTGTATCAGGCGGAGCAAAATGTTCTCGACATCCTCACCGACATAACCTGCTTCTGTTAAGGTGGTTGCGTCCGCAATCGCAAACGGAACCGCAAGCATTCCGGCGAGTGTCTGGGCGAGCAGCGTCTTACCGACACCGGACGGACCTAAGAGCAGTACGTTGCTTTTTTTAAGCTCAACATCGCTGTCATTGTCTGCTTTATTAACATTCAGAGCATTGATACGCTTGTAGTGATTATATACCGCAACAGAGAGTGCTACCTTCGCATCCTCCTGTCCTATTACATAGTTATCAAGCGCTGCTTTTAATTCCTTAGGCTTCGGCAGAACGATATTTTCATCTTTTTTTGCCTTCGACTTTTGTTTATCCGCTTTTAAATCCCTGTAAGAATCGGTTATTTCGCTGCAAATATCTATGCAATCGGTACAAATTGGGACAATTTCGTCAAGCAGTCTAAGCTTCACAATACTTTGTGATGGTCTGCCGCAGAAGGAACAAACTTTTTCTTGATTCACCATTCCAAATCCATTTTCTCAACGATTATATATTTAAAACAGATCGCTGCCTGTCGTTGTCAGGCAAAGCTCATAAAAGTTCAATCTATAATAAAGTCGATCTTGTAATCCTAAACTCTTTTTACAAGAACTTTGTCGACCAAACCATAAGCTTTTGCAGTCTCCGCATTCATATAGTAATTGCGGTCCGTATCTTTCTCAATCTGCTCTATGCTTTTTCCTGATGCTTCAGCAAGAATTCTGTTGATCGTATTCTTTGTCTCAAGCATATTCTTCGCCTCAATTTCAAGATTTGTTGTCTGATCCTGAAACTGTCTGCTCAAAAGCGGCTGATGAATCATAATTTTACTGTTCGGCAGAGCGATTCTCTTTCCCTTTGTGCCGCAGGCAAATAAAACCGCCGCCATGCTTGCGCAAATTCCGATACATATCGTCGAAACATCACATTTTATAAAACGCATGGTATCGTAAATCGCCATTCCGGCGGTAACGCTTCCTCCGGGTGAGTTGATATACAAAGAAATCTCCTTATCGTTATCCTGGCTTTCCAAATATAACAGTTGCGCGATAACAAGAGAGGCAAGCGGATCGGTAATCTGCTCAGAGATGAATATTATTCTGTCATTTAAGAGTCTCGAAAAAATGTCGTATGACCTTTCTCCTCTCGATGTTTGTTCTACGACCATCGGAACCAACGACATACAAAACACGCACCTTTCTAAAGTCGGATATTTATGTTTTTGTTTTACTTTATAACCGCGTTTTCTTTTATAAATTCGACCGCCTTGCGAAGCGAGATATCTGCGCTGATACCATCTGCCGGTATGCTGCTCTTAACCTTTTCTATATCGATATTATAACCTGATGCGATTTTCCTATATTCTTCCTCAAGCTCCTCATCTGTCGGCTTTATACCCTCAAGCTCAACAATTTTTTCAAGTGCAAGACGAGTTTTTACCTGTCTTTCGGAGGAGTCTTTAAAGGATTCGCGAAGCTGCTCCATAGTCATACCGGTATACTTGAAGTACATATCAAGCGAGCCGCCCTGGGAGGAGAGTCTGTAATCATAATCCTTCACAGCACCGTCTATCTCGTTTTCAATCATCGGCTGCGGAATATCGACATTTACATTCGCAAGAAGCTCGTCGATAAGATTCTCTTCAAGCGTATTCTCGGCGACCTTTTCTTTTCGCTCTGTAATCTTCTTCTGTATATCCGCCTTATACTCCTCAACAGTATTCAATACGGAAACATCCTTTACAAACTCGTCGTCAAGCTCCGGCAGTTCGCTTCTGAATATTTCATGGAGCTTTATTTTAAATATGGCTTCCTTGCCTGCAAGATTCTCGGCGTTATAATCCTCGGGGAAGGTTACTGTTATATCAAACTCCTCGCCCGCTTTCCTGCCTATAAGCTGCTCCTCAAATCCGGGGATAAAGCTATTGCTTCCGATTTTCAGAGTGTATTTCTCCGATTTTCCGCCCTCAAACGCAACTCCGTCGGTAAAGCCCTCAAAATCTATAACGGTTTCATCGTCGTTCTCGACAGCACCGTCGGTAATCGTGAGCTTGCGGGCATTACGTTTCCTTACGCTGTCAATCTCGGCGGTGATATCCTCATCGGTAACGACCACCTTTTCCTTTTCCACCTCAAGTCCCTTGTACTTCGTCACTTCGGCCGTGGGCTTTGTATAAACCTTTGCCTTAAGCAGCACACCATTCTCATCAATGGAAACGACTTCAAGCTCCGGTCTTGAAACGACATCGAGGTTTGATTCTTTGATTGCCGATTCGTATAATCCGGGCAGAATATTGTCAATAGCTTCATCATAGAAAACTGCGGAGCCGTACATTTTTTCTATTATACCCTTAGGCGCTTTGCCTTTTCTGAAGCCGGGAACATTCATTTTAACAACGTTCTTTTTATATACACGCATAACTTCTGCGTCAAAATCCGTTTTGTCTATAGCCAGCTCGAGCTCGCTTCTGTTTTTTTCTATTTCCTTCACACTTTTTAAACCCATTCCAATATCCTCCCGAAAAATACCATTTAATTGCGAAATTTAATTACATACCTTATTATTCTATACTTTTTTTCGCTCTTGTCAACAGTATTTACTTGTATTGGTTGTAAATAATAATTAATATTTCGGGAAAAATATTTTCCGGAGGGAATTATCCGTAATTTTGTAACGAATTTTGAAAATATTATATATATGCTTGCTTTTTTAAAAACCGGCATTATATAATGGGCTTATCACTCAAGGAGGAACAGCCATATGACAGGTGAACACCGTAAGTATAAGGCGATTAAAACAGAACCGTCGAACGCATTCATATCATCGGTAGATTCATTCACTTCCGACGATATAAAATGTGCACCTGATAATGATAAGCTCAAGACAATTAAGCCGCTAATTATTCGTTCACTCGTAATGGCGGTATCCTTTGCTGTGTTCTGTTATTCGATATACACGATAGGCGTGCGCATGGCGGACGACAGGGAGCAGGATGAATTATATAGTGGTATACGCCCTAATAAAGTTGAAGCTGCTTCCGCGCTCTCAAGACCTGAGGAGTTGCAGGAGCCCAACAATATGTATACTCTGCTTGAGATGCTCTCTTCCAACGGTGTTTACAACGAGTATAAGGGTGATAAGGTTGTCGATGAAAAAACCATTGATGATTACCGTCAGGCGCTTTTGAATGTTTCTGCTCAAAATGCGGAGACATTAGGCTGGATCGTATTCCGCGGAACAGAGCAGTTTACTGAAAACGGTATAGACTATCCTATTATGCTCGGCAGCAACGAATATTATTTAAAACATAACTATAAGGGTGAGGCAACAAAAAACGGTTCTATTTTCGCCTCTCAGGAGCTGGACAGAAACTTTGAGGCAAATTACAATATGCTTATTTACGGGCACTGTATGAAAAACGGAAGCATGTTCAGAGCGATAAAACTCTGGTATGACAGCGCGAATAAAAATACTATTGCAAAGGATATGCAGATAGAGATATATACCAAGGATGGCTTGTATATTTATGAGCTAATGTCAGCTTATCGTTCGGACGAGTTTAAATTTACAAAAACCTCATTTGTAAACAACTCGGAATATAAGGCGTTCCTTGACGATATTTACCGCAGATCGACGCTGAACAAAAAAGTCAAGTACTCCTCCGACTCGAAAATATGTACGCTTGTAACCTGCACAAATGTAAGCGCAAATCCTTTAGAACGTTATGTTGTTCACGGTATTTTAACACAGTATATCCCATATGAGTAAGTGAAAAATAATCTGTATTGAAAAAATAACTGTTGACAAAGATAAAAACATTGATATAATTAAAGAGCAAAACATAAAAAATCCAAATAGAAAACTATGAAGCGAATGCTTTGGCAAACATTATCGAAATTAAGAACTTTGATTACTCCGTAAGAACCGTCAAAATCGATATACAAAATCGATATAATTTAACGAACGGAAAAGATGTGTTCATTCAAAGCAGTTGATTCGCCGAGGCAAAAGCATAAGCGCATACATTTTTAGATCACAACAGTATAAGAGAAATACTGATTAATTTAATAAGCGGGTATGGCGGAACTGGCAGACGCGCTAGATTCAGGTTCTAGTGAGGATTCCCTCATGCAGGTTCAATTCCTGTTACCCGCACCA
>JAQVPJ010000003.1 GCA_028702135.1 Eubacteriales bacterium | reverse complement strand
TAGCTGAAATTCAAATTTATGAAGAGCGTCAGCCAAACGGGCAATGGTTAAAATCAATTAAATTCAAGCTTCCAATCAACGAAAATGATATGGGCTTGAGTTTGGACAACGATACTCATGTTGAGTGCGTAGTAATGATGTCACGCACAAAAGATTAATTTTCCCGAAAACCCTTATATATCAATGCTTTTTGCACACATGGGTATGAAACCCATCAAGCGAAAAACATGATTTTTT
Organism: Eubacteriales bacterium; assembly: GCA_028702135.1. Taxonomy (GTDB): domain Bacteria; phylum Bacillota; class Clostridia; order Oscillospirales; family CAG-382; genus UBA1049. Next base: position 129,193 of record JAQVPJ010000003.1, on the reverse strand, counting down.
CGGTTCGAGGGAACAAGTCCATAAGGACGCTTTTCGATAGTCAAGTGGTCAGGTTAGATGTCAGTGCCCCGCGAGTGGTCGAGTTAGATGTCGGGGGTCGCGAGTGGTCAGGTTAGATGTTTTTTTGGAATTTCTTGAGGTTGTGCGGTCAGGGTGGATGTAAGAGCTATATAGAAAGGGGGTTTTTATAAGTGGATAAAACTTATTTATCAAAGTCAGAGTTTGGTTTAGCAAGTAATGCGCTTGAGAGTATACTGGGTGAACCTGTAGAAGATATAGACTTGACCGACACAGTGCCTCCTTTGGCTGATGTATCTGATTCCAATAAGGTATTCAAGGGTAAGTTGTCTATTCTTTTTGTTGATATGAGAAAATCCACCGATTTAACCGACGAATTAAAAGCTAAAAAGATGGTCAAGGTTTATCGTGCGTTTATTCGAATGATTATTCAAGCAATTCGTTATTCCGGCGGTTATACACGACAGTTTGCTGGTGATGGGATTATGGGAGTATTTCAAGACAGCACAGAAAATGAGAAAACCATGCTTTCATCTCAGAAGGCGGTTACCGCTGCACGATATATACATACACTGGTTGATTATTGTTTAAATCCAGCTTTGAAAAAGCATCTAGCTGACGTTTGCGTTGCTTGCGGTATCGGTATTTGTACGGGTACCATTATGATTACTAAAGTAGGTATGCGTGGCAAAGAAGCTGATGATGCAGAAGAAAATGAAACTGGAATTGTTTGGGTCGGTTCAACCACGAATTACGCAAATCGCCATTGTGGATTGGCTAATCCACGTGAGATTTTTATAGATGAACGTACGTATGAGAGTGTTGAAGAAAAGGAGCAATGGAGTAAGAGTAGCCGCACTAAAGGGAGTAAAATCTTTATTGGATATACTGTAACCGATTATTATTTGGCACTGCAGGAAGGAATCACACAGGAAGCTGTAAAAGCTAAAATACAATCGAATTCTGAGATCAATTTTATACAAAACATTTTTGACGAGACACAAGAAAAAGCCTTGATACTTGTTGACGAAATAAGCAAAAAATCCGCTGAATTAGCAATCGCGTTAAAAAATGTAAAGATGCGAGAAGACCAGGTATCAATTCGTGAAAACAATGCTACTAAAGAAAATAATCGATTACAGCAATGGCAGAGGCTGTTAGACTCTAAACAAGTCGATGTTGACAGAAAAGAAGAAAAAAACAAAAAAGATGAATACAACATATGCATACAATTATTCAGGACTGTCCACTGTAAAAGAGATTTAGCCATTGCGTTAGGCAAGGACTTCTGGGAAGAGAAACTTAAACTTCTAATTTTATACGGAAGCTATATTGGTAAAAGTGAGAAAGAAGTAAAAAGTGAGATTTGCTATGCATTGGTTGATTTATATCAAAATTTGGATGAATACGATTTGGCATATGATGCTCTTTGTATTCAAGCAGAGACATATCCGTGGATTCATGCTTCTACAGTAGAAAATATTTTATCAAAGACATATTTACGGACACAGCTTAAAAGCACGATTGAAAATAGATTGAATACTGCGATTAAACCAGATATTAGAAAATCTCTTCAGGAATGTTTGTCGAAAATCAAATAAAAGGGAGAACAAAATGGAATCAAAAAGAACTCGAGAAGAACTTATCGATATTCTTAATCGAAATACCACATGGATCGAAAACTGCGACTCAAAAGCATCTATTATTACAAGTGGAATAGGCGTTGTTATTGGCATTCTATTAGCAACAGATTATGTGGCCAAATTTCAAGAAATTTATACATATATGGTAGATCAAACTGGATTCTGGTCAATGATTTACTTAATCCTATCTGGCATATCTATTATTGGTATTTTAATAGGTTGTTTTTCATTAATCCAAGTCTTAATTGCCAGAATAGATCCAAACGAATTTTCCGATAAAGGTATTCAACTTGAATCACTTATTTACTTTTCCTCAATTGCAAAATTTAAAACACTTTCTGCATACAGACAAAAACTTGAGAAATGTGATTTGGAAAAAATGAATAATGATCTCATTTCTCAGATATATATTTGTTCGTTGATATGTGACAAGAAGTTCAGACATTATAAGTTGGGATTATTCATATCATTAGCAGGCTTCTCACTATTTATAACATTAGCAGTCATTGGACTAGCTATATCCAAGTGAACTACATCATTTTTTTGAGGAGGGTTTAGACATGGAAGTAACAAATAGAATAGACTATGATGTTGATAAGAGTGCTGCCCGAATAGATGATATTCTAAACAGCGTAAGCACAAATTATTCTGATAAAGATTCAATACCTTCCCGATCTTCGCTTACATATACAAATGGATTCTACGTAAATGCCACCGCATTATTCATTGATATTGTTGGTTCGTCGGATATGACAGATGGAAGCAAGAGACCAACACTTGCAAAAATTTATCGAAGCTTTATATCAGAGTGTACAGCAGTTATGAACTCGTGGGATCAATGCAAAGAGGTAAATATAAATGGTGATTGTGTATGGGGCGTTTTTGAGACTCCTTATAAATCTGATATTGATAATGTTTTTCAGTTGCAGCGCAATTAAACAGCATGATCAAAATACTAAACTATAAGTTGCGGAAGAAAGGTTACCCAGAAATTTCTGTCGGATTAGGAATTGATTATGGACGAGCTTTAATGGTGCAAGCGGGATATTCTGGAAGCGGATTGAATGATGTTATTTGGATGGGTGATGTTGTGAATTCTGCATGTCATATGGCTAATAAAGCAGGGAGAGATGGGCGAAGCCCAATAATTATATCAAGTGTTTTGAAATCAAACTTAAATGAACATAATCAAGGCCTGCTCAGTAGCATAATCATTGACTATTTGACTTACTATGGTGGAAATATCATAAATACAAATATGGAAGATTGGTATAATAAGAACTGTAAATAAAAAATGCAAGGCACCCTACGTTGTAATATTCGTAGAGTGTCTTGTTCATTTTTATCCTTATTCATTTACATCCACCGTAACGCCGGACTTGAATTCAATAGTGAAATTGTCCTCGTAGACGGTGACCTTTTCAATCAGACGCCGGATAAGTTGTTCATCGTATTCGGCGAGGGCGGTGGATTGTTTTTTTAGGAATGTGCTCATATCAGCCATGCGTTTTTTAAGCTCATCACGGTTGACATTTTCAACTTGCAACATTTGCTCTGGTCACGCAGGCGGTGAGATTAGCATAAAAATCCATTTTCTGCTTGTTTAATGGAATGATTATGTTATAATAAATCAATTGGTCGGGTTAGATGTTGAGGTGTTCGCGAGTGGTCGGGTTAGATGTCAGCGTTGGCGAGTGGTCAGGTTAGATGTTTTTCGGAACTTTTTGAGGTTGTGTGGTCAGGTTGGACGTAGATACCTATCAGATGCCTATTGGCGACTGATTGACATTTTAGTACTATTATGATAAGATAATATTTCAATTGAAAGGAAGTGAGACAATGGACAGCGACCCTCGAAGTTTGATAAACAGCTTCAACCCCCCATGTGAGAATATAAACCAATGTGACGCTACTTATAGCGGGCTGTTGTCCATTGTGCACCTACGCTGATGGAGTAGTTTGCCTGTGTATTTGATGCCGTCCTTTGGGGCGGCTTTTTTGTTGCTATATTGTATTTTTACTGGGGAATTCTAAAAAGAAAGGAATGATTCCAGTGAACTTTATCAACAGAAAAAACCACGGCAGGCAGATTCAAAAAAACAAGCATGACATCGAGCTCAAGCTCCGCTCCTATGCTTCTTTGACAGCGGAGGAGTTGTTCACACATCTATCCTCTGCATACACAGGGCTTACAAATCAGGAAGTAGAAAATAGGCAAGATAAATTCGGTAAAAATGTTATTACCACAGGAAATAAAAATACAACGCTTCACCGATTAAAGGAAGCGGTTATTAATCCCTTTAACATCATTTTATTGCTTGTTGCCGTTGTTACCTATTTTACTGATGTTGTGGCATCCAAAAATCCAGATTATCTCACAGTCATCATTATTTTATCGCTAGTTTTTCTGTCCAGCTTGGTTTCTTTTATACAGAGTCAGCGCTCTAACACTGCTGCTGAAAAACTATCAAAAATGATCTCAAACAAATCGAGTGTGCGGAGGGACGGAAAACTAATTGAGATTCCAATGGATGAAATTGTCCCTGGCGACGTTGTGTGGCTTTCAGCGGGAGATATGCTCCCGGGAGATGTGCGTTTTTTATCTACAAAGGATACATTTGTCGCACAATCGGCTTTGACAGGCGAATCCAATCCGGTGGAAAAATTCAGTGATATACGAAACAAGCAGGATGATGCGCTAACGGATTTATGTAACATAGGCTTTATGGGCTCTAACATTGTCAGCGGTAGTGCGACGGCCATTATATTAACAACAGGCAATAACACATATTTCGGGTCAATGGCAAATACCCTGTCCGGTAACAGAGCAGAAACTAGCTTTGAGCGTGGCGTAAGTTCTGTTAGCAAGCTATTGCTTCGCATGATGTTAGTGATGGTTCCCATTGTGTTTCTGATTAACGGGCTTATGAAGAATGACTGGCCAAACTCGCTCCTTTTTGCAGTCAGCATTGCAGTGGGGCTTACACCGGAAATGTTGCCTGTTATTATGACTTCAACCTTAGCCAAGGGAGCAATAACCATGTCAAAACACAAGGTCATTGTCCGTACCCTTGGTGCAATACAAACGTTTGGGGAAATGGATGTTTTGTGCACTGACAAAACCGGGACGCTGACCGAAGATAAGATTGCACTCGAAAAGTATATGAATGTACACGGCGAGGACGACGTCCGAATCCTGCGCCACGCTTACCTCAACAGCTATTTTCAAACCGGCCTTAAAAATCTCATTGACATTGCTATTATTAATCGGGCTGCAAAGTACAATTTGGAAAATATTTTAGATAATTACAACTGTGTGGATGAGATCCCCTTTGATTTTTCTCGCCGCAGAATGAGTGTGGTCTTAACAGATAAAAAGGGGAAAAGGCAACTTGTCACAAAGGGCGCAGTTGAGGAGATGATTGCAATCTCATCTTTTGTGGAGATCCATGGCCACGTTTTACCTATGGATGCGGAAACCCGGCGAATGGCAATGGCAACCTACGAAAAACATAATGCTGACGGACTGCGGATGGTTGCTGTTGCGCAGAAAAATGAGGTTCCGGGCAGCGGTTCTTTCGGTGTAAAAGACGAATGTAATATGGTTTTGATTGGATTTTTGGGCTTTCTTGATCCGCCTAAAGAGAGCGCCAAATCTGCCATTACTGCGCTCAAAGAACATGGGGTGCGTACCGTTGTTCTCACAGGAGATAGCGAAGGTGTGGCTTTGAAGGTTTGTGGTAAAGTGGGCGTAAATACTTCCCATCTGATAACAGGTCGCGATGTAGAGCTAATGGATGACACCGCATTGCTTGATGCAGTAAATACCTGCGACTTGTTTGCCAAGTTGTCGCCATCTCAAAAGGAACGGGTGGTAAAAGCTCTCCAAACGGCCGGGCATACGGTCGGATATTTAGGAGATGGCATCAACGATGCTCCTGCACTGCGTCAGGCGGATGTAGGAATATCGGTAGACAGTGCCGTTGACATCGCCAAGGAAACTGCTGATATTATCCTATTAGAAAAAGATCTTATGGTTCTTGAAGAAGGCGTAATCGAAGGCCGCCGTACTTTCGGGAATATTATCAAATATATTAAAATGGCGACAAGTGGTAATTTTGGAAACATGATATCAGTTATCGTTGCTAGTATTTTCCTGCCGTTTTTACCGATGCTGCCGGTGCAGATATTAACGCAAAATTTATTATGTGACTTTTCCCAAATGGGCATGCCTTTTGATAATGTGGATAATGAGTATGTTAAAAAGCCACGCAAATGGGAAACGCGTTCGATTAAGTCTTTCATGGCGTACATGGGTCCGCTTAGCTCTGTCTTTGATATTCTGTGCTTTGCCGTCTTGTGGTGGGCTATCGGCGCCAACCGAATAGAGTTGGCACCACTGTTTCAAAGTGGTTGGTTTGTGTTCGGCACAGTATCCCAAGTGCTGGTTATTCATATAATTCGCACGGGAAAGGTTCCCTTTTTACAGAGCAAGCCATCACTCCCACTTATAGTATCCTCTTTAATTGTAGTAGTTGTGGCGCTAGCAATTGGATTCACTAAACTAGCGATAGGTATTGATATGATGCCGCTACCTATTGCCTTTGCTCCGTGGCTTGTGTTAATTTTAGCAGGATACTTTGTGTTTGCCCAGTTGATTAAAAAAATCTATATCAGACGGTACAAGGAATGGCTATGAGTTATCGCTTAAGGGCAAATTTGCCCGAGTTTGCTTTAACCCCATATCATAATTAAATGAGCAAGGCACCCTACGTTTATTTGATCGTAGAGTGCCTTGTTTGTTTCTTGATTTATTCATCCACGTCCACCGTCACGCCGGACTTAAATTCCATATTAAATTTATCCGCAGATACCTTGTATATGTAACCTTTTCAATCAGACGCCGGACAAGTTGATCATCGTATTCGATAAGAGCGGAGGATTGCTTGTTAAGGAATGTGCTCATGTCAGCCATACACTTTTCGAGTTCATCACGGTTGGAGTTTTTAAAGAGCCTTTTGATTCTGTTAACGCAGGTGGTGAGATTAGCATTAAAATTCATTTTTTGCTTGTTTAACAGAATGAATATGTTATAATAAATCAATTGGTCGGGTTGGATGTCAGGTGTTCGCGAGTGGTAGATTTGGATGTTTTCTCAGAAAATTCTGAGGTTGTGTGGTCAGGTTGGTTGTCGACAAGTAATAAAGTTGATTTGTATTGTATAATCTCAGTCGATAATGATATTTACGATAATGATATTTATTTATATTTTGCGAGGTGATGTTATGGCAAGAAACATACGAAATTCTGCCAAGGCTCTTGTTATTAAAAATGGGAAAATGTTAGCGATAAAATTGAAAGATTCTGACGGCGAATGGTACATCATGCCAGGTGGTGGACAGGATGTGGAAGAATTATTGTCATCTGCGGCTTGCCGTGAAGTTGCAGAGGAAATGGGTATTCTCACGGAAAGTAAAGAACTGCTCTTTGTAGTTGAAGGATTGCATGGAGAGAATTTTCATAGAGTTGATTTGGTCTTTCTTTGTGAGTATATTGGTGACATTCCAAATGCCGCGCTTCACCAGGACACAAACCAGATAGGTTATGACTGGTTAGACATATCAACGCTTAATATTCAACCTTTATATCCATCAAAGCTCAGACGGCAAATAATGAACTATTACGAAGGCAAGCCATACCAGGTCTATCTCGGGAACGAAGAGGCAGGTGATCCTGAATGCTTAGATTAGAGAAGTATTTAAATGATCTGTTAGCATTAATAAAAGAAAAATTTGATAAAAGACTTCTTTATGTCGGTTTAGGCAACCTGTTTCATGAAATATGTCATTGTTATATTCACTCTGATAGAGAAAAAAACGTTGTTCGGTTACCGCTTACTTATAAATCAGTATTTTTTATTATTCAAAATATGTATTATATAGACAGTGGAATCTTCATCGACAAGAAGAGAGAACTTATCAAACATCTAAAAAATAAAGACAAAGAAGTAGTGGAAATGGCGATAATGCTTAAAGACAATAAGGAGTATGACTTTAATTATGCATTTGACCTATTGTTTACATGGTGCCAAAATGCAATTATAACAAGATGAATATAAATAAACATAGCTTCTATTGGCAAACGAACTAAGGCACCCTACGTTGTAATTTTCGTAGAGTGCCTTGTTTTAACCTTGTTTTTTTCACATTTACAGTCAAACCGGACTTGAGTTCATCACGGTTGGAGTTTTTAAAGAGCCTTTTGATTCTGTTAACGCAGGCGGTGAGATTAGCATAAAAATTCATTTTCTGCTTGTTTAACAGAACGAATATGTTATAATAAATCAATAGGTCGGGTTGGATGTCAGGTGTTGCGAGTGGTAGATTTGGATGTTTTTTTGGGATTTGTTGAGGTTGTGTGGTCGGGTTGGATGTTTTAACAAGATCCATTAAATCTAAGCCCAAGTAAGGATGAAATTTTTAGATTTCCTTTCAAAGAGGAAATAGAAAAGCCATAACATTATGAGGTGATTGTATTATGATGCCAACGAGAGAAGAAGCAGAAAATCTTTTAAAAGAAGCAGAAATTTGCAACCCTGGTCCCTGGGGGAACCACAGTCGTGTTGCTGCACATTGTGCAGAAAAAATTGCAATGGCATGCAAAGATTTGGACTCGGATACAGCATATATTCTTGGTCTGCTTCATGATATTGGAAGAAAATTTGGCGTAAGACATCTTGGACATGTTTCAGACGGCTATACCTATATGCTATCTCTGGGGTATGACAGGGTGGCTCAGATTTGTCTCACCCATTCGTTCAATAATCAAACTACAAAAGAATATATAGGAAACTTTGATACGACTGAAGAGGAATTAGAATTGATTAACGATTCTTTAGCAGTTGTAAAAACAGACGATTATGACAGACTAATACAATTATGCGATGCATTGGCAGGTAGCGAGGGCGTATTGGATATTGAAAAAAGGATGGAAGATGTAAGACAACGATACGGATACTACCCGAAGTCAAAGTGGGACTCAAACATGAAACTTAAAGCATACTTTGAAGCAAAAGCAGGGAAAAGCATATATGAAGTGGTCGGACGGGTACATATAGACCGTAAAAATCCGGTTTATTAGGCACTTAAAATGGGGAATAGCCTACTTAATTGAAGCAACGGATTTGATATAAAAATATTACAAAACGAATCAAATATCCTTTAGCATCAACTGTTTTAGATGTTTTTTCTGCTTTTACTGAGATTGTGCGGTCAGGTAAGATGTGATAAATAATAAAGAATACACTTTATTCCACCATTGTCTCAGAAAAAAGAAAGCTCGTAGGTATTTATTGTCATGTGAGTACAAATAGTGCTAATCAGATTAAGAGCCGGCTCTAACAAGGCTGACGGCTGTTAATCCCAAATGGTAAGTAGTAGATTGTGTATAGATATTGCTTAAAGAGAATAGAGAGGAAACCGAATGAAAAAATATCCGCGAACAGAAAAATACGATAACGAATGGATTAGTGAAAACTGGATGGGACCTAATCCTCTGTGGCTGCTTGAGGAATTGTGCGAACACATAGATTTGAAGCCGGGTATGAAAGTTCTTGATATGGGTTGTGGAAAGGGCATTACTTCAATATTTCTGGCGAAAGAATTTGGCGTAACGGTATTTGCCAACGACTTGTGGATCAGCGCAACGGAGAACCTCCAACGCTTTGAAAATGCCGGTGTGGCCGAACTGGTCTTTCCCATCCATGCGGAAGCCCATGCTCTGCCTTATGCCGAGGGATTTTTCGACGCTGCAATCTCAATAGACAGCTATCAATATTATGGGGCGGATGAAACGTATTTTCCCTGCATATACTCAAAGTTGGTAAAAAACGATGGCCAATTTGGCATCGTGGTTCCGGGTTTGAAGAGAGAATTTGAAAAAGGTTATCCAGATACGCTTAAAGAGCATTGGGAAGGGGACATGTTCAGCTTTCACAGCAAGAATTGGTGGAAGCATCTTTGGGAAAAGACCGGAATTGTTGACATCACCGTTTGTTACGACATGGAAGAACCTAAAGATATATGGTATCCGTGGGCAAAATGGGCAAAGGATAATCTGGGTTTTAACGATATGGAGTTTTTGAATTCCGATACCAATAATGACATTTCGCTGATTGTTATGAGTGCTATTAAAAAAGCGACTCCTCCGGCAGTGTGATTTATCCCTACTAATTGTGTTGAGGTATACAGCGTTAAAGGAGCGAATTTAATATAATTAGGATGATATGTTCCCTAAAATTATAAAATCGTTGATATGTTATCACATGCTTCGATATCACTAAAAACTGATGAATCGTTACAAATAACAAAGACATTAAGGTGAGCCTATCGTACCACGTTGAGTGCGTGGTAATGATGTCATAGCCACGCGAGTGGTCAGGTTGGATGTTGAGGATGATTAGTTAATTCAAAATTGATTACATTAGACTACTCAGTAAAAGGGAAAGGAGACTGTCATGGGAAACGAGAAATATTTTGATGAAAACATAGTCTATTACGACAAATACAGACCGACATATGGAAAAGAAATTTACAATGATATAATTACATATGCCGGTATAAACAAGAAAAGCCGTATACTTGAAATCGGATGCGGACCGGGCAATGCCACTTTGCCTTTCCTCAAAACGGGTGCAGACCTGACTGCGGTAGAAATAGGAGAAAATCTGGCTACTTTCGTTAAGAACAAATTTGCTAATGAAAAAAACTTTCATATTGTCAATCTGCCGTTTGAGGAGTTCATTACTGATAAAAAGTATGACCTAATATTTTCTGCGACGGCGTTTCACTGGATAAATAGCGATTATGCCTATAGACATTGTTTAAGCATGCTCGAAAAAGGCGGAGCACTAGCGATATTCTGGAACACGCCGGTTATTTCAGATAAAAATAGTGAGTTGAAAAAAAGAATCGCTGATTTGTATAACATACATCTCCCTGATGGTTCTTGGGAAAGGTTGACGGAAGATTGGTATCAAAAGCGCTGTTATGACAGGAATAAATCTTTCGAGCTGTATGGTTATTCTGATATTCAACTCAAGTTGTATTATGATTATCGAACATTTACAACAGTAGAATACATAAAATTACTTCATACCTATTCGAATCACATGGCGATGCCAGAAGATAAAAGAAAAGAGTTTTTTTCAAAGATTTTTGACGCTATTTCTGATTATGGCTTAATTGAAATCAAAGACACGATCGACTTATATATGGGCAGAAAGTGATTTTTACTCTGTCAGAAGTTTACCGGGATACAATCACCAACAAGCGATGTCTATAAAAGCGGTACTTTTAGTTAAAGTAGCCAGGTTGGATGTCATAGCCACGCGAGTGGTCAGGTTGGATATATATCATGATACAGTAATTTATTAGATATTAAACGAGGTTGCGGCATGGAAAAGCTTTTAATAATTGACGGTTTGAATTTGCATTTTCAGATGTTCTTTGGAATGCCGTCAAGAATCATAAACACTAATGGCAAAGCAATACATGGAACTTTGGGATTTGTAGGAGCTTTTATTAAGATAATGAAAATGACGAATCCAACTCATATTGTGGTGTTGTTTGACGGTGAACACCCCAATGACCGTGCCGAACTACTTGGTGAATACAAAGCTAATAGGATAGATTATTCTATTGTGCCAGAGGAAGAAAGTCCATTTTCGCAATTGCAGGATGTATATGATGCTTTAGATTTTATGAATATCAAGCACACAGAGGTTGAAGAAGTTGAAACAGATGATGTTATCGCGAGCTACACACATACATACGGAAACGAAGTAGAAATTGTGATCGCTTCCTTTGATAGCGATTTCTTTCAGCTTATAAGCGATAATGTAAAGGTATTACGATATCGTGGTAATAATACGGTTGTTTGCGACACCGAATACATAAAAAACAAATATGGCATATCTCCCTATCAGTATGCTGACTTCAAGTCCTTAACTGGTGATAATTCCGATAACATTAGAGGTGCCGAGAAGGTAGGCCCCAAGACTGCTTCATCACTACTAAATCAATTTGGGAGTTTACATAAAATTATAAATAATGCAGACAAGATTCAAAAGCCTTCTATCCAAGAATCTATCATAAGAAACACAGATCGTTTACAAATCAACTATAAGTTGATAAAACTTGAGGATAAAGCAATTTTACCGTTTGTTTTTGAGGAGCTTGCCTACAATTATAGCGGTGTTACGACTAATGAGGTTTTGAAAGGAATCGGATTGAAATGAATGGACTGCACGGTATAATTGTTTTCGGAGCTAACGGTAGTGGAAAATCAACTCTTGGACGAGAACTTGCTTATGTTTTGAATTTTACGCATATGGATATTGAAGATTATCATTTTGAAAAGTCAGAAATCCCATATAGCATAGAGCGTTCACATGAGGATTGTTTGAATTTAATGCTTGCAGACATAAGAAAATATAAATCATTTGTGCTATCAGCAGTTACTGGGGATTTTGGAGAGGAGATATCTTCAATGTACGAACTCGCGGTATGGATATCTGCACCAATTGAAATTCGTATGCAACGCATCGAACAACGGGAATATGTTAAGTATGGGGAGCGCATCTGCAACGGCGGGGATCTTTATGAGAGTCACTTGAAGTTTATTGATTTTGCCCGCTCACGCAATCTGTTGAATATTGAAAAGTGGGCTGAAACACTTAATTGCCCCATCATCTATGTGGATGGCACTAAAGATTATAGGCAGACGGCAGCAGAAATAGCAATCCAATTTCAAGAAAATCATAGATAAAGCAAGGCATCCTAAGTTTTTATTAACATAGAGTACCTTGTTAACTTTCGCCCCTATTTATTTAAATCAATCATCAATCCGAACTTGAATTCCACAGTAAATTTGTCCGCGGCATCGGCAGATACCTTGTATATGTAACCTTTTAATCAGCCGCCGGACGAGCTGCTAATCGTATTCGTTGCAGGCGGTGAAATAAGCATTTATATTTATTTTTTGCTTGTTAAACGTAATGAATATGTTATAATAAATTAAGTTGTCAGGTTAGATGTTAGCGTAAGCAATATATAAGTCGCAGGGAGTGGAATAAATGCACAATGCTATTATAAAGTTGCTGGCAGATTTTCTGGAAACGACTGGAGAATACAGGTTGGATGATATGCCTGTTTGTAACATCATTTTTGTTAAAGACATATTCGAGGCAGTTGCTCAAATAGATAAGGAATATGCAGAAGCGTTCTTGAGTTCGGAAGACCAGCTATATGGGCTGTTCTATTCAACATTTAATGACGAGGTTACAATTTATATATTAGGAGATGAGAATGTCAACTATTATGAACACATTCCTCATGAGATTACGCATTTGTATGACTTTGATAACATGCGGCAGCTGACTGGCAAGCAATATCGGGAATTACAGGATGATAAAGCCTTTGTAAAGTGGTCAGAATTCCATGCAAACTACCTTGTATGCAAGTACTTGTTAGTTAAGGATATAATATACAAACCGGACAGACTATGTGATAAAATTATCAGTGATATGCAGGCATTTTTCAATGCGCCAGTTATTGAGCGATATAAAGCTGCAGATTATGTATCGCGCCAGTATGGGAAATATGTAGCTTTATGTGAGATGTGTCCTGATGACTATTCTAAACATCCACAGCGATTTTATCTTAACCAGTCGTTCCTAGATTTATATGATTTTCTTTGGGATAATCGTGGTTTTAAAGATGTTATAAAAAATTTATGTGAATTAAAAACTAAATATATGAATTTATAAAATAGAAGGAGGGTAAAACTTTACCGACAAGGATATATTCAGCGTTTAAGGTGATAATCAGTATTTGACATATGGTCAGGTTAGATATTATAGCCCCGTGAGTGGTCAGGTTAGATGCTTTGAAAAACTTATATTATTAAAAATATTTCATAGGAGGCTATCTATATGGAAAGAAAAATCAGGCAACAGGTCAGAGGCTACAGAACAACAGGATGGCGCAGGAGTGAATCTGGTCAGAGTATTAGGAAACAGAACTGTTCAGGAATACGATCCGATTTTAATGCTAGATTCCTTTGATAGCATAAATCCTGATGACTACACAGCGGGGTTTCCCATGCATTCGCACAGAGGTATCGAGATAATAAGTTATGTGTATCGTGGGTTTATGACTCATAAGGACAGCTTGGGTAATGAGGATACGATCGGTGATGGGGAAGTTCAATGGATGACGGCGGGCTCCGGTATTATGCATGAAGAAAAATTACCGGCTGCCGAGCGGTTGCTTGGTGTGCAGCTCTGGCTGAATCTTCCCGCAAAGGATAAAATGGTCCCTCCTGCTTACCACAGCATTAAAAACCCGGAAATTGAAGAAATAGAGTTTGATTGGGGCAAACTCAGATTGTTGCTCGGCATTTCTGGAATTTTTATTATCCTGCTCACTTTGACGGTACTATTAATACTGATATCACTTCGGATAGAATAATAGAAGTGATCCCATACAAAAAGGAAGTTTACTAATCAGTATTTCGTAGGTTTCACAAACTCTTGATATTGACATTCTAATTTATTATATAGTATTGTTGCTGGGTGGCTGTGAAATGGAACACAGAATATGATAAGGGAGATCCAAATTAATGATTAACGAACCAGAATGTTTTGTCTAATTCCCTAATCTGAATTATAAGCAAAGCACCCTGTGTTGTAATCTCGCAGAGTGCCTTTTTTGCCCTTATTCCTCTGAATCCACCGTCAAGCCGGACTTGAATATTACCGTGAATTTGCCCTGTCAATCTTTTATGCTTCCGGTACTGTCCTCTCAGCTTTTCGGAGCGGGAGCTTTTACGATAATCAGCTCTAAGGTTTCATTGTGCTTATTTTTGACATTCATTTTGGTTTGAAAAGGGATTTTCAGCAGAGTTCCGGCCTCGTATTCGTGAATATTCTGATCATTCAAGCCAATTGAGAGTTTGCCGCGTATTACCGTCATGTATACGTTAGAATTGGTAAAGTGCTCCGGAAGCCCCTCGTCTTTGTTGAATACCATGTGCAGATAGTGAAGGTTTTCATCAAATATGACTTTTTCCACAGCCTTTTCATTGCCTTTTGATAATTCGAATATCTGTTCAACCATTGAAGTACACCTCCTGAATATTTTTCTATATTATATAAGTTTTGCATAACATTGTATGTTGTAATTACAACAAAAATATAGATTTATTCTCCGTGTTCTCAATTTTAAAGGGATTATCTTTAGTATGTATCTGAAAATACTGATATTCCCGAAAACATAATCAAGCATAATGTGAACCGTGCAGTTCATAAAAGCATTGCAGGCTTCTTTATTATGAACGCAAAAAGCGTAATTTTTTTATAACAAAGTGCCTTTTCCGCTCGGAAGTTGAAACATTTTATACTTGTGTTGCTCCGCATAAACGGTTGTTTATATAACTATTTTCAAACATGTCAAAAAACTGCCTATTTTTAACCGAATAAGCAGTTTTTTCATGCCCAAAATGTAATATGTTACAAAAATAACAGGATTTTTTGAACTTGACAATACGCACAAAATGATTTATAATATCCGTGTAATATTATGTTCATTTGCGTTCTGAAAGAAGATACTTCCTACCACAAAAACCCCCGAAGACACGCTCGGCGCAGAAACTTTTTCCGTTATCACAGCCTTATGGTAATGGAGAATTTGAAACTTTTAAAGGTAAATAAGACATTATCGGCATAAAAAACGGAGGTGTTTTCAGTTGGATATTCGGCTTTGAAGGAAAGGTTGAATGCATATTCTGATAAGATAAAAAAAGGAAATTCGCATTTTAGCAATAATGTGAAGTTCGTTCACGGGTCAGATCATGTAGCAATAGTGGGAAGCTTGTAAATTGTAAGAAGCACAGAATTCAAAGAAATGGGGAGAGTAAAATGTCAACTACCATTACGTTTGTATTAGAAAGGGATATAGCAATTAATAAAGTTAGAACTATACTAACAGATGCTCACTATAGTATTACGAACGAAAAAGCGATTAATAATGGTTACGGATATAAGTATTTCTGCGAAAGCTTTGGCGTGGTACTGTATTTCAAAGCTGGCAAATCTTCAAAAATCGTATTAGAAAACGCTCCAGAGGAATTAAATTTGCTTTTTGAGCCTCAGCAATATGAAAAGAAGCAGACTTATCCTGAACAAAACGAAACGACTCCGTTGACAAAGACCATCCCAATACATTTAGCAATAAGGATTGCAACACAAACAAAACAAGAAGAAATAAAATCAGCAATTAAAGCTAAATACAAAAACATTGAAGAAAGCAAACCCAGAGAAGCTATTAACTACAAATTTGATGTAATGCAGGGCACGCAAAGGTTTTCAATTACGCAATTTACCAATGGTACATTACTGCTACAAGGTGCATCATCTCCATTGTTTACGGAGATATTAGGTATAGTGCATTCTATCAATCCATTATCTGAGATAGAAAATGCTTTAATATATGTTCCAGAAAGAGAGCAAAAGCAGGTAAAAAAAGCAATAGAAGAAATACCTAAGGTGTTCTCAGACATTTATCAAAGAGCACAAGAACGTATTTCTAGAGATGCGTTTGATTATCTGTATCAAAATGATCAAATAACACTTGTTAGTGCGATCGGAATTTTAGAAGCTGTAAAAGAAAAAGATCTAAAAATCCCATTATATAATCCTATCTTATATCCTTTTGCAAAAACATTTGAAGGCTTTATTATTCGATTAATGATTGACAAGTGCTTTATTTCATTTGAGGATTATAAACAAAACCCGAATAAAGCTGATATTGGAAATTGCCTAAGAAATAAAAAATTTGAAAAGTACATAAAAGACCTTTCGAGAAATGGTTTTGTATTAAATAAATTAAATACTGTTTGGGAAAGTATTCGATGCCATGAATTACACGCTGATCCGGCTCAAGATGACGATATAGTTAATTTGCAAGATATTATGCAAGTTGAGAATAGAATTGGAGAAATATCAAGTGCGATTATGGATGGATATCGGATCTTAGTTAAAAATGGATACACCGAATCTGAGATATTGCAACGTAAAGAAATCCATGGAAACCAAAAGCCAAAAGAGCAAACCCGAATCCAGTCAGCTACTACAACAGAAAAAATAATTCCTGTTTTTAAAAAACATATTGGCACTGATGAATCCGGAAAAGGAGATTATTTTGGTCCTCTTGTGATAGCCGGTGTATTGCTTGATAAAATTGATGAAGAAAAATTAGTTTCAATTGGGGTTCAAGATAGCAAAAAAAATACTGATAATAAAAATCGAGAGTTAGCTACTCAAATACGTGATATATTAGGAAATAAAAAATACGAAATTATATTTATTTTACCTGAAAAATACAATGAATTATATAGCAGAATGAAAAATCTGAATCTATTGCTTGCTTGGGGTCATGCGCGTGTCATTGAGAATATTTTATCTCATTCAGATTGTGAACATGCAATTGCCGACCAATTTGGAGACGAATCCTACATAAAAAAAGCCTTAATGGAAAAAGGTAAAAAAATAGAATTATTTCAAACTCCAAAGGGTGAAAGAGATGTTGCCGTTGCTGCGGCATCTATACTTGCACGCGATATGTATCTTAAGCAGTTGAAATTACTTAGTAAAAAGGCTAGCATAGATTTACCTAAGGGTGCTTCATCTGAAGTAGAGAGTGTAGCTCGTAGCATTATTCAGAACAAGGGAAAAGACAAGCTCAATTGTTTTGCAAAGCTACATTTCAAAACAACCGAGAAGGTGCTGAAATGACTGAAGATAAGCTAATAAGAAATGCTGAAGAGCACGAATCAAATAATGAATGGCAATTGGCGCTAGATATCTATGAAGAATTACTTGGGCAATTACCTGAGAAAATATTTTTTATTGAAAAAACAGCTTGGTGTGCTTCGCGGTTGTCAAAATACGACCTTGCAATTAAACGTTATAATATGTTAGTTGAGAAGGAGCCCCAAAGTGCGAAGTGGTCTTATTGTGTAGGATATCAATATTATATGCAAAAAGATTGGAAAACCGCGAACCAATGGTTTGAAAAAGCATTATTATTGTATCCTGAATACTTAGTTGTAAAATATAGGTATGCTTACTCTCTAAGGCAAATGTGTGGGAGCATGATGGTGTTAAAAAAGGATGAATTTTGGAAAGCGCTAAAATCACTTGCCGAGTGTGATCCTATATGGAATAATTATACTCCTGAGCAAAAAAGGCAAAATGAGGACACCTATGCAGCGATTTGCTTTCAGCATGCAAAATTACTTATTGACAGAAATCATATTGAAGAAGCGATTAATTATCTTGAGAAAGCTTTTTTTATAAAGCCGAAAGAGGAAGAATACCAATATCAACTTTCAAAAAGCTATTTATCTCTAGGAAATATTGAAAGAGCAAAAAAAGTGTTTCCTACCGATTCAAAAAAGTATTATGTGAAGGAACTGGAGATTGATATTTTAGTAGCTGATAAAAAGCACAATGAGGCTATAGAAAAATGTAGTGCTTTACTGAAATACAGAAAAAAAGATTATCTTTATAGGGAACTTGGAATGCAATATTATGAGATAGGCAATCTAAACGATGCTATTTCTTGCATCATGCAAGCTGAAAAAATGAATTCCAAAAACCATTTAACGCAATATGCAAAAGCACAAATCTTATATAGAGCTGGATTTTTATCAGCAGCAAAAAATTCAACTGAACATGCAACGTCTTTAAAAAATACTAAATATTCGAGCGCCTTTACAGAGGCTGTTGAATTCTCAGGGATTATACAACAACAAATGGAAGAGAAATCATATTCATCTGATAATGAAGAGGCACTTAAGACATTTTTGTCTAATTCATCAATAACACAAACAACTACAAGGCTCAATGGAAAAGTTTCGAATTATAATTCAAAACGCGGTTTTGGTTTTATTGAATGCAATAATAGACGATATTTCTTTCATATCTCTAATGCTCCAAAGTACCTTCAAAATAAAATTATTGAAGGTATGATACTGTCATTTATTCCAATAGAGACCGAGAAAGGTTTATCTGCAACCAACATAGCTATTTTAAATTAACATGTATGGATTGTTAAGAAAGTTAAAAGCTACTTCTCTTGTTCGATATAATTAAGATTGGATAAAGCCAGTGATTAAGATAAAAACCTGAAAAAACGTTTACCTTCTTTCTTTGACGCACACTTTTTTGTGATTTAACTACTTTTATTTCTGTTTCTGGATACTAATGGAGCTGTTGTAATTATTGTCACTGATAATGTTGTCGGATTATCGAAATACCTGCACTTAAAAAACAGTCCATAATTGTGTAAGTTGTTTATGAATCTTCTGGCATTTTTCGACTCCAAGCAATCTTTGCTTGGAAAATCGGAACAAGATTCGCGTAACGAGTAATGTTTAAAACGTTGCTGTCTCCCCTATCTTTTAGACTGCTCATTATGAATAGAAAATTATCCGAAGTTGCGTAAACAAAAACGCTTCAAGACAACTGTCTCTAAGCGCAACTTTGGATAATTTCATAGCACGAAACCGCCGTATATGGGGAAAGTATAATCTCTCTTACTTGATTTATGACATGTATAATATTCTCAAAAGGCTTAAAAATCAGGGTTTTCAACGTATGGAGAAGAGAGAAATTAAACTTTTGGGCACAACAAATAAAACTCTACTGGTATCGTTCCAGCCGTTTTTCTCTAGAGGCAACGTGGTTTAAATTGTGATGTTATTATATCAGATGATAAAGTCACTGTCAATACCATCGCCGCAGGCGGTTTAGTGCTATGTTTACTATATCCTTAATACACCCACACTAATATTTGGAACCTTTTCGTTAATTAATACTCCCTTGCCGGGCGATCGGGTTGATCGTCCGGTAATTTTACGGTGTTTCATTGAAGTATATAATTTTATATAAAAATATGGTATAATTTTCTCGACAAAACGTTATCCTGGCACTATCAATTCTTACTTATATAGTTAAAGCCTTACCAAAACACGGCTCAGCCCGTAAAGAAGGACAAATTAAGGAAAGAACAAAAAGACCGTCCAGATCCGAAAATGATATTTTCGGATAAATTGTTACAAAAATCTTGAAAAATGTCAGAGATACTGATATAATGAATTATAATTATTTATGTATGTCAGATAGCGGAACAGAGTTGGCCAAAAATACCCCATCAGGTCTTGCAACAACCCTTTCTTACGGTTCTGCTTCATGAATATTTTTTTAATTTATACATAGGAGGGAAATTATGGACAGAAACTACTTTATCCGGCAGACGACAAAGCGATTAAATGAGATGAACGTTCCCTTCCAAACCGAGAAAAGAGCAGATATCACCATATCTGCGACATTCAAAAAACAGCAAGATGAGAACGAGGATACAGCTACTATTCTGTATTTTGCTCTGCTGTTTTTGAATGAGGAAAAAAACACTGTGTTTGCTTACGAAAAAGTAATGGCGGGAGACGAGGAGCTGTCGAAAAAACCGGACTACGGTAAGATCATTGTCAAAACGAAAGATAGCGATGATGCCGATGCCTTCATAAAAATCGGGTCTATACTTGACTCGGTTTCCGCTATTGCAGCATCAGGCGGGTTTGTTTTTCAAAAGACCGATGATGAGCAAAACGCTTCATATCCGCCGGGCTATAAGCCGGTGGTTATCGAAAATGCCAATATCAATCAAAACCCCAAAAAGTATGAGCGTTTCTGCACAAACTGCGGGACAAAAATGACAGGAGACTCTCGGTTTTGTCCTTCATGCGGAGCAGATTCACGGCAAGAAGGAACGGCGCGACCAAAACCATATGTTTCGAGCGACCCTCAACCAATTTACGCTCAGCAATATCCGCCCGTACAGCATACTGCGCAAAACAAACCAAAAAAGAAAACTCCGACTATAGCGATTATCCTTATATCAATATTAATCATAGGGGGTTTAATCGTCGGCGGAATCTTTTTGGGTAACAGATTGAAAGACAAAAAAACAGACCTGTCACAGGACCAGTTAGATAGTACAGTCTCCACAACATCGGACTCTACAAGCCGTCCGAATTCTTCTGTAGTTTCATCAGGTGTTAAAGCATCAGACTTAGGTAATATTTTAAACGGGCAATACTATTTTGCCACAGATCAGTATATTTTCTATTCCAGCTTTGATGTGAACGACAAAGCCCATATTTATGCATTGAAAAAAGACGAATCACAGGTCAAGTCTATATTTGATGGATTCGGATGGTCGTTGGTAGTGGTTGACGACTGGTTGTATTTTTCCGGAAATCAAGGTGAAGCTATAGATGGAACATATCATATTTTCAGAATGAAGTTTGATGGATCGCAGGTAGAGAAGATCAATGATCAGTATAGCTACGGTATGTTTTTATACGGAGACTACTTATACTACATACAGAGCAGTTCCGGTTCCGAGGGTACGAAGTCAGTATGCAGATCATTTATAAATGGCGAGAACAAAGAAGTGCTGTTTACCAATGGTTTGTCACCGCTCATATACAAAGACCAGCTGTATTACTATGACAATCAAGGAAATATGTATAGGACCAAGCCGGATGGGACAGACCCTCAGGTATTACTGGTTGCAACGGTGGACACTTATATTATAAGCGGAGAGAAAATTATATATAAAGATTTTAACGACAACATTTATGCTTGTGATCTGGACGGAGGAAATAATCAGCTGATCAGAAGCGCAGCAGGGACATCCATTTATAATATCAACGCATACAATGACAGGATTTTCTTCTTCGAATATGACACCGAATTCAACTATACCGCATACGGATACAATTACACGATTAAGAGCTGTAATATGGACGGCAGCGATGAAAAAACGGTTTATTCCAGTGTTTCATACGGAATCTATATGAATCTTGTGAACAATAAGCTGATGTTAATGGATTATGCGATGAGCGATTCTTCGGGTGTGATGAGTGCCGTTATCAATGTCATGGATCTTGATGGAGGCAATCTTAGCGAATTGGACAGATAGATTTCGGAAGTAGTTTTATCTTAGTAGAACTTTTGTATAAAACCATTTATCGGTCTGATGCACCTTTTTAATTATTTATTTTACTTTTTTATTCTTCCGAGTTCTGATTTTTCCGGAACCCGGAGGGATTACTATTGTCCTTTTATACACCGACAGCAACTCCGATATAATTACAATTAGCTACAACGGTACTGTAATTTAGCTTTGCCCTGGCGTAATGCTACGTTCATTACCCGGGAGAGCATACAGCTCACCGGTACAAACACAGCTGAAGGGACGTCACGGTAAGTGAAGGTTCCATCCGGTGTATCGTACTTTTTTCTTTTTCTTTTCAAAAGAAGCACAGGTTATTGTATACACCGCTTTTGGGATTAGTCCGTGATGGCTCAATGCATAACCTGTAATGTAGTTTATACTTCAAAACAAATTTATATAATCTCCCCAATTCATGTAAAGAAATCTGCTATCTTTTTATGCTATTATCAATGTGAAAGGAGGAGTACAATATGTATGAATGGATATATGCAGTACAACGGTTAATTGACTGGATAGATGATAATGCGATTAATAATCCGTCTTTAACAGAAATATCTAACCAAATCGGATATTCACCGTATTATTGTTCAGAGCAGTTCCACCGTGTCTCAGGTATGACAATAAAGGATTATATGGCAAAACGTCGTCTGTGTATGGCTGCACTCGCAGTCAGAGATACAAAGATACCAATAATCAATATTGCTCTGGAATATGGTTTTTCCTCGCAGTCAGCTTTCACAAGAGCTTTCGTAAATGCTTACGGATGCGCACCGTCGGCATACAGAAAGAATTCTGTTCTCATCCCTTTGACATTCAGAAAAATTGTAATTACTCCTTTACATTATATTGAAGAAGGAGATTTAACAATGAGTAATTTAGTATTACCATCCTATCGTTTTGAGTATATCCCCGAACACAAATATCTTGGTGTCTATAAAGAATCCGAAACAAAAAACGGGAAAATATGGCCCAGACATGATTGTGATTTGCTCTGTGGAATTGTATCCAGTATCAAAGACACACATAGAATTATCACAGGTCATACTTCAGGATGGACATGGAAAGACAAACAAAGGAGTTATTTTTACGGTCTAGGAGTTGAAACTGATTATGCCGGAAATATCCCGGAGGGCTTTGAATTACGCGGAGAATTTCCCGGTAGTTATTACATTGTTTTCTGTCATCCACCGTTTGATTATCTATCTGAAAACGGAGAAGTAATGCGCCGTGTTGAGCACCTTGCTTGGAATTTTGATCCTACAGTTATCGGGTACGAGTGGAACGAGGATGTTTGTCAGGATTATCAAAGACATTATCCGGAAGGACTTGGATATCAAGTCATGCGTCCTATAAAAAAATTGAATAGCTTTGAAAAGGAACAATAACCCATATTACAATTTAAAACTTCCCACGAAGCGAGTCAAAACGGCTCGCTTTTTATACCAAAAAATATAAGTAAAGTAGTTGCTTCGATTGATTTTCCCAATTGAGTGATAACTTTAAAAAATTCATGCAGTTCGGCGTACCGCAGGATGAGTTAAATATGTTTTTGAAAATCATTATTGGTTGAAAATGAATTATGGTTGAAAATGTCACATTTATTTGATATAATACAATATTTAAGAAAAACTTGCATAACACGTTGTGTAAGTAATACGCAACAAAGCAAATTTTTATTTTACGCGAGGAAAATTTTATGAATTATATCTGTAAAGATTCATCTATAGGAATTCGGGAAATGAAAGATTGTATTAACGACTATAATTTAATGCTTGATTGGCTTTCGAATCCAGTGGTATTAAAATATTATGAAGGCTTGAATAGTGTGTTTGATTTACAAAATATCATCAAGAAATACCGTCCGAGAATTACAGGGGTAGAATCTGTTGTTGCGTATATAATCGAAATTTGCGATAAACCTGTGGGTTATATTCAATATTATCCGATAAAGAGTGACGAAGATTATGATCTTAAAGGTGAGATAACACTTGACTTCTCAAAAACTATTTATGGTCTCGATTTATTTATAGCTGACGAAACAAATAGGAATTGTGGGTTTGGTACTAAAACAATCAAGTTAATTCTAAATTTTTTATTTAAACAAAAAAATGCCAACAAAGTATTTATAGATCCACAAACATGGAATATACGGGCCATTAAGTGTTACAAGAAATGTGGTTTTAAACCAATAAAAGTTATAGAAAAAAGAGAATTATGCAACGGTGAATTAAAAGATAGCTTAATAATGTGTATAGCGAGAGAAGAAATAATAACATGATGATTAATAATTGTATATAACAATCCACATACTGATTAAAGCAAAACAAATCTTCCCACGAAGCGAGTCAAAACGGCTCGCTTTTTTATACCAAAAATTAATGCAAAGGAGCTGATTACGATTGATTTTATCAATTATATTTCTTTTTCATTTTCCCGTTGATTATAACTGTTGTCATCGCTCTCGCTTTTGCAATGTATTTCAAAGAAGCAAAAGGTATACAAAATAGATTGAATATAACTGGTGATTATGATATTATTTATTAAGGATTATTTATATAATATTCATCCACAAAAAAGTAAATTTGTTCGCAAAATGAAGTCTTTAATGTGTACGGTATTTCCTATGATAATCAATTTTTTGTTGCATTAAAAAGAATATGATAGATACGACAGGTAAATTATGCTCAAATCATCAAGCCAACAAGCTTATTCTTTGTTATAATGTTATTGAAAACGATGGAATTGGGTCGACACAATTCTCTTGATTCGTTTGGAAGGAAGATAAGATGAAAAATTTTATGATATTGACCGAATCAATAAATTATATTGAGGAAAATTTGCACGAGAACATCACACGAAATGACATTGCAAAGCATTGTTATATATCACTCTCTATGCTTGAAAAATTGTTTCACTTTGCACTTGGTATGAGTATAAAGCAATATATTACAAAACGTCGAATGACGCAATCTGCAAAGGATATTGCCAAAGGTGAGCTTAATATTACGGATATTGCAATGAAATATCAATATAATTCTGTTGAGGTTTTTTCAAGAGCTTTCAAAACTGTCTGGGGTGTCAATCCTTCCGAGTTTAAGAATAAATGGACCTTTACAGGTATTTTTCCGAAGATCAATTATGAATTCAAAGAAGGAGATGATTTGTTTATGGCAAGAAAAAGAGTAGATATGAGCGAGGCTTACGATTATTTGAAAGAAAAAAAGGGCAGTTATGTTTTGTGTTTTGACATACAGCATCTGACAATGTTCAACAACATTTCACTCAAAGCGGGAGACGCTGCAATACTCGAACAAGCTTCTCGGATTGACAGTGTAGCAACAGATGATATGCTCACAATGCGTATTGGTGGTGATGAGTTTGCATTACTTACGGGCGTGTATAGCGAAAATGAAGCAAAGAAAATCGCCGATACTGTTCTTGCGAAAAATGGAAGCCCAATATTTCATGAAGGAAAAGAGTATCCCCTTTCACTCTGGTGCGGCATAACAACAATACCCGAATCACTAAGATACGCTGAATTTTTTACCGAAATGCATCGTGCAATAACCGATAGTAAGAAGTAAGTATTTGTAGAAAAGTCGCCGGAATTACATCAATCTCCGGCGGTTTTTTCATTGAAAGGAGTGATATTTTGATTCAAACATCAATTGGCATACTAACGGGTATCGGCATTTTCCTTATCCTTGCCGACTTTTTAGAATACCTTGAAAAACTGGACATCATTTATCGGAGGCGTACCGCACAGGGTTTATTCGCATCCGGCACATAAACCCTATGCAGAAATTTATTACTCTAATCTTTACAGCGATTTTCGCAACTTGATATGCAATTTAACGTTTATTGAATTGTTAATATATTTTTACTTTACAATTAAATATTATTTTGCTATATTGAATATAGTTATAAAGCATTTTTAATCACAAGAAAGGAATGGTTATAAGTATGAAAAAAAGTGTCATTGCAATTATAGTTACGATCCTCACGGTCACGCTCTGCTCATGCGGTATGATCGAAGCCGAGACAAATAGTATGCAAGAAGCCAAGATTTTCGAAGATTTGTCATCAGATAAGTCAGGTATATCTGAACCCGATAATTTTACTGAAAACAATAAGATAGCTAATTTTTACATTGAAAATTTCGAAAAAAATCAAATAAGTGTCTTTAGATACGAATACGACGGTACGATTGATGGATTAATAGCTAAATTAATTGATCTTGGCACTTTACCGGCTGGGACGTCTGTTATTTCTTTCAGTATTGATGAAAATACTGCAACGATTGACCTTTCAAAAGAACTTAACGATGCAATGATAGGTACTACAATAGAGCATACGATGATAGTATCTTTAGTAAATACTGTTATTGATTGTTATGATCTTGGGTCGCTTAACATTAAGGTTGAAGGAAGCGATTTTCAACCAAGCCATCCTTTTTGTAGCAATCCCATATCTTTTTTCAACAATTCAATAGAAGAAAGCTCTTAATAGAATCTTTACTTAATGAAAAGTTGATTATCGGGTCTGCTTTTATACAAACAAATGCAGTCTTTTAAATGATCATTTCAATTAGAGTCTCAAAAACCTCTCACATAAACTCTCATTAAGTACATTATTTCCCGCATGTCAAAAAACTGCCTATTTTTAACCGAATAAGCAGTATTTTCATGCCCGAAATGTAATATGTTACAAAAAAAACAGGAATTATTCAGCTTGACAATATATATAAAATAATTTACAATATTCGTGTAAAAGTATGTTCATTTGAGGTATGAAAAAAGATAATTTCAACCACAGAAACCCTTGCAAGAATGTTCAATGTATAAATAAAAGTGATTTAAATATCCGGATTTAAAAACGAATTCAGGCTAACAAATGTTATTTTAGAAGTAAACACTAAAAATTCAAGAATTCAAACATACCATGTAGATAATATTTTTACATTATATCTGCCGGACAGAGTCACAACAATTAATAAAAGGAGCAAAATCTGATGAGAAATGCCATTATTGTATTAACTGTATTATTAATTTTTGTCGCCGGTTGCGATATGACAGATGAAAGCAACTCGGATGAAATTTCATCTTCTTCATCGATTATCTCAAATAGCGTTGAAGCGGGGGCCGTAGAATCGTCAGGTGAATCATTTATATCCGAAAGTGAAATTAATTTTGATGATGCGGTAATAAATGAAAACCATCCGATTATGGTATATAGCAAATGGGAAAATGGGGAAGAGAAAGGATTTGACATTGATCTCATAGGTGGCTCAGAAAACGGTAGTTTCACAACCATATATGATTACACCTACAATAATAAAGAAGCCTTGGATTATGAACCGTGTGAAATATCCGATGTAAAAACAGAGCTTATAAAGAGTAATGATTTGTTGACTTTTCATAATAGAAACGCCGATGAGTGCAAGACTGTTTGCGAAAGTGTAGAATTGTTCTTTCAACATACCACACCAAAGATATCTGCTGAGATTTCTAAAGAAATAACCTTATCTGACGAGATTCTAATCGGAATATCATGTGATTGGAATGTTTTTCCACGCAAACCTGTATTCGATGAGAATAAAGCAATCGTAGATATTGACGGAAACGGCGTGCCGGACGAAATACACTGGGAGCACTGGCTGAATGACGATATTGATTCATCTGAAACAAAGATGACTGTTATATATAACGGAAGCGAGTTTGTCAGGCAATATACCCCTCCTGCCGCGGGCATTTATGTAAGGGACTATTATGCACTGAATATTATGGATTTAAACGGTGACGGGAAGTTGGAAATTGTGGAATGCACACATGATTACGGATTTAAGTATGTAATTCTCGACATTTCCAAAAACGGATTTTCCGAGATGCTTTCTTATAGTTATGGCGATTATTAAGAATTCATAGAAAGGAATAAAGCTATGAAGCATCTTAGCGTCTTATTAAATAAAACCATGCTTTTGGCGATTATGGGGTCGCTTATCCTGCTTGTTTCTTCTTGTGCAAGAGACACCCTGCCGAATGAAAGCGTTGAGCAAAACGAGAGTGTTATAGAAAACAGCACCTCAACACCTAACGATGAAAGCGGAGGGGAGATTACCAACAAAAATGCTTACAAACCACTTACTGTGTTGTATACAGATACCGGTGAATGGGAAGGGGAACTTCCGGAAAAAATCGAAAATGATTTGCCACAAAAATCTTTTACTTTTTTAGGCAAAAATTATACTTAAGATCATACTGAATCAACAAAAAGACAAGCCGTGCAACCATTTTTTGGTCACACAGCCTCTTTTTTGCGCTGTTGTTGCAACAATTTTTAATTATTTACTTGATGAAAAATCCTTTATTTTGTCGAAGGTC
Source organism: Eubacteriales bacterium (assembly GCA_028702135.1). GTDB lineage: Bacteria > Bacillota > Clostridia > Oscillospirales > CAG-382 > UBA1049. Next base: position 101,008 of record JAQVPJ010000003.1, on the reverse strand, counting down.
TCCTCGCTTATGACATGCTCAATGCGGCAGGCATCCTCGGCAGCGGTCCTTTCGTTTACCCCGATTGTTATTAAAAACTGCGTCAGTATGGTATGTCGCTCATAAATGCTGCTCGCAATCTTTTCACCCAGGGCGGTAAGCGTAATGCATCCTGATTCATCGACTTCGATATAATCATTATCCTTAAGAATCCCGACGGCACGGCTTATGCTCGGCTTTGAATACCCCGTTTCGTTGACTATATCAATAGAACGCACTACGGGTTTTTTCCTCATTAGAATAAGGATAGTTTCAAGATAATTCTCGCCCGATTCTTGAAGCTGCATCTGTATCATCTCCCGAAAAAACTGTTTTAAAGCATTTTTTATTATACATATTATATCATAAAACACAATGTTTTACAAGCAATAAGCAGGTGATGCTCATTTTACGGATTTACGCAAATCGCTTCCCGAGGGCTTTTGATAAACCGAGAGTCCGAATTCGGATATTACCGAATAAAGGTGGTCAAAAATATTGCTCTGAATCATTTCAAACTCGCTCCATTTTGTCGTATTCGTAAACGCATACAACTCAATCGGTATACCTTCGCCCTCATAACCGAGCTGCCTTACCATAAGCGTCATATCACTGCGTATATCCGGGTGGTGCTTAAGGTATTCGGTAATATAGGCGCGGAAGGTTCCGAGGTTTGTAAGATGCCTGCTGTTGATGTGCAGGCTGGTATCGAAATCCAGTTTTTTATTGTATTCGGCGATTTCGTTAAGCTTTGACTCCATATAACCGCTGATTAGTCCGATCCTTTTGAATTTACTTATCATTTCGTCATCGCAGAGCCTGACGGTTGCAGCGTCGACCATGATAGAGCGTTTTATCCGTCTTCCTCCGGATTCCGCCATCCCGCGCCAGTTTATAAAAGAGTCGGATACAAGAGCATATGCGGGAACGGTTGTGATAGTGTTATCAAAATTCCTGACCTTCACGGTGGTAAGCGAGAGATCCGTAACGGTTCCGTCAGCGGAATACCTCGGCATCTCTATCCAGTCACCTATCCGTATCATATCGTTTGAGGTGAGCTGTATTCCGGCAACAAATCCCAGAATCGCATCCTTGAAAATAAGGCTGATGACTGCGGTTAATGCACCGATTCCCCCAATGAGTACGATCGGGTTTTGTCCTATAAAAACAGATATAAGGAAAATACCGCCAATTATCGATAGGATGACCTTTACTACCTGAATTATGCCCTTGATTGGCCTTGTTTTTGAAATTTCATAGCTCCTGTAAATCTCTTCAAAGGCATTAAGGAATGAAGAGATTATAAAAACAAACAGTAATGCGGAAATTATATCTGCGGATTTTTTCAATACGAAGTTATAATCCGGAAGGCTTCCGTTAAAAAGATTAAATATTATTGGAACAACGATCCATGATAACCTGCGGTAAAAAGCGTTTTTTTGCAATATTGTATTCCAGCCTGGATTAATCCGCTTAAAAACTCTTATCATAATCTTAATCAATGCTACTCTTGTCAACCATATTGTTATAAAACATATTATCAGAATTAACAGGAATACCGCGATATAGGTCAAAAGGCTTGCATACTGACCTGTGCCCAGCTTATTCAATATATCAAAAATCCGATTATACATTGCCAAACTCCGTTTTTTAGTTTAAATCTATATTCAATACTACTATATATATTATCCGTTATAAGCGAAAAATGCAAGCCTTAGGTATATATGATGTACAAAACGCACAATTTTTTATAAATGTTATACTTGCATATTGTAAAAAATTATATTATAATATAAGACAATGAACACGATTATGGGAGGTAGTTATGTTTAACAGGAAATTTTTGCTGTGTGTATTGGCTTTACTCCTTATAACAGCACCGTTGCTGACAGCTTGTAAAACAGGAGATGATACCTCAAAGGATGTCAAATCCAATGTTTCGGGCGAACCGAATTCATTCCCGCTTGAAGTAGAAAATTTTGATACGACGATAAAGATTCTATGCGTCGAGAAAGCAAGACACAAATATGGCGAACTGCAGTTTGTGCCCAATGACGAATTGGACGGCGACGCCATTAACGAAGCGGTCAAGGTAAGAAACGCTTATATTAAGGAGAATTTTGGCATTACCATAGAGGTTAAGCCAACAAGATATCCGGGTGACGATATTAAAACAACAGTTGAAGCCGGATTGGATGAATATCAGATAGTCGCGGATGCAGTATACAAAATGCTGCCTAACGCCACTGCTAACTATTATGTATCCCTTCAGGACGATTTATTGCTCGACAGGGATTGGTGGGACCAGAACGCTATAGAAAATCTGTCCATCACGGAAAAGACTTATTTTGTAGCCGGTGACGCATTGCTGACCGACGATGACCACACATATCTGATCCTTTATAATAAAAAGATGTATGAGCAGAATACCAATCTTTCTGAAAAGTACGGCGATATATATGATTTTGTTAATGACGGGAAATGGACATATGACGCCATGTATGAGATGGCAAAGTCCGTTTCTAAAGCCGATGATAACGGACAGTTCGGCACAACCGGCGGAACCTACGGACTTTTAGGAGAGGGTTACGGCACAGGCATACTCGTTGAGGGCTCGGGCGTTTGTTCCGCTCAGAAGACGAATGATGGGGGTATTGAGCTTCTTGTAGATTCGGAGCAAAGCGTGAATGCATTTGATAAAGTGTTCAATCTGATGACCGACAAAACCACGACTCTTCGCGTTGAGCAGCTCGGAGAGACCGGCTGGACCGATGTCAGCAATGCTTTTGTAAGCGGCAGAGGATTGTTCTATCTTACTACCACCTCCTCAATCAGCGGTATCAGGGATAGCAAGTCCGAAGATAAGGTGGATTTTGGGGTTATTCCGATTCCTAAGTATGATGAGGAGCAGGAGAAGTATTTCAACGGAGTTAACGTATATCAGGCGACCGTTATGGCAGTACCGACCACCAACGTCGAAAAGAGAGATGCGACAATTTATCTTATGGAAGCTCTCGGTTATTTCAGCAAGTATCCCAGCACCGGAGAGAGTGTAACCAACGCATATTACGAGACAACTCTTAAGCTGAAATCTGTTGACTTCGTTGACGAGGACGAGAAGATGCTCGATAATGTATTCAATAACCGTCTTTACGATATCGGAGCGATTTATAATTGGGGTGGCAATCTTATAGGTATTTATTCGGCAACAATGCGTTCCGGTTCAAACACCCTTGTTTCCTCGTATGAGAAAATTAAAAACGGAGCACAGATGGCGATGGAACAAACCATTGAGGATTATAAAAATCTGATAACTTAATAAAGAATAATAAATATTATAAAAGCGTGCCGCATATACCACGGCACGCTTTTGATATGGGAAAATCAATTCTATATAAGCGGAAAAATCATCCCGAGAACATATTCAAAAAGGATTCGGGATGCACATACCATATACCGTCGATTTTCAACAGCTTATATACAGCACGCTTTGTGCTTCCGGATTCATCGCCTTTTACGGTGAGATCAAAGTTGGCTTTAAAGGCTTCGGTGATATCACCGACAGGGATATTATAATCAGTAATATAATAATCCCAATAAGGTTCGTTAAGCTCCTCTTGGGTCATAGGCTCTTTTGAAATAAGGATATAGTTTATTCTGGTATCATCACCGTAATTTACCACATGAGCATCCAGACCACCCTTAAAAGCATTGGAGATAAGAGTGTCAATATTTTCGCCTATCTTACTCAGCTCTTCAGTCAGAGCTGTAATGTAATCGGGTGGGAAAGCGGATTTATAAAGTCCGGTATCCTCGCTCAAAAGACCGTTTATCATCTTATCAAGCGGTTGTGTCGTCTCGTCACCTTTATTTTTTGTTCCGCATGCTGAAGAAAACAACAAACAGAGAGTAATCAAAAATAAAATAATATGTCGTAAGCTGATTTTTTTCAATACTGTTATGCTCCTACGAATTGTATTAAAAATACTATTCGTTTTTTTGAGAATTGAGCTTCAGCTCAAGGAACTCCTCTTTGGTAATTAAAATCGCACGCTTCTTTGTCGCGGCGTCAAACTGACCCACATAACCCCTGCGTTCCAGTTTATCAACGATTCTTGCGGCTCTTGCGTAACCTAACGACAGTCTTCTTTGAAGCAGGGAGGTAGAAACATTACCGCAGTCGAAAGCGACCTCGAGCGCACTTATTATCATAGGATCGTCCTTTTCGTCGTCGACCTTGTCGTTAAAAACATCACGTTTGGAGTGTTTGACTCCGCAAAGTTTTGCTTCCTGTTCGATCATATTGATTACTTCCTCGTTATATTGCACCTCGGCAGCGTCTTTAATAAACTGGGTTATTGCTGTAACCTCCGTCTTTCCGTCGACAAAAGCACCCTGTACACGTACCGGCTTCATTGCACCAACAGGATAATACAGCATATCACCGCGTCCCATTAGTTTTTCGGCTCCTGCCATATCGAGAATTGTTCTTGAATCGACCTGAGAGGCAACAGTAAAAGCGATTCTTGAGGGTATATTTGCTTTAATAAGACCTGTAATTACATCAACAGACGGCCGCTGAGTTCCTACGACGAGATGCATTCCGGCGGCTCTCGCTTTTTGCGCAAGACGGCAAATCGAGGTTTCTACATCATCCGGCGCGGTCATCATCAAATCGGCAAGCTCATCTATAATAATTACTACATACGGGATTGTCTCGCGCTCGGGATCGTCCCTGACTACCGAATTATATTCCGCAAGGTTACGGACACCGACCTCCTGTATCAGAGTATATCGCTTTTCCATCTCGATACATGCCCAGTTTAGAGTACCTGCTGCCTTCTTAGGTTCCGTAATTACTGGTACCATAAGGTGCGGGATTCCGTTATATTCCGAAAGTTCAATGCGTTTCGGGTCGATGAGTATCAGCTTTACCTCGTCGGGTTTGGCTCTGTATAACAGAGAAATTATGATCGAGTTAATACATACCGATTTTCCCATTCCGGTCGCTCCGGCGATAAGGAGATGCGGCATTTTTCCGATATCGATATATATGGGATTACCCGCCACATCCATGCCGAGCGCACAAAACAGACTGCTCTTGTTGTCCCTGAAGGTTGCTGTGTTTAAAAGTCCGTGAAGCCTAACTGTCGTCACGCTGCGGTTGGGTATCTCAATACCGACGGCAGCTTTTCCGGGTATCGTCTCTATACGTACATTGGTCGTCGCAAGATGCAGGGCTATATCATCAGCAAGATTGGCAATCGATTTTACCCGAACTCCTGTTTCAGGCTGCAGCTCATAGCGGGTGATGGTCGGACCGCAGCTTGTACTGATGACCCTTGTGTGAACACCAAAGCTTGCGAGTGTATCAACCAGCTTCTGGCTTGTCCTTTGTATATCGGTTTCGGTAAGCGTAAGGCCGTCGCTTTCGCTCTCGGCGAGCAGGGAGATAGGCGGGAACACATACGGGGGATTTTCCTGTTCCTCCTCCGAAAAGACCTCTTCTTTTTTATCAATAGTAAAACCATCTTTTTCCGAATCTTCGGAATCCGTAGTTTCAGCGTTTTCTGGCTTTTGTACCGAAACAGGCTCGTCCCACGGCATCTCGCGGTTTATCTCCTTAAAACCGACAAGCTCTCTTTCGGGAAAAGAAGGGACAACCTCTTCCTCCAGTGGAAGCTCAAAACGCTGCTGTGAAGTATCTACCTCGTCCGGAATAATTACCGGTGCGGTTTTGTAGGACCCTTTTACCTGTTTTATAGCCTCTTCCTCTTCCGCTTTTACGGTAGCTTTGCTGTTGAGGTTGTCCTCGGTGTCGCTCTCTATGCCAAAATCTATCTCTCTGAAAAAATCGATGATCGCCTTGACTGTAGACTTAGGGGTGCTGCCGAACAGAAATACCGTCGAAATGAACACTGCGAGAGACGACAGGATCAGAGTAGGAACTTTTCCGAGCATTTTAACAAAAAGCGCACCGATATTTCCGCCAAAAAGGCCTGAGCCATCAAGCGTTTTTCCTATCTCAAATAAATTCCAGCCATATTCGTACGGGTCTGCGGCGACGATTGTATTATATATGATCAAAAGAAAAATAAAATTTATAAGACCAAGAATTATTTTTGCCCGTACTGCTCCTTTTACGCTGTCACGCTTCCAGTAGAAAGCGATGAGCAGAAGCAGGAAGGGGAAATAATAATAACCGACTCCGAAAAGCCCCCTCAGGGTACTGCGTATGTATTTTCCCAAGAATCCCGAATCGGCAACAAAGAAGGTAAGTATTACGAACAACGCGAAAAAGCCAATCACATAAGGAACGGCGGGGTTTGGTTTTCTCTCGGTCGCCATTTTTTGTTTTTCGGCTTTGATATTTACCGCAGAGGGCTGCTTCGCATTCTTTACCGGTGCTTTTTTTGTTGATTTACTTGTCTTTTTTGTTGCTTTTGACATTAATATCTCCAACCACTTTTATTTTGGGAGCATAAATTAACTCACAATATATAAAATTAAATAAGGACATCAGCTACAACCGCTGTGATTCCGACTATAATGCAATAAATTGAGAAGACGAAAAACCCGTTTTTCTTCGCTACATATTGCAGCAGCTTTATTGCGAAAAATCCGACAACCATGGCAGTGACTGCACCTGCAATATAGGTATTCATAAGCTTGCCCGTCATACCTACATCCAGAAAATCGTCAATCTTCAGGACACATGCGCCGAGAATCGCAGGGATTGACATTAGAAATGAGAATTTAACCGCATCCTGACGGTTGAGTCCAAAAAATAATCCGCCGGTTATCGTCGAGCCTGAACGGGAGATGCCGGGAAGAACACCGAATAACTGAAACAGTCCTATGTAGAAGGGCTTTTGATAATCGCTGTCGCTAAGGCTCTCGGAATGCTTTACCAGCTTGTCGGATATATAGAGCATTGCGCCGTTGATGACGAGTAAAATTCCGATAATCCAGCTATAACTGGAAATGTATTCCACCTTATCCTCAATAAGTGCGGCGGGGATGAGCGGAAGAGAGGCGATTACGAGCATAATAAAGAGCTTCTCGCCGTATTCAAAATTAGTCTTTTTGCCTTTTGCAAGCTTTATTTTGCCTGTAAAGAGCTTTTTCACAAGAGAGAAAAAGCCCTTTATAATCTGCCATACGTCCTTATAATAAACTATGCAGACAGCGACCAGCGTTGCGAGATGAAGAAATATGTCAAAGGCAAAGCCGTTGTCATCGTTTATCTTAAAAAAGTTATGCGCAAGGGCAAGATGTCCCGAGCTTGATATGGGCAAAAATTCCGCAATACCCTGTATAATGCCGAATAAAACAGCTTGAGCAACAGTCATGGGAGTGTTCCTTTCCGGTTTAAATCAGCTTTGGATTTCTTCTATAACGGCGTCTAATTTGGACTGCGCCGAGGTCATGATACTCTCAAAATGAGAAACATAATTTTTGTCCATCTCGGTATAAACATTAAGCACTCCGCCCCAGTTGAAAGCCGCACCGATATCGAAGGAACGTGACGCAAATATAATATCGAGCATCTCACTGCTTTCATTATCGCGGGTGTTTCTGTATTTTAACTGATTGTCATAGTATTCAGGAGTTAAGATATTTTTTGAATATTTTCCCAGCGCTTCTATAATTATTCCTACATCCTCAACGCCGATTACATTCTTGGGAATAGAGAGCGCAGACATATTGCTGATGGAAACTGTATGAAAGTAGGATTCCTGCCCCTCGTACATAAGAGGAACGGGGAGGATGCCGAAATCATCTTCCATTTCCCTGAATCCGGGAGCATTGATGAGCCCGCACATATAGAACAGCTCCCGTCCTTCCATAAACGACTTGTGAACGGTTGCCTCCCAGTAATTGTCAAAGCCTTTTTCGGTGTAAGGCGGAGCGTTTGCAACCATAACTGTCGTCTTATCGAGATAAAAATCACGTATTTTCCCGAGCGAGTTGTATGTCGATTCGTTTGTTATAGTGAAATAAGGAATGTCGTTTTCGTCTTTTTTAGTGATTCTGTCGCCGCCCGCGACAACATGAACGTACATATTATAGGTTTCCGTGCCGAACGCCCATTGATCCTTCTCATCCAGAACGTTGTCACCGTTTATATCCTTGGAAATGCCGCGCTTGCAGATCTCGGTAAATTTATCGAAGGTCCATTCATAATCTCTTGCGAGCTGATAGAAATCCTCAGTAATACCAAGCGTTTCCTTAAGCTTTTTGTTGAAAAGCACGCACCATGTGCCGTCGTTATCATAGGTGTTGATGTCGCCGCACATAAAGTAGAGCTTGTTGTCGATCGAAAAATCCTCTCTTGCGTTCTGATCCCACCAGGGGTTTGTAAAATCAATCGACGATATTGTGTTCAAATCATAAAGAACATTATCCGCAACCATTGCCGAGCTGAACTGGTAGCAATCAAAATAAAAATCATACTCGTTTGAGCCACCCATTACCATTAATCTTATCTTTTCGTTGAGCTCCGGGTGGGTACCTGTAAAAAGATCACCGGTTATCGTACAGTTGTACTGCTGCTGAACTAAATCCACAATTTCCTTTTTCTTTACATCAAGCGGGGAAGCGGAATCCTCTTTATAAAGTACCTCACCGGTAAAGCCAACAATTGACTTTGAACCATGTCCGAAGCTGTAGCACAGTATTTTAAAATCCCTGCCCTCCATGTCTTTGACAACTATTTCGTTTTCATCAGTTTTGGAAGCGGTATCCGAAGAACCCGAATTATCTTTCTCTTCTTTACAGGAAGCGATAAAGGGAAGAAGTAGTACAAGAGCAAGTAAAGCGATTATCAGCTTTTTCATTTGTTTAGGTCTCCTTATGATTTTTTAGCACGATTATGCTTCAATTATAGTATATTTTTACAATAAAGTCAATACAATCGAGTCGTGTAAAAAGTCGTTTTAGGCATAGGAGACATACCAGTTTATTATATACATAAATGTATGTAAAAATGTTAAATAATAACTGTTTGACAAAAGATATCAGTTATAGTATAATCAAAAGACCTTTAAATAATTGATAAAGGAGTTGCTAACAGTTGTCAGCCTCTTTAAGAAATTTTCTGATTACCTTTGGCATATGCCTGATCGTTTTCGGGCTTCTCGGCAGATTTGTCGTTTATCCGTTGATAGGCGAAATAACACCGGGAATTGAGGAGAGCACCATATCGGAGGAGACGGTTAGTCCCGGTGACATTCTCTCGGAACCGGAGGTTTCCGCTCCCATAGAGGGAGATATCTTTACGGCGGTAATTGTGGGAAAATCCTCGGACGGTCAGGTAACCAGCATTATTTACTTTCGTGCAAACGAGATAACAAAGCGCTTTTCTTACAGCTTCATTCCTATAGATTTAAAAATGGTAAACAGTGTGGGTGTGGATGTTCCGCTTAGACTTCTGATTGCAGATATGCAGGGTGCTGAAATAGCGCAAAAAATCTCTGCGGCGACAGGTATTACAATCAATCATTATTGCATACTCGGAACAGACGAGCTTTTGGAAGTGTCAGGCAAAATGACAAACCCGTATATAGATATAGCATCGGAGATTAAATATATAAATCCCGAGCGTGCGACTGAAGCCGCGCTATACGAAAACCCGGATGAAATTCCGCAGGAGTTCTATATAAATATCGGACAGGGCAGGAAGGAGCTTAATGCGGAGCTCTTCAAGCAGCTTATCGACTTTGACAGCGGAAATCAGAATAAAACACAGACAAAGCATCTTTACGAGACGATATTCATGCAGTTCTTTACGAATCCGGGCACGAAAAACGACAGCGCACCATATCAGCTTCTCAGTAAAATCACTAATACGAATGTAAATTCCGCTGTACTTGATGAATATATCGACATTTTGTTCACTTATGATGTATACCAGTTAGAGAATGTCGTTTATCCTACAAAATCAACAGCTTCGTCAACTTATGACTGGGAGAAGGCAGTAAAAGCATTCAGAACCGCGGACGGCAGATAACAGATCATTTTGCCACACCCGCAATACATAATATTATAAGCTTTTTTATCAAAAAGCACTTGAATTCACAATGTGGTTATGTTAAAATAAATTATGTTTTGAATAATGAACACGGAGGTACATAAAATGGCATATTCAATCAATAAAGACGATTGCATCGGTTGCGGAACCTGTGAAGGTGAATGCCCGTCAGGAGCGATCAGCGTTGGGGAAGACGGTAAGTATCTTATCGATCCCGAGCAGTGTCTGGACTGCGGTGCGTGTGCAAGCGTATGTCCCGTTGATGCTATAAAAGAATAAAACTAAATTTATTTTCTTAAGTTTTGTTTTATAAATATCAACAGCGTTTGACTGTGCATTCATGGATGGATTAGATTTCATTTATGGGTGCATTTGTTCTTTTATAAATTAAAATGTTTATTATTTATTTGCAGTTTGTGCAACTTTTAGGGTCGTTTAATGGTATTATATATATAGTATGTTTTATGAAGGGTGTATATGAAGCGGACGCATATCAACAGAAAGCTCGTTCTTTGCGAACCTGAAGGCGGTATTTATTACGGTACCGACGCTATTCTTCTTGCTGATTTTATGAAGAGCTGGAGGTCCGGGAGGGGAGTGGATCTCGGCACGGGAAGCGGAATACTGTCGCTGCTGTTGCTAAGTGGCGGTGTCAACGCTACGATTACGGGCATAGAAATACAAAAGGAATATTGTGAAATCGCCAACAAAAATGCGAGTGTGAACGGTTTTTCCGATAGGTTCACCGCAATAAACGGGGATATCAAAGATATCAGGATGTACTATGAATCCGGGGCAGCCGATGTTGTTTTTACAAACCCTCCGTATCTAAAATCAACATGCGGAAAGCCAAATGAGGCGGAACATAAAAATATTGCATTTCATGAGGTCTGTTGTGATATAAACGATATATGCAAATCTGCAAGCTGGTGTTTGAAAACAGGCGGAAAGTTTTATGCAGTTTACCGCCCTGAACGTATGGTAGGTTTTCTAACGGCGCTGCGCGAAAATCGTTTGGAGCCGAAACGGCTGACCTTTGTTTGTCCCTCTGCGGAAAAATCACCCTCTCTGTTTTTAGTTGAAGCTAAAAAGGATGCACGGGAAGGGATAATAATAACTAAAAATTTATATATTTACACAGATTCCGATCACGCTGTATACAGTGATGATATGAAAAAGATATACGACGAATTCAAATAAAGGTGGGCAGTATGCAAAAGCGTTTTCTTGCAATCGTTATTTCTATACTGTTGTTACTCCCGCTCCTTGTGTTATCGGCGGGAGCGTACGATTATGCCCGGAATCCTTTTGAGGAATTCGACAGCAGGCGCAGGGAAGAAATAAAAAAATCCATGGGCGGGAGTGCGGAGGTTTTCGGCACTCTTAAACGTAACAGCACTATGTCGCCTGCCGGTACGGAGAATAAAAAATATATAGTAAAGTTCAGGGATGAGATTACACTTTCGCGAATTTATGAAATAGTAAGAGAGCTGGATTATTCGCTTCTTGCGGACAGCGCTCAGAGAATTTTTCTTATTACTTTAGATGATTTCAACTCATTTATGGACGAACACGGAGATATGGTTTCCTGCATTGAGGAGGATATACAAAACAGACAGATTTCGGCGGCAACAAACGATCCATATCTTCCCCAGGTCTGGGCTTACAGAGAGATGAACGTATACGATGCATGGAATTATACGGGCGGAGACGCTGATGTCACGGTAGCAGTGCTTGATACAGGTATAAGCAGGGACCACGAGGACTTTGCAGGAAGCTTGATACTATCCGGTTATGACGCCTTAACGCAGAAAGCAAATGTTACAAGCGATGCGTCCGGTCACGGAACCGCAGTTTGCGGACTAATAGCGGCAACGGCAAACAACAAAATCGGTTCCGCCGGAATCAGCTATGGTGCTACGATAATGCCGGTAAAGATTACTGATGATCCGAATTATATTCAGTCGAGCAACGTTATTAAGGGGTTGTATTTCGCTGCGGATGCGGGAGCAGATATAATTAATATGTCTTTTAGCGGACAGTCGAAACGGACGACTGAAGAGGGAGCGATAAAATATGCGCTGAACAAGGGCTGCATACTCATAGCCGCAGCAGGCAATCACGGCGAAACCGATTACGGCGATATGCCCGAGTACCCGGCATCCTATGACGGTGTTATCAGTGTCGCCTCAGTTGGGGAAAACGGCGACGCAAGCACATTTTCACAACGAAATGAATACATAGACATCGCCGCACCCGGTGAGAGCATATATATCATGAAGTATGAAAACAATGAGAGCAGGTATTACACCGATTCCGGTACATCCTATTCCGCTGCTTATGTATCCGGTATCGCAGCTCTTGCGGTTTCCTATCTTGATGAGGATGTCACCTTCGGTTCGGAGGAATTCATGTCGCTGCTAAAGTACACCGGGGGCAAATGGAACAGGTTCCGAGGTTACGGTATTATAAATGCGTCAAGAGTTTTAGAGCAGGTTAACTACCCGATAGTAACCGGAATCTTCGACGGAGAAACATACATAAATAAAGTGAATATAACCTATAACCGTGGCGATGCCATACTGGACGGTATACCCCAGTATGCAAAAACACTGGAGGTGATGAAAAACGGCTCTCACACATTTGTGGTCAGTTACGGAGAATACTCACGGACAATAAACTTTTACGTTGACAACAAGCCGCTTACATATAATCACAGCGACGATTACACCGTCTTCACCTTTGAACGGGGCAGTGCGACTTTGGACGGTGTTCCATATGCCTCGGGACAAAAAATAACAAAATCCGGGGATCATGTTTTTGTACTTTCCGGTCCATACAGCAACAGCGTTTCTAAAAGGTTTACCCTTAATCTGGATTTGCCGTATGTTGTCGGAGTGACAGACGGCGGCATATACGACACCCCGGTCTGTATCCGTATAATCGGTTCGGGAAGCTCCACTCTCGACGGGATAAGCTTTACGGGAGAAACTATAGTCGGAACCGAGGGCAGCCATACGCTGGTCGTAACCAACAGCACCCTAACACAATCAAGGACATATACTTTTAAAATACAGAGCAATAATGTAAAGACCTTTGATTCGGATATATTAAATGTGAACGACAGCGTTAAGCCCATCGTTGATGAAAAGCACGGGTATGTTGTTTTATATACAAAAAACACACAGGGGATTAATGTTTACAGCATTAATAATCTTACCAACTCCCTGTACTTTACTCGTATGGATAAACTGACCGGTTATGATATTGACGAGGATTATTTATATTTATTCCACGACAGTAAAATTACCCGTATACTGAGAAGCAAGGTAAAAAGCGGCTTTGGTACTAAAGAGGAGTTTAACATCGGCGAGAGCATGACAGCCTGCGTCCGTATCGCGGACAATATCTATTATACTGTGGGTACTTCGCTGAAAAAGTATAGCCTGTCTGACAGGGGGATCACCCCGATTTTGCAGCTTGACATACGGATAGACAAAATGTTCTTCAGCAATGACGGCAACTTTTTGTATATGTTCAACACCCGTGACGATATCAACAGCATTATTATATTCAATATTGCTTCAGGGACGGTAATCAATGAGCTGACCGACCTTCTACCGGCAAACACATATGAAAAGAAAATCGTTTACGGAAGCGGAATGTTTGCGATAGGCGGCGTTGTCATTAACGAGCAGAGCTTATGGCGAGTAAGCGAAAATATATCGGAAAATCCAATAAAGTTTTATGGTAATCTTCTTTTTACCGACAAACACATAATAAACACGGTTACAAACGAGTGCCTTGCTGTATTTTATGAAAAGGTGTCGGACGTTTATATCGGAGCTGATAACAAGGTATATGTTTTTTACGAAAACGGGTTTATCGATGTTATTTCAAACTCCGCTAATCCGATATCTGATTTTTCGCCATCGAAGTTCAGAGCCGCAGTTTATAACGAAGTAATTTCGGCGGGGAGTACGGAGCAGAGCCTTTATATGAGTTTTTGTAATATATACAGGGAACGAAATATATCCTCCTTTGCCATTTACGGCGAATGGATGTATATTCTGTGCGAGAATATTCCCGTACTGTATAAAATAAACGCTGATACGCTCGTACAGGTCGACCAAATTCCCCTTTTACATATGCCCAAACAGGTCTTTGTGTCTGACGACAATGTATATGTTAGCTTTAAGGAAGCCGCCTTTGTGTATTCCGCACAGGCGAGCTTGGGTGGTTACGGCGAGTATACCGAAATCGGATTTATTCCGCAGGAGCTTGTAGTTGCAGACAATAAACTGATATCAGTACGCGACGGAGCGGTGACAATATTCAACATAGTCGAGGAGATACTATATAATACCGGAATAGCTGCAGGCGGCGTATATGCTGACAATTCCCTGATTTATGTGTATAACAGCAGGACATTGAGCATATACGATCTTGCGTCGCTTACCCTGACAGACAGCTTTAATACGGGAATAAACATCAGCTCATTTTCAGTAAGCGGTAATTATATATATTCTGCGGGCAGAATTTATGACCTTGTAACAAAAAAACAGGTTTATAACACCGGCGGACAGATACTTACAGGCAGGGGCAATACCGTTTTTACGCAAAACGGACTTTTCAGCCTTAAGAGCTTGGCATATCTCAGCGATTTCTCTGCCGGGGGATTATATCATTATCTTGATGAGAGATATAATTATTATTCGGTTTCCGCAGACAAAATATTGCGTGTCGCAAGTGCCAACGGTACCGACCTTACAGAGATGCCGGATGTCGAACTCCTTGAGCATGATAACGAGGGATCTGAGCAGGACGGTATTTTTAACGATAATATAACAATAAAATATAACTATGGTTATGGATACATCGGAACGGAGCAATTTGGGTCAGGAAGCATTTTTTCCGTCGGAGGAGCGAATACTTTGACGATTGTTCTTCCGTGCGGTATTACAAAAAAGGTTGATTTCTATATAATTCCTGCATTAGAGAGCATCCGTTTTGCCAACCGCGAGAGGTATATGAGCGTAAACGAAACTATTATGCTTCATATTCAATATCTGCCCGAAGAAGCGTCTCCTGTGGCGGTTAATTTCAGAACTAAGGACATCGACATAATAAAGATTAACAATAATGGATTAGTTACCGCGTTGAATGTGGGTACTGCTACGGTTTACGCCGAGAGCACAGACGGCAGGTTTATCACAGAATGTAAAATCAGGGTAAGCAGGGCACTGCTAAAATTCAACGCCGGAGCGAAGTACAAAATAGACAGGAACGACCTGCTTGTTAAAGGCATACCTGCCGGAACAAAAGCGTCAGAGGTGCTCGCTGCGCTTGATGCAGAAGGGGAGGTTCAGCTACTTGACAGTGAGGGTAATCCGTTCGATGGAGTTGTGGGTACAGGCATGATTTTGGTGCTGATGAATTCCATTGGAGAGGAGATAGACAAACTTTCCCTGTGTGTCTTAGGCGACTTAAGCGGAGATGGTTATATCAGCACGGAGGATCTCTATGTTTATAGGGAGATTTTCAAAGGCGGGGATTTTAATCAAGCGGTCTTAGAAGCGGCGGATATCGATGGGAGCAACAATATTACGGAAAGCGATGTTTCAGCGCTAAGAGCCCAGATAATGGGGTATGATAAGAGTGTAGAGGTTGTCGCCCTTCCACCGGTATCCAGCGGAATGAAAATATATGCCTTTATGAACTCAAGGATATACGACCGAGAAAAGGTTATCGTCGCAATCCAGCTTGAAGGTGCGTTGGGAGCATACGCGGTCAGCGGTACTCTTGACTTCAATGCAGATTTGTTAGAGTATAAAGGCGTCAGGGAACAATCGTGGAGTCTTATTACTCACAATGAAAACGGTTTTATATCCTTTATTGCATACGATAGCGACAAGACCGGAAGCACAAGAAACACAAGAACAGTGCTTGAAATTGAATTTGTTTTAAGAGAGGGAGCTTTGGGCAGGCAGGTTCTCTTTGATTTGAATAATATAATCGCAGTGAGCGGTGGGCTTAGCTATTCCGTTTTGGGGTCCCAAACACTCAGAAGGGTGAATCTGCGTTCGAACGGAGAATTTAAGCTGAAGATAAATAATGCGGATAACTTTGTTTTCTCAAAAGATATTTTCGAGTATGACATAATTGTTAAATCAAGTGTGGCGGCTCTGGATATTGACTACGAGTATCCATTCGGCGCAAGCTGTATTGTGGGTAATACGATTATTCCCGACAACGATGTGCTTGAGATTATGGTGATTTATAAAGATCCCGAGGGAGAGAGCTTTACATATACGATAAATGTGAAGAGAGAAAAAGAGGTAATACCGGATAATAACTGTTATCTTTCATATTTATTTGTCAAAGGTTTTTCTATTTCTCCCGAATTCCACCGGAGCACTCTGCGCTATTCTCTTACCGTACCTTATGAGGTTAAAAAGTTAACTTTGGAGTTTTCTCCCGAGAGTGATAATTGCGATACCGAGCTTTCAAATCCCGATTTGAAGGTTGGTGAAAATACGATAAGAATAACCTGCATAGCCGAAGACGGAAATGTAAAAATCTATACCGTCATGGTTACAAGGGAGGCAGAAACATCAGTTTCACAAAAACCTGAGAATTCCGAAGCAGAACCAATATCTTTAAACGGCATATATATAGCCTGCGTGGTACTGCCTCTTATAGCGGCTCTGATATATATCGTAGTCCGCAGAAGGGTAAAAAAGTCCATAAAGAAAGAATGAATATAACAAAAATTCCCGGCTCCTTTTCGGATGCCGGGAATTTTTAGCTGTAAAAAATATTTATGTATTATTTGCTGATAATTCTTTTGAAAGCCGCAAGAATCATTCCTAAAGCTATAAAAATGGCTGTCTTATATACCCCGTCAAAGAAATAATTAAGAAAAAGTGCGAATTCCTGACGGTTCGCATTGGAAGCTACGACTATTCCCATAATAAAACAGTATAAAAAGATTATTGGTGCAATAATAAACAAAATCAATGAGACAATCGATAAAAGACTCTGGAGAGTGTCTGTCTTTCTACCATATATTCTGTCAATCAATGACGGGGGCTTTTGATACATCGGCTGTTGAGGTTGTTGCTGCTGCTGTTGATATGGACTGTAACCGTTATTCATATTATCAAGCTCCTTTTTAATTATTGAATTCATAATATCACATATAACGAATAATGTCAATATTTTGAAGAAAAATAGTCACCAGTAAAAAAAATACACAAGTTATACAATAATTTTATCCGCCGCAGTAGTGGCGATGGTATCACATCGTTCGTTATACTTATTTCCGTCGTGCCCCTTTACCCAAACAAAGCTCACGCGGTGCTTTTCAATCAGCGGGATAAGGCGCTCCCAAAGGTCGATGTTAAGCACCTGTTTACCGTCGCTTTTTTTCCAGTTCTTTGCACGCCAGCTTTTAAGCCATCCTTTTTCTATCGCATAAACAAGATATTTTGAATCGCTGTAGAGTGTTACTTCACAAGGCTGTTTTAGAGCTTCAAGCCCCACAATCGCCGCGGTAAGCTCCATGCGGTTATTGGTAGTCTCCGCGAACCCCTCGGACAACTCCTTTTCCCTGCCGTCGTATTCAAGGATTACTCCGTAACCGCCTGCTCCGGGGTTTCCCCTGCACGCACCGTCGGTATATATGTTTACTTTTTTCATACTGCTACACCTTAGTCTTTTCAGACAGCTTTAACAGCCGTACATCCTGACCTGTAAACTTCATAATAAGAAACTCACCCATCAACCTTGAATAAATACGTTCTCCATAACTTTTTTTTATCTGTTGCGGAGTAAAGTTTGTGCTTATAATCGTCTGTTTGCGGTTTGTGATTCTCCAATTCAAAAGGGAGGAAAATACCGCAATGGTATACTGTGTCAAACACTCTGCACCCAAGTCGTCGATAATTAAAAGGTCGCAGTTCTCGTATTTTTTAGCACTCTCTCTGCTCTCCTTGCCGAACCTGACCGATTCGTAAGTGTCAAAGATGCTCTGTGCGCTGTCATAATACACAAAAAAGCCCTTAGAAAGTACTTCCTTTGCGATAGCGGCAGAAAGATGCGTCTTGCCAAGACCGGTTCCGCCAATCATCAGGACACTTTCGCTTTCAGGGCTGAAACTCTGAGCGTATCTCTTGCTCTGGTTAACTATCATTGTCATATTTTCAAGATCCGATATTCCGATAGAACCCTTGCCGCTGTAATATTTTAGCGAAAAATTGTTGAAGTCCTTTCCGTATAGTGCCCTGCCGAGTCCGGAAGTCGTATATCTATCGTTGTTATAAGCCTTTTTTATACATTCACAAAAATTAAGGCCGACATATCCCGTATCGGAGCAGCTCACACAGGTAAACACGGGGCTGTCATAATCAGCGGAGTATCCGTGTTGCTCGAGAACCGACGCTCTTTTTAAAAGAAGACTGTCGTTCTCGTTTTTTATTGCGGTAATCCTCTCGTCAAGCTCATCTCTACCGTCGAGGGCAGCTTTCATTATTCTAATCGAAACGGTATGTAGGTCATTGTCAATCGCTGCTATTTCAGGTATTTCAAGCCTTAGTTGAGCGCTGCGTTCGTCTGCCGCTTTGATGGCATGCATGCGGCTGTCCAGCTTTTGCTGTAAAATTTCGTTGATATTCAAAGCGGCTCACCTGCCTTAAATGTTTATGTATTCCTGCTGCGTTTAACCGCGGCTTCGAAAAATTCATCCGTGTCAAAACTGCTCTCTACAGATTCCTTTGCGTCACCCTTTTCAACATCCTCGAGGGTTTTGTATCCGTTGTTGTACCAGCTTTTCAGGATAGTGTTCATATAGGAAAGCTGAACCTTTCCGATCGCATTTATCATCTTTTCATATGACAATCTGACGAGTTCAAAGGGAATATCCCACTTAATAAACCAGTTTGATACAAAATTGCTCTCCTTGGTGGTTAGTTCCCGCTCACCCAACCCGCATAACTTACGGAGCATACCGGTGCTTGTTCGTGCTTTTTCTCTGTGCGCAAGGTGCTGCTCGAGCTTTTCATAGCTGTCTATACCATCGTCGTGAAGACCCAGTGCGGTTTTCATTATGTATTGCATGCTGAGCTTTTTTTCCTGCGAGCAGAATTCCGCGACACCGCAGATAAAATCGGCGGGCATACCCGCATAATCGTATAAATAAAAAAGTGAATTATAATCGTTTTTATTGAGAAGCCTGCCCAACAGGTCACCTATCATGTCGCAGACGTTCTTGAAGTCGTCATCCTTTTCAACGGCGGCAGAAAGTATATCGGCGTCATAGGTCTGATAAAGATTGACAGAACCGATCTTTTTTGCTTCTTTTGCTGTATAAAGCTCGATAATCCCGGCGCCTCTCCAAAAACTCACTGCACTTTCCACATCACTTACGGTAAGTCTGAGCTCACGGGCTGTTTCACCGGGAGCATAATCTCCGGTTGCAAACAGGTATATCAATACCTTCAATTCCGTAGCGCCCGCGTTTTTCAGCAGCTTTTCGACTTCACGGGGTAGAAGTATGGTATTGTCGTTCGGTGTTTTAATCCTTTTTCTTGTTGATTCGGACATTCTGTAAACTTCTGCTCCCTTACTGCTTAATAATTTAACTGATAATTATGCTCTTGTCAGGTGACACCGAAACGGATAGCTTGTTTTTTTCTGCAAGGTTGCCTACAATTTCAACTGAATAATCAATATCGATCTTACCGCCCTGAAGCGAAAGGTTGTTTGTCAGACCCTTTGTGCAGACTCGCAGGTGCATTGGGAAAAATCCGGTATCATATATGCAGGTATGGCATTTTCCCTCTTCAAAAACCATATGGGAGTTGAGCTGTCCTATACGGTTGACGGACACTATTCTGTTGTCGCCAAAAGTATTAATGGTCGTAACCGAGCTCTTCTTCCCGCTCTCTCCGATTTCGGAGTACTCCACCTGTATGCCTTGCTTTGTCTTTTTCATAAAGCCGTTGAAACGCATGCTGCTTGTTTCAGGAGCCGGAACTTCCTCTCCGTTTCTAAATCCGAGCTCGCTGTAAATACGTTCGGAATCTATTTTTATATCTATCGGTATTTTCATTTTTCATCCCTCTTCTTCGCCGCTGTGGTTATTCAAAGCAGATAATAGTTTCCGGCGAGAACTAATCTGTGAAACAGTATTGCTAACTAAAATTCTCAATATCTGTTTTATATGTATTCATACTGATGTCGCTGCCCAAAAACCGTTTGGCAAGGCTTGCGAACAATGTTATGTCATCGCTTGTATAATATTCAGTATTTCCCCTGCCGCTGCCGGTAAGCAGACCGGAAGCGGACAGCTTTTCCTTCAAAATTAAAGCGGCTTCTCTGCCCGAGTCTATCAGAGCCGAATCGGGAAGATAGTTCCCAATCACATCCGCAAGCAGAGGATAATGGGTACATCCGAGAATTACCGCAGACGGTTTTTGCAATGCAATTTCGCTGAGATATTCATCTGCTATGGCATTGGCCGCTATATTGTCCTTATTTGTATAACCGTTCTCCACCAAAGGAACAAACATCGGACAGCTCTTTGAAATGACCTTAAGGTGCGGATTTATTTTATTAACTGCATTTACAAATGAGTTGCTCTTTATTGTCGCCTCTGTACCGAGTACGCAAACAATACCGTTGCCCGCCTCCGCAATTTCGGCAGCACGTCCTGCTGCTCCTTCGATAACACCTATGATTGGCAGCGAAAAGCTCCCTTCAAGCAAATCGAGAGCATTTGAACTGACGGTACCGCAGGCGATCAGGATAGCCTTAACGCCCTTTGACAATAAAAACTTGCAATCCTGCATCGAGTATTTCTCAATAACAGGGCGGGAACGTGTACCATAAGGTATACGCGCCGTGTCTCCGAAATAAACAAAATCCTCATCGGGCAGCAGGCGCTGTATCTCGCTCATGGCGGTCAAACCGCCTAAACCCGAATCGAATATTCCGATAGGTTGATTTTGCATATAAACGAACCACTTCTCCGGCAATAATTAATTCCTCCGACATAGTCGGACGATTGCTGTATCAAACATTATAACACATTTCCCCGCCGGAGGGAAGAGTACAGAACAAAAAATAACAAAAACGTTATTCCTCACCGAGCGCAAGAGCAATAAGTTTTCCGATAAGTTCGGAATATGAATAACCTAAGTGCCTGATAAGTCTCGGATACATGCTGATAGGCGTAAAACCCGGTATGGTATTTATCTCGTTGAAGTAAAAGCCGCCGTCCTCACAAGCGAAAAAGTCTACTCTTGCCATGCCTTTACAGTCGAGTGTTTTATAGATTTTCAACGCTGTGTTGCGTATTTTATTGCTTTGTGCTTCATCTATTCGGGCGGGTATAAAATATTCGGCGGTATCAGACAAGTATTTTGTGTTGTAGTCGTAATAATCCGCATTTGGATTAATCTCGCCGCAGGCGGAGACGACAGGGTTATTATTGCCGAGTACTGCCACTTCTATTTCTATGCCGCGAACCGCTTTTTCTATGAGGATTTTTTCATCATTTTCAAACGCTGTTTTAATACCGATTATCAATGAAGCGCGGTCTTCAGCTTTGGTTATACCCACAGATGACCCTGCATTCGCAGGCTTTACGAAAACAGGGTAGGGAAAACTCTCCTCAGTCTGGCAGACGAGTGCGTTGATATCGAGTTCAGGAGTGTTCCGTGCGCATATGAAGGGAACGGTCGGAATGTTCTCCCTCTCGCAGAGTATCTTCGCGCTGACCTTATCCATGCACATAGCCGAGGAATATGTATCACAGCCCACAAAAGGTATACCCGATAACCTTAAAAGTCCCTGCATTGTGCCGTCTTCTCCGTTTTTCCCATGAAGCACGGGGAATACTGCATCGACACGCAAAACCTCGTACTTCTTATTCGGTTTGTCGAGCACCATAAAGCCATGGTGAACCGAACAGGGAGAGATAATTGCCGCCCGCAGATTCTCTGTTTTTAAAGACCATTTCTGCGAGCGTAAATCGTCTGTGTCGCCGTCATAAAGATACCATACTCCATCTTTTGTTATACCTATTTTTGATACATCAAACTTGTTTTTATCTATGTTGTCGATTATACTGGCTGCCGAAATGCAGGAAACCTCATGTTCGGTTGATACTCCGCCAAAAAGAACGGCTATATGTTTTTTCATAAGCACTCCTCGTAATATGTTATTGTCATGCATTCTGCAATTCTTACAATATAGTATATATTAAATCAGCTTTTGAGTTCAGAAAATGTGATGTTTTTTCCAAAATCCGGCTAAACATGCGTTTATATCAGAAGGATTTCAAGTGCGGAAATAGTATATCATAACTACCCGAAAATGTAAACGAGAAAAAGATTAACAAATTATGACTGCAACAAGATAAGCACGGACACACTTAGCTGATGTCCGTGCTTATTAATTTTCATATGTGAAAATCAAACATCCAATTTAACCTCGCTGCCGAGATTAGCACTTTTATAAACAGCATCGAGGATTCTCATCAGAACAACGCCATCTTCGGCGGGGCTTTTGCATTTTGTTCCGTTGCGTACGCAGTCGACAAAGTGTGCGATCTCCCTGTTAAAAAGCCCGTTGAAGCTCAGGGAGGTATCACCATGAGGCTTTATATCTACAAGCATTCCGTTCATGTCCGAGAAAAACTCGATCTGGGGATCGATTTTAGCACCTGCTTTTGTGCCGAAAAGTTCGATGTTTCCCATATCCTTTTTTAAATTCAGATTAAAGCTCGCTTCTACGGCAAGTGTCATCCCGTTGTCAAAGCGGATCATCGCGCTGGCAAAATCTTCTACTGTATATTTGAAGTCAAAGCCCTTTGTAGAGGAAACCCAGCTTTGGCCGCCCACAGCTCTGCTGTCGCCCAAATTGCTGTAAGTAACTCCATATACCGAAACAGGTTTAGGCCCTCCGGCAAGATAACGAACAAGATCGATAACATGAACACCGAGGTCGATCAAAGGACCGCCACCGGCGTATTCCTTGTCGCCAAACCAACCTCCGGGGCAGCCGTTACGCCGCAGATAAGTCGCTTTAGCGTAATATATGTCGCCCAAAGTCCCGCTATCTATAAAATTCTTAAGTATATCGGCGTCGTTTCCGAATCTACGCACGAATCCTACCATAAGAAGCTTTCCCGTCTCTTCTGCTGTTTTTAGCATCTCCAAAGACTCCGATTCGTTCATCGCCATCGGCTTCTCACATATAACATTAGCTCCGCCCCTGAGCGCAGCTATCGCTGCACCCTTGTGTGCTGCATTCCATGTGCAGACGGAAACGGCATCGAGCTGTTCCTTTGCCATCATTTCGTTGTAATCGGTATAATATCTCGCCACACCGTGTCTTGCGGCATATGCTTTTACCTTGTCCTCATCGATATCACAGACCGCAGATACCTCGCATAAATCAGGGAGTGCCTTGTATCCCTCGATATGGCAACCGCTGATATTTCCGGTGCCAATAATACCTACTTTGATTTTTCTCATATACAGCTCCTCATAAGCAATATTTTTACTATATTCTATCATAGAATGCTGATTTGTCAATTATTTTTTAAATTTATATACCTTAAGTCACAGAAAAAAATATAAGTATTAATAATAAATAAAAATATTGATAAACATATTGACAAATAAATACAATTATGGTAAAATATGTATATCCTATTCAGAAAGGTGGAATCTTGAATGAGACTCATCTTGCTTTAGCACACTTAACCGACATCATGCCAATGGTCATTTATTCTCAAACAGTTTAAAAGGGGTATTGTAAATTTTATGAGAAAGGAAATTGAAATGAAAAGTAGTAAAATTATCAGTTTACTTATTTGCTTCGTTATTCTTATTGCGGTTTCATCGTTTCCTGTGAGTGTAAATGCAGCGGTAGATGAACAGGTAAACGAATCTGTTACAAAAATGCTCAATAGCGGTGAATACATCGCAGACGAAATTCTGGTTACATTAAAAAAAGAAGTCAGCGGATTGTATTCGAACCGTCAAACGATTGAATCGGTTTTTGAGCCGATAAGCTCAGAATCGATTGTTAAGCTCACCGACAATCCTTTTGCGGATAAAGGTGCCGAAGTATCCAATCCCGAGGGTGTATTAGTAAATACGGATAATTACAGGGATATTTATCTGCTGAAATTAAAGGACGAGTCGGAAATGAAGAAAGCTCTTGGGATACTTATCAATAACTGCGACGTAGAGATCGCGGAGCCTAATTATATCCTATATCCGGATGCTACATACGACCCTCTTTCGAATAATCAGTGGCAGCTCGATAAAATAGGGACGGGTGCTTCATGGGACAAGGGCTTTACAGGAAAATCCGATGTGCAAGTCGGTATACTTGATACGGGTATCGACACGGGTCATACTGATCTTGTATCAAATGTCGATTATACTTTAGCGTGGGACATTTACCTTAATACGAGTGATGTTACAGACGTAAACGGGCACGGTACTTTCATTGCCGGTCTTATAGGAGCTGATTTAAACGGAAGCGGAGTTGTCGGTGTTAATAAGGCCGTCACCATGATTCCTTTAAAAATATCCCACGATGCACAGGGAAGCTCGACTATCAGTACAATGATAAGCGGAGTAAACTACGCTGCTTTGTACGGTATCGATATCCTGAATTTGAGTTATACTCTGTCGTCTATGAGCACTACCCTTGAGCAGGCAGTACAAAACTACGGCGGCTTGTTTGTTTCTTCCGCCGGTAATGACGGGGATGATATCGATGTAAATATGAACGGCCACTGTAATAATGTTCAGAACTGGATAGTAGTGGGTGCAACGCAGTCTAACGACACAAGAGCTAGTTTCTCAAATTATGGCGCTACCTATGTCGATTTATTTGCACCCGGATATTCTGTTTATTCTACAAAACGGAACAATACATACGGCAGCGGCAGCGGAACCTCTTTTGCCGCACCTCTTGTAGTTGCGGCAGCAGCCGTTCTGATGGCACACGCTACTGACCTTTCAGTAATTCAGATAAAGGACCTGTTGCTGAATAATGTAGCCGCCTTGCCGGCTTTGTCGGGATTATGTGTTACGGGAGGGAGGCTAAGCCTCATCAATGCCGTAAATGCTCTATACAGCGCAACCAGACCTGCTTATTCAAAGGGCGATGTAAACGGATCGGGCACGATTACTTCAAGCGATTCTCTTATTATAAAGAGAATTTATCTCGGTACATACACGCCTACTCCAAAGCAGCTGGTGGCAGCTGATGTTAATAAAAGCGGCACTGTTACTTCGATAGATTATATCATGGTGGTAAGGTATTGCAACGAGACCTATTATTTTCCGCCATATTAAGCGGTTTACTGTGCTGATTAAGCATTATGGCATATTCACCGTCCGGGTAAAACCGGACGGTGATTAAACATAAAGGTTAACATACGATTATTAAAATATTTACAGATATAAATAAAAAGTATTGTCATATCAGTAAAAAAAGATTATTATATTAATGGTATAACTATAACATATAAGGAGGCTGCGTGTTGATATGAATAAAAACAACATACTGAATAAACGCAAAATGGCAAAGGGAATAACAGGACTGCTTTTATGTTTTGCACTGATTATTTCGGTTTCCATACCATTTGTAAGCGCAGAGGTTTCATACGATGAGAAAAGACCCGCTTATTCAAAGGGAGATTTAAACGGTGACGGCAATATTACCGCTGCCGATTATATGATAATCAAAAGGATTTTTCTGGGAACTTACAGACCAAATATCAAACAGTCATATGCGGCCGATACCAATAGCGACGGAGAGATAACCGCAGTAGATTATATGGTACTAAAGAGATATTTTTTCAAAACCTATTACTTTTCTCCGGAGGTAATGAAGGAACAGATCCCTCCGACGGATGAACAGTTCGATAAAATCAAAGAGGATTATGCCGAATATATTAAACTGAAAGTAGGAGCAGAGCATTTTTCAAGCCTGACCAAAGAGGATATTGTTATTGACGAGTACTGCGGACATTATAACGGCTGTTATGCACTGTTTATATGCCACAGGGAAACAATGTTTCTTACTGTAATCACTACTGAAATCATCGCGGGTTATAAATTCGTTTATTCAAACAGTCAGACCTTTATGATTTATAAAGATTCGGAGTTCTATAATGTAAAAACCGCCTTTGATAACGGCTTGATTTCTAAAGAGGATGTCTATGACCTTTCTTGGTATGCATAAAAAACCGCCGTTCGAGCTGGGATTCGAACGGCGATTTCTCTGAGGTATTGCTATTTCTATATTTCCATCTGTTTGGCTAAGAATAACGCTCCGGTGTTGATGAGCTTTTTTTCGGTTTCGTCCGGCGCTGTTTTTTCAGAACTCTGTAAGGACATTACCGCTCCTATTACGCTGCCCTCAGAAACTATCGGCGATAAATACGAAACCTTTCCGTCTGCTGAATCAATTACAGACAGCTCGTCGGCGGTTGAAGTGGATGAATATATCTGCCGCCTTTCAAGGAGATTCGACAACGGATTGGATATCGGTTTTTCAAGATATTCTTTTTTAGGCACACCCGCTACCGCTATCACATTATCAAGGTCGCATATCGCAACAGATATACCGCTTGATTTGTTTATCGCTTCTGCATATTGCATTGTAAAATCTCCGACCTCACCGATCGGGGAATATTTTTTAAACACAACGCCTCCTTCCTGATCAGTATATATTTCCAGCGGTTCACCTTCACGAATCCTTAAACTGCGCCGGATTTCCTTTGGTATCACGACCCGGCCAAGATCATCTATCCTTCTGACAATTCCTGTGGCTTTCATATATAATCCTCCGATTGATTTAAAATTATAAAGCTGACAAATGCTTGTCTGCTGTGTTTATTGTTTACAAATAATGGCTTGTTATACAATGATTTGTTAAAATTTGAAACTCCTGTGATATTGATTTTTACCAGAATATGCATTAGAATGAAAAAAGAGTTCTGTACAGGAGGCATTTTTTAATGATTAAAAACATATATACGCTACTGTTAGTCGCTGTGTTGACGACCGTTTTTTTCGGTTGCGCTACTGAAAGAGGGGTTGATTCCGTAAGCAGAGCTGTTTCTGAGGATAATAAAGATTACAACTCGAGTGATACTGCCGATGTGTCCGAGAGAACAGATTTTGAGTCATCAAATTTAATCGATGGAATTTATTACGGAAACGAAATAAGTTTTAATGTACCCGATGGATATGAACTGTACGAGGAAACAGAAGAATCTGCTTATTTTTATGAAAAAAACATAATAAGCATGATATTATTGAGCGTTAAGGACACTGATATAACGATTGAAGATTTAGACAGAAAAAAAGCCGAGGACTTTGAAACGAGTGACACCTTTATCGTTTCATATGACAGAATAACCATTTCCGACGTGCAGGGAGCTTTGTTGGTGTATAACAAATATCTTGAACAACCGGAAGAGGAGATATCCGGAGATGTATCGGATGCAGATGATTCGCAAGCTGCCGGATTTGACGAAACAAAGGAGCATTCCACTGTTTACCAGTATACTTTTTTGAACAACTCGAAAGTAGTTACACTCGCTTTTTATACAGAGGGAGAGGATATTTCGCATACGATTGAAAGCGTTACAGAATCGGTAGTCTTTAGCTGAATTTCATTGACAAGGATAATATAATAAAGTATAATTCCCTTATAAAAAAATAGGAGATCAGTTATGAAAAAAAGAAATTTATTCATTCTAATCACTTTTTTACTTGTTTTTATCTCTTCTGCCTGCGGCAAGGAAACTACGGACGGTATAAGCGATTCCGAAAGCAGACCGGCGTACACAGACAACTCGGGTTCAGTCAGCGGCGAGGAACCATTGGCTTCTGATACAGATAAGAGCGTGCAGAGCGAGGATGACATTTCAACCGTTTTCAGCGATATATTCAAGGGTGATGGATACAGCTTGGGAATACCCGAAGGTTTTACTTTTTACGACGAGGTAAACGGCGTGGCAACGTTTACCACCAAGGAGGGTTCACAGCTAAGCGTTACAAAAGAGAAAAACAACGATAAAATATCAACAATGACGCAGGGGCAGCTTGACGAGAGGTTTTCTGCAATTTACGGTGAAATCGAATTTACGGAGTTTGTGGATTTAAAGATAGAGGGGAAAAGCAGAATCTATTTTGTTTTCCCTATGGAGGCTGACGGCGTGACTGTAATAGTGTATAATACCGTAATATTTACAGACGATGATGTTTTCACTATTACAATGGAAGCGTTCGATGTTGATTATTCAGATGTATATTACGATATGATGGGAACCTTTAAAACAGACGACTAATTAACAAAAGCTCTTCGAATTTTAAAGAAGAGCTTTTTTGTAAAAATTGTTGTTGACATGTTATTCAAAACATTGTATAATAATGCCCATTGAAAAAAAGGAGAATATAATGAAAAAACTAATAATTGTATTATCTGTTTTAATGCTTATCATTGCTTTTTCCGCTTGTGAAAAAGAAGGAACAGTAAGCACCGAAAGCGATAATAGTGAAAAAAGCGAGGTCAGCGAAATATCAGTAGTAAGCACCGAGGAAAGCACTGAGGAAAGCTCCGTGGAAGAGCAGAGCGAAGCAGAAGTGTCGGCCGGTATTGTCGACGGCGTATTTATTTCCGATGTCTTTTGTTTTGATGTTCCTGAGGGTTTCACCGCAGCATCTGTGAATGAAAGCTTTGCTGTTTTAATGGATGCAACGACAGGCGGATCTATTACTGTTATCAGGTTGCCAAATACGATGAAAGCAACCACAATAACAGAAGAACAATTCAAAGAGGTATATGAAGAATCTATTGACAATTTAGAATTAACCCTTTTTGAGGAAAATACCGTCGATGGCAGAAATGCAGTTTATGCAAAATTCAACGGCGAAGCCCAAAAGATAAAGTGCTATTATAATATCAGCATGATATTCGATGAGGATTATCAGATCACCGTATCTGTTGCCGGTCTGACCGATGAAAGCAGCATATTCGATGAAGTTATTGAATCATTTGAAATAAAGTAATTAAGTCAAATAAATCCCCCGCTTTTGGTAAAAAACCGAAGCGGGGTTTTTTGTTCATAAAAAAGGTATTGTAAAAAAAGCGTCCGTATGATAATATATGAAAACCGATATTTGTTCATTATATTATATAACTTACAGATATTTATTCCGGCAACTGACATAATATCGATAAAATCGGTCTAAACTTTTATTACCGATTATCTTTATGAAGAAAGGAAATCCGATATGATACCTTCACCGACATTCATTGAAAACGAGGGCGGCAGACAGATAGGTTATGATTTGTTTTCAAGACTCTTAAAGGACAGAATCGTCCTGATTTTTAACGAAATAAACGATGATCTTGCCTGCACAGTGGTAGGACAGCTGCTCTACCTTGAGGCTCAGGATCCTGATAAGGATATTACGGTTTATATCAACTCACCGGGAGGCAGCGTTCCCGCCGGGTTTGCCATATATGATACTATAAAAAATCTGAAGTGCGATGTTTCGACTATATGTGTCGGTTCTGCATGCAGCATGGGTGCGTTTTTGCTCGCTGCGGGTACTAAGGGAAAGCGCTTCGGATTGCCCAACTGCGAGGTTATGATACATCAGGTGATAGGCACTATCGGGGGTCAGGCTTCGGATATGCTTATTGCGACTAATTTTGCAAAAAGGACAAAGGACAGAATAAACAGAATCTTTGCGGAGAATGTAGGCAAGGATTATGAAACCGTATCTTCGGATACCGAGAGGGATAACTGGATGTATGCTGAGGACGCTCTCACTTATGGCATCATAGATAGTATAATAGAAGCAAAAAAGTAATTGATATCGGGTATGGGCAGTAAAAGCAGGACTTTTATGGGGTATGGCTCGCAAAGCCCTGCTCAATTGTAAAGTTTGTAATGCTCTTTACTTTTTTGTGTAAATATTTTTTAGGATGTGGTTATTTGCCTTTCTCTACAACTGCGTTCAACGTGCTGATAATGCTTGCGTATGCGATACCGGGTTTTATTCTAATAAAAACAAAATCGGTAAAACAGGAGGCAATAAGCGCTTTTGCAATGTTTTTGCTTTTCGTTTGCCAGCCCTGTCTTTCGGTTTATTCGTTCAATACAGCGGATTATACTCCCGAGTTGGGAATATCCCTGTTGATATTTTTCTTTGCAAGCCTGATTTTACAGGTTTTGATGCTTTTTGTCGTATATTTGATTTTCAAAAGGAAATACAAGGAAAATCCCGAGTATCGTATATGCACAGTTGCATCCGTACTCGGAAATACAGGTTTTTTCGGAGTTCCGCTGTTACAGGCGCTGTTACCCGAATATCCGAATGCGATTGTTTTTTCTGCGGTGTTTATTGTCGGTATGAACCTTATTTCATGGACGCTCTCGTCCGCTTTACTGACCGGCGATAAAAAATACATGAGCCTGAAAAAGATTTTGCTGAATCCCGTAATGCTGACCCTTATCATATCTTTGCCGCTGTTCTTAACCCGTACAAAGCTGCCGGGAACCGGCGCGGACAACGAAGCACTGCCCGGCACTTTAAGCTATATTATTGCTCTGCTGGGAAAAATGACGACTCCGATTTCGATGCTGATCCTCGGAATGAGGCTCGGACTAACGAAAGTACGAGACCTTTTTATGGATTTAAAGGTTTACATAGTTGCGTTTTTCAAGCTTATTGCGTTTCCGCTCGTGGGAATGGCAGCAGCGTATACTCTTCCGCTTGAGCCGTATATCAAAGCGACGCTGATAATACTATTCTGCTGTCCGACAGCATCGACCGTGTTAAATTTTTCGGAATTATTCGGAACAGGGCAAAAAACCGCAGCAAAGCTTGTTCTTACAAGCACTCTGTTCTGTGTGATTACGATTCCGGTTCTGCTGACGTTCATAAAGGTATGAAAACATTAAAGGCTGTGTAAACAGTCTTTTTTATATTTTATTGACTTTTTAAAGGTTTAATGTTAAAATCAGTCTTAAGAGTACATTTATTGGCAATTTTATATATTACATCGGGAATAAATATTTGTTAACTCCCCGCATTTTCGGGTTTTCTTATAATAAAGGAGCAAAAAATGAGGATTAAAAAATATATAGCAATAGTGATCGCACTGCTGCTTATACTTCCGGCATCAGCTTTTAATATAAATGCAGACGCAAGCGAGGAATATATTTCAAATCTATCTACATACAAGCAGTATTTCAGAAGGACCATAGGTTCGTTTGCACGCGCAGATATGTATGAAAACCGTATACTCGCTTCGGTAACCGTGGCTCAGGCGATCCTGGAGAGCGGATGGGGGCAGAGTTCAAGAACCGACCTTCCCGAAGTGGGAAAAAATCTGTTTGGTATCAGAACCTACAGTGACTGGGGCGGAAAAATATATGATGCGGAGAATAACATCATCTGCAGCAACCTTATAGAGTACGGCATAATTGACGGAGCAGATTATTCGGGCTGGGGATGGCGCGCTTATGACAGCTGGGTGGATAGTATCAATGACCATAGTGCGTTGCTGAACACTTCGGGTTATGCGATAATTCCCGGTATGACCGATTACAAAGCGGTCTGCAACGCTTTAGTGGAGTGTAACTATACAAAGGATGCCAATTACATAGAGAGTCTTATCGCTGCTATTGAAAATTACGATCTTACCGTTTTCGATGACATCAACCCAAACGAACACAAAGTCATTGCTATAAAAATGAGTGATGCAGAGAAGGTGCTTGACCTTGACGGCAGCGTGACACTTACCGCCGAGGTGCTGGGGAGCACAGACGTTACACAGCCGCTGACATGGGCTTCTGCTAACGAAGAGGTCGCGACTGTGGATCAGAACGGTATCATTACTGCAAAATCGGAAGGTTACACGCTCATTACTGCGAGCATAGGTAACAGGGAGGCCTGCTGTATTGTAAAGGTATTAAGCAGATATAACGCAAGGGTGACGGTGAACCTGAACGTAAGGGATAAGGCAGGCACAGACGGTGCAAAGCTCGGCGAGTTCCGAAAAGATCAGGCTATAAATGTTACGGGCGATGCAGTAGACGGCTGGTATCCTGTGTCCGGCGTTTCCACGGACGGTATCGGAGTAACCGGATGGTCGTTTGCTGAATATATTACTCTCACTCCTGTAATAGAGACAGAGAACAACATAAAAGTCGGGTTAAGCCGTTTTGAAATAAACAGGGATGTCGGTAAAACATATCAGTTCAGATACGCCGTAGGTTCAACGTATCCGATCGATAAGACATTGACATGGACGAGCTCCGATCCGACGGTGGCAAGCGTGGATCAGGGCGGTCTGGTAACTATGCATAAATACGGAACAGCGACGATTACGGCGACCGCAGTCGGAGGTGCTTCTGCTTCATGTGTGGTAAATGTGACAACCGAGCAGGTAAAATACACAGCGCATGCAGTAACATCGCTTTATATAAGATCGGACGACTCTGCTTCTGCAAAGGCTGTTGGATTTTTTGATAAAAAAAGTATTACAAATCAGAATATCATCGTGACCGATAATTATTATAACGCTGAGGGACTCATTGACGACGAGTGGTATTATGTTGAAGGCATTATGAGAACCGGGGAGTTCGGTACGGGATACTCCAACTCAAATTATATCGTCATAACAGAAAAAGCAGCTCCGCCACCTCCGGAACACTCCTTTATATTTGTCGATACGGTTTTTGCCGAAGAAGAGGGATGCATTTACGGAGCCTTCGAGAACTGCACGGCAGGGGAGCTTCTTGCCCATGTAACGGGCGGGGATCTTGCCGTTTACGATAAAAACGGATTACTTATGTCTCCCGACAATATGCTGACAACGGGATGTGCTTTAAAAATGCTTTCGGGCGGTGGAGTGGTAAACTCTGCAATCATAATTATAAGAGGAGACATAAATTGCGACGGAAAGATAGACCCGCTTGATTATCTTCTGCTGAAAAGGAGCTTACTGGGTACAATTACGATAGAAGGTAACGGATTAAAAGCCGCTTTTGTTGCCGGAAAAAGTAATATTTCTGTTGTTGATTACATAATGATAAAAAGGCAATATCTCGGCACTTTTACTATTAAACAGAATAAAGAAGTTTAATAACCTATTAATGTTTTCGCTTAAAAATGAAAAAAACATTGATTTTTAAATTCTGTTATGATATACTTGTCTTAGTATTAAACAAACAAATTAAAAGGAGTAAATTTATATGAAAAAAATCATTGTATTTGCTTTAGCTGCAATTCTTGTCGTCTCATTATGCGCAACCTTTGTTACCGCAGAAGAGAAGAATGTGGCAGCGGGTAAAGCCTATACTTTTACAGGCTTTTACACAGACGAAAACGGAATTGGATTGTATCCCGATCCCGAGGGAACAAAGTTTACCGACGGTGTTTCCGCAGCAACCGAGGCTGATTATGCTTACACTGCAACCGTTTGGGCTGGTCTGAACATCAATGCTCCCGATGTAATTTCTAAGGTTGATATGCTCAACGAGATTGTTGTAGATCTCGGCGCAGTTACTGAGGGTATCACAAACTACAAAATTAATGTACTGAACAGTAATGCTGTCGGTATATCAGCTCCAGAGTCAATTGAGATTCAGGTCTCATCTGATAAAACAAATTATGAGAGTGTTGGAACTGCGACCGGCGAGAAGATTTACGAAGCGGCTGTTGAGGGCGATGGTATTTTCCTTTTCACCCTTAACGCTCCCGAGGAGAAGAGCGCAAGATATGTTAAATATGTTATTAAGCAATCATCATCATGGTGCTTTGTATCCGAGTTGGAGATTATTACCGGTGGTGAGACAGGAGATCCTGTTTCAGCTGTAAGCGAAGACGATGAATCCTCCGCATCTGAGTCGAAGGGTGATGAATCCTCTGCGGCTGAAGACACTAGCAGCGAAGGCACTACTTCGAAGGAAGACACAAGTAAAAAATCCGATTCAAGCGATTCTACGTCTGAGGTAGAGAGTGACGGACTTGATACTTGGGTTATAGTCGTTATTGCAGCTGGCGTAATAATTATCATTGCAATCGTTGTCATTGCTACTAAAAAGAAGAAGTAAAGCGTAAATAAAAAACAAAATAAGGATAGCCTTTGCGCTGTCCTTTATTTTTAAAATAAAATATTTGAATAAAGTATTCAGAAAGGCGTGAACATTTATTGAAGAGGAAAGTGATATCTGCTATTATGAGCATATTTTTATTGTCAGCATTATCCGGAGATGCTGTCTGTGCCGCAGGAAAGGCGTCAGGAACCAACCTTGCTTTAAATAAGAAATATACGATTGTAAGCGGAGCGGCGAACGATTATAGCTACACCCCCGAGGAAAAGGGGAGCAAGGATCAGCTTACCGATGGTGTACACGGTGATCCGGCGAATTGTTATAGCGGCTTATGGAGTCATTTTATCAGGGGAGTAAGTCGTACCATTACGCTTGACCTCGGTGCTGTTATGGCGGTAGATGGTTTTGAAGCTACCTTTATTCAGAATAAAAGATTCGGAATTTACTGTCCGCAGGAGCTGGTTATATCGGTATCAGAGGATGGTATAAGCTACATGACGCTAAATACCATAAGCAACAGCGTTGACAATACTGTCGAAATACCGACGAGCGTCGTATATAACGCCTCTGCGGGAAAGAGCTACAAGGCACGGTATGTAAGGTTTTATTTTGATGTTCAGGTAAATACTTTCCTTGATGAGATAAAGGTTTTCGGCAGAGAAGATGCCGGTAACGCATTAGAAATCACTCCTGATGAGAAAGTGGAGGAAAAGAGTTACTATGATAATGGCGAGGGTGTAGGATCGAAGGATATAATCTGTTTTCATAACGGATATAATCCTGATGAAGAATTGTTCGTAAATAATAAAAAGGATGTTTTCAAACCCTACATAAGCTATGTTGACAAAGACGGAAAAATGATAGACACTATGTTTGATGCCGTTATGTTCCTGACTTTACAGGGTAAATGCCCATCCGGAGGAAAACTGACCGTCGATGGCGGACCAACGGTGATGAGCGACTGGCTGTGTCTTTTTGACAATACCTTTGGTAAAGACATAAATCTTGATGCGCTCGACCAGGCAACTGCCGATATGAAGCAGGAGCTCAACCTGCCCGAAACACACAAAACAGGCGTTTATCTGACTGTTCCGCATCCTAAGATCAGCGAGCTTGTATTCGGGGATTATGACGGGGATGGTATCGACAACAAAATTCTTACGCTTGAGGACTGTGTTGACGTATACGCCTGGTATGTGGATCTTGTGCTTGAGAAGTTCAACAGTAACAATTATAAAAACATTGAGTTAAAGGGATTTTTCTGGTCAAACGAATCTCTTAGCGCAGAGTATTACGAGCAGGAGCCGGAATTTGCCGAGCTCTGTATCAAGGAGCTGCATAAAAGAAATACGAAATGCGTGTTCATTCCGTATTATCAGGCGACGGGTATAGAAAAAGCGCAGAAGATTGGTTTCGATGCGACAATAATGCAGGCGAATTTAGCATTTAAAGAGACATTGCAGAAGAATCCCGAAAAGATGATGGAGGATTTTGCAAAGACAGCGGCTAAATATCATATGGGTATACAGATGGAGGCTGCTGATGGCTTTATATATGATCTTAAGAAAAATGGGCCGCTTTTTAAGCAATACCTTGTGTCCTCTGTAAAAAGCGGTATGATGACCGATGCTATACATGCTTATTATCAGGGTGCCGGATACGGAGTTTTTTATAAATTCGCCTATTCGGACGATGCTTATGTCAGGTGGTTCTATGATGCGCTTTATAAGTTTATTAAGGGAACGCTGTATCTTCCGGAGTTTAAGATTGATATAACAACCGAGGTGACGGTAGTAGAGAACGAAAAATTCCAAGGCACCTTCGATATCGATGGGGATTGGAGCAACAGCGAGTACATGCTATCAATTTCCAAACGTCCTAAGCACGGGATAATAACCGTGGTACTGGATGAGGGCATATATGTTTACCGCTCTGACAGGGGATTTTCGGGGGATGACAGCTTTACTCTTAAATATATGAATCCGGACGGTGAGCAAATCGAAGTACCTGTTAAGGTTACCGTTACACCTGCAAACGCCGTATCAGAGGGTATTGATGAAAGCGGGGACTCAAGCGATGTTTCTTCGGAAAAACCAAAAAACAAACCGCTTGGAAAAGGACTGATTTACGGTATTGTCGGTTTGGTTGCTGTGGCAGCAGTTGCGTTCGTGGTTTTTTTGATAAACAAAAAGAGGAAGAAATAGTTGCTTTTATCAATATCATCAAATAATGATATAACGCTAAAAAAGAGCCTTTAAAAGGCTCTTTTTTGATAAATTTAGTAGTTTTCAGCGTGGATTTGGAAGTAAGACTGTGGATGATTGCATACGGGGCAGATTTCAGGAGCTGTTTTACCTACATAAACATGACCGCAGTTGGAGCATTGCCATATAACTACATCCTCACGGATAAAGATTGTCTTAGATTCAACCTTTTTTAAAAGCTCTCTGTATCTTTCCTCATGCCGTTGCTCTATTTTTGCAACTGAATCAAAAAGGAAAGCAATCTTCTCAAAGCCCTCTTCCCTTGCCGTTTTGGCAAAGCCGGCATACATCTCCGTCCACTCATAATTCTCTCCGGCAGCAGCATCTTTAAGGTTATCCATCGTAGCGGGAATGCCACCGTCATGTAGAATTTTGAACCAGATTTTCGCATGTTCTTTTTCGTTTTTGGAGGTCTCGGCGAAAATGTCGCCTATAACCGTATAACCCTCCTTATTAGCTACGCTTGCGTAATAGTCATACTTGACTCTTGCTTGTGATTCTCCGGCAAAAGCGGCTAATAGATTAGCCTCAGTTTTTGTACCCTTTAAATTCTCAACCTTGTAATCCATATCAAATCTCCTTATATTTTATTTTTTATTGATTTTTGCACCGAGCGCACAGCCCGTTAAAAATTATATCGTGGCTTTTTATCAAAAAACCGTTATCCGGACATTCTATATTATCAAGATTATAATTATAACCCGGTTCGGATAAATCCTCAAATTTTCCGCATATATCGCAGCATACATGATAATGCTTATCGGGATTTTTTTCAAAACGGTCGCTCTTATTCGGCACCTGAAGCCTTTTTATAACACCGTCGGCAGCGAGTTGGTTAAGGTTTCGATACACGGTTGTAAGACTGATATTGGGCAACTCGCGCATCACAGTTTTATATACATCCTCTGCCGTAGGGTGTATCATTGAACTTTGGACCGCTTTGAGAATAAGATTCTTTTGTCTTGTGTTTCTTTTGTTCAAACGATACACCTCTTAATAGTATTAATTGCTAATTTGATTATACCATAATCTGTTTTTTTTGTCAACGCTTTTCTCTGATAATATTGTTTTTATTGTGTTACTTAAAAAAATAAAGTTAAAAATGCTTTGTTTCATTTTCGATAAAAGAGACCGATATATACAAAAAGAACATTATTTTTATAGTTTTTGAAAAAAATACAAAAAATTCTTGACAAAAAAACAAATATTTGATATCATTTATATGTATGATGAAAAGGGATACGATGAGGGATGCTGCTTAATTGGGCACTTGCAGCGTTTTTAGTATATAGAGCAACCGACCCTGCATTATCCGTATGGATATATCCCAGGGCTTTTTTATTGAAAAATAGTTAACAGGATTTAATCATATAAAAAATAACACAGTTTGAAAAACGGATTTATAATAGCTTTTTACCTATAGCATTTGAAGAATTATATGAAAAAGGTCAAAGTACAGCTGACTTCTTCTTAATAACGGAAGATGCTCATATGGTTATCTGTCTTTCTGTTCAGCAATAATCGGCAGAGTCCTTGAAGCAAAGGGATTTTCAATCGCAGTAATTCCACAGCACGATTGGAAGAGCACTCTTGACGGTTTGATCGAGCTCGTACTGTATCTTAAAATAAACAACTTAAATCCCGAGCAGGTACATGATTTTTAACAACTGCCACAACTGCTTCGACCTGTATATTTTACATAGAGATAAATCCTTTTGATGGATTACCTGGTTTTACCGCTAAATCACGGCGAGCGAATATATAAAAAAAGTCATTTATAAAAGCCTCTTGTGGAAAAATCAAAACAATTAAAAGAGAAAAAACGGCAACAAAGGTAAGATTTTATATCGAAAACATATACAGATATTATATGCTGTTTTCGAAAATTTAAATGTTCTTATAAACTTTACCTCACATATTTTTTGGTGGTTTGTGCAAATTAGAATTGATGCAAAAATCAAAAAATGAGGTAGGTAAAGGGAATGAAGAACAAGGTAAAGTCTTTAATTTTTGCAGTAATAACCCTTTCCGTCTTAATTGGTGCGGCAATTTTCAATCCGGGTAATCATAATTTATTATCGATTACAACAATGGCGAATAGAAACTCCGGCAGAATCACTCTATCGCCGGGCGGAGAAGCTTTCGGAGTAAAATACTTCACCAAGGGTGTGTTGGTTGTGGGACTGACAGACGTAGAAACAGCGGAGGGACTTAGAGCACCGGCAAGGGATTCCGGCTTGCAGGTGAAAGATATTATAACAACTGTCGGCGGAAAGGATATAAAAAGCGCAGAGGATTTTCAAAAAACGGTTGCAGGCAGCGGCGGCAGCGGGATAGAATTAAAATTTTTGCGCGACGGTGCCGAGAACAGCCTGACAATATCGCCGGTTGTGGATAAGGGCGACAACACTTATAAATTAGGTATCTGGGTTCGGGATTCGACAGCAGGCATCGGCACGATAACATTCATAGATCCGTCTACCGGAGAATTCGGAGCTCTCGGACACGGTATTAGTGATTCCGATACCGGCGTTCTGATGCCTCTTGACAAGGGAATAATCGTCGATGTCGTCATTAACGGTATAGTTGCGGGAAAAAAGAATTCTCCCGGTGAGTTGAAGGGAAAATTTGCCAACTACCGGAAAGGTGAGCTGAGCATTAACAGCGAGGTGGGCATATTCGGTAAATTTGATAAAATCCCCGAGAATATGGCGAAATCTATACCGATAGGATACCGGGATGAATTGAAAATCGGAAAAGCATATATCCTTACGACACTTGATACGGGGAAGCCCGGACGATATGAGATAGAAATAGAGAAAATCTTCAGCGATTCGGGTTCTATTAAGAATTTTCTGATAAAAGTTACAGATTCCAATCTTTTGACAAAAACAGGCGGCATCATTCAGGGAATGAGCGGAAGTCCCATAATTCAGAACGGTAGGTTGATAGGAGCAGTGACTCATGTATTGGTTGATGACTCCACAAGGGGTTACGGAATATGTATAGAGAATATGATTGAAGGTTTAAGAGGGTAAATTATTTAATACGCTGAAGTCGGAAAAGCTCGACTTCGGCGTAGAAAGATTAAAAACTGCGTTTTTAGTCTTTAATCCGTGAATAATGTCATAAATTGACGAAAAAGGTAATGCAAAAGCTTGAAGGAATGGAAAATATTTCCAAATATCTATTGATATTAATTGACAAATATGGTAAAATATGGCAAATTCATAAGTGAAGGTAACAATTTGTCCAGAATTAACCTCACTATTTGAAAACGAAATTTTGAAAGGATTTGCAAAGATGGAAAAAGGTCAAATTAAAGCAAGAGTCTTAATTGCTGACTGCAACAACGATTTTCGCACGCAATGCGCGCAAAATTTAAAAAGACAGGGGATTGAAATAGTTGCGGAGGCATCTGACGGTCAGGAAGCGTTTGCCAAAATGGCAAGACTAAAACCTAACATAGTTATCTCCGACCTTTACTTAGGAAAAATTGACGGCGTTGGTCTTATTCGGGAAGCTAAAAAACAGCTCGGTGAATGCTTTCCGGCATTTGTTATGCTCGCATCGTTTAACAGCCAGAATCTATTTGAAGAGTGCTGTGAAGCTGGCGCAGCTTATTGTATGTTGAAACCCCTTGATTTCGTCGCCTTGGCGGAAAGGGTGAATAAGCTTGCCGACAGGAGCAGGCGAAGGGGACTGGCGCAGATTCCGTCAAGGGATGAAGCCGATCTCGAAGCACAGGTAACAAAAATTATACACCAGATAGGTGTACCTGCGCATATAAAGGGATACCAGTACTTAAGAACAGCCATCATAATGACTATTAGTAACAATGACATTATTAATTCCGTAACGAAGATTTTATACCCGTCAGTTGCAAAACAATACGGGACAACCTCATCAAGAGTCGAAAGAGCCATAAGACACGCCATCGAGGTTGCGTGGGACAGGGGTGACCTTGACGTACTAAATTCATTTTTCGGCTATACCGTACAGAACCAGCGCGGAAAACCGACGAACAGCGAATTTATTGCAATGATTGCTGATAATCTGCGACTTAAAAATAAAGCACTTGCGGTATAAATGGAAAAATATTTATAGAGCGCTGCGGGAATTTCTTCTGCGGCGCTCTATGGTTTTTGATATAATTCAGTTAATAGAATAGCTGATATAAAGAGCTGTGCGGACAATTTCCGCGCAGCTTTCTTGTATCAAAATAAATACAAAACAAAACAGCGGTAAAAGCATTACTTATAAAAGCGTAATTATTAAAATCTATATTTTGCAAAATATACCCGACCTTGACGCTCTTAAAAACGGTAACATCTGCAAATTTATCTAATCCCTTGACAGCATTGGTTGTAAGTGGTATTCTTTATTTTGAGTAAAATATAACCGGAGGATAAAAATATGAAGATCGTTATCGAAACAAAAGAAAACATTGCAAAGCTTGCCGCACAGCAATATGCACAGCTTCTAAAAAGGAAGCCGAACGCTGTTCTCGGTTGTGCCACAGGCTCAACTCCGCTTGGACTGTATACGGAGCTTGCGCATTTGAATAAGGAAGGTAAGATTACTTTTAAGGATGTTACCACCTTCAATCTTGATGAATATGTGGGATTAGAACCGACACACGACCAGAGCTACCGTTATTTTATGAACCAGAATCTTTTTAATCATATAGATGTCCGTAAGGAGAGAACCTTTGTACCCAGCGGACTTATCACAAATAATGAGACAGCCGCACAGTATGATAAGGATATCGAGGCTGCAGGCGGTATTGACCTTCAGTTGCTCGGAATCGGCTGTAACGGGCATATCGGCTTTAATGAGCCGGGAACTCCGTTCGGAAGCGTTACGCATGTTGTAGAGCTTACTCAGAACACCCGTGAGGTAAATTCCCGCTTCTTTTCATCCATTGACGAAGTTCCCACCAAAGCGGTAACAATGGGTATAAAAACGGTTATGAACGCTCGTAGTATAATACTCATTGCTCTCGGTGCAAGTA
This sequence comes from Eubacteriales bacterium, assembly GCA_028702135.1. Classification (GTDB taxonomy): domain Bacteria; phylum Bacillota; class Clostridia; order Oscillospirales; family CAG-382; genus UBA1049. Next base: position 59,504 of record JAQVPJ010000003.1, on the reverse strand, counting down.
AGGCTCAGATTATCCGTGATACCATAAAAGGAGAGATCACCCCAAACGTACCTGCCTCTGTGCTCCAGCTCCATCCGGATGTTACGATCTATGTTGATAAAGAAGCTGCAGAGCTGATTTAATATAAGTAAAAGATAAAACAAAAAAACGGGGATTGAATCTTTTTTAAGGACTCAATCCCCGTTTTGCTTTGAATATAGATTTTAATTCGAGTATATCATTTTTGTGATTGCCGAGGCTATCAGCTCTGCGGTATATTTTGCCTCCTCTAACGTATTGCCGCATGAACCGATTTCAAGGAGCATGCTGCCTGTGGTAAGTTGTTGATTAAAGCTCGCGGATCTCAGACATATCGGGCGCATCAATGTCGGATAATCATTGTTAATGATATTTTGCAGGGCTACCGCCACAGTAAGATTCTGTTCCCAGTTTGGGTGGTTCGCACCTCCCTGATTGGTCCCCATAACCAACATCGCCTGCGCTGCCTGCTTCCCGTTAATGGTTGTTACCGGCTTTTGATTTACCCCCTCCGAGGTGAAAACCGCATCTCTGTGCAGGTCTATTACATATTTTATAGAAGGGTAGCTCGCAAGCGTCCTTGCCACTGCTTCTTTCGTATTGCTGTAAGCACTGCTGAAATCCTCTTTGTCATACATTGTAGTGTCATGAAGGGTAACGATTCCCTTGCTGTTAAGTGCGTTAGCAAGCACCGTTCCGACAGCAACGATGCTTTCAGCCTCGATTTCCGAGCGGAAGTTCTCGTCTGCCATATAATAGTCAACTCCCGTGGGAAGATAGCTCTCAGTTCCGTGTGTATGTATAATAAGAACCATCGGGTCGGTGCTTATTATATTGTTAATCGGGAAGGGCAGCCCTGAGTAATTATTGATGTTAATATCAAAGTCCGTGCGGTTGAGCAGATACAGGTTCGGAATTTCATCCTGGGTATACCAGCATAAGCTGACCGCGTTGACATACAAAGCTCCCGAGGGGTTTTCGACTAAAGGTATTGATGGCTCGCTCTCATAATCAAAACCTATTATTGCTGAAAAGGATTCGCCCATAATGGGAGAGAGTGGCTGCTCGCCCGAGCTTTCTGCGGAACTGATTGCAGTCTCAGATTGTTCGGTAAGTATACCCGCAAGCGAAACCGGAAGTGCCCGTGCTATATACGGTATCGACAAAAAAACCGATACTATAATCGCTGCGGATAAAAGCAACAGACAGAATTTTCTTATCAAGAATTTCTGGCGGTGGGTAAGTCGGTGTTCCATAATAAAAACTCCTTTTTGTGCAGTCCTTTTTGTTTAACGATCCGTTTTTGTAAAATATATTCACGATAAACGAAATTTATGCCTAACCGCACTGAAAAAATAGGAATTTTTTATTTGTTAAGTCAGATATTCACCCATATCCATTATATCGATTCCCTTATGCAGAGAAAGGTTTATCGAGGTGGAAATGAGTCTTGCCGTTTCCCTAGTGATAACATCGCTCTCCTTTGGTGAAATAAACATACTCCTCCCGCTGCCGGACATCAGTTTGTCGATTATTTTATCGTATTGCTCCTCAAAGTTGTTATTATTGCCGGCATTTGTATCTGAACTCGAAACAAGCTCCTCAAGAAGATCATAAGCAAGCGTTGCCGCATCGACAACGGTCGGTACACCGATTGAAACAACGGGTATGCCGAAACTCTTTGAATTCATCTCAATGCGGTTGTTTGCGACGCCCGCTCCCGGACGCAAACCTGTGTCGCAGAGTTGAACCGTCGTCGCGAGTCTTGAGAGCTTTCTCGATGCCAATGCATCTATAAGAATCACACAAAAGGGAGACACCTTGTCAATAACACTTTTGATTATCTCCGCACTTTCTATTCCTGTCTGACCTAAAACACCGGGGCTGATAGCCGCAAGATTTCCGAAGCCGACATTTTCGTAAAGCTCTTTGTTAAGCGTGCGTATATGCCTTGTAACGATGATTTTCGAAACAACTTTGGGACCGATTGAATCCGGGGTGATTTCCACATTTCCAAGCCCGGCGACAAGTACGCATTTTTCGTCGTCATGCTCAGGCAGCAGCTGGTTGATTATATCCGAAAGCACCCGCGCGGTTTTATTAAACCGTTCGCTGTCATACTGCCATACCTTGCCTATGTCGACAGTGGTATATACTCCGGCAGGCTTTCCGGTAAGGTTTTCGCCCTCTCCTTCTTTTACCTCCGCTACTGTCACCTTTACGCCGTCTATTTCCTTTTCATCAACGATTACACCGTCGTCGCGTCCCCTTTCGCTGTTTATTTCATGAGCTTCAAGTGCCAGATCTGTTCTTTTCCTGTAATAATTATCCATACAACACTATTCCTTTTTTTATATTCAGCTATTATTCTGTTCTATAATAACAAAAATATTTATTTTGTTTTGAAATCTGCCATATAAAGTTTTTTAGGAAGAATAAAAATACTATTGTATTTAATGGCTATATGATGTATTATTAAACTATTAAAATATTTGCAGTATATTTATGAAAGGATGTTGCATATGACACGCAAAAAGTTTTACATAAGCGTTGACCTTGAGGGGATGGCATGCGTTGTGGGAGCGTACGGAAAAGGGTTATCTCCCGATACACCAAATTATCAGTTTGCCTGCTTGCAGGGAACAAGAGAGGCTAACGCTGCCGCCACCGCTCTTTTCGACTCAGGTGCGGATGAGGTTTATGTCTGGGACTGTCACGCAATGGGTGTCAATCTCGATTATGACAAGCTTGATAAACGCTGCTCTATTGTAATGGGATCGGGTATGAGAAAACGTTTTCCGGATATAGACGAGAGCTTTGGCGGAATCGTTTTTCTCGGATACCACGCATATGATACATCAGAAGCGACCCTTGCACATGTATATTCCTCGGCTACTTTCCAATATCAAAAGATAAACGGAAAGGATGTCGGAGAGATGCAGGTAGACGCGCTCATTGCAGGAAGGTATGGCGTTCCGCCCATATTCTGTGCCGGCGATAATTACTGCGTAGCACAGGCAAAGGAGAGCTTTGACGGCATTGTGACCGTGGAGACAAAAAAAGCGTTGGCATGGAACAGCTGTATAAGCAAACATCCGATTAAATGCTGTGAGGAGATCTACGAGGGCGTAAAAAAAGCCGCTGCAGAAGCGGATAAGATGAAGCCATATACGGTTGGGGAACCTTTCGAATATGAGGTCAGATACAAGCGTATAGAATATGCTCAGGGATGCACATACAGAGATATAAACAACAACTTATTTGAGCGTACCGATGCATATACAAGAAAAGGTTTAATAATGAAGCCCGAGCATATTTTTGAATTTTAACCGTATAAAACAATCAGAGTGATAATAATGAAGGGACGGTTATGTGATGGCGACTGATACAAGCATCCTCAAGCAGCTTAAAAGGCAACAGAGAAAAGACAGAATGCGCATTTTCCGCGTCGTGGAATACCTTGATTACAGTGCTGTATTTGAGAATTGCCCGGTAGAGATAACCGAGGGATATACGATTTGCGATGTCGATAATTACGAGATATTCGCATCCTTTGTATTCCGTAATGTTTCTAAAAAAAGGATCAGATCACTGGATATACAACTTATCTGTCATCAGAAGCTAAACTATTCGGTCCTTAAAATTCCGTTTACATATTCCAACGAGAGCTACACTCTCGGTACAAGGCGAATAGAAGGCAAGCGTATCCGTGATAAGAGAATATTGGTAAATCCGGATATTTCTCCGTGCGAGAGCTTCGGTGAGACGGTATACATCCCGATACCGGAGGATTTTGTTTCCAAATTTGAGCTTGAAATATTAGGAGTTAAATATTCCGACGGCACATACATGCCTATTAATATAATCGCAGGCAGATCATTTACACGTTTTAATGAGCTCGATGATGATGAAAAGTTCCTGTATTATAGAATAAATATCTACACAGCGGCGGAGGAATTGTTTCCAGTGCGGGTTATGCCTCAACAGGGCGAGTATGCCTGGCTCTGCTGTTGCGGTCATAAGAACATAAACGATTTTGAAAAATGCGAGCTGTGCCAGCGTGAACGCGATTGGCAGCTTGAGAATATCGAAAAGGAAAGGCTTGAAGCTTCTGTCAAAAAATTGAGAGAAGAGGAAAAATCGTATTTTAAAGACGACAAATCGGAATACAGGCAGGATAAATACTTGCAAAATGAGGCGGATATAAAGAAAAAGGTTAAGGCTTACGAGCTTGCGATGAAGAATGTCGCGGAGTTAGAGAGAAAAAAAGAGAGCTTAAAAAAATGGTTCATTCCGAAAGTAATATTATGCGGTATAGCCATTTATCTTGTATATTTAATTCTAACAAAGCTTTTATTGTAAACATATAAAACAAAAAGCCGATGTGTTTGTACCGAACACATCGGATTTTTAATGGGTTATCGTTTACTGATAATTTGGTTGAATGCGTTTTTATATTTCTCAATCAACAGATCGCATTCCCGCTCGGTTGCCGCCGAGGTCAGAATATAGACTTTAATTTTGGGCTCTGTGCCGGAGGGACGGATTATCAAATTGCTGCGGTCGGCAAGCTCATAATACAGCATATCGCTCTCAGGCAGACCTGTCGGCTGGCTCTGCCCTGTTCTGAGATCCTTTCTGATTCCGCTTTTGTAATCTCTTATAGCAACCACATCCACACCGCCGATAACGGACAACCCGCAGTCACGCAGCGAACGCATTATATCGGTCATGGCGGACATAGGGTCAATACCGCTTACGATATTATTTAAAACCGCTTCCTTGTAGTACCCGTGTTCGGAATATAGCTCCTGTAATACACAATAAAGGGTTTTCCCCTGACTTTTATAAAAGGAAGCCGCTTCTGTAATCAGCAGGGACGCGGCGACGGCATCCTTATCCCGCACATAACCGCCGGATAAATAACCCTGGCTTTCCTCGTAACCGAAAATGAAGGTATGCGACTTGCTTTTTTCAAACTCCTCGATTTTCTCACCGATATATTTAAAACCGGTAAGCACGTTTTGGTGATGAACATTCGCTTTTTCACAAATTGCATCGAAAAGATTTCCCGATACGATGCTCTTTATCGCACAGGCGTTTTCGGGCATATTGTTATGCAACACTTTGCCTTTTATTATATAATCGATAAGCAACGCACCTATCTGATTTCCGTTAAGGACGAGATAATTATTCTTATCGTCTTTTATAACAACGCCGAGGCGGTCACCGTCCGGGTCGGTACCAATGATAAGTTCGCAGTCGGAGTTCAAATCGTGAGCCAAAGTTATTGCAAGCTCAAAGCACTCTTTGTTTTCCGGATTTGGCGAGTCTACCGTCGGGAAACTTCCGTCCGGTGTCATCTGGCTTTCGACTGTTTTAAGATTAGCTAGTCCCGCACGTTTCAATACCTCGGGAACAAGCCGATAGCCCGCGCCATGGAGAGGGGTATATATTAAATTCAGGTCATTACCGTGCCGCTCTGTCATTTCCGGGCAGATTCGACAACCGAGAACAGCCTTGATGAATTTTTCATCGGTTTCTTTACCGATGATGTTTATTATTCGGTCTTTAACTGCCGTATCAAAATCAGCATAACGCACATCCTCGAAAATATCGGTTTTTGCGATCGCTTCCGATACAGTTTCAGCATGCTCCGGTGGAAGCTGCGCACCGTTCTCCCAATACACTTTATAACCGTTGTATTCCTTGGGGTTATGGGATGCCGTTATATTTATGCCGGCGATACAGTCGTATTCCAGTACGGCGAAGGAAAGCTCTGGCGTCGGACGCAGGGAATCAAAAAAATATACCTTTATATTATATGCAGCAAGCACCCGTGCTGCTGTTCTTGCAAAAAGCTCAGAATTTTTACGGCTGTCATAAGCGATGGCGACACCTCTGTTTACAGCATCGCTTTTCATAATAAGCTCCGCAAGCCCCCTTGTGGTATGTGCCACGGTATATACGTTCATTCTTGATATACCTGCGGACATAATACTGCGCAGACCGGCAGTGCCGAACTGCATAGGCCGTTCAAAGCGTTCCTTTATCGCAATCTCATCATCTTTTATAGCCGCAAGTTCCAGTTTTGTCTGTGCGTCTACCTTTTCGCTATTAATCCAGCGACAATATTCCGTGTTCATTCTCTGTCTTTCCCTTCATCCAAAACTTCCTGTAAAATTCGCGAAAACTGATCGGGACAGGAGGTCGATTTAAAACCGCATCGGATTCCTTTGAGCCTGCTTATGATTTCGGACGCTTCCATTCCGTCACACAAAGCGGAAACAGCTTTTAAATTGCCGTTGCAGCCACCGGTGAAGGATATGCCGCTTACTATTCGGTTTTCATCGATTTCGAAGTGTACGGAGTGAGAGCACACTCCCGATAATATATATGTTCTTTTCATAATCCGCCTTATTTATGTATATTATTATTCATTTACTTATTGTAGCATATGTGGTTGCAAAAATCCATACTGTTTTTATCACGGAAGAAGTTAATATTAGTATATATAGAGAGGGAGTAACAGCTCCGCAGAACTGCGATACTCCCTTTTAGCGACTGACTTTATCGTTGTCCGCCAACCGTCCGTTCTATTCGTCCGGATAAATTTCTTGACATTTACCGTTTTATACTGTTAAAGAAATAAAAAAAATTAACTCATTATATCTTTTTTAATAATTCCATCGGAAATTATAATCTTACGTTCTGCAGCGGCAGATACTGTAGGGTCGTGCGTTACAACTATAACGGTCGTTCCGGCGCTTTGGTTAATATTAATAAGTAAATCCATTATTTCTTCACTTGTCTTTGTATCTAGCGCTCCCGTCGGCTCGTCCGCAACAATTATACTGCAACCTGTTATTAATGCCCTTGCAATGGCGACTCTTTGCTTTTGCCCTCCGGATAGCTGGTTTACTGATTTTAATGCTTGATCTGCAATTCCAACCTGTTCGAGCATATCATAGGCACGACTTTTCATATTATATTTTATCTTCGAGAAATATAAAGGTAGCATAACATTAAAAATAACAGATTCGTGTGAAATAAGAGCAAAATCCTGCATCACAAAGCCGATTTTACTATTTCTTGTCGCTGATAGAGCACTCTCTTTCATATCACCAACAGAAACACCGTCTAAAATATAGCTGCCGGAATCAAAATTATCTAAACACCCGATAATGTGCACTAGAGTAGATTTTCCTGCGCCCGATTTACCCTCAATAGAGACGAATTCGCCGTCTTTGATTTCAAGACTTACATTTTTAAGTGCATGAAATCTATTTTTGCCTATTTTATAGTATTTATTAATATTATTAAGCTTAATCATAAAACGCTCCTATTCCTTTGTTAGTTTAAGTTGTTCAACAGGTGAAAATCTCCTTAACATCAAAGAAGAAACAAAAACAACAATTAAGAATATAACTAATGCAACTGAGCAGGTAAGTACAACATTCTGCCACCCAAAAATCAGACATGGAAGCGAATACATACCTTTTGCAGCCATGTTCTTTAAAATAAGGATACCTACGCATGTTGTTATGGTAGTAATAAGAAGCGTAATATTCACCTGCAGAGACGCAAGAATATGCATTGTTTGTTTGTTACAGCCTGTAATATAATATATTGTATAATCTGCTTTCTTTTTATATATACTCAAGACTGCAATGCTAATATAAGAAAGTGCCGAAACCAAGAGCAGAAAACTCGGCGTTGGCAGGATTTTCCTCAAGCTATCCGAAACATAGCTTTTTGTGCTTTCAAGTATAGTATCGGTATAGAGAACTGCTGCATTTTCAGAAATAATATTTTTAACTTCTTCTTTCTGTTTTTCTGTAGCACTGTCGATATATTTTACAACACCTGATGTTATAGGCGCTGTGTTGCCATCACAAAACTCGGTTACTATTTTAAGAGTAGTATCATTCTTTGGTAGGTAGAGTACTTTGTCATGTATGTAAAACTTATCAGCAGTGTTAGCCTTTTTGTCGGATGAATAATAACCGAACTTAAGTATCATCGGCGGATAAGCAAGTGCACCCGATATTTTTACTTCCAGCTCCGTACTGTTGTTGGGGATTATGCTTTTTAGAACAACCGTCTCCCCGACCGGAACATCCTTAGGAATAACACCGCCTATTACAACGCAGTATTTACCGTCTTCCATACTCTTCCAATCTCCGATAGGAAGAGTACCGTACATATCAGGATAAATTTCTTGATCATATAGCTCCAGCTGGTAATTCTCATTGTTAATATGGACACTTGCATTTATATTGTGTGTAACTTTTTTTACGCATGGATTACCCTCAAGTGATTTTAAACTCTCATCCAATCTTATCTGAGAATCCTGATCGTATGGGGTAATGTTTTGAAAATACAAACCGTTGTCAAAATGTCCATTACCGAATAGCTCCCCGGAACGATTAATGAAAAGATATTGTGAAAATGAATAATTCAAAACCAATAATACCGCAATCATAACGAAAAAAAGAGTTATCAAAGATAACATATATCCTTTTAAACCGATAAAAAACAGTTTAATTTTTTTCATTTAATTCTTCCTTAGCAAAACTTAATTTTATTTGTTATTGTCGAATTTTTAGAAAATGAAACAATAAAAGGTATAGATATTATAACTGATGCTATACATGCGACGGATACAATAAGTAAATAATCTTTAAAATTATATGTAAGATTATCCACAATATTAAGCTTTTGAAAAAGAACGTCATAAAGCATCATATGCAATAATGCTCCCGTGATGCTTATAGCAAGAGTTGTTAAAAATACAGCCATTAACTTGATAAATATGACCGTTTCTTTTGAAGCTCCACATATGGTGTGGATTACACTAACATAATTAGTGTTGTCGGCAAGGTATTTTAAGAGAAACATAAAGGCTATCGACATTGCAGTAAAAACAATCGCCAATAAAAAAAGAATAATCGGCGTTTCCTTTTGAATCTTATCATAATACCTATATGGATGCGTTGAAATGGTTTCTAAATTTGGGTATTTATCCCTTACCAGTCTTAAAATTTCAATATTATCATAATAAGACGGCTTTTCTTTTGCTACAACAATCATCTCATTTGTTTCAAAACCGTTTTTTATATATGTTGTGCTTGGTAGTAAAAAATCGCTGTCCATTTGCGCCACGCCAACAATGGTATACTCGATATCGTTTATAGTAATTTTATCTAAACCGGGATTTATATTTACATCGAGATAATATTCTGTGTATTTCGAAACAATTATAGTGTTCTCTGAATTAGTTATCTCAGATTCTAAAAATTTATTCCGCCCTTTTAGTTTTATACCGACTCTATCTAAATTATCATATATATATCCTACTGTAAATTCTCTGCCTGTTAATTCTTTTTCACTAAGAGTATTCTTGATTTTTCGATTATCTATCTTAGAAATAAACAATGAATATTCCGGTTCAAAATATTTGTCAAACATGTCATTTATGTTTATTTCATTTATTGCCGGAAAAAAACTGAACTGATATTGACGTGAATATAAATCATCATTTATATATTCTGTCTTTATAGGATTAATGTTCCCATAAAAAAATATTAAAGCCAGAGTACTGCTTAGGATGCCGGTAGTAAATAGCAAAAAAACAGCTTTATTGAATTTAATATAATATTTTATGTTTTTAAATATCAAAAATAATATTTTCATATATTCCTTATTCCAAGGAGGCTTTTATAAAAAAGCCTCCTTATTAAAACATTTTACCCGTTGTATATTTCGACCCGTGCATCTAGATTTCTTACACCGTTTTTAGTTCTATATGCACCATGCCATGTCTCTTTCGCATATCTTGTTGATGATACAGAGATTGCCGGTAGAACCAACCTATTGGATACATACCCATAATCATCAAAAAATACCTCAACATTATTACGATCTATGTTGAATACCCATGCATAGCAAAACATATCCGATGATGTTTCACATTCTGTAGAGCTCCAACCGTTCCCAAACCACCATCCGCAATCATAATAACAATGTATTGCTGTATCCAAATTAAAGTACTGATCCTCTTCTAAATCTCTACCTACTCTCAAGTCAGTAAGAGCCGAGCTTGATACAACTAATGCAGAAAACAATAATACAACTGATAGTACAATAACTATTTTTTTCATTTTTTACCTCCAGTTTTTCAGTTTTTTTTATTAACAGTACTGTTGATTTTAATTATAACACAAGTTTAATTATTTGTCAATATATAAATAAAATATTTTTATTATTTATTCCTGAATAAAGTATATATGGAGTATCGTTCACATATTATTTACATTCGGATTTGTAATAAGCTATTGCAATGGATATATCGTTATGATACAATAAACGTCGCTTGGTGTGCGATGAGACGGGAGATTGCTGCTAAAAAGCAGGTAACTTCCGTGGAGTATGTCCGACAATCGGGCGAGAGTGATGAGCATTTTTTAAAGGGCGATGACGAAACGCCCGACATAGTGTTCAAAGCTTTGCCACTAAAAACATCTATTTATTTTAAGGAGGCAAACAAACACATGGCAAAGAAGGAAAGAATCAGGATAAGACTTAAGTCTTATGACCACACGCTTATTGATCAGGCAGCCGAAAAGATCGTCGAAACGGCAAAGCGCAGCGGTGCTTCGGTATCCGGACCAATTCCGCTTCCAACCGAAAAAGAGATCACAACGGTTCTTCGTGCGGTCTTTAAGTACAAGGATTCGAGAGAGCAGTTTGAGTACAGAACACATAAACGCCTTATCGATATAATCAAGCCCTCAAAAGCAGCGGTCGACGCCCTTATGAGCATAGACCTTCCCGCTGGCGTTGATTTTAACGTAGAGTTATAAGGAAAACTACCGAAAGCTTTTCAAATTCAGGTCAAGTTAATCGCGAAGCTTGCGGTTAACCAATAACCAAGGAGGAATATATAAATGAAAAAAGGCATTATCGGAAGAAAGCTCGGAATGACGCAGATTTTCGATGAAAAAGGAAACGTAATACCCGTAACTGTCATCAACGCGGGTCCCTGTGTAGTAGCACAGAAGAAAACAGCGGAAAAGGACGGTTATGACGCAGTTCAGCTCGGTTTTTCGGATATCGAGGACAGAAAGCTAAACAAACCCGAAAAAGGACACTTTCTTAAAGCTAATGTTTCTTTTAAAAAACATTTAAAGGAATTCAGACTTGATGACGCTGCTTCGATGAATGTCGGAGATATAATCACCGCAGATACCTTTAAAGCAGGTGAGAGGGTCGATGTAACCGGACTTACCAAGGGTCGCGGTTTTTCCGGTGTTATAAAAAGATGGGGTCAGCACCACCTCAGAATGTCGCACGGTACGGGTCCTGTACACCGTCAGGTCGGTTCGATGGGTGCGAACAGCAGCCCGTCAAGAGTTTTCAAGAACAAAAAAATGGCGGGTCAATACGGAAACGAGTGCGTAACAATGCTCAATCTTGAGGTGATCAAGATTGATTCGGACAAGAACCTTATAGCCGTAAAAGGCGCGGTTCCCGGTTCACGCGGCGGTATAGTATTTGTACGCGACACCGTGAAATAAGCGAAAGAGGAGGAATAAACGATGCCAACATTAAATGTATATAATATGGAAGGTCAAGTGTGCGGCGATATCACTCTTTCCGACAAGATTTTTGCGGCAGAGATAAATAAAACTGTTTTGCATTCGGTTGTCAGAGCATATCTGCTAAACCAGAGACAGGGAACGCAGTCCACACTTACAAGAGCTGAGGTTGCAGGCGGTGGCAGAAAACCGTGGAAGCAAAAAGGCACCGGCAGGGCAAGACATGGTTCTATCCGTTCGCCACAGTGGACGCACGGTGGTATCGCCTTAGGACCGAAACCGAGAAGCTACAGAATCACGATTAATAAAAAGGTAAAAAGAATAGCCATGATTTCGGCGCTTTCTTCAAAAGTCGCGGCAGGAGAGTTGATTGTTGTTGACAATATCGCTCTTGACGAGTACAAGACAAAGAAGATAGTCTCGATGCTCTCCGCGCTGGGTGCGGACAAAAAGGCTCTTATTGTATTACCTGAAGCCAATAAGGTCGTCGTAAAATCGGCTGCCAATATTCCGGGTGTAGTTACCGCACCTGTCAACGCTCTTAATGTCTATGATGTTTTGAAGTATGACAAGTTTGTTATAGCTAAGGATGCGGTGGCTAAGTTAGAGGAGGTATATGCGTAATGAAATCAGCATACGATATTATCTTAAAGCCCGTCATCAGCGAGGCAGCAATCGAAAATATGCAGCAGAAAAAGTACACTTTCAAAGTTGCTTCCGATGCCAATAAGATTGAGATAAAAAAAGCGGTTGAGGAAATCTTCAAGGTAGAGGTCGATAAGGTCACTACCATAAGCGTCAAGAGCAAGCCTAAGAGAATGGGGTATCATAAAGGCTCTACGAGCGAATGGAAAAAGGCGATCGTAAAGCTTACACCCGCTTCAAAGACTATTGAGTTCTTCGATAGTCTGATGTAAGCGAAAGGAGTTAAAATAATGGCGATTAAAAAATATAAGGCATCGACTCCATCCACAAGAAATATGGCTACTCCCTCGTTTGAAGAGTTGACAAAGAAGTTTCCGGAGAAGAGTCTCGTTACAGTGCTTAAAAACAAAGCAGGACGTAACAATACAGGTAAGATTACCGTCCGTCATCATGGCGGCGGCACAAAGAAAAAGTACAGGATTATAGATTTCAAACGCATCGCGCAAGATAGCGGTTCAACCGTTTTGGGTATCGAATATGATCCCAACCGAACGGCATATATAGCACTTTTACAGGATCAGAACGGAAAAAAGAGATATGTTATAGCTCCCGAAGGATTAAGAGCCGGCGATATGGTTTACAGCGGTGAAAACGCCGATATCAAGCCGGGCAACGTGCTTCCAATCGAAAAAATACCGGTCGGTACGGTTATTTGCGGTATCGAGCTTTATCCCGGAAAAGGAGCGCAGCTCGTCCGTTCCGCAGGTGCTTCGGCACAGCTTATGGCTAAGGAAAACGGAATGGCGCAGGTCAGACTCCCCTCAGGTGAGGTTAGACTTGTCCGCCTTGACTGCAACGCGACTATCGGACAGGTCGGAAACCTTGAGCATGAGAACATCAAGCTTGGAAAGGCCGGAAAGACAAGGCATCGCGGCATACGGCCGACAGTCCGCGGATCTGTTATGAACCCCAACGATCACCCGCACGGCGGCGGTGAAGGTAAATCCCCGATAGGAAAGCCTTCTCCGGTTACTCCTTGGGGCAAACCCACTCACGGCTACAAGACAAGAAAAAAGAAGGCTCGCACCAACAAGTTTATTGTCAAACGCAGGAACGACAAATAGGCGTAAAGGAGGAATATAACAGTGAGCAGAAGCATTAAAAAGGGCCCGTATGTTGAGGCTAAATTATACAAACGTATTGCGGATATGAACAAAAACGGAGAGAAGAGAGTTCTGAAAACGTGGTCGAGATCTTCCACGATTTTTCCTGAGTTTGTAGGTCATACAATAGCAGTACATGACGGAAAAAAGCATGTTCCGGTTTATATAGTTGAGGATATGGTCGGTCACAAACTCGGAGAGTTTGCACCAACCAGAATGTTCAGAGGACACTCCGGTTCCAAGATATCAAATTCTAAGTAACGGCTGATTGAAAGGAGGCACAATTACTGTGGAAACAAAGGTAGCAAAAGCTTATCTAAAGCAACTGCGAATGTCACCGAGAAAGGTAAAAATCGTTCTTGATTTGATAAGAAACAAAGATGTGGCTCAAGCAGCCGCTATATTGAAGAACACAAATAAAATCGCATGTGAGAGTATAGAAAAGCTCCTTAAATCGGCTGTTGCCAATGCCGAACACAACTACGAGATGGACGTCGAGAAGCTGTATGTTGCAGAGTGCTATGTCACTCCCGGCATTTTAAAGAATATGAAGAGGGTTAGGCCCCGCGCGCAAGGCAGAGCATTCCGAATCATAAAGCGCACTTCGCACATCACGATAGCGCTTAAAGAAAGAGATTAAGGAGGAGACAAAAAATGGGTCAGAAGGTTAATCCGCACGGTTTACGTGTGGGCATAATAAAAGACTGGGATTCCCGCTGGTTCGTTAAAGACGAAGTTTTTGGCGACACCTTGGTTTCCGACTATAAGCTTAGAACTTATCTCAAAAAGAAGCTACAGCTTGCGGGTGTTCCGAGGATAGAGATAGAGAGGGATAATTCACGTATCAGAATTATGATTCACTGTGCAAAGCCGGGTATTATCATCGGTAGGGGCGGCGTGGAGATTGATAAGCTCAAGGGCGATATCGCCAGATTCTTAAAAGTTCCGGCAAGTGTACAGGTGGATGTAAAAGTTATCGAGATTAAACAGCCCGATCTTAACGCTCAGCTTGTCGCTGAGAATATAGCAGGGCAGCTTGAGAGAAGAATTTCTTTCCGCCGCGCTATGAAGCAGTGCATAGGCAGGACGATGAAGCTCAATGCAAAGGGTATAAAAATCGCTGTTTCGGGGCGTCTCGGCGGTGCGGAAATCGCAAGGAGCGAGCACTACCATGAGGGTACTATTCCGCTTCAGACATTACGTGCTGATATCGATTACGGCTTTTTCGAAGCGAACACAACTTATGGAAAAATTGGTATAAAGGTTTGGATTTACAAGGGAGAGGTTCTTCCCGAAGTAAAGCGCAGCTTGGCGAACGAAGGAGGCAGAAAATAATGTTAATGCCTAAAAGAGTAAAATACAGGCGCGTTCACAGGGGTCGTATGACCGGCAGGGCATATAGGGGCAACAAGATCACTTACGGTACTTTCGGACTCGTTGCTACCGAACCGGGATGGATTACAAGTAATCAGATTGAAGCAGCCCGTATCGCTATGACGCGTTATATAAAAAGAGGCGGCAAGGTCTGGATCAAGATATTTCCCGACAAGCCCGTAACCGAGAAACCCGCCGAAACCCGAATGGGTTCAGGTAAAGGTTCTCCGGAGTATTGGGTTGCTGTGGTTAAGCCTGGTAGAGTTATGTTTGAGATGGAAGGAATCCCGGAGGAGGACGCACGTGAGGCTATACGTCTTGCCGCCCATAAGCTTCCCATCAAATGCAAATTCGCTACCAAAGCCGACCTCGAATAACAGGGGGGTAACATCATGAACATTAAAGAAATAAAAGAGATGAGCGCCGCTGAGCTTCAAAAGAATCTTTTGGAGCAAAAGGAAGAGCTTTTCAACCTTCGTTTTCAACATTCGATAAATCAGCTCGACAATCCGATGAAGATAGTCGAAACAAAGAAGACTATTGCAAGACTGCTCACCGTGCTCCGCGAAAAAGAAATCGCTGACAAAGCACAGGCGTAGAAAGGAGTAAGCTGAAATGGAAGAAAGAGCTTTAAGAAAAACAAGGGTTGGCAAGGTCGTCAGCAACAAGATGGATAAAACAATCGTTGTTGCCATAGAGGACAGAGTACAGCATCCGCTTTATAAAAAAATCATCAAAAGAACGGTTAAGTTCAAGGCGCATGACGAGAAGAACGAATGCAATATCGGCGATAAGGTTATGATTATGGAAACCCGCCCGCTTTCTAAGGACAAGAGATGGCGCCTTACGGAAATATTAGAGAAAGCTAAGTAATAGGAGGTACACAATGATACAGCAACAATCATTTATGAAAGTTGCCGATAACACCGGCGCAAAAGAGCTTATGTGCATCCGAGTACTTGGCGGCACAGGCAGGCGTTATGCCGGTATCGGTGATGTAGTTGTCTGTTCGGTTAAAAAAGCGGCTCCCGGAGGAGTTGTTAAAAAGGGCGAGGTTGTTCGTGCCGTTATCGTCAGAACGGTGCAGGGAACTCGCAGAGCAGACGGTTCGTATATCAGGTTTGACGATAATGCGGCTGTTTTAATAAAAGAGGATAAGAATCCCAGAGGAACCCGTATCTTTGGGCCGGTTGCCCGTGAGCTTCGTGAGAAGGATTATATGAAAATACTCTCCTTGGCCCCCGAAGTTGTTTAAGGGAGGTAGATAATAATGAACAAGAAAAACAAAGTGCATGTAAAAACCGGCGATACTGTCATTATTATTTCCGGCAAGTATGCGAGCGGAAAAGAACCGACAATCGGTAAGGTTTTACAGGTTTCTCCCGATGAGGGCAAGGTAATAGTTGAAAAGGCATGTATAGTTACAAAGCATGTCAAACCCAAAAAACAGGGCGAGGCCGGAGGAAAAATCGAGGCTGAAAGCGCAATTTATGCTT
This sequence comes from Eubacteriales bacterium, assembly GCA_028702135.1. Taxonomy (GTDB): domain Bacteria; phylum Bacillota; class Clostridia; order Oscillospirales; family CAG-382; genus UBA1049. Next base: position 43,208 of record JAQVPJ010000003.1, on the reverse strand, counting down.
CTAAAGTTCAGCTTTATTGCCCGAAATGCCAGAAGGGCGTAAGAATCAGAAATAAAGTTACCGCGAACGGCGAAAAAATAAGGTCCTGCGTTCACTGCGGCGAGACAATATAAGTCGGGGGAGGATAATTATGTCAAGATTAAAAGAATACTATAAAAGTGATGTCGCTCCCGCTCTAATGAAGAAGTACAACTACAAGAGCCCGATGCAGATACCTAAACTTGAAAAGGTTGTTATCAATATAGGTGCAGGCGACGCAAAGGAAAACGCAAAGGTTATCGACAGCATAATCGCAGACCTTACATTAATAACCGGACAGAAAGCTGTTTCTACAACGGCAAAAAAGTCTGTTTCAAACTTTAAGCTCCGTGCGGGTGTTAAAATAGGCGCCAAGGTCACTTTACGCTCTGAGAGGATGTATTAGTTCGTCGATAAGTTTTTCAACATCGCACTCCCGAGAGTTCGTGACTTCAAGGGGATTAATCCCAACTCCTTCGATGGCAGAGGAAACTATTCCGTAGGCCTGAAAGAGCAGCTGATATTCCCCGAGGTTGAGTACGATAAGGTTGACAAAATAAGAGGCATGGATATTGTTTTTGTTACGACAGCGCAGAACGATGAAGAGGCAAGAGAGCTTCTTTCGCTCATGGGCGCACCGTTTCGGAAAGTATAAGGAGGTAAGTACAGATGGCAAAGAAAGCAATGGTTTTAAAACAGCAGAAAACGCCGAAGTATTCTACCCGCACCTATAACAGGTGTAAGATTTGCGGCAGACCTCACGGTTATCTGCGCAAGTACGGCATTTGCCGTATCTGCTTCAGAAATTTGTCCCATGCCGGACAGATCCCCGGCGTAAAAAAAGCAAGTTGGTAAGGAGGATACGAAATGCAAGTTACAGATGTAATAGCGGATATGCTCACAAGAATCCGCAATGCCAATTCGGCAAAGCATGAGACGGTTGAGATTCCTGCTTCCAATTTGAAGAGGGCAATCGCTCAGATTCTGCTCGATGAGGGATATATCAAAAACTTCACGGTTACGGAAGACAATAAGCAGGGTATTATTACCATAACGCTTAAATACGGTGAGGGTAAAACAAGGATCATACAGGGTCTTCGCAGGGTATCAAAGCCCGGTCTGAGGATTTTCGCTGCAAGCGAGGATCTTCCCAAGGTCAGAAACGGACTTGGTATCGCAATAGTTTCGACATCCAAGGGTATAATGACAGATAAGCAGGCTCGCAAAGAAAATGTCGGCGGCGAAGTTCTCGCCTTTGTATGGTAAAGGGAGGAGAATAATATGTCGAGAATTGGCAGAATGCCCATTACAGTTCCGGCGGGCGTAACCGTTACTGTCGGCGAGGGAAACCTTGTTACGGTAAAGGGACCCAAAGGAACGTTGACCGAAAAGCTCCACCAGGATATGGTTATCGAACAGGAAAGCAGCGTTGTATCCGTGAAACGCCCTACGGATGATAAGGAGCACAAAGCGCTTCACGGTCTTACAAGATCGCTTTTGAAAAATATGGTTATCGGTGTGACCGAAGGCTATAAAAAGCAGCTTGAAATAAGCGGTGTGGGATTTAAAGCAGCAAAACAGGGCAAACAACTCGTGATGAACCTCGGTTTTTCACACAATGTAGTATTTGAAGAACCTGAAGGAATTACGCTTGAGGTACCACAGCCGAACATTATAGTGATAAGCGGCGCTGATAAGCAAAAGGTCGGACAGGTCAGTGCAGAGATAAGAAACAAGAGACCTCCTGAGCCTTACCTCGGCAAGGGTGTCAAGTATGCGAACGAGAGAATAAGGCGTAAGACCGGTAAAGCCGGTAAGTAATAGAAAGGAGAGTTAATATTATGGTTAATCGCATTGACAGAAATAAAAAACGCTTAAAGCGTCACAAAAGAGTCAGAGCAAAGGTATTCGGTACTTCAGAAAGGCCGCGTCTTTGCGTTTATCGCTCAAACGATAATATCTATGTTCAGATTATCGATGATACTGTCGGGAAAACTTTAGTATCAGCCTCCAGTGTAGAACCGGAATTCGGCAAAGAGGGCGGAAACAAGGTTTTGGCAAAAAAAGTCGGAGAGCTTGCCGCAAAGAGAGCATTAGAACAGAATATCACCTCAGTAATATTCGACAGAGGCGGCTACCTTTATCACGGACGTGTCAAGGAGCTCGCTGACGGTGCTCGCGAAGCCGGATTAAACTTTTAGGAGGAAAACATGAAGATTGATTACTCAACTTTAGACTTAAAAGAAAATCTTATAGACACGAAACGCGTATCCAAGACCGTTAAGGGCGGACGTATCTCAAGGTTTTCCGCACTGGTAGTGGTGGGCGACGGTGCCGGTCATGTCGGTTACGGACTCGGTAAAGCTGCTGAGGTTCCGGACGCAATCAGAAAAGCAATTGAAGCGGCTAAGAAAAATGTCATTGAGGTTTCTCTTAAGGGGACGACAATTCCTCACGAAATCATCGGTAAATTCGGCGCCGGAAGAGTTCTTCTTAAGCCGGCAGCTCCCGGTACAGGTATCATAGCGGGCGGAAAAATGCGTGCCGTGCTTGAAATGGCAGGCGTGCGCGATATTCATGCGAAATCACTGCGCTCAAGCAATCCGACAAACGTAGTAAAAGCTACATTCGAAGCTCTGAAGGAGCTTCGCACTGCAGAGCAGGTTGCGCAGATACGCGGAATAGCTGTAGAGGCCGTTACAGGCGCTACTGTTAATAATTAGGAGGAGGCGGCAGTCATGGCAAAAGTAAAGCTTACTCTTATTAAAAGTCTAATAGGATGCAAAAAGAGTCAGATCCTTACTGCGGAATCACTCGGATTGAGAAAAATAGGTGACTTCAAGGTTGTTGATAAAGACGCACCTACCGAAGGAAAAATCAATGTTATTTCTCATCTTATCAGCGTTGAAGAAGCATAATAATCTGAGAACGAATTTTTGAACAGGAGGAAAAATTTATGAAGCTTCACGAGCTTTCTCCGGCATCGGGCTCTACTAAAAGCAATTTTCGTAAGGGCAGAGGCATAGGAAGCGGCAACGGCAAAACGAGCGGTCGCGGACACAAGGGACAAAAAGCGCGTTCGGGCGGCGGTGTCAGACCGGGCTTTGAGGGTGGACAGCTTCCGTTATACAGGAAACTTCCCAAGAGAGGTTTTAAAAACCATTTTGCAAAGAAATATTCGATTATAAATATATCTATGCTCGATACCTTTGATGCGGGCTCTGTTATTGATTTGCAGACGCTGCTCGAGAATGGCATAATAAAGAACGTCTTCGACGGACTTAAGGTTCTCGGAAACGGAGAAATTACCAAAGCACTGACCGTCAAAGCTGCTATTTTTTCAGCAACAGCAAAAGAAAAGATTGAGGCCGCAGGCGGAAAGGCTGAGGTGGTATAAATGTGGCAAACATACAAGAACGCTTGGAGTATCGATGATTTAAGAAAGAAAATGAAGTTTACTCTTTTTATCATCATACTTTTCAGAATAGGCTGTGCCATACCTGTTCCCTTTATTGATAGCGAAGCTATAAAAGCTTGGTTTAAAGAGGAATCGGTAACAGGCTCTCTTCTCGGATATTTTAACTTATTATCCGGTAATGCGTTTGCTAGTGCAACATTATTTGCATTGGGTATAAACCCATATATCACTTCTTCTATCGTTATGCAGCTCTTGACGATTGCGATTCCATACTTTGAAAAATTACAGAAAAGCGGTCCTGAGGGTCAGGCGAAAATCCAAAAGATTACACGCTGGGTAACAGTTATTCTTTCGTTGGTCACTGCATACGGATATTATGCGACGGTTAAGAGCAAGAACGCACTCTTCGAGGACAACTGGTTCACCTTAATAGTTATTATAGCTTCGTATACGGCAGGATCCTGCTTGGTTATGTGGATAGGCGAAAAGATCGACGAAAAAGGCATCGGAAACGGCATTTCCATCATTCTTTTTGCAAACATCGTCGCAGGACTGGCGTTTAATATGGTAGCAATATTCGAGTTTATTTCAAAGGAACCGGTCGCTGTTGTCGCATCTCTTCTCATGATGGTTGGAATAACGGCTCTGGTCGTATTTTTCTCAAAATCCGAGAGAAGATTGCCAGTGCAGTATGCAAAGCGACAGGTCGGCAGAAAGATGTACGGCGGTATGAACACGAACCTGCCCATCAAGGTTTTAATGAGCGGAGTTATGCCTATTATATTTGCTAACGCATTTACAAGCCTTCCCAATACGCTTTCACTTATATTTCCAAGCTGGGAGAATGCGGTAAAGACATATTTTTCGCCAAGCTCTCCGAAGTGGGGCTGGATTTATGTTTTGGTAAACTTCCTGCTGATAATCGCATTCGCTTATTTCTATATCAGCATCTCCTTTAATCCTGTCGAGGTTGCCAACAACCTTAAGAAGAACGGGGGCACGATACTCGGATACAGACCGGGAAAACCCACGGCTGATTATATCCAGAAGGTGCTTAACAGAATAACCCTAATCGGAGCGTTCTTCCTTTCTTTTATGGCAATATTCCCGATTCTGATGTCCTGGACCAATTATGGCAGCTTCAGAACGCTGATTTTCGGCGGTACAACGATTATTATTATAGTCGGAGTCGCTTTGGATACGACAAGAGACCTTGAAAGCGAGATAACAATGCGCCATTATAAGGGCTTTTTATAATAAAACCCGATAAAAGCTCATTAAGGGATGGTGATTATATGAATATTATTTTATTCGGTCCCCCCGGTGCCGGCAAAGGCACTCAGGCTGAGATAATAAGCGGGAAAATGAATATCCCGACAATCTCTACCGGTGTGATAATAAGAGCTGCAATTAAGAACGGCACTAAAAGGGGTTTGGCGGCAAGAAGTGCGATCGATTCGGGTGCGTTGGTTTCCGATGATATCGTAATCGGGATTATTAAGGACAGACTTGCCGAACCCGATTGTAAAAAGGGCTTTATTCTCGATGGTTACCCGAGAACAATCCCGCAAGCAGAAGCGCTTTACTCACTCGGGATAAAAATAGATGCGGTACTGTCCCTTGAGGTTTCGGAAGAGACAATTATCAAGCGTATGAGCAGCAGAAGAACCTGTGCTGCCTGCGGTGCGACATACCATACCGTTTTTAATCCGAGCAGCGACAACAAGACCTGCGACAAATGCGGAACCGAGCTTTCAATGAGAGCGGACGACGCTCCCGGGGTTGTAAAAAACAGACTCGACACCTATCATAGGGAAACCGAACCGTTAAAGGACTATTATACCGAAAAGGGCATTTTAAGGACTATAATCGGTCAGGATAAGATTGAGGATACAACCGCTCTGGTATGGGCAGCTCTGGGCATATGATATGATTACTATTAAGAGTGATGCCGAAATCGCAATTATGCGCGAGGCAGGCAAAATAACGGCATTAGCGCGAGAGGTTGCCGGACAGCATATAAAAGAGGGTGTGACGACCCGATTTGTAGACTCCAAGGTGAAAGCATGTATTCTTTCGCATGGTGCAAAGCCATCGTTCCTCGGTTATTGCGGATTTCCGGCTTCTACTTGTATAAGCGTCAACGATGAGGTTATACACGGATTTCCGTCAGACCGCGTGTTAAGGAACGGCGATATCGTCAAGGTGGATGTCGGTGCCTATTATAAGGGATACCACGGCGATTGTGCCGCAACCTTTGCGGTAGGAGAGATCAGCGACAAGGCAAAAAAGTTGATTGAGGTTACTGAGCAGTGCTTTTACAAGGGTATTGCAGCAATCAGACCCGGCGGCAGAGTGGGAGATATTTCCAACGCTATATACAGGCATGCCTCCGATAACGGTTTTGACGTTGTTCGTGATTTTATCGGGCACGGTGTGGGGAGAGATCTTCACGAGGGACCGGATGTTCCAAACTACGGACCTGCGGGCAGAGGACCGAGATTACAAACAGGTATGACTTTGGCGATTGAGCCTATGATAAATGTCGGTACCTGGCAGGTCAGGGTGTTAGAAAACAAATGGACTGTTGTTACCGGTGACGGCAAGCTCTCTGCACATTATGAGAATACTGTTGCCATCACCGAAAATGGTGTCCTGATACTGACCGACCCAACCTGAAAGGGAATGGATTGAATGGTGAATGGATAATTATTTAGGTCTTATGATAATTTCTGTTGCGGGGCGGGATAAAGGCAGATTGGCGGCGGTGGTCGAAGTCTTTGATGAAAACCATGTTTTTATCGCAGACGGAAGATCCCGCAAAACCGAAACCCCCAAGAAAAAGAAATTAAAGCATATAAGAATAATTACCGGCGTGGAAGAATCACTTTCAAGACTCGAGCCTGATAAGCTTACAAACAAGCTGATCAGGGAACGCATTAACGAGCTTGAGAACGCGCTCGGCAACACGGTTTAATGTTTTAAGGAGGAATAGTTCTGGCTAAAGACGATGTTATAGAATTTGAAGGTGTAGTTACCGAGGTGTTACCCAACACCGTTTTTAAGGTCCGTTTATCAAACGGTCATATTGTTACCGCTCATATTTCGGGGAAAATGCGTATGCATTATATCAGAATACTACCCGGCGACAAGGTCACGGTAGAAGTATCGGTATACGATTTGAACCAGGGCAGGATAACATTCCGTTCCAAATAGGGTATGTATTAGTTGTACCTGAAATTATATCGTTATTGGAGGTATAATAATGAAAGTAAAACCTTCCGTTAAAAAAATATGCGAGAAGTGTAAGATTATCAAGCGCAAGGGCAAAGTAATGGTCATTTGCGAAAACCCAAAGCATAAGCAGAAGCAAGGATAGGAAAGAGGTGTAATAATGGCTCGTATTTCCGGTGTAGATATTCCGAACGCAAAGCGTATTGAGATCGGACTCTGCTATATTTATGGTATAGGCAGAAGCCGCTCTAACGAAATATTGAAAAAGACAGGTATAAATCCCGACACACGCGTAAAGGATTTGACTGAGGACGATGTAGCAAAACTGCGTGAGGCTATTGAGAACAACTATATGGTTGAAGGCGACCTGAGACGCGATGTTGCGCTCAACATAAAAAACATGGTCGAAATCGATTGCTACCGCGGTGTAAGACACAGAAAAGGTCTTCCGGTCAGAGGACAGAGGACAAAAACAAACGCAAGAACAAGAAAAGGTCCAGTAAAGACTATTGCAAATAAGAAGAAGTAAGGGAGGGAAAAAACAATAGATGGCAACGGCACAGAAAAAAACTATTACTAAAAGAAAGCGCGAACGCAAGAATATAGAGCGCGGTGCGGCGCACATTCGTTCGAGCTTTAACAACACGATCGTAACCATTACCGACATAAACGGAAACGCGCTCTCATGGGCTTCGGCAGGCGAACTCGGATACAGAGGTTCACGTAAATCCACCCCATATGCTGCGCAGATGGCGGCGGAAACCGCAGCAAAAGCAGCTATGGAGCATGGTCTCAAGACGGTTGATGTATATGTTAAGGGACCCGGTCAGGGCAGAGAGGCAGCGATAAGAGCTTTGCAAGTAGCCGGTCTGGAAATAAGTCTGATTAAGGATGTCACCCCGATTCCTCACAACGGTTGCAGACCGCCTAAGAGAAGACGCGTATAGTTTATTATGAATGGAGGTTATTAAATGGCAAGATATATAGATGCATCATGCAGACAGTGCCGCAGAGAAGGTTGCAAGCTCTTTTTAAAGGGCGAGAGATGCTTTTCCGATAAGTGCTCGGTTTCCCGCAGAGGTAAAGCTCCCGGACAGCACGGTGCGGGCAACGCAAGAAGAAGAGTAAAAGAGTACGGATTGCAGCTCCGCGAAAAGCAAAAGGCCAAGAGGTATTATGGCATTCTGGAAAAACAGTTTAAGAACTATTTTGTCAAAGCGGAAAAACAAGAAGGTCAAACAGGCGAAAACCTTCTGATAATGATAGAAAGGCGTCTTGACAACGTAGTTTACCGTATGGGCATGGCAGAGAGCCGAAAGGAAGCTCGTCAGCTCGTCATTCACGGTCATTTCAGGGTAAACGGCAGGAAGGTAAATATACCGTCATTCCTTGTTAAGAAAGACGATGTAATCTCACTCAAGGAAAAAAGCCGTAAATCTGAGAAAATTAAAATGCTTATCGAGAATATCACCGCAAGGACAGTACCTGCTTGGATGAGTATCGACAAGGAGAATATCGTTGCAACGATAACGGCTCTACCAACAAGAGCGGATGTCGATTTCCAATTCGAGGAGCATTTAATCGTCGAGTTGTACTCGAAATAATAAGCTCTTTTAACAGAGCCGACCAACCAAGAAGGAGGTTACATTAATGATCGAAATCGAAAGACCGAATATCATCACCGCCGAACTCAGTGAAGACGGAAATCACGGAACTTTTGTAATTGAACCCCTTGAGCGTGGTTACGGAATAACGCTTGGCAATTCTTTAAGGAGGGTGCTTTTAAGCTCACTTCCGGGTGTTGCCGCAACAAGCATTAAGATTGATGGCGTTTTGCACGAAATATCAACTGTTCCGGGTGTAAAAGAAGATGTTCCTGAGATAGTCCTGAATGTAAAGGGTGTTGTAGCAAAGCTGTATACTCAGAACCCCAAGACCTGTATAATCGATGTCAGAGGCGGGGAGGTTACTGCAAGCGACATTCAAGTAGATTCGGATATAGAGATTCTCAATCCAGATCATCATATCGCTACGGTTGACGACGGGTATCCGTTTTTTATGGAAATCACCTTTGAGCACGGCAGAGGGTATGTTTCTTCAGAGAAGAACAAACAATCTGTAGAAAACCCTGTAATCGGTGTGATATATACAGATTCGATTTTTACTCCTGTTTATAAAGTAAATTATGACGTTTCAAACACGAGAGTCGCCAATATAACCGATTTTGACAAGCTGACCCTTGAGGTCGCTACAAACGGCACAATCAACGCAAAAGAGGCAATTTCACTCGCTGCAAAAATCTTAAGCGAGCATATAAATCTCTTTATAGAGCTTTCTGCCGAAGCGAAGAACGCCGAAATTATGGTCGACAGAGAAGAGACCATAAAGGAAAAGGTGCTCGAAATGACCATCGAGGAGCTCGATATGTCTGTTAGGAGCTTCAACTGCTTGAAGCGGGCGGGTATCGACACGGTTGAGGATCTCATTAACCGCACTGAGGAAGATATGATCAAGGTCAGAAACCTTGGTAAAAAATCGCTCGAAGAGGTTATACAGAAACTTCAATCCTTAGGTCTCTCTCTAAGAAAATCTGATGACTAAAAAAGCTACTCGCAAATGAAAACCAACTCAAAATTCAGTTGGGGCAAATTCTAACGAAGGAGGCAATGTTAAATGCCCGGAACAAGAAAATTAGGCAGAAAAACTGACCATAGAATGTCCATGCTCAAAGGTATGGTTACTTTTCTTTTGGAAAAGGGTAAAATCGAAACAACCGTTTATCGTGCTAAGGAAGTTAGCGCGCTTGCAGATAAAATGATTACATTAGGCAAGGCGAATACACTCGCCGCAAGAAGACAGGCAATGGCATTCCTGAAAAAGGAAAGTGTAGTGGCGAAGCTGTTCTCTGTTATCGCACCTGTTTACGAAGACCGCAACGGCGGCTATACAAGCGTACTCAAGACAGGTCCGAGACGCGGAGACGGCGCTGAGATGTCTGTAGTCGTAATGGTAGGCGCAGAGTCTGTTTACGCTCCGCTTGACAAAAAGGCTGCAAAGAAAGCCGAGAAAGCTGAGAAAGCTGAAAAGACTCAAAAGACTGAAAAGGTTGAAAAAACAGAAAAAGCCACTGAGGTTAAGACCGAGGGTAAAACGGTGGAAAAGAAGCCCGCTGCAAAGAGTACAATAGACAAAGCGGCTCCCAAGAAGACTGCGGTAAAAAAGACCGCAGAGACGGCTGAAAAAAAGGAGACAACCGCAAAAAAAGCGACTCCCAAGAAAACAACGACAGAAAAAGCAGCTCCCAAGAAAACAACAGCAGCCAAAGCAGCTCCCAAGAAAACAACGGCAGATAAAGCGGCTCCGAAGAAAACTACGGCAAAAAAGGCAGAAAAGCCCGAAACGGATTCTTCAGCGGAAACAGATAAATACGAATAACAAAAAATGCAAAAAAAGGGTATCGCAAATGCGGTATCCTTTTTTCATTAAACTAAAATAAGACAGCCATATACGTGTAATTCGCATATGGCTGTTATTTTTTATCCTACTGTACGTTTACTGTAACCAAAGTATCCTCCGACCAGTCAAGCCCGTTAGATATTTTGAAGGTGAAGGTATCGGTACCTGTAAAGCCTTTGTCAGGGTAATAGCGGAATGTCCCGTCACTATTTATAGCAACAATTCCGTTGGAAGCAGATACGGACAGTTTTACTTTTGTTAATTCGGATTTCTCTAAAAGCACTCCATCATAAACGGTTTCAGCCTGTGTGGTGAAAGTCGTATCTTCAAGCTTATCAGGATAAATATTGAGAGTTCCTTTTATAAACTGATAGGTGTTGTCGTAGATTGTCCTTATCTTTGCGTTCTTCGAAATGCTCGCCCTGTGAAAATCGTCGACACCCTGATAATACATATGTATACTGCCTGTCATATACCCGTAGTGCACGCCGCCCTTCAAATAATCCATGTATCTGTTATAGTATTGATCGTTGTTGAATGCTTCGTTGTTGAACTCTATTTCAATACACATGTTTAAAAGCTTGATAAGGGTAGCAGCATCACTTATTCTGCTATAGATAGCATCTTCGCTGAATACATAATTCGGCTGAAGGCAAACGGCATCGAATCCGTAAGAAGTCCATTGATTATAACCCTTAGCAGAATAATAAGGTATCCAGAAAAATTGTGTATTCTTCTCATGTACGATATCGCTTACACCGCTTAAGGTGTTCAAGTCGTCCTCATCCGAATTTATTGTCTCATGGAACCAGTAGAACCCGCTGAAGGTAAGGTTTTCATAATCAGCCGCCTCAAAACGTGAAAGGAATTCATTCATATACCATTCCTCTGCTTTTAGCCTGTCCTCGAGCTTGGAGAAGTCTTCGCTGACACCGTCGCCGTCTACATCTCCGAAATCAGTAGCTGACATGGAGGGATATAAAAGCGTATAATATACCTTGACCTTATAATCAGGCATATTCAGAGCTGTTTTAACCTCCGTAACCGCTTTGTTAAGAGCGTCCAGATTTAAATCCTTTTTAAAAACGCTCTCAAGCACATAATCCCAGTCGGATTTTTTGGAATTCTTGAAAGGATGTCCACCCGAGGGAAATGCTCCGGTCGAAGGTAAAAACAGATAGCCGTCAAACATCGTATCCTTAATATTTCTCTCGCTGTCAAGGTATGCGACATACGAAAGAAAGACATCCTTTGTAAGTATTTCGTTAGTGTGATAAGCAAGCATCACATCAGTAACACCGCCTAAAATATCCTCGCTCGGTGCAAGCATATTTCCCGAAAGCTCGTCCTTGATTCCAAGCTCGTGAGGTTTAGGTGTCCCCTGAGCGACATATTTCGTTCCGAAGAGCTGTATCTCGTCGAGGAAAACATGCACACCTACATCAAATGTGAAACGAACAAAGCGTGCTTGAACAGGTCTGTCCAGTTTTACCTTGACATTAGAGATGCCGGGATCGGTTTGTGTTTTCGGTACCGGTACGCTTTTTACCACATACCAGCTTATACCGTCGTCCGAAAGGGATAGCGTAACAAGTCCGGGTACGCTTATTCCGACAGTTTTATACTGCAAAAAGTTCACCGAGAATTCCGTTACGGTGGAGTTGTTGGTAAGATCAAAGTATATGCTTCTTGCAAAGCCCTGATGAGTTTTGAACCACTTACCGTTACTATAATTAAAGTCAGGGCTTATTACTCCGTCGGTAAGAATCATATTTGTTATAGGAAAGTTATACTGGGATTCCTCGGAAAAACTGAGCGAAACTCCCGCTGCAATCTGATAGCTCATTTTGGAGATAAGGTTTGTATTCTTTTTATAATCCGCCGTATTTGCAGGCCAGTATGTGCTTTCACTTACGGCAGGGAATTCGACTTTGGGATACAGCGTCTTTCCTATCATAATCGGTTCGTCGGTGTAGACATATACCGCCGCTTCTTCAATAAGGAATAAGCTGCCTTCTGTCTGTGCCAGAGTAAAGCGAACATATTTACCTTTTACTCCCTGCTTCAATGCAAGTCTGAAGGAATAATTGCTTTGTTCTATATCAGAAGTGGCATAAATACGCCCGATAAGCGTATAAGTCTTATTATCCTGGGAAACGGAAACGTCAACATAAGCCGGGAGCATAATACCTGTTGAGGGACGATTAAACATTGATAGCGAAAAGTCAGCAAGATCGCTACGTTCCTGCTTTAGGACGACGGTAATATCAAGCTGTGCGCCGCACTCATATCCTACCCATGCACCGCTTTCAAATGATGAGCCGGTATCACTGCCGTTAGTGAGCTTCTTCCCGTCATTTGTATGGTTTTCCGTTACGGCAGGATATGAGCTGTTAAAAGAGCAGCCCTTTGAGTACAAAACTGCCGGCTTGGAACGGTCGATTTCATCTCCGATAACGCTTTGCAGAGCAGAAAGCTTATCCTGGTTTGTAAGATTGTCGTTCTCGTATGCCTCGTCAAGCAGCTTCAGGTACTCAACTTCAGCGCTTGTACCCATTGTATCGGAGATAACGGTAAGCTCGTCAAGGAACAGCCATGCGCTCGATTTATAAAGCTGGAATCTGACATATCTTGCATCGATAGGCTCCTCAAGCGTTAGAGTCGCCTTTTGCATTGAATTTTCAATATAATCAGGTTTTACAACGTTGCCCGCAGCGGTCCATTTTGTTTCTTTATCGTTCGTGTCGGAATATGATATTCTACACCTGTTCAGCGGCGCTATTCCGGCTACCATAGTGCTTAAATAGCTGACCTCAAATTGATAAAGTCTGCTTCTGTCATCTCCCAAATCAATAATAACGGTTGTATCGCTGTTGTATCCGCTTAGCTTGGCGTCACCGTAGGACGGAGTATCGCCCTCAAGAAAAATATTGTCGGTAAGCTCACTCAGATATGAATCCTCGTACTGCTCGCTGGCGGGTATTGAAACGGTATATTTCTTCCCGATGCTCACGGGGGTGGAATGGGATATTGGTGTGAGATCGTTGGTTGAGTTATCGGTGCTGGAGTCCCCCGATGTGTCGGAGGTGCCTTGATCACCGAAGCAACCAGAGATTGTGGCAGCAAACATAACGATAACAAGCAGCAATGCAATTTTTCTCATATATATTCCTTTTCTCCAACGAATAAAGTGTTTTATTAATAAGTATATCCGCTGTTTGTCGTTGGATAAACAGCGACTATAATTGTACGTAAAATACAGCCTATCTGTTTTTATAATAGGCGACGGTAAGATCTACAACCAAACCGTAGCTCTTTGTCCCCGCTTTTTGCTGTTGAGACTTTAAAAAAGCATCATTGACGGTTTTTGTCACGGCAGAAGCTTTGCTGTTGCTGTACTTTTTAAAGAAAGCCGAATAAGCGGAAAACTCACTTCTCATCTCTTTCGGGTAGTGATTGGAGTTAAATTCAGAATAAAGCTCCCTGTCTGCGCTGTAAAGAGCGTCTGTAAGGTAATCCAGCATATTACTGTATCCGGAGTATCGGATATAAGCGTCGTCACTCTCCATGCATACAAGAAAAGCGACAAAGTTAGCCTCGTCCTCCCTTGCAATACCGCGCTGATGCGCCATCTCGTGAGCCATTGTGTATGGGATAATGAAGTCGGGGTAATTGATATTTATATTCGCTTCACTTGTCATAAAGGTATAAACACCTGAAATATGAGTATAAGTGAATAATTCCGATAAAGCAATCGGTTTGGGATTGGATGCAAAGCTGTCGATGTAGTCGGTTTTTTCAGCATATTTTTTAAATGCGGCGTTGATTTTATCCGATAGCTCGTTGTAATCATAAGGCATAACCGAGGATTGACCGTATCCGAAATTCACGTCGTCGATAAGGGCCTCCATCTCGTCGGAAATCCTTACTGCTGTGTCAAAAAGCTCTCTGCCCGAAACTTCTTCCCGTATTATGGAGAGGTTTTTATCAAGCCCGTAACGAAAATATCCCGGACTGAACGCGGAAAAAAAGCAGGAAAGGATTATCAGCACCACGCATACCAACGGAAGAAGCCACTTATAAAAAATGTATGGTTCTTTTTCATTATTTGAAGCACGCAACGATGCCACAAGATAATAAATCATGAGAACAGGCATAGAAATTAACAGCAGCTCTGCAACGGAAAAGCTGAAAATTCCTGTAATTTTCGACAAGACCAGTTTAATCCAGTATGCGGGATACCTTGACCAGAACTCTGCAAATGCGGGTGAAAGCCTTGCCATTACATATACAATCAACGAAAAAACGAAAATAAACACGCAGGCGACAAAGTAGTGCGAAAACAAACCACGCTGCCTGAGCTTGTTCTTAAAGGTTAGCTCTTCTGCAGGTACGCTGTCATCCGCAATATCAACTTTTACCGTGTTATCGTTCTCATCTACGGCATTTACTGTAACTTCATTGTTCTCACCGGACACTATTTTACCTCTCTTGACCAACCGAATTCGTCCTTGATGGTACCGTATTGGATACCCGTCAGGTTATCATAAAGAAACTGCGAAATTTTACCGATTTTTCCGCCGTTTATAACGGCTATCCTGCCATGGCGGTTAAGCTCTCCGACAGGTGAAATGACAGCGGCGGTACCGGTTCCGAAAACTTCATCAAGCTTCCCGTTCTCCGATGCGTCAAAAACCTCATCGATACTGATTTTCCGTTCCGTCACCTTATATCCCTTTGCTCTTAAAAAGCGGATACAGGAATCTCTCGTTACGCCAGGCAGAATATTTCCCTCAAGAGCTGGGGTGATTATCTCTCCGTCAATAACAAAGAAAACATTCATCGCACCGACCTCGTCGATATACTTATGCTCAATTCCATCAAGCCATAAAACCTGAGCATACCCCTTTTCCTCAGCTTTTTTCTGACAGATTAAAGAGGAGGCGTAATTTCCGCCGACCTTGGCATGGCCTGTTCCGCCCTTAACTGCGCGTACATATTCATCCTCAACACATATCTTCACAGGATTAAGTCCGGCTGCATAATATGAACCGACGGGTGATAGAATTATCATAAACAGATATGTGCTTGAGGGGTGAACACCGAGAAACGGGTCGGTAGCGATTATGAAAGGTCTTATATAAAGCGAAGTGCCGGGCAGAGTGGGTATCCAGTCTTTATCTATCTTAACAAGCTCCTCAATAGCCTGCATAACATCATCGGGATTTACCTTGGGAATACACAATCTTTCGTTTGTGTTGTTCATCCTCTCAATGTTTTTGTCGGGTCTGAACAGGCGTATGCTGCCGTCGACGGCGCTGTATGCCTTTAAGCCCTCAAACATCTCCTGAGCATAATGGAAAACCATAGTCGCAGGCGAAAGCGAAATATCGCCAAAAGGAACGATTCGCGCGTTATGCCATCCTTCTTCGGCGGAATAGTTCATCATAAACATGTGATCTGTAAAAAATCTGCCGAAACCGAGGGCATTCATATCGGGCTTTTTCTTCGGATTCTTGATTTTGTCTACTGTTATCCTCATTTTTACTCTTACCTTTCCGAAAAATATATAATAAAATTATTATAATCTAAAAAGCCTTAAAGTGCAACCGTATTTTTAATAAAAAGAGATAAAAAAAACCGGATAGTCTCAATAAAACTATATAACTAACACAAATTTTATTCTAAAAATTAACGTTTGTTCATATCAGCGTCATATTTACCGATTATTATACATAGGATGATTTACTATCCGAGAGGGGAAATATGATGAAATCAGGCCTCAAGCAGGTGTTCTTGACTAAGCCGAAAAGCGTTATAAATGATAATAAATCCAAATTTAGAATAATAAATCCGAAATACAGGAATGTTATTGTTACAATAATGGCTTTTTCGATTATGTTATCAGGAATATTTGCTTTTTCCGTTACGGGCAGCGACGTTTATACTGCTGCTGAAAATGACAACGAGGAGCCTTCCGAACCCGCTCAAATTGCGGATATGCCGGATGCACAGGTTGCATTTTTTACCGAAGAACCCCAAACCGTCAACGCATATGGCTTGTACATAGATGGGAGTTTTATTGCCGCTGTTGTAAGCGAGGATGATATTTATAATTCTCTTAATATGTTATTGGAAGCGAAAACCGCGTCTTTTTCAGTCTCAAACATTATAAACACGCAATTTATGAATGAGATTGAGATTGTCAACAGCGAATTTACACCTGATCATATCGTTGAAAGCAGCTTATTGATGAATCTTTTGGGTATCGTTGACGAAAATACCTATACATTTAATTTATCAAGCGTTTCGGGCGAGAAGGTAAATACAGAGCTTTCGGTAATGGTTCAATCCGACTCTCAGACGACTGTCGATCTTGCATATGATACGGAATATGTGGATACCGATTTAAAAACCGCAGGTTATGAAAAGGTTGTCAATACGGGCAAAGTAGGTATCGGTGTTGCAAACTACGAAAATGTTTATATAGACGGCGAGTTGGTTCAGTCGAACTATATATCAACCGATATTATCACAGAGCCTGTTGACGAGGTCATAGAACGC
Organism: Eubacteriales bacterium; assembly: GCA_028702135.1. Classification (GTDB taxonomy): domain Bacteria; phylum Bacillota; class Clostridia; order Oscillospirales; family CAG-382; genus UBA1049. Next base: position 26,518 of record JAQVPJ010000003.1, on the reverse strand, counting down.
GGAGTGCTGACAAAAGATAAGAGCGTAGATACAATAGGGATATTGGAATACCCGTATACAGGGCGGATAAGCTCCTATTACGGATGGAGAGATTTAGGATACCATTACGGTCTTGACCTTGTCGCATTTAGCGGAGGCTGTTATGGTGATGATGTTCACGCCGCCGGCGATGGTGTTGTATGCTTTGCAGGTACAAAAGTTGGGTTCGGTACAGTTATTTATATCGATCATGGAAGCGGTCTTATAACAGTATACGGTCACTTATCTGCGATGGGCGTTAAGGTGGGAGATATTGTAAAAACAAGCGATGTCATCGGTCAGATTGGAGCGACAGGAAGGGTAACAGGACCGCACCTTCACTTTGAGGTTCAAAAGGATGGCAAAAGGGTTGACCCGCTGCTGTATCTTAAACGAAAATGATTACAAAACCGGAGTTTTTCTCCGGTTTTTACGTATAACATAACAGGAGGGTTTTGTCTTGTTAAAGCAAAAAGCACCTGTTTTTATGAAATTCTTCGTATTAATGTCTATGATGATTTTTACACGTGAAAAATGAAATACAACAGATACTTATAAGGAGCAGATGAATGAAACTATACATAAAACAAAAGGTATTCTCCTGGGGAGATAGATTTACCATAAAGGATGAGCAGGGTAACGATCGTTATTATGTTGAAGGGGAGGTTTTTAGCTGGGGGAATAAGCTGCATGTCTACAACGAACAGAAGCTGGAGGTCGCCTTTATTAAGCAGAAGATGATGACATGGATGCCTCGATATGAGGTCTATATAAACGGTGTACTGCAAATAGCCGTGGTTAAGAAGCTGACCCTTTTCAGACAGGAGTACATCCTGGAGGGGAGTGACTGGCTCGTTGACGGAGATTATTTTGCACACAATTATACCATTTATAACGGAAGTGAGCCAATAGCGACTATTAAAAAGGCTTGGTTTACATGGGGCGACAGTTATGAGATAAACATCAGCGATGGATATAACGAGCTCCTTGTTGTTGCAAGTGCTTTGGCAATAGACTGCGTAATCGATGCATCCAAGTCATAAAAACAGTAATAATTGTGATAATAAGTTCCGAAATCACCGGAACGGCTTTTGAGAGAAGTTCTTTGTATTTCAAATCATCGTTTCTTAGCAGAAGTACGAACGGGGAACCCTTATAAAATGACGCAATCCGTTCTGCACTTTGGAGCAGAAAACCTATAATCCTCAGAAGAGGAGAAGAGCTACAGCTTTTTTATAACCTCTGCGAATACGGCGTCAGTTATTTTACCGCTATTAAGAAAAACCGCATTTACGCAAACCGCTCTTCGAAGTATTTTTACAGCTTGTTTATTATTAGAAATGTAAAACCACACAATAAAAAAATGAGCGGCATGCAGAAATTTATGCCGCTCATAACTTTTTTATTGGCGATTATCTCTTATCAAACGCGGGATTAAAAGCATAGAAGTTCTTGTAATCAAGATTATCCTGTATTATTCTTAGCGCGTCACCGAAGCGCTGGTAATGCACAATCTCACGCGCACGTAAAAAGCGGATAACATCCTTTACATCGGGATCGTCCGAAAGACGCAATATGTTGTCATATGTTGTTCTCGCTTTCTGCTCCGCGGCAAGGTCTTCGTTGATGTCGGTTATCGCGTCTCCCTTAGATTGGAAAAAGCTTGCTGTAAAGGGAACACCCGAAGCTGCCTGAGTATAAATTCCGGTAGTGTGGTCTACAAAATAGGTGTCAAAACCAGCTTCCTTTATCTGGTCTATTGTAAGGTTTCTGGTAAGCTGATATACGATTGCGCTTACCATCTCCATATGACCCAGCTCCTCAGTACCCACCGAGGTATCAAAATGACGGAAAAAATTTATAAAGTTTGCAACCGAATACGGACTACAATGGTATTATTAGTATGTACTATAACGCTTTCTATTAGGTTTCTGTAGAAGGCATCGTCCCATATTTCTCCCGAAGAGAGAAGTTTGATATATTCACGCATCTCCGTATTAACCGGATTGAAAGAGTCCTTTTCCGGTTCTTTTTTTATTGCAGGTTCTACTGATACGATTTTTTTGTTCATCAGCCGGAAATCGTCGATGGAAATATCATTGTTCAGGTATAATTCAAGAAGCGCCTGCCTTTTATCGTTAAAAGTCTCGGAGTCTTTGTATCGATTTTCTTGATGTTCAACGTTTAAAACCCTTTGTATAGTGTTTATGAGCTTTTCTGTGGTCTTTACTGTATATGGAATTAGTTCCCGTACGGCACAAAGCAGTACCTGCTTGATATCACCGTCACTAACTGTACTGTTGTCGCAGCCCTTTGTATCGCCAGAAGATTCGGAATGCTTTTTACCGTGTATCACCGCCTCATAACAACGCCATGACATATATGGCTCGCCGTTTTTTCTTTTTCTTAAACGTGACACGAACGAAGAACCGCAGTTCCCGCACTTGATTTTCCCTGACAGACAGTAACGGCTGGAATACCTTGACCTACGTTCAATTGAGACAGAGCGTCTTTCCAGCTCTTGCTGAGTCTTTTCAAATAAATCACGGCTTATTATCGGTTCATGGTGATTGCGAATGACCACAAAATCCTCATAACCGCGGTTGGGTTTTTTTTCATGACTCAGATAGCTTGGCGTATAGGTCTTTTTTTGTATAAGGTCCCCGCAGTATTTTTCGTTTCGCAGAATCCTTGAAATAACGGTGTTGTTCCAGTTTTTCATATGAGAAGCAGTAGGAATTCCCGACTCACGAAGCTCCTGTGCAATTTTATGAGTGCCCTTACCCTCATTCAGATACTTATGAAATATCAGCTTCACGGTTTCCGCACCGTTCTTGTTTATAAAAAGGGTTCCGCTGCGGATATCGTATCCAAGCATATCTCTTCCGAAAACAACACCCTGCTCCATACGCCGTTTTTGTCCCCATTTCACCCTTTCCGAAATTTTCCGGCTCTCCTCCTGCGCTATTGAGGACATTATTGTAAGTCTAAGCTCTGCGTCCGGGTCGAGAGTATTTATGTTGTCATTCATGAAAATTACTCCGACACCGTAATTCTTGAGCTTTCTTGTATAATAGATACTGTCAAGCGTATTCCTCGCAAAACGGCTTATCTCTTTTGTGATAATCAATTCAAATCGATGCTCGCACGCATCATCAATCATTCTGTTGAAAGAGTGCCTCTTTTTTGTGCTTGTGCCCGATATGCCCTCGTCGCTGTATATCTTCGTCAGCTCCCATGACGGATTACGCTCGATATATTCCCTGAAAAACCGCTTTTGGCTTTCTAACGAATTGATTTGATCGTCCTTATCGGTCGAAACCCTGCAATATACCGCAATCCTCATCGCTTCGGAACATACCTCCATCCATAATCGCATACAAGCACTTCTCGTACTGATTTTTTGTAAGCATTTCCTTGTCCAAAAGAGAAAGCATGATAGATTTTTTAAATATATCGGAAAATATGCTTTGCTTTTCGTGATCAGACTCGACAATACTTGGGTTTATGATATATTTATATTCAATATTCTTTGCCATAGTAAGCTCCATTCCATGTATGGTAGATATCGGTGGAAAACAAACGGTAATTTGCATATCCACTGCTCTGCTTTCAGTATCTCATATACATTTTTTTCGGTATTGTACTTTTTACTTGCGTATGATATAATATAACAATATTACAGTGTATGAATAATGTATGATGTTAATGATTTTCCGATTACCGATCTTTGCAGGCAACTATCTGAAATATACCATGATTTACAGCATTGACATGATTGGCTGATTATGACGACAGTGTCATATAAAATGATGATAGATACGGTAAAAAAGACAAGAAACGCTAAACAGATTAAGTATAATAAGAACATCGGTAACAGGAATGGGTAAGTATTTTTCAGATGCATTTTGAACTATATAAGCTCTGAATTTGTGTCATCCGGAGAATGAATCTGCCGCCATATCAATCAAGCGCATTGTGGTTATTTCTGGAAAGCGGAGGATAACGATACGGATTTTACATAAGACAAGGTGCCGGGAAAAATACCGAGAAACTTACATTCAATTTTGTTGTATATAGTACACTTATAAATAATGTTTATTTGAGCAAAGATTGCTTAAGGAGAAGATAAAAATGTTTAAGGACAAAACCCTTCTGATTACCGGTGGGACAGGCTCTTTCGGTAATGCTGTTCTCGATCGTTTTCTCAATACCGATATCGGGGAGATACGAATTTTCTCACGCGATGAGAAGAAACAAGATGATATGCGTCATCTATATCAAGCAAAGCTGCCTGAGATGAGCGATAAAATAAAATTCTATATCGGCAATGTCCGCGATATATCAAGCATAAAAAATGCTATGCACGGTGTTGATTATGTTTTCCACGCGGCGGCACTCAAACAGGTTCCCTCCTGTGAGTTTTTTCCAATGGAAGCGGTGAAGACCAACGTTTTAGGTACCGACAATGTGCTTACTGCTGGGATTGAGGAGGGAGTAAAATCCATTATCTGCCTGTCAACTGACAAGGCGGCTTATCCCGTAAACGCTATGGGCACTTCAAAAGCGATGATGGAAAAGGTCATAGTTGCAAAAAGCAGAACCGTAAAGCCCGAAAAAACAAAGATATGCTGCACACGCTATGGTAATGTGCTTTGCTCACGGGGGAGTGTTGTTCCGCTTTTTATCGAACAGATTAAGTCGGGAAAGCCCATTACAGTTACCGATCCAGATATGACCCGGTTTATTATGAGCCTTGACGAAGCGGTGGATCTCGTGTTATATGCGTTTGAGAATGCGGAAAGCGGTGATATTATGGTGCAGAAAGCTCCCGCTTGTACAATCGGTGTGCTGGCAAGGGCGGTTTGCGAGTTGTTCAATGCCGATACCGAAACCAGAATCATAGGTATCCGCCATGGGGAGAAGATGTATGAAACGCTGCTCACTAACGAGGAATGCGCTCATGCTGTAGATTTGGGTGGCTTTTACCGTGTTCCCTGCGACAAACGAGATTTGAATTATGATAAGTTTTTCATCAAGGGCGATGAAAAGCGTAATAAAATAACCGAATTCAACTCCAACAACACGAGAATGCTCAGTATTGAACAGGTCAAGGAGAAGCTGCTTTCACTTCCGTTTATAAGGGAAGAAATTGCCGCTTGGGAGAACAGATAAGGCATGAAGATACTTATTACAGGCGCAAAGGGTTTTATAGGTAAGAATCTTAAAGCTGAGCTTTGTTGCAGAAAGTATAACGACATTTTTGAATATGACCTCGATACTGATCCAGACTCTCTCGACGCATTTTGCAGGGAAGCTGATTTTGTTTTCCATCTTGCCGGAGTGAACCGGCCTAAGGAACAGAGCGAGTATATGACCGGCAATTTCGGTTTTACTTCGATTTTGCTCGATACTTTGCGTAAAAATAACAATAAATGCCCGATTATGATATCCTCCTCAACTCAGGCGGCAAATGACAACCCTTACGGACAGAGCAAAAAGGCCGGAGAAAAGCTTATTTTTGACTACGGCAAAGAAACGGGTGCGAAGGTATTCGTTTACCGGTTCCCGAATGTTTTCGGTAAATGGTGCAGACCGAACTATAACAGCGCGGTCGCAACCTTTTGCAATAATATCGCAAGCGGTCTTCCGATAATGGTAAACGACCGCAACACTGTTTTGAATCTTGTGTATATTGATGATGTTGTGCAGGAACTCGTAAACGCTCTTGAGGGGAGAGCAAATATATGCCCGGATAATTATTGCAGCATTCCCGTTTTCTACACAAAAACGCTGGGTGAAATAGTCGATTTGATATATTCGTTTAAAGCATCTCGCGAGGAGAGAAGCGTTCCCGACTTGTCTGATGATTTTACAAGGAAGCTCTATGCTACATATTTGTCATATCTGCCAAAGGACTGCTTTAGTTATCCGTTGAAAATGAATAAAGACAACAGGGGAAGTTTTACCGAGATAATAAAAACCACAGACAGGGGTCAGTTTTCTGTCAACATTTCAAAGCCGGGTATAGTTAAGGGAAACCATTGGCACAACACAAAAAACGAGAAGTTTGTTGTAGTTAGCGGCAGGGGAGTTATACGGTTGCGCAGGGTTGACAGCGAGGAAATATTAGAGTATTATGTTAACGGAAGAGAACTCGTTGTTGTTGATATTCCGACGGGATACACACACAATATCGAGAACCTCGGTGAGAACGATATGGTAACATTTATGTGGGCAAGCGAGACATTCGACCCCGATAAGCCGGACACTATATTTTTAGAGGTGTGAGATGAGTAAACTTAAGCTTATGACTATTCTTGGAACAAGACCGGAGATAATTCGGCTTTCCGAGGTTATAAAAAAGTGCGATAAGTATTTTGAACATACGCTTGTTCACACCGGACAGAATTATGATTATACGCTTAATCAGATATTTTTTGAGGATTTAGGACTGCGTAAACCGGATTTTTATCTCGACGCTGTTGGAGAGGATTTAGGGGAGACAATCGGAAATATCATTGCCAAAAGCTATAAGCTGATGTCGGAGCTTAAACCCGACGCACTGCTTATCCTCGGAGACACAAACTCCGCTCTATCCGCAATTTCGGCAAAAAGACTGAAAATCCCGATTTTCCATATGGAAGCGGGAAATCGCTGCTTCGATGAGAATCTTCCCGAGGAGACAAACAGAAGGATAGTAGATCACATAGCGGATGTTAACCTTTGTTACAGCGAGCATGCAAGGCGTTATCTTAATGCCGAGGGAACCGCAAAGGAGCGCACATATGTAACCGGCTCTCCCATGGCGGAGGTATTGAACGCAAATATTCAAAAGATAAAAGACAGCAGGGTGCTTGAAAAACTCGGTCTTGAAAAAGGTAAATATATCCTGTTATCCGCACACCGCGAGGAGAATATTGACAACGAGAATAACTTTTTCGCACTTATGAACGCCGTCAACGCCATGGCGGAAAAGTACGGAATGCCGGTCATTTATTCCACGCATCCGAGAAGCAAGAAATATATCGAGGCAAGAGGATTTATATTCCACAAGAATGTAAGGAGTCTTCCGCCTTTTGGATTTTCCGATTATAACAACCTGCAGATAAATTCTTTCTGCGTGGTTTCCGACAGCGGAACACTTCCGGAGGAAAGCTCGTTTTTTCATTCCTTTCCGGCAGTCTGCGTAAGAACCAGCACAGAACGTCCCGAAGCGCTCGATAAGGGAAACTTTATTATAGGAAGCATAACAACCGAGCAGGTTTTGCAGGCGGTTGAACTTGCGACACAAATGCAAAAAAACGGGGATCACGGACTGGATGTTCCGAATTATACTGACACAAACGTAAGCACGAAGGTTGTTAAGCTTATACAGAGCTATACCGGAGTTGTGAATCATATGGTCTGGAGAAAGAAGTAATGAGTCATATAAAGACCCGCCTACCGCACATTACAAATCATTATTCTTTACTGCCGAGTTTTTTATAAAAAACTTTTCCTGGTATTAACGATATGAAGCCGAAGAAAGTGATTGATTTTGGAAATGCATAAAAAAATATCAGATAATCAGCTTTTACTGAATAAAATATTTTTGGTTTTGCTGGATTCGGTTATTGTAATAACTGCGAGCTTACTCGGATTGTTGCTAAGGTTCGATCTTGACATCGACAATCCGTTTTTTCACTTATACGTTAGTTCTGTGCTGAACTACCTGCCGATTAATATAATAGTAACTGTTTTGGTTTTTCGACTGTTCAGATTGTACCAGAGCCTATGGATTTTTGCGGGAGTAACTGAGCTAATTAATATTTTTTCCGCTTGTGTCATCACTTCCGTTTTAAACTGTATAGGTATGATACTTTCGGGATTTCCGGTTCCGAGAAGCTATTATTTTCTCTTTATGGGCGTACTTATAATGCTTGTTATGGCAAGCAGATTTGCATACCGGCTTTTAAGATACTTATTGAAAAAGCCGAAAAACAACGGGAAATATTCAAGAGTTATGATAATTGGCGGCGGTGAGGCAACCAATGTTATTATCAAGGAGATAAAATCGAGCAGCCGCATAATGAATACGGTCGTAAAGTGTATAATTGACGATAATCCTGAAAAGCAGGGTAAATATATACAGGGAATAGAAGTTGTCGGTACCAGGGAGAACATAATAGAAGCGGCAGAATATTATAAGATTAATGAAATTATAATAGCGATGCCCTCTGTTTCGAGAAAGATTGTAAGCGAAATCGTAGAGATCTGCAAGGTGACAAATTGCCGGCTGAAGATTCTACCCGGGATTTATCAGCTTATGAATGGTGAGGTCTTTGTAAGCAAGCTCAGAGACGTTGAAATCGAGGATTTGTTAGGCAGAGACCCTATAAAGGTTGAGCTATGCTCAATTAAGAACTATGTTAAAGATAAGGTGGTAATGGTTACAGGCGGCGGCGGTTCAATCGGCAGCGAGCTTTGCAGGCAGATAGCCTCTTTCGATCCGAAAAAGCTGATTATCGTCGATATTTATGAAAACAACGCTTATGACATTCAACAGGAGTTAAAAGCAAAATACAGCGGACTGGATATCGTTACTCTGATCGCATCTGTTCGCAATTCGCTCAGGATAGAAAAGATATTTGAGGAATACCGCCCGAACATCGTATACCACGCTGCCGCTCACAAGCATGTTCCTCTGATGGAGTCAAGCCCCAACGAGGCTATAAAAAACAATGTATTCGGCACTTTGAATACCGTAATTGCCGCTGATAAATACGGTACGGAACGATTTGTTATGATTTCTACCGATAAAGCGGTAAATCCGACGAATATTATGGGTGCGTCAAAGCGAATCTGCGAGATGATAATTCAGACCTACAACAAAAAATCAAAAACGGAATTCGTTGCGGTCAGGTTCGGAAACGTTCTCGGTTCAAATGGGAGCGTGGTTCCTCTGTTCAAAAAGCAGATAGCCGCGGGAGGTCCGGTAACCGTCACACATAAGGATATCATCCGCTACTTTATGACAATACCCGAAGCGGTTTCTCTTGTTTTACAGGCAGGCGCGTACGCAAAGGGTGGCGAGATTTTCGTGCTTGAAATGGGCGAGCCGATGAAGATTATCGACCTTGCGGAAAACCTCATACGTTTATCAGGTTATAAGCCTTACGAGGATATTTCTATCGAGATAACCGGTCTACGTCCTGGAGAGAAGCTCTATGAGGAGCTTTTGATGAAGGAAGAGGGGTTGCAGGACACAGAAAACAGACTTATTCATATCGGAAGACCGATTAAAATGGACGAGGAAGAGTTTCTTAAAAAACTGGATGTCCTATACAAATCCTGTTATGAGGAAGCTGCCGATATAAAGGAACAGATAAAAAGTATTGTGCCGACATATGTAATAAACGGAGATAATTAAAACAAACACCAATAAAACTCAGCCATTTTTCCGGCGGATTTTGACTGAAAAAAGCATTTACGCCGGAGATGGGAAAGCTATATGAAGGAGAAACCGAAAAAGATAATAAAATGGAGTCTTTTTGCCCTCGCTTCGCTTCTGCTGCTCTCGATACTGACAGTATTGATTTTTGGTATAATAATGTACAGCAAGGTTTACGAGGGTATACCTTATGTGGAAAAAAGCGGGGGATATTCCTGGCCGGAGCTGGACGAGAGCGAGATTATTCCGATAGAGGGTTCCGTTGATGAGGATGAATCGCAGAACGAGACGGGAGATGAAGTATCGGTTGAAGACGATACTTCAGAAAATGACGGGAACAATAATGATGACAACAAAGGGAACAAGGGCAGTTCCGGTGTGGCAAAAGAAACGCCGATATATATCGTCGAGCCAATAGATAAAACTATAATAAACGTTTTGCTCATAGGCAGGGATGTATACTCCTCGTCGGGTGGAAACGGACGCAGCGACAGTATGATGGTTTTATCATACAATAAGAACACCGGTAAGGTAAGCATTAACTCATTACTTCGGGATTCACTTGTTCCTATCGAGAACCATGGATGGAACAGGCTTAACGCTTCTTATTCCTGGGGCGGAGCAGGTCTTACGATAAATACTATCAATGATGTTTACGGCTTGGATATCCAGCATTACATAAGCATTGATTACAATGGATTTATAAACCTGATAGATAAAATCGAGGGTGTAACGGTATTTGTTTCGAAAAAAGAAGCTGATTATATGAACAGAAATTACGGTAAAAACTATACAGAGGGCGAGGTTAGTTTTGACGGCAAAATGGCTTTGGAATTTGCCCGCATACGCAAAGGGCTCGGTGACGATTGGGGAAGGACGGAGCGTCAGAGACGCATAATTGTAGCGGCAATGAACAAAGTGCTTGAACTCGATAATGTAGGAGACATAGTCACACTCATTAATGATAACATTCGGTTTGTAAAGACAAATTTAAGCTCCGGTACAATTATTTCTCTCGCATATGATTTCTTCGATAAGAATAATTCGAATATAGAAACAGATGTAATTCCGGCAAAGGACACTTGGTACTATGCCACTTATAGAGGCATGTCAATTATAAAAATCAATTTCGATGAAAACAAAAGAATACTTCACGAAAGAATCTACCGGTGATATCTTTATAATTTCGTCAGTACGGTACATATGTCCCTACATCATTTAATATGCCAACAACCTCGTTGTAAGGCATTGAGTATCGCTGAGAAAGGTAACGCACCCCGGCGCTGAGCTCACCGTCCGGTCCTCCTATTTGTGTAATTATAACCTTTGCCATTGCGGGGTTGGGATTTTTGATGTTTACAGGGTATTGCAGTGCTTTAGTATATGTCCACATAGGTCACGCCTCTCTTTCATTTTGCCACGGCCATGGGCCTTGTACCCAGGTCCAGGAAGGACCGCTGGCGCTGAAAAAAGTTATCGGACCGTAGGTCTTTTCATACTTAGCCAATAAATCTTTATGCTCCTTAACCGCTTTTTCATAAAATGCCAATGCCATTTTATTTGTCGGATGTCCGTCAAGATAAAGGGCTGCTTCATTTACTGCAAAAGAGATTATCTGGAGCTTTTTTAGTGCCTGTGCTCTTTCGTTATTCATTTTCCTGCTCCTTTTTCGCCTAAAAAAGGCAGATCAAGCGCTTTGAATATTGTTCCCCTGCTAAAACCGGTTTCATTATCATAAAGATTATTGAAAGGCTGATAAGGAACATACGCCATTGCGAGCGAAATTCGGCTTGGGAAGGAGTGTTCCTCCAGCAAATTTTCGATCAACTCGCCATTTGGTACAAAATCATTTAAAGGTTCAAATTCCATCGATGTTATATAATCTCCTTTTATACAAAATCGTAAAATCGGGCAGGCGAAAAGCCTGCTGACTTCATCGTTATCATTATATGCGTCCGGTCCTTTTTCGACAGCGTATGAACAAAGGAATACGACTGTATTTAAACTGAATTTATCGATGACGGTAAAAAAACCGCCACAGGCTCTTATTTGAGCTTGCGGCGGTATTTCTTGTTTACTGTACGCCTTATTCGGCGGTTGTTGCTTTCTCCACATCGTTTTCCTCGGAATTCTCGAATGAAGGATTATCCTCAGCAGAAGTGATTTCCTCGGCAGGAGTGATTTCCTCAGCAGGAACTTTTTCCTCGGCAGGAGCGATTTCCTCGGCAGGAGTGATTTCCTCGACAGGAGCGATTTCCTCAGCAGGAGCGATTTCCTCGGCAGGAGCGATTTCCTCGGCAGGAGCGGTTTCCTCAGCAGGAGTGGTTTCTCTGGCAGGAGTATCTCCCTCCTCAAGCAGTGCTTTTATGGAAAGGCTTACTCTGTTTTTCTCAAGATCGATTGCAGTTATCTTTGCGGTTATACTGTCCCCGATTCTGAGAACCGAAGCGGGATTTCCCACCGGTTTCAACGCTATCTGAGTATTGTGAATAAGACCGTCGACACCCGGAATTATCTCTGCGAATGCGCCGAATGGCATAAGGCTTACAACCTTCGCGTCCACAATATCGTCAACCTTGTATTTATTTTCGAAAATTCTCCATGGATTGTTCTCTTCGGTTTTGTAGCCGAGTGAGATATGCTTTTTTTCGGTGTTGATATTCTTGATAAAAACATCAATCTCGTCGCCGATGTTAAACAACTCCGAAGGAGGTTTAAGTCTGCCCCACGAAAGCTCGGTGATGTGAACCATTCCGTCGACCGGTCCGATATTTACAAAAACACCATAATTCGTAATCGAGCGAACCGTTCCTTTGAACTTCTGTCCAACCTCTGCGGTTGCAAAAAATTCTTCTGACTCCTTTTTATGAATCGAACGCTCCGCGTTTCTTATAGAACCGACTGCACGCTTGCGTTGCTCGTTTATCTCGATGATCTTGATTTTTACCTTTTGGCCCTTGAGAGACTCAAGCGAGCCGTCCCTGGGAACTCCGGACTGTGATGCGGGAATAAACACCTTTACGGATTGCACATATGCGATCAACCCGCCCCTGATAACATCCCTGACCGTACCACAAAGTATACTGCCCTCCTCAGCCGCTTGTTGAATGACCTGCCAGTTTTTACTCGCGTCAAGCCTTTTCTTGGAAAGAGTGACGATACCTTCAACGTCGTTGAATTTTATGCATACAACTTCAATCTTGTCGCCGACATGGAATTCCCTCTCAAGGTCAACACCGCTCTCTGAAGTAATCTCATCGTATGGTAGTATACCCGTGTGTTTGATTCCCAAGTCTACATGAATCTCCGAGGGACTTACCGATGTGATGACCCCGGTTACCCTTTCCCCTGTATTTAAAGTTTTAAAGGACTGATCGAGCATTTCAGCAAAGCTGAGTTCGTCATTGGTGATTTCTGTCATTGTTTGTATAACCTCCTGTATTATGCTGCCCGGAGTTGAAGCTCCCGCAGTTATAGCTATTTTTTTTGCTTTTTTGAAAAAGTGCGGGGGATAATCCAAAAGCTCTCCTGCAGTTTCAATGTGAATTGCTGCTTTACAGTTGTTTATAGCGATATCATACAGCTTTGCCGTATTAGAGCTGGAGGCTCCTCCGACAACAACGACAAGGTCATTGTCTGCCGACAGGGACAGTATTTCTTTTTGTCTTTCATCGGTCACACTGCATATTGTATCAAATATTCTCGAATTTGTATATAGATATTTTATGAATTTTTGGCATTTTTCCCACTGGTTAATATTGTAAGTCGTCTGTGCGACAAGTATTATATTCTTATCTTCAGGCGGGTTTTTCGGTATTCCGCTTTGTAATTCCTCGAAATCGGAAAATACAAGAACTTCGCATTCCGCAAAGCTCCTGATTCCCTGAACCTCCGGGTGATTCTCATCGCCCATAATGATTATAAGCGAATCCTTAGGTTGTGTTGCGACTATTTTGTATATCTTTTTCACATAAGGGCAGGTCGCATCGATATAGCACACATCATTCGTTTCAAGATATTCATAAACCTGTTTAATAACTCCGTGCGTCCTTATGATTGCCACGGAGTTTTTATCCCAATCAACCGTTTCAATGGTTTCCGGGTCAATAATCCTTACACCACGGCGTTTTATGGAATCGGTAAAGGTTCTGTTGTGGATTATTTCGCCTATTGAAATAACGTTTCTTGCGTTTTCCGTTTTGCCAAGCTCATCCTCAAGCAGCGTAACGGCACGCTTAACCCCAAAACAGAAACCGCTGCTTTTTGCAAGTGTAATCTCAGCCATGCTCTACATCGCTCTTTTCTGACTTCATTCCTTCAAAAGGGATACAAACCCTTGAAAATAAAAACACGGCAATATCCTTGCTTCGGGAATTTTCGCAGCAGTTCAGATATTCCGAAGCCGGAATCGCCTTTCCGATAACAATAACGGTTTTCTTGAACAATCTGGGGCGTAATCTTTTTGTGATTATCGAAACCGGGAGTATGAGTGCATTGGTTTTTACCGCTAACAAACCGATACCGCCCTGAGCTTGTTCGGGGCGGGGGATTACTCCCTTTATTCTGGTACCTTGAGGGAATATGCTCACACAATCACCGTCGCTGACAGCCTGCGTTATTGTCCGTATTGAGGAGATGTCCGTGCTCCCCCTGTTAATTGTGATAACCTTGACGCGGCGGAACAACCAGCGGTAAAAACCGAATCTTACAAGTGATGAGCGTGCTACAAACCGCTGCGTATGCTTAAGAGCGTATGCGATCAATACGGGATCGATATATGACGAATGGTTAGCACAGGCGATATAATTCTCCGAAGGCTCGTTTTCTCTGCCGACAACTTTTATTCTGTACAATAGCTTAAAAAACGGTATCAGTAATATTTTAAGTGCTCTGTAAAACATCTATATCAACTTTTCGTTTATAATTTTCTTTAATGCTTCGAAATTTTCCTCAATACTCATTCCGGAATTGTCATGTATGATAGCGTCGTCCGCGGGTATTGCCGGCGCGATCTGCCGCTCTCTGTCGTTTTTGTCCCGTTTCATCATATCGGAGAGAACATCCTCATATTTTACATCATAACCCTTGGCTATAAGCTCGTTATAACGTCGGCGTGCCCTTGTTTTATCATCGGCATACATGAAAATTTTTACCTGCGCGTCCGGTAGAATAACGGTTCCTATATCCCTGCCGTCCATAATTGTATTGTTCTCGTCGGCAATCATACGCTGCAGCTCCAAAAGAAAGCTGCGAACCTCGGGAATTTTTGATACATCGGAGGCATATTTTGTAATCTCGGGCGTGCGTATCTCATCTCCGATTTTACGGCCGTTAAGATATACCACTCCGCCGCCATCGATGAGCTGCATTTTAATGTTTATTTCGGGCAGAAGTGCGATAATTCCATTTAAGTCATCGGCTGCTACTCCTTTTTTGGCACAATACAATCCTATCGTGCGGTAAAGAGCACCGGTATCTATATATACAAAACCCATATCTTTTGCCAGAAGCTTTGCCATTGTGCTTTTTCCCGATCCGGAAGGTCCGTCCAAAGCGATTTTGACAGTCGTTTTTTTCATAAACTCATTCACCTGACTACAAAAATTTGATCAACTATATTATATAACATTTTTACTATTTTTGCAACAGTATTTTGTCTATATTGGCAAATCTGATATCTGCTTGGTAATAATTTCTGTAAAAACAACCAAAATGATAATAAAAACCCCGATTTCACACAGAAAACGGGGTATTTATCAATTAAATAATGTTGACGAAAGCGACCCTTTATTATTTCTCGTCCGTTTCGATGCACTTTTTGCAGGGACCGAATTCGGGCTTGCCGCAGCAGGCGATGCCCTCGTTTATATCTATATCAAAATCGAGCGAGACTGGTACTTCCACACAAAAGAGCTGTGTTATTGTAAACACGCACTTTTCACCGGCTTTACGGTAGTCGCTCATATCAACGCACTCACATCCGGGTTTAATCTTTGTATCAATACAAAATACTTTGGGTTCTCCGTGCTTGCACTCGGGTTTTACACATACCTGTGTCTGCGCTTTTATAAGCTGATTTACAACTAAATCTTTTTTGCGTTTTTCAAATTGTTCAGACATGATAATATTCCTCCCGATACATAATATGTCGTATCGAGTCGGAATTGCTACAAGAATACGAGTAACTTTATATTGATATAGGAATTAAGCGAACTGGAACGTAGGTGTTGTTAATTACAAACTGGACAGATCTGTTTCTATACATACGGCAAACGGCTTATTTATTGCCATAAAAAAACTCCGTAAAAACAAATAAATCCTTGAAAACACTTGATATATCAAGCACTTACAAGGATCAAACATATGGAGCTGGTGGTGGGATTTGAACCCACGACCTATTGATTACGAATCAATTGCGCTACCACTGCGCCACACCAGCAGGGAAAAAACACTAAAAAGCGTTTAAAAAAGAACCAAAAACAGGCGATAATATATGAGTTCCCGCTCTTTTCCTTATAGCCTCAAGCATTATAACAGATTGATTATTGCTTGTCAATAATTTTTGCAGCTTCTATAAGCACTTCTTTTTTATTATCCAGCCGGCGGGAAATCACTTTGTCGAGCAGCTCTTCAAGCACTTCTCCAATCTCTGATTTCGAAAAGCCCAGAGAAGCTATATCGTTACCGTTGACAGCAAGCATAGAAAGCGAATAGCATTCGCCGCTATCCAAAACGCTCTTTACACGTGAAAAAGAGCCTTTTTCTTTGTAAAAAGTCTCGCGAAAAAGAGCGATATCGAGTGTATTTGCCTGGTTTTTTCGCAGGTATTTCTTTATTTCGACATCACCGAAAGGTATCGGCTCGCTGCTGATAAGTGCTTTTACGGTTTTTATTGTAAAATTGTCCGCCTTGAGTCTGTGAAGGCAATTTTCCGCTTCCGTTTCTCCTTCGAAAAGTGAGGCAAGCCTGAAAAGATGCTTTGGCAGTTCTCCGAGGTTAGCTTCAGGCAAACGCATTTCGGGCATTATCAGCTTAAAAACAGGTAGAAAATCACGCAAAACCTTGTCGAAATTATTGCCGTCAAGCATGCTGATCAGCTCATTGTAAATCCGTTCAACGGAAATGTTTTTCAATAAATGAGAGTAATGGAACATTGCCGATTTTGTTTCGTTCTCAATCTCAAAACCTAAAACGGACGAAAAACGAAGCCCGCGCATTATTCTTAGCGCGTCCTCAGAAAAACGCTCGGCAGGTTCACCAACCGTTCTTAACACTCTGTTTTCGAGGTCGGAAAGACCGCCGAAAAGGTCAACTAAACCGCTTTTTGGCGAATAAGCGAGCGCATTGACTGTAAAGTCACGCCTTTTAAGATCCTCTTCGATGGAATCTGTGTAAAAAACACAATCGGGACGGCGGTTATCGGAATACGTACCCTCCGTTCGCATGGTGGTTATCTCATAAGGGACATGATCTATAACGAGGGTAACTGTCCCGTGACGGATTCCTGTATCTATGGCGGTATATGAGGAAAAAATCTGTTTTACCTGTGCGGGAGTGGCGTTTGTTGTAAAATCGGTATCGTGAACGTCAAGGCCGAGAAGCCTGTTCCGCAGTGAACCGCCTACAATATACAAAGAAAACCCGGAATTTTCTAAAGAGGCAAGTATAAAATCAGTTACCGGATCAAGCTGCAAGAACATATTATGCATCCTCCTTTTTTTCATTCTATCATAAAATGTAATATTTGAAAATAGATATTTTTCAGTACAGCGGTATTAATCGGATCGATAAGCACATAGAAATGCAACAGGTGATTTTTTTGAAAAAGAACACATGGCATCTGATCATTATAATTCTATGTTCAGCGCTTGCTCTTTTAGCGGATATTCTTGTTCCGGTTTCGATACCGGATACAGGCACCGTGAATGACTTTGAAATCGAGCTTTCGTGTACAAGCATCGACGCGATATCCAAAAACACGGGATCAGAGATAATAAACTATGATTTTATAAGGGGCATCTGGTTTTCGCAGTTTGATATGCAGCCTGTTTTTACAGAGAAGGGTGTTCAGCGCAATGAGCAGAGCTATACGGATCTCGTGAGTAAAATGCTTTTGAATATTAAGAATAACGGTTTTAACACAGTGTTTTTGCAGCTTCGGCCTAACGGGGACAGCATGTATGCTTCCGATATTTTCCCCGTTTCAAAATATGTTAGCGGTAGTTACGGGCAGGAGCTTTTTTATGATGCGGTTGGGATTTTTACGGATCTGGCTCATAAGGTCGGCATCTCAGTTCATGGCTGGATAAATCCCCTACGGCTTATGAAAACAAACGAGATAGAATCGATCGATGACCGATTTATTATAAAGCAGTGGTATAAACAGCAAAATGGCAGAGTGATTGCAGTCGGGGACCGCTTGTACCTGAACCCCGCTTATACGGAGGTCAGAGGGTTGATTACAGACGGAGTTTCGGAAATTATGGAGCGGTACGATATGGACGGCATCCATATGGATGATTATTTTTATCCGACAACCGATGCTGATTTTGACGCCGTTGAATTCGCTTCGAGCGGATTTGATGTGCTGGGAGATTTCAGGCGTGACAACATAAATCTCTTGGTAAAAGGTATCTATCAGGCAGTAAAGACCTCAAACAGCGACGCTCGGTACGGAATCGCTCCTGCGGGAAACCTGTATTCCCTGCGTGAGGGGTATTACGCTGATGTTAATCTTTGGTGCTCGCAAAAAGGTTATATCGATTATATAATGCCGCAGCTGTATTTCGGGTTTCTCAACAAAAGCTGTCCGTTCGACATAATCCTTTCCGACTGGGTGGATGCGGTTACCGAGCCGGAGGTAAGGCTTGTTATAGGGCTTACCGCCGCAAAGGCAGTTATGGCGGTATCGGGTGAGATCGATGTTTATGCCGGAACTGAGGAAGGAAAAAACGAATGGATTAATAATAAGGATATTCTACGAAGAAGCCTTATTGCGATATATGAGGAGAAAAAAGCGTCAGGCTACTGTATTTTCTGTTATCATTACCTGTTTGACGTACTTACCGGTGAGGTAAACCCGGATTTCGCGCAGGAAAGGAAAAATATCGGTAAACTGTTTGTAAATAACAATTGACAAGCCGCATTTCGACATATAGAATATGAATATAAGATTTATAGTTTTAAAATTGCTGTTATTTTGAGCGGAGGAGTATAATTGCGTTATAAAGTTGCTGTATGTTTATTGCTTGCTATAATATTATCGGTTTTTTCAATTGTGCCGAAAATCGAAGCTGTTGACGAAAATAACGCATTGACCTTGCTGGGTGCGACAATAAACCCCGAATTGGGAGCGCTGCGTTTCGGAGCAAGGTACACCTCTTCACGCCTGCTTGAAGACTCGTCGGTCGTTTCGATGGGAATATTGATCTGTCCGATGGATTCACTTAATAACGAGCTTGCGTTTATGCCCGATGGAAATCTGGAATCGGGTATTGAGAATTTACGCGCTCAGGGAATAAGTAATTACTTGGGTAAAAAGGGGTTTTCGAGCTACTCCTACATAGACTATTACGTTACCAAAAGCGGGATAACAATTGATTCGGTCGATACGGTATTTGCGGTGAGGGCTTATCTTGGATATATGTTGTCGGGAGAGCTTTATTATACCTATTCGGAAACAATAACACGATCATACAAAACGGTATTTGAAAAGAGCTTTCCGGGAGAAAAAATACGTGTCGGGGAGGCTGCAGATGATTATATGAAGGGCATCTGGATATCGCAGTATGACATGAACGCACTGTATGTAAATAACGGTGTTCAACGTGAAAAAAGCTCCTATATCGCACTTGTGAGAAAAATGCTGCAAAACATCAAGCACGATGGTTTCAATACTGTTTTTCTGCATATGCGACCGTTCGGAGACAGTATGTATGAGTCGCAGTTTTTTCCCGTATCTCTGTACGTTAAAGGGAGCAGCGGAACATCGATAAGCTATGATCCGATAAAGATTTACATAGAAGAAGCGAAATATGCGGGGATTTCGGTACATGCTTGGATAAACCCGCTTCGGTTGCAAACAGTCACGGAGATGAACTCCGTAAGCGATAAATATCTTACAAAACAATGGTATAACGCAAAAAATGACAGGATCGTAGAGGTAGAAGGCAGACTATACCTTAACCCGGCATATCAGGAAGTCATCGGGCTGATATGCAACGGAGCGGCTGAGATTCTTGACAAATATGATGTTGACGGAATACATATAGATGATTATTTCTACCCGACCACGAGTGCATCGTTCGATTCGGCAGCGTTTGCAAAAAGCGGATATACCTCGCTTTCCGAGTTCAGGGAGAACAATATAAATATTCTTGTAAAAAGTCTTTATAACACAACGCATTCAACAGATAAAAGCGCGGTTTTCGGAGTATCACCTGCGGGCAATCTTACTTATCTTCGTTCCACTTATTTTATCGATGTCGCCAAATGGTGCAGTGAGGACGGATTTATAGATTATATACTGCCGCAAATTTATTTCGGATTCCTGCATGGCTCCTGCCCGTTTGCAGAGACTGTTGATGAATGGGCGTCGCTGGTAACCAATCCAAAAGTAAAGTATTATGTAGGTCTGTCAGGCGGAAACGCTTTTAACGCATATAACGGGGTTATAAACGCATGGGCGGTTACGGTTGAGGGAAAATACGAATGGATAAATAACAAGGATGTGCTTAAACGCTCATTTGAGTATATTTTTGAGAGTAAATGGGCAGATGGATATTGCTTTTTCTGTTACCAGTACTTATATAACCCGAAAACCGGAGAACCTACACCGAACCTTGCGGAAGAATATTCAAATTTCCTTCCCGTTGTAACAAGCAGCACGAAATAATAAAAACGCAAAACGCTTTTTATGGTGTTTTGCGTTTTTTAAGTTTTACGATAACAAAGGGTGCAGTTGTTTGCTCTGAACAGCCGATTCAAACGTGCTCTCTATTTTATCGAAGTCGCAAACAAGAGACGTCGGCTTCTCTACAGCATTGTCCTGTCCGAATGGCACAAAATAAATGTTTTTCTTTTCAAGTGTCATCGCAATATTGAATAGGTTGGCGCTGAGCCCGTCATTGGTTGCAAGCCCGATAATAACCGGAAGGCGGTTTCTGAGCTGTGCTTTGACGCACATTGTAACCGTGCTATCTGTTATACCGTTGGCTATTTTAGCAAGTGTGTTTCCGGTACACGGAGCTACTATTAAAGCATCATATTTACCTTTTGTTATTTTTTCCTCTGCTTCCATTATGGAACTAATTATTTTCTCCCTGCAAATCTCGCCGACTTTTCTACTCAGTACAATCGCTGTGCCGAAGCGGGTGTCAGTCACCGCCGTTATCTCGGAGAAAATAGGTGTTATAGAATGTTTTTCTGCCAGAAGCCCGAGCACATTCAACGCTTTGTCATGCGTGCAGAATGACCCGCATATGGCATAAGCCAGCTTCAAATCAAAGAACTCCTTCCTGCTTGAGAATGATATTTACCGTCTTATATATTATACTACCCGCCGTTTCGGGCGCAACTTTTCCGGGCAGCGATAACGCCTGTATGACATTCAAACCGCATTTTTCTGCGGCTGAAAAGTCAATTCCGCCCGGTTTTCCGGCAAGGTCTATTATCAGAGTTCGAAAATCAACACAATCGAGAATGGATTCGTTTAAAATGACTGCCGGAACGGTATTGAAAATCACATTTGCATCCGATACTACCTCACTTAAAAGACGCATATGTACCGCTCTGTATGAGGAGGATTCGCATAACGCAAGGTCACTATCCTTTCTTGCGCAAACGGTAACATGGCAACCTAAGCCCTTTAACCGTTCCGCGAGCGCTTTCCCGATACGACCGTACCCCAGAATCACCGCTTTGGCTCCGTGCAATGTTATCGGCATTTTATCGAGAGCAATCGCTATCGCTCCCTCCGCGGTAGGGATTGCATTTAGGATTTTCAGCTCCTCCCTTTCATAATAATCATAACTGTTCGGTCGGCAGAAGTTGATCATGCCCCCACAGAGTATTTGTTCATCGGATACATGGCAAAAAATCTCACTGAGCGGGATTTTTTCGTCATGCAGCGGCGTGTTGACATTTTCATCGTCAACCGAACAGGGTAGCGGAAGTATTACAGCGGAAGAACCGTGTATACAATCCGCAGGTGTCCTGCACTTTGTTACTGCGGAAAAATCACCGCAATACAGATCAAATCCATGCACCGCTGTTTCTATTCCGTTTTCGGAAAACATCCTTGCAGCTACAAGCTGTCTTAAATCTCCTCCTATAATTGAAATTTTTACATTATCAGACATATATGACTCATTTCCCCCGTGTTATTTACTTTCGGATAAGTATTTATATTTACAGTATATTAAACCGGGCGGTTAATGGTAACAAAATAACAACTAATTAATCTCTTAAATAATAAAAAACCGCCATTCCGATACCGGTTCATAAAAGAAACGGCGGGTAATGACGGTTTTTTTATTCGGAGCTTATTTTTTTATTAAAACCATTCTGGTGCCGATTTTCGGCATATCGTTTTCGTCAAAGGTGTTAGGGTTCGCTGCCTTTATGGCGCTTGGGTTTACATAATACTTTTTCGCAATAGTCCATAAAGAATCGGTTTTGCTCGGGTAATAATACACAACGGAATAGCTCTCTTTTTCTTTTGCGAGAGGGTCTTGACTTATTATTGTCGAGATAAATGTTTTCATCTCTTCTGTATATGCTCTAATTTTAGCGTTGATGATGATTCTGAGTGAAATGTTACCGTCTGACATCATCGTCGAGGTATAATCAAACGGATACAGCGAGACCTCGATAGAACCGACACCCATTGGAAAATCAGCTGTGATGAATTCACTGAACTCACCCGTAAAATCAAAGCTTTCGACTCCCTCATTCGTCAGACCCAAAATCGAGACCGTATAAGTACCGCTGATTACGACACCTCCCTCACTTTGTTCGGCTTTTAATTCATTTATTGTTATATCGGTGTCGAACAAAGGAGCGATAATGGTTCTATCAGGCGTAATCTCCGTATCTATGGCAAATGTGCGATCGAATTCTGTGGCTGCCATCAAAAGATTAACTGTTGCATTTTCAGTTTTATGTAAACAATCCGAGGAGAACATATCCGTTGCGACGGTTTCATTTACCTTTTCCGCGATTGCAGCTTTTGCAAATGCCGTGAATTCGGCTCTTATTACTCTGTTCTCGCCATAGGTATCCAGCTCGATCGATAGTTTTTCCTTTGGAACCGAGAGCGAAACGGAAATCCTGTTTTCTTCATTGATATCAAGATTGCTCATGGTCATGACGAGAGGCAGTATTTTAGTTGACATAATCAATTCGTTGTCGGAATTTTCCGCCTCATACAGCAGCTTAATAACCGCATTTGTTTTAATATGCGCGTCATTTCCCGTAACCGTTACCTGAGGAGGCTGCAACCGGATGTTCCCATAAACGATTTCACCAACGGATTTTTCGTTCTGCATAAGCGGAATCTCTTCCTCAAAATCAAATTCTTCGTTATAGGGTTTAAGCTTTTTTTCATAGCTTATTTCGACCGTCTTGTAGAATGTGTTGTCGCCGCTTTCGGTGTCTGCCGTTTTCATAACGGTACTGGCGAATACATCAAGGTTCAGTTCTACCCTTGATTTGATGATGAATTTTCTCGGACTGAGCATTTTACAGGAAATATGTGCGCAGCGTGTAGTCACCTCCGGAACGGGGTCCACGCTGTTTTGCATCGGGACATCGAAGTTATGAGTAAAGTCCTTTTCAAACACAGCGCTCTTAACCTTGTTCTTGTAATCGGTTTCATATATCATATTGCAAATGATTTTACCGACAACAACGCATTTTTCACCGTTTATCTCGCTGCTTTCTATAACCGGCACACAATCCACTCTTATAAGTCTTGAGATATCGGGACAATAATCAGGCAGAGAGCTCTCAAGCTCTAAATCCTTGTCAACAGTTGTGTGCAGCAACCGTTTAGGAATATAGATTTCCCTTACTGAAGTTTTTATTATAATCGCATCCTTTCGCTTTTTTGTTTAATTTATATGTAGCCAAAATCGATAATATGAATAAACTATATTGTAAGGCAATGATTTCATAAGGCGTTAATTTATACTGATTTTGATGTAATAAAAAGGTCATTCCGCCGGCGGGGAGCGACGATTGCTTTTTTACATAATTAAATTACATATCGCCGGAGAAAAGGATAATGCTATGAGGTGCACGGGAAAAACGATAGGTGTTGCCGCTTTAACCTTCGGTGGGGGAGTTTTATTGTGCGCCTTACTGCCGTCGGGTGTTCTTGTATGTGTTCAGGCGGCGATTATAGTCACAACGGGTTTTTTTCTGTTCTGTAAATAGAGTAAAAGAATAATTATACGGGAGAACCGCCTGTCCGACGATAAGCGGAAAAGTCTCTCTTTTTGAATTTATATGTTTCGTCGGAGAATAGGGAAAGAGTATATGAGAATCTATGTCATCAAGCCGCCGCGTTTCTTACGTCCTCTGTTCAGGGCACTGTTCGGTAAAAAAAAGGAGAAATAACGCTTTGGCAATACAAAATAAAGGTTGTACGGTCAAGGTATAGTAAAAGAAAATCCTTTGCTATACCTTATACTTTTTATGTCATAAAAGAAGTTAAATTTATGCATTCTGTATATTGACAATCAGATGATTTGCGTATAGAATGCATACAGCAGAGTAAAGATCTGTGCGTCAAGTGTTGGCCGTACGGGGAGTTGACGGTCAAACGAAAAACCATTTGCAATATGCATATGGTTTGCGGTACAGGTTTTGCATCCCGCTGCAGCAATTATAAAAATACTGACTGTATGCATTTCTTTGCAAGTATTTGCAAGCATACGATTTGCGGAAGTCTGTGTTGTGCAAGCTAATATCAGCGTTTGTAAAAACGCCTTTCTTGCTATTTTGCTGTATGTGGCGAAATAATTGGAGAGGTGTATTTTTTATGAAAAAGCTAAACACAAAAACTCTTGTTTTCTTGTCCATGCTCACAGCATTGAGCATAGTTTTCGCAAGGCTGCTCTCAATAACGGTAGATCCCGCAACACTGAGGATTTCCCTTACCAATGTCCCTGTAATTCTCGCTTCTCTGTGGTTCGGACCTATAGCGGGAATTTCTGTGGGTTTTATATCGGATTTTATCGGTGCTACGTATCTGTCTCCGTTCGGATGGAATCCATTGTTAGCGCCTACATCGATTATTGTCGGGTTGGTTCCCGCGCTGATCAAGCGTTTTTTTCTGAAGAAAAAAAGCTTAGTGAATATGCTTCTTATCACATTTGTAACCAATTCATTCGGGACGATAGCATATTCATCTTTTGCTCTTTCAAAAATGAGCGGAGCTACATTCGTTTCGGTGCTGATAATCAGAGCACCTGTTTATGTTTTAATCGCTGCTCTGGAAGCGGTATTGATATATTACCTTTCAAAGACCGGGCTTGAGAGCAGATTGTTAAAAGATATGAGCGAGTGGGATAAAAAATGAACTACGAAGAAGCGATGAAGTATATCCATAAAATATCATGGTTGGGCAGTAAACCGGGGCTTACAAGAACCCGGGAGCTGTTGGCATATATGGGAAATCCGGAGAAAAAGCTGAGATTTATCCATATAGCCGGAACAAATGGAAAAGGTTCTGTTTCGGCGATGATCGCTTCAGTACTAAGTGCAGCAGGCTATAAAACAGGGCTGTATACCTCCCCGTATATAGTTTCTTTTAACGAAAGGATGCGTATCAACGGAATACCCATTTCAAACAGCCAACTTGCTGAACTGACGACATTCGTTTCGCAATATGCAGATAATATGCAGGATCTGTCGACCGAGTTTGAATTGATTACTGCGGTAGCATTTGAGTATTTTTACCGCAATAGCTGTGACATTGTGGTTTTGGAAACCGGAATGGGAGGGGAACTCGATTCCACCAATGTTATCGATACTCCGGAGCTTGCCGTTATTACCACGATAGATTATGACCATATGAACGTTTTAGGTTCGACAATGAAAGAGATTGCATATGCAAAAGCGGGAATTATCAAGAATGGCGGTAAAGTTGTGTTTTATGGCGGGAACCCGGTGGCGGAGGAAGTCATAAGAGAAAAGTGTAAAAAAGAAAACGCCCAGCTATTATTGCCCGATTTCAGCAGAATAATAAAAAAAGAAATAACACTTGAAAAGCTGTGCTTTGATTATGAAAGATATATTGATGTGTCGATACCGCTTGTCGGGATTTATCAGTTTGAAAACGCAGCTCTTGCGCTTAAAGCATTGGATACGCTTATATTAAATGATAGGAAAATACCGGATGAAGCTGTTTATAAGGGAATGTCGGAAGTGAAATGGCAGGGGAGGTTTGAAATTATTATGAAAAACCCTCTATTCATTTCGGACGGCGGACACAATCCGCAGGGAGTATTATCGGCAATAGAGAGCTTTAAAGTGCAGCTCCCTGGCAGAAAAGCTGTTTTTTTGCTCGGAATAATGGCAGATAAGGATGTTGATGCCATGATCGACATCGTTTACCCCTATGCGGAGTCGTTTGTAGCGGTTACTCCGGATAATCCCCGTGCAATGCCCGCTATTAAGCTTAAGGAATGTCTGTTGAAATACGGACTTCCCGTTACCGCTTGCTCCGATGTTATGGAGGGTGTGCAAACCGCGATAGGAAATGCGGGACAGAAAGGAATAATATTTTCGCTCGGTTCTCTTTATATGTACAGGGATGTTCTGGCTTCGGTAAAGCAGATTTCCAGATAAAATCCAGTACTTAGGTTACCTTAAAAAACAGTCTTTTGACAGTTTGCTTTTTATTGGTTTTGCATATAAAAAAAAAGAAAAAAACCGAAAAAAAGGTGTTGACAAAGGTGAGATGGTATGGTATATTAATAAAGCTGCCCCGCGGACGGCAGAGCTGAAGTCAGAGCGAGAGCGGGGAAAAGACTGAGGGATAGCGGATAGCGGAACCGAGGT
>JAQVPJ010000019.1 GCA_028702135.1 Eubacteriales bacterium | reverse complement strand
CTCCTAAGGGCTAGTTTCGGGTTCGATTCCCGGTGGAAGTGCCAGCTAAAACGCCTCTGTCAACGGAGGCGCATTTTATAACAGGAGTCTGTATATGAACGTTTTTTTCAACATGATAAAAAAGAACAAGCATTTACTTTTATTGTTGTACTGGCCTGTACATTTTATCTGGTATGAGCTGTTACGCCTGAATGCTGACACAATGCCTAATTTTTATATCGTTTCCAGCACGCTTGACGATAAGATTCCGTTTTGTGAATGGTTTATAATACCATATGTTCTCTGGTATTTTTATATTATGGCGGTACTTCTTTATACTGCCAATAAGAACAAGTCGGATTTCATTAACGCTAATATTATGATAAGCGGAAGTATGTTTATATCCGTACTTATCAATACATTTTTCCCCAGCGGCGTTACCGAGAGCATACGTCCCGACTTCGAGTCTCTTGGCAGGGACAATATCCTTATAGATGCCGTAAAATACATCTACAGCATCGACAGTCCTCCACGTGTAGTGATGCCTTCAATGCACGTTGCAGTGGCGATTGCTCTTCTTGCTACCGTGTTAAAATCCGATTGCTTTAAGGGTAAAAAGCTTACAAAGCTGTTTTCTTCAGTTTTGAGCGTTCTTATCTGTCTTTCAACAGTATTGATAAAGCAGCACTCCGTTCTTGACTTGTTTGCCGGTGTTTTACTCGCTGCGATATTGTATTTT
This sequence comes from Eubacteriales bacterium, assembly GCA_028702135.1. Lineage (GTDB taxonomy): Bacteria > Bacillota > Clostridia > Oscillospirales > CAG-382 > UBA1049. The sequence continues at coordinate 44,143 of JAQVPJ010000019.1, read as the reverse complement.
ATTACTTATCATTTGGTTAAAGCAAAAAAGAAGACTGTCGACGTAACACAGCCTTAAATCAATACTCGATGTGCGCTGTTTTGCTAACCGCAATTCAGCGCTTTTTTTTGCAGATTCTTTCGGGACGGAACAAAAAATAGAAAAAGACACTCAAAACGACAACAGCGATTACCGAGCCTGTTCCGTATCTTAACTCTCCTGTAATCAGCCCGACTGTCTGGTATGTAACCAAAGCGAATGCATATGCAAGCACAGTCTGGTATGTAATCGCAAAACAGGTAAGTTTAATACTCAGCAACTCTTTTTTAATAGCAGAGATTGTTGAAACACATGGACCGCACAGCATATTGAATACAAGAAATGAAGCTGCCGAAGCAGAGCCGAAAAGTTGTTTCAACAATAACCAGGTATCGCTGCTGCTCTCACCGATATCATTTATACCCAGCAAAATACTGAGAGTAGCGACAATGTTTTCTTTAGCGAGCAGTCCCGAGATTGAGGCGACCGCTGCTTCCCAAAACCCAAAACCAATCGGTTTGAACAGCGGGGTAATAATACTGCCGATCGTTGCAAGCAGACTTTCTCCGCAACCGACTTCACATATTTCGCCGCCCACAAAACCGAAAGAAGATAAAAACCAAATTAAACCAGAAGCGATGAATATCACCGTTCCTGCCTTGAAAACAAATGCTTTTACACGCTGTATTACCTGTGGCAGGACGCTTTTTATTGATGGCATATGATAATCGGGCAGTTCGAGCAGAAAAGGAGATTTGTCGCCCGAAAACAATCTCGTTTTTTTAAGAATTATTCCTGAAACCGCAACGGCAAGTATACCAAGAAAAAAAACAGCAGGCGCAAAAAACCATAATTCCGGAAATAATACTCCCCCGATGAGTGCGACTACGGTAAGCTTTGCACCGCACGGTATAAACGGTGCGGTAATAACGGTTATTCTGCGGTCATTTTCGTTTTCTATCATTTTTGTCGCCATGATTCCGGGCACACTACAACCTGTGCATACAAGCAGGGGTATGAATGATTTCCCCGATAATCCGAACTTTCTAAAAATCCTGTCCATAATAAAAGCAACGCGTGCCATATATCCGCAGTCTTCAAGTACTGAGAGAAAAAAGAACAGCGTGAGCATCTGAGGTACAAAGCTTATAACAGAGCTTACGCCTTTGATTATTCCTTGAATGAGCAATCCCCTAAGCCATCCGGCAGTGTTAAAATATTCAAGCCAGGCGGAAAGATTCCTTATAATAATCTTTTTAAACATGATATCTGCTATCCATTCAGATACAGCCTTTCCGGCAAGGTTTACCGAAACATAATAAATTATAGTTATCACTACTGCAAAAACAGGCAGAGCAAGCCAGCGATTTGTAATTACACGATCTATTTTTTCAGAAGTGGAAACTGCTTTTTTATTCTTCGAACAGCATATACTTACAGCTTTGTTGATAAAATCATATCTTTCATCCGATATAATACTTATGGCATCCTTCCCGAGTAATTTCTCTGCGTATAGTATTATACTCTCGGATTTTTTTATTATTTCATCAGAAATACCTGCTTTCTCAACTGCTTTCATGTCACGCTCAAAGATTTTTATCGAATACCACCTATTTTTATCTGATGGAACGGTATCCTTTATTAAAGCAGAGATTTCCGAAAGAGCGTTTTCTGTTACCGACGAGAACTTTATATACTTTTTTTTAATCGGGTTTTCTTTAGCGAGCATTAAAGCGGTATCAATTGTTTCTATTAATCCCGTACCCTTTAGCGCGGACATTTCTATTACCGGACAGCCGAAAAGACCGGCAAGTTTTTTTATGTTTATGCTCTCCCCTTTTTTTTGCATGATGTCAATCATATTCAAGGTAATTACCATGGGTTTTCCAAGCTCAGACAGTTGTGTAGTCAGGTACAGGTTTCTCTCAAGGTTCATAGCATCCGCAAGGTTTATTATCACAGCTGAATCCTCACCAAGTAAATAATCCCGTGCCACAATCTCTTCAGGCGTATAGGGTGAGAGCGAATACACTCCCGGCAAATCAGTTATAACGATATTTTTATCTCTTTTATACCTTCCTACCTTTTTATCGACTGTTACTCCGGGCCAATTTCCCGTATATTGATTAGAGCCGGTCAGTTTGTTGAACAGAGTGGTTTTCCCGCTGTTCGGATTACCCGCTAACGCTATTTTTACACTCACATTCAACACCACCTTCCGGATTATATCATATTTTTTACAGTCAATTAATATTATGATTTCGCGGATTTTATGCGTTACGATTATGCAACTGAAAACCATGCAAATATTAAATAGTTGCTTTTGATAACTCAGCAAAATTTTTTATTTTGCTATTGACAACTGCATCAAAACAGCATATAATAGTCATATGTACAGTTGCACATATGTGCATATATCGAAAGGAGAGCAAAATGCATATTACTGATAAAGACAATGTCGAATGCTTTCTGTATGCAGACGACGCTATGATTTCAAGGGTACGAAAAAATCTTCCACAGGAGGATGTACTGTATAATCTTGCCGAGCTATTTAAAATATTCGGGGATTCCACAAGAATAAAAATACTCTGTGTTCTTCTCGAGGGAGAAATGTGTGTCGGAGACATCGCGCTGCTACTCGGAATATCGCAATCAGCAATCTCACACCAGTTGAATTCATTAAAAAAAAGTAAACTCATTACTTATCGCAGAGATGGGAAAGCCATGCTTTATTCATTAGCAGACGACCATGTCAAGGATATAATCAACGAAGGCATAGACCATGTCCTCGAATAATCAGGAGGGAATTTCAATGATTAAAAGTTATAAAATAACTAATGTATGCCCAAGCTGTGCCTTTAAAGTCGAAAAAGCGTTAAAAAAGCTTAAAGGTGTCAGAGAAGTAAAAATCAGCGTCTTTTCGGAAAGGCTTACGCTTACTCTTACCGATGAGATTTCCGAAGATATTTTTGATGATATAAGAAAAACTTGCAAAAAAATAGAGCCCGATTGTGTTTTGAGCAATATTTAACAGAGTTACTATGAATAAAAAGCATAAATATCTTTTATACAGAATAATCGTTACGATAATATTGTTTTCCTCATCATTTTTTCTACCACTTAATGGTATATACAGGCTTACTATGTACCTGCTAATATATCTTTTTATCGGCGGATGCGTAATCTGCAAATCGATAAAAAGCATTTTGAACGGTCAGGTCTTCAACGAAAACCTACTGATGACGATAGCGACTGTCGGTGCGTTTTACATAGGCGAATACCCCGAAGCAGTTGCGGTAATGTTGTTTTATCAGGTCGGCGAATTTTTTGAAAAGTTATCGGTCGAGCGTTCAAGAGAATCCATAGCCGAGCTTATGGAAATACGCCCCGATTACGCCAATATTGATTCGAACGGTGAGTTGATCAGGGTTTCTCCATATGAAGTTGCGGTAGGTGATGTCATAGTAGTCAAAGCAGGCGAGAAGGTTCCGCTTGACGGTGTAGTCGTAAGTGGCGAATCCTCTGTGGACACCTCCTCCCTAACCGGCGAATCTCTGCCGCATGATGTTGCGAACGGTGACAGTATATACAGCGGCAGTGTCAACATCAGCAGTCCCATAAGGATTAAAGTAACGCATCTGTTTACTGAATCAACCGTTTTCAAGATACTTGAGCTTGTAGAAAACTCGGAATCAAAAAAAGCAAAAACAGAGAAATTCATCACTGTATTTGCAAGATACTATACTCCGATTGTTGTAATCCTCGCACTGCTTACAGCTCTGCTTCCTCCGATTTTTACCGGTGATGAATTAATAAAATGGGTGGAACGTGCATTGATATTCCTTGTGGTAAGCTGCCCATGTGCGTTGGTCATCTCCATTCCGCTCAGCTTTTTCGGCGGTATCGGAGGTGCATCTTCAAACGGGATTCTTATAAAAGGCGGGAATTATCTGGAATCCCTTTCGAAAGCAAATACCGTTGTATTTGACAAGACCGGAACGCTCACAAAGGGTGTTTTCAAGGTCAGCGAGATAGTACCAGACAGGGAAAATGCGACGGAAAAAGACAAAAACTCTCTTTTGGAGCTTGCTGCGCTTGCGGAAAGCTATTCCGATCATCCTATCGCATTATCTATAAAAAAAGAATATAATCGTCCTGTCGATTATACCCGTGTAAGTGATGTTACAGAGCTGCCCGGATACGGGATAACCGCTTTCGTAGACAAAATAAGAATTCTCGCAGGTAACGAAAAGCTGATGAAAAAGCATGGAATTGCCTGCAAAAATCCGGAGAATTACGGAACAACGGTATTTGTCGCCGATTCGGGTACTTACATAGGTTATATCTCAATTTCAGATGAGATTAAACCGGAATCGGTTTTTACAATATCGGAACTTAGAAGTGCCGGAGTAAAGAACCTTGTTATGCTTACCGGAGACTCAAAGGAAATAAGCGAGCATGTTGCGGAAAAGCTCGGTATTGACCGGGTCTATTACGAATTGCTTCCATATGAAAAGGTTACAGCCACTGAAGCTCTTTTGGATGATATAAAAGGTAACGGAACGCTTGTATATGCCGGAGACGGCATAAACGACGCTCCTGTATTGACAAGAGCTGATATAGGCATAGCTATGGGAGGTCTGGGTTCAGGCGCCGCGATAGAAGCTGCAGATATCGTTATAATGGATGATAATCCCTTGAAAATAGTAACAGCTATAAAAATTTCCAGAAAAACTATGAAAATAGTTCGTCAGAATATAGTTTTTGCAATCGGGGTTAAGGTTCTTGTAATGGTGCTCGGTGCTTTCGGTATCGCTTCCATGTGGGAAGCTGTTTTTGCTGACGTAGGGGTATCCATAATCGCAGTTTTCAACGCGTTACGAACGTATAAAGTTATAAAATAACAAAAAAATTCAGGTTCTTTGCCCTATTATTTCAAAGAACCTGTTTTCTTTATTTTTCAAAAACCTTTTCAAGTGAGATTCTCTTTTTTTCGACATCCACATCAAGGACCCTCACTTTTATTATGTCCCCTACCGAAGCGGCATCCATAGCTCGCTTTACAAAACCTTTTGACAGCTTTGAAATGTGAACGAGCCCGTCCTGATGCACACCTATATCGACAAATGCACCGAAATCAGCAACATTCCTTACAGTCCCCATAAATTCCATTCCCGGTTTGAGCATCTTTATATCCATTGCGTCTGTACGCAGTATCTGCGGTGGAAGCTCGCTCCTCGGATCTCGTCCCGGCTTTTTCAGCTCCGACACTATGTCAAGGAGTGTGGGAACACCGATTCCGAGATTCTTTGCCAGCGATTCAAGCCCTTTTTTCTCAATACGCTCGGATATTTCGTTTATTTTCTGCTCTCTCACATCGTTTTCGTTATAACCGACCTCGGTGAGCAGCTTTTTTGCCACATCATAGCTCTCGGGGTGTACCGCTGTGTTGTCGAGTACCTCCTTACTCTCAGGTACCCGTAAAAATCCTGCGCATTGAGTATATGCTTTTTCTCCTATTCCTTTCACCTTCAAAAGCTCCGAGCGTTTTTTAAAACGCGAGCAACTTGTGCGGTAATCATAAATATTCTGTGCAGTTTTTGCGTTAATACCTGCGATATGCGAAAGTAGAGATACCGACGCTGTATTCAAATCAGCACCAACATTGCTGACGCAGGATTCGACAACGCCGGCAAGAGAAGCCGACAGCGCTTTCGGATTCATATCGTGCTGATATTGCCCCACTCCTATCGCTTTCGGATCTATCTTTACAAGCTCCGCAAGGGGATCCTGAATTCTGCGTGCGATGGACACAGCACTCCTTAACGAAACATCAAACTGCGGGAACTCCTCGGATGCGAGCTTTGAAGCCGAATAAACTGAAGCACCGGCTTCACTGGTCATTATATAGCTTACCTGCCTTTTCTGCTTTTTGATAAGGTCGCAGACGAATATCTCGCTTTCCTTAGATGCCGTACCGTTTCCTATGGAAATGATATCAACATTATATTTATTTATCAGTTCCGTAAGAACCTTTTCCGCTTCATCTTTTCTGTTTTGAGGAGGTGTGGGATAAACAACAGTCGTCGCTAAAACATCGCCGACATCGTTAACAACGGCGATTTTGCAGCCGGTCCTGTAAGCAGGGTCAAAACCCATTACAACCCTGTCTCTTATCGGTGGAGTAAGCAGAAGGTTTTTTAAATTCTCGCCAAAAACCTTTGTCGCCTGCTCCTCTGCGGTAGCGGTTATCATATTTCTAATCTCGGTCTGCACCGATGGGGCAATCAACCTGTCATATGCGTCCTCGCACGCAAGCTTTATATAATTTTCCGAGGGCGATTGATGGTGAGACAGCATCTGTCCTTGTATGAATTCGATTATTGCTACCTTATCCACTTCTATTTTTACAGTTAAAAAGTCCTCTTTTTCTCCCCTGTTAACTGCAAGAACACGATGAGACGGCATTTTTCTGACATCTTCGTTATAATCATAATACAGCCTGTATACGCTGTCCTGATCTGTTTTTGCTTTTGAAACAAGGTTTCCTTTATTAAAAGTGAAATCCCTTATCCACTTGCGGAACTCTGCGTTGTCGGAGACTCTTTCTGCAATAATATCCATAGCTCCCGCAATAGCGTCTTCAGCGCTGTTGATATTTTTTTCGGGATTAAGGAATTTTTCCGCTTCTGCAGTTATGTTGCTGTTTCTGTTCTGCTCAAGAATAAGCTCGGCAAGAGGTGTAAGACCCGCCTCGACAGCCATAGTGGCGCGTGTGCGTCTTTTCGGACGGTAGGGCCTGTATATGTCGTCTATCTCAGCGACTGTTTTTGCGGCATCAAGTGCCTTCTCGATATCTTCTGTGAGCTTACCCTGCTCATCGATCAGACGCCTTACCTCACAGCGTCTTTCCTCGATAGCACGCAGTGCGGCTAATCTTTCGCCAAGTTCACGAAGAACACCATCGTCCAAAGAGCCGGTAATCTCTTTTCTGTAACGTGCAATAAAGGGAATTGTATTTCCCTCATCAATAAGTTTTACGGTATCCTCGACCTGCTTATAGCGAATTTTCAGCTCCTCGGCGAGGGATGCGATAATATCCATTTGTACCTCCAAATCTGTTTTTCATAAAATAAGTGATAATATGGTTTAACCGAACATTTGCTCCAAAATCTCGTTTATCTCCGCCTGCGTACTGACTGAATTGATCCGATCCCTGACTGCAGCGGACCCGTATAATCCCCTGACATATCGTGATAAGTGCTTTCGGGATTCCACAAGTGCTCGTTTGCCCTTGTCATGCTCAAGTTTTTCAAACTGTAGTTTAATAATTTCTTTTTTTCTGGAGTTGTCCGGTGGTATATAGGGTTCCCCCCGCAAAGCTGAAGCAATCTCCTCAAATATCCACGGACTACCAAAAGCACCTCTTCCGACCATAATGCCGTCGCATCCTGTCTTTTCAATCATATCAAGAGCGCTTTTTCCGTAAAAGATATCCCCGTTTCCTATTACAGGCAGCGACACACTCTGTTTAACCGCTTTTATAATAGTCCAGTCGGCATCACCCGAATACATCTGGTTGCGAGTTCTTCCATGCACGAACACAGCAGATGCCCCGTTTTGCTCGCATATTTTTGCAATTTCCACCGCATTTATATTCTTTTCATCATAGCCTTTTCTGATTTTTACGGTTACGGGAACATCGACGGCTTTCCTGACCTGCTTAACAATCTCACCGCATAATTTTGGATTTTTCATTAAAGCGCATCCTTCGCCATTATTGACGAGTTTCGGTACGGGACAACCCATGTTGATATCAACAAATGCAGGCTTGAACTTTAGCATCAGCTCTGCCGCTTTTGCCATAACAATCGGTTCATTGCCGAAAAGCTGGATAGCTGCAGGTTGTTCATCTTGATGCAGAAAAGCAAGTTTTTCGGTTTTTTTGTCGCCATAAACCACAGCTTTTGCCGAAATCAACTCCGAGCAAACACATTCTGCTCCTAACATCATGCATACCGAACGAAAGGCATAATCAGTAATTCCGGCCATCGGAGCTAAAAATATTCCGTTCTTTATTTCCAAATTATCAATTCTCATTTTAATTAAATGTTTTTCCGTCCATTGTTTTCTGAAAAAAGTGATCGATAGCTTCTTCAATCTCTTTTGTTATTCTCTGCTTGTTCATAAGGTGTTTAGCCGCTTGTCCGGTCTTTTCAATCAGTTCCATATCGGTAATATCCGCGAATTTAAATGTCAGCTCGCCGCTCTGCCTTTCCCCGAAAAAGTCGCCCGGTCCCCTAAGGCTTAAATCAGACTCCGCTATTTCAAATCCGTCGCTGGTTCTTGCCATTATTTCAAGCCGTTCCTTCGATTTCGGACTCTTGGAGTCGCTCATTAAAATACAGTAGGATTTTGCTTTTCCCCTGCCAATCCTGCCCCTTAGCTGGTGGAGCTGAGACAGGCCGAAGCATTCCGCATTTTCTATCAGCATTACGGTTGCATTCGGTACATCAACACCGACTTCAACAACAGTTGTCGAGACAAGTATCTTATTGTTCCCTGAGCAAAAATCGAGCATTTCCTTGTCTTTTTCCCTCGACGGCAGTCGTCCGTGTATATAGCCGACTTTTATTTCGGGAAAAACGTTGCTCCGCAGATTCTCGGCGTATTCCTCGACAGCTTTCCGTGGCAGGTCCTCATTTTCCTCGACAAGCGGGCATATTATGTATGCCTGATGACCGAGCGAGATCTGTCTTTTTATAAAAGCATACACTCTTTCCCTGTATTCGCCGCCTACTGAATATGTTTTTATTTTCTGCCTGCCCGGCGGCATCTGATCCAATATGCTTACTTTAAGATCCCCGTACAAAATAAGAGAAAGGGTTCGCGGTATCGGTGTTGCGGACATAACAAGCGTATGAGCCCGAAGTTTTGTCTGGTCCCCTTTTTCTACAAGCGACGCCCTTTGTATAACGCCGAAGCGGTGCTGCTCATCAGTTACGACAAGTCCAAGGGATTTGTATTCAACATCACCCTGAATCAGAGCGTGTGTGCCGACAGCGACATTTATGCTCCCGTCCGAAAGTGATTCTTTGATTTTATCTTTTTCTTTTTGTTTGACGCTGCCTGTCAGCAGCGCGATTTTTATTCCGAATGGTTTGAGCAGCTTTTCAAGGGTATTGAAGTGCTGTCTTGCCAATATCTCTGTTGGTGCCATCATAGCTGCTTGAAGCCCGTTTTTCACCGTAAAGAATATTGCCGCTGCTGCAAGCACCGTCTTACCGCTGCCCACATCCCCCTGAACAAGCCTCATCATCGGAGTGCTGCTGCACAGATCGCCAAAAATCTCCTTTATAACCCTTTCCTGTGCGCCTGTTAATGAAAACGGCAGCGAATCAAAGAACCTACCGATACCAGAACCCTTAAAGTCCATCCGAGGCGCTGCCAATCCCGCGCTTCGTTCTTTTATACTGTTAAGTGCGAGTCGAAATATGAGCAGTTCCTCAAAAGCAAGTGTTCTCCGCGCTCTTTCGAGGGTAGCGGCATCCGGAGGAAGATGAATTATTTTAATCGCTTCACCCTTGTTTGACAGGTCGTATTGTTTTATTATTTCATCAGGGAGTACATTTTCAACATCATCGCAAAGCGGTAATACCTGCGAAACCGCATCTGCAATGATTCTCTGCGAAAGTCCTTTTGTCAGGGGGTATACCGGCAGTACATCCGGCAGCTTTTTATTCTCGTATACGGCTTCGATTTTAGGCGAATTCATCATACTGCCGAAAAGACCGTGAAAAATCCTTCCGTAAACACGGAAAACTCTGTTTTTAGTAACAGATTTCGCTATCCAGCGTTGATTGAAAAAAGTAATCTCAAGCGTTCCGGTTCCGTCGTTTGCGGTGACTTTTGTATAAGACAAACCACTTCTTGCTATGCGTTCGACCGGATTTGTGTCAATAGTTACGATAAGTGAACATATCTCACCATCAGGAGCTTCCGCAATACTTGTTACTGCTCCCCTGTTCTCGTACCTTCTCGGAAAAAAGTATAAAAGATCCTCCGCTGTGTTTATTCCGAGTGAAACAAACATCGCGGCTCTGGCTTTGCCTATTCCTTTTAAATCAGTAATCGGCGTATCTTTATGCAATGTATTCCCCTTTTCTTACAGTGATAATGCGCTATAATTTATTCCCGCCTTGTCGAGTAAATTACGCTCCCTATCACCGCAGGTGAAAATAAAGATCTGTCCTTCGGTGCTCTTTGCCGATAAAAGACCAAGCAGAGCTTCCAGTCTTTCGTCATCAAATCTTCCGAAAGCATCATCTAAGATAATCGGAGGATTGACCCCGTTATACAGTAGCTTGATAAGTGCGAATCTCAAACACAGGTACGCACTATCCCTTGTTCCCGCGGAAAGGTAATCACAGCTTTTTATGCCTGTATCGTCCTTAAAGCTCATTGCCATTGCCGTATCGACGGACAAAGCCGTATATTTCCCTTTTGTCGCACTCGAAAAGAACTCGCCCGCATAAGCATTTATTCTCGGTGCAACGGTGCTCTTCATATATTCGCTTGCTTCCGTAAGCTTTTCCACCGCTGTTTCAAGAGCTGCATACTTTTTTCTGTATTCCAACAGCTTCGATTTTACTGCATCCCGCTTTCCGGTCAAAACAGCAGGGTCACTTCCCCTGCCCTCAAGCAGAGCCTTTTGCCTTTCGCTTTCACGTTCTTTTTCCTCAAAAATTTTCATCTGCTGTGAGTAAAAGTTAATCTCGTTATCAACCTTTACCTTTTCGCGTTCGGGCTTTACTGCGCCTTGTGCCTGTGCAGATAAAGCATCCATATCAATGTTTTCGGTCGCTTTTTCTCTTGTCGCCGAATGAGTTTTGTAAGCTTCCCGTTTCTGAACTACTTTCTGTACTGCATCGGATATAAAATCTATTTGTTCCTCATAGCTCTTCGACTTATCAAGAAAAATATACTCGCTTATCGCATTCTCAATATTCTTTTTCTGCTCATCTAATCGGTTCACCAGACCTGTATATGCATTGTTAAGCGATGTGATTTTATTCTTTTTATCATTGACCCGCTGCTCGAACAGAGGGTAACTCTTTATTATTGCTTCAAGGTCTTTAAGGGATTCATATCCTTTTGATTTCAGCTTCTTACGCAACATAACCACAGAAACAAATGATATGGCAAAAAGTAAAAGTCCGACGGAAAGAGCGATTATTAAGAAGAGCACGTTCTTTTCCATCAAGTAAAAAGCAACTCCGCTCACGCACATTAAAAAGCCTATAATCATAAGAACTATTGCAAAAGTGCGCTGTTTCTTTGCTTTTTTCTGAAAGGCCTTTACATTTTCATTGTTTTCTCCTGAATCGCTTTGTAGATTTCTTAAATCTTCTTCCTCTTTTGTTATATCGGCATAGATCCTCTCTTTGTTACGCAGCTCGCTTTTATACTCAGCGTTCAGAGACAACATCGAGGTTATAACGCTGTTTTCGGGTAGCTGTTCTTTTTTCAAGAGCTTTTTCGCTTCTATATATTCAAGCTGCGCTCTCGCCTCGTTCCTTTCAAGCTCCATTAACTGCTTTAACCTGAGTATACTTTCGTATTTGTCGATATTCTCACTTTCGCTGTTTAGCTTTTCGAGAATTCTTGCGTTCTCGGAGATCATACGTCTGTATTCCGTTATTTTATCCGACAGCTCCTGAATCATCCTGTTTGTTTCGAAAGCATCGGTCAGCTTTTGCTCAAGTTCGTATTGCTCTGACTCCAGTTTCGGTATAAGACCGTTTTTCAATCTACCAGAGAGCATATTTTTTGCATCCGTCAGGCGCTTGAGAGCCTTTTTTGTGCTAATCTGCTCATCTGCCGACATAGAGATGTTCTGCAGTTGCTCTGCGATATACTCGTCCTTTCCGGACGGGACGAACAGCTGTCTGAAAAAAGCCGTTTTCTCAAATGTAACGTCATTCACTCCGAAGAAATACTCTCCGGGTTGAACTCCGATATTCAAGAGCTTGCCCGTGCGTGTTTCAAATACATTAAGAGATTCCTTGCCGCTCTGTAAATACTTGCGTTCAATTTTATACCTTCCGCTTTCGGTGAGGAGATATAAAGCTCCCTCGGATTGCGGATTGTCCCACGGTGTATATAGCTTTTTATCGTTTTCCAATATACTCTGCATCCTGCCGCTCGTATACCCGTAAAACATAAACTTAATAAAAGCCGCAAGAGTACTCTTACCGCTCTCATTCGGTGCAGAAAGAAGATTGATGCCTTTGTCCGGAACAATACTGAGCATTTTCAGTTTTCCGAAGGAAGAAATCTCTATTCTCTCAATAATCACATTTCCCATTATTCGTCAGCCTCCGTAAAATCGATGACATTCCTGTCATCAAGCGCACAGAGCCCGTATTTCAACGCCTGTAAAGCGGTATAGTACTCCTCGCTCGACGGTGCGCATTTTTCCAAATGCTCAAGCATTCTGCGATAGAAAACACCCTTCAATGTGGAACTCTTTTCAAGCTCGGTGAAGTTCGGCTTTATAGTAGTGTGATCCTTTATCTCTATGTAATACGGGAACTCCCTGCCCCTGCCTATCTCGTTTTCGGTAATAATGAAGCCCTCCGTTACACTACCCTCGAGTATAATCCTTAGAGCTGTATCGTCGGTATAGCTGCGGATTTTCGAGCGTATCAATTCAAGAGCTTGTACCTTATCGCTTATGCCTTCAAGGTTTATTTCCGCAATCTCATACCTTCGTTTTGAAAAGATGCGTGTACGGATCTCCACTCTGCCTTTTTCGATTACTCCATACAAAGCTCCCTTATATCCCGTTTCATCAAAGCTTCTACCCTCGATACATCCGGGATAAGCATAATAAACACCGTTTTCGCACAAAATGCCGCTCGGTTTATGGATATGACCGAGAGCGATATAATCAAATCCGGATGCGGCGATCTCGTTTTTGGTAACCGGTCCATTTACGGAAAGCGGATTTGTAGTGTCTCCGTGACATACGAGTATATTTATTCGTTCGGGATGCTTTATCTTATATCCGGCGACGGGACTCTTGCTGTATACTGAGGAATCAAACCCCACTCCATAGACATCCGTACCTAAATCCTCAAGCTCGAAACATTCCCTTTTCTCACCGAAAATGTGCACATTCTCCGGGAATTTTATGTTCTTGTAGGGTGACACATCGTTATATGGGTCATGGTTGCCGGGCGATATGAAGAATCTGCATTCGGGCAGTTTTGCAAACTCCGTCACAAGCATTTCTTTTGTATCTCTGGTCACATAATCGCAGTCAAACAAGTCGCCGCTTATAAAAAAAAGCTCGATTTTCTGCTGCTTTGCAAACATAAGCGCAGAGGTGAAGGCTGCCCTTAATTCGGTCCTTCTGCGTTCCGCTTCTTTAGGACTTACAAGAGAAAACGGTGAATCGAGATGTATATCCGCGCAATGAAATATCCTGACCATATTAAACCTCCGTCTGCTTTATCACAATAAATGCACTCATCGTTCCCCTGTTTGCACCCTGTCTTCTGTGTGAGAAAAAATCGTTTTGGTTGCAACAGGTGCAAAGGTATGACGAGGAGATGTTTTTTTCTTTTATACCGTTTTTTAAGAGAAAAAGCTCATTCGCTGCCGTAAGGTCGAAATAAATCGATGCGTCCCTTTTTATAAAGCAGCGGTCAAAATCAATGTCCGATTTTATAAAAGCATCATATAGCTCCTGTCCGACTTCATAGCAGCAAACGCCCGCACAGGGTCCGATCGCAGCAATAATGTTTTCTTTTTCTGCACCTAATAACAGCATTTTGTTTATTGCTTCATCCGTTATTCTGCCGTAAATCCCGCGCCATCCCGCATGCACTGCAGCACATATTATTTTTTTTGTGTCATACAGCAGAACGGGAACACAATCGGCGGTTCTTACCGACAGTATTAGGTTTTTCTCGTTTGTAACAAGTCCGTCAACACCGTGGTCAAACGGTTCTTTATAAATTCCGGTGCTCTTTTGAGATGCAGAGACAATCTCGATATTTGTCGAATGTGTCTGATAAGTCCTGCAAATATCCCGCTCGCACAGACCAAACTCTCTTGCTGCTAAAGCGTGATTTTTTATTACATTTTCCCTTAAATCCTGTATCTCTCCCGCTCCGACGGCAAAGTTTAGGCTTTCAAAAACCCCTGTACTTACTCCTCCTCGGCGGGTCGTGAACATATGCCCGACAAAGTAACTGTCAAAAAGCGGGCTTGTGTAATAAGTAATACTTGATTCGTGTCTTAAAAACGTCTCTTTCAAGAAACACCCTCCGAAGGTATAAAATATATGTGTTAAAAAATGCCGGCTAAACAAGCGTATAATTCAGATGAGTTAATGTGCCGGTAATATTATATCATATTTATAGTGGTAAAATCAATAATAATACTTTTTTTACATATATTAATTTGAATAAATCTTTATCGAATCCGCACAGAAGATATTTTTACGCAGGGTAAAAAAACTTGTTTTTTTAGTATTGACAAAACACTACTTTCTTGTTATAATATGCAAGTCGCTGAAAGCGGTCGGACGCCGTTAGCGGCAAATTTATGTAGGCACACGGCGGAATAGCTCAGTTGGCTAGAGCATTCGGTTCATACCCGACAGGTCGTAGGTTCAAATCCCACTTCCGCTACCATGATGCTTGTTATTACTTACAACAGAAATGACAAGCATTATTCCGGCCCGTTGGTCAAGTGGTCAAGACACCGCCCTTTCACGGCGGAAACAGGAGTCCGACTCTCCTACGGGTCACCAATAACTTAAGCAGAGGCTGATATGCCTTTGCTTTTTTATTTTTTCAAAGCGTTGATAACCTATATTTTATACACGTGAAAAATCGAATATTTCTATGCTTTGCAACGCATACTATTACCGATTTATAAACATATAAAACAGCATATATTTATCGGGAGAAATAAAAATGTCAAAAATATATACTAACAATCTTATCAATGAAAAGTCACCCTATTTGCTTCAACACGCACATAATCCTGTAAACTGGTATCCGTGGTGCAAAGCAACTTTCGCTGAAGCAAAGGAAAAGGACAAGCCGATTTTCTTAAGTATCGGTTACTCAACCTGTCATTGGTGTCATGTAATGGCGCACGAATCCTTTGAGGACGAGGAAACAGCGAAAATAATAAACAAGCATTATATAGCTGTAAAAGTTGACCGCGAGGAACGCCCCGACGTAGACGCAGTATATATGGAAATCTGCATGGCGATGAATAAAAACGGTGGCTGGCCGCTTACCGTAATAATGACACCCGAACAAAAACCTTTTTTCGCCGCGACTTATCTGCCAAAAAAAAGCCGATTCGGACTCCAGGGGCTTGATGATCTGCTTACAAAAATCGCTAATGCCTGGCATGACGATAAGGAAAAATTGCTCGATTCCGCCGATTCTATTTCTGATTTAATGAAAGAACTATCGCGTAACTCTGACAACCCGGACGAACCGACTGAGGAGCTTTTAGAAAAAGGCACAGAGCAGCTTTTAAGGAGTTATGACTCGATAAATGGCGGTTTCGGCAGTATACCGAAGTTTCCTACTCCGCATAATATTGTCTTTTTAATACGGCAATACGAGCACTCACGTGATGAAAGGCTGATAAACGCCACTGTGAAAACTCTTGACCAGATGTACAGAGGCGGAATATTTGACCATATAGGCGGTGGCTTTTCAAGGTATTCGACGGACAACAAATGGCTTGTTCCTCATTTTGAAAAAATGCTTTATGATAACGCCATGCTCCTGTATGCATATTCCGAGGGATATAGATTTACTCAAAAAAAGCTCTACAAAACCGTTTGCAATAAAGTTATCGAATATGTATTTAAAGAGATGACGCATGATAAAGGCGGTTTTTTCAGCGCTCAGGATGCTGACAGCGACAGATTGGAGGGAAAATACTATGTGTTTACACCCGACGAGATTATAAGCATGCTCGGCAACGAAAAAGGAAACGCATTCTGTGATGCGTACGACATAACACCTAAGGGTAATTTTGAGGGAAAAAGCATACCAAACCTGCTTAAAAACGAGAGTTATGAAACTGCACACCAAAACAGGGAAAACGAAACAAATATACTTTATCAATACCGCTTAAAAAGAACCGCATTGTTTAAAGATGACAAGGTGCTGGTGTCCTGGAGTTCTTTGATGATTCTTGCCATGACAAGAGCTCACAGGATTTTCGGATACGAAACCTGCTTACAGGCTGCAGAGAAAGCATTTATGTTTATTATGGAAAACATGATTAACAAGGATGGCAGGCTTACAGTGAGCTGGAGGCTCGACAAAGCCGGAGGCGAGGGCAAACTATGCGATTACGCTTTTTTTATATGGGCAGCACTTGAGCTATACGATACAACGCTTAAAACAAGCTATCTCGAAACGGCTTCAAATATGGCTATTATGATGATCAATCGTTTTTTTGACCATGTAAACGGCGGTTTTTATATATACGCCGACGACGACGAGTGTCTCTACACGCGACCGAAAGAAACTTACGATGGAGCAATGCCCTCGGGTAATTCGGTTGCTTCGCTTGTCTGCGAGCGCTTAGCGCAGATAACTCTTGATGATAAATTCCGCAACATTGTGAATAAACAGTTCGGTTATATTGCCGGCTGTCTCAAAAATTACCCTGCCGGACACACTTTTGCTCTGCTTGCGTTATCCGAATTTTTCCGTCCGCGTGACAACCTTATCTGTGTTACAAATGAGCAAAATACAGAAAAAAGTGTATTGCTTTTCCTCGCCGGCAGAGGCATAAAGCATATAAATGTAATAATAAAAACACCGGAAAACAGCGCTTCATTATCAAAAACAGCGCCCTATACCGGAAATTATCAGATCCCGCACGAAGGAACGATGTACTATCTATGCAGGGACTATACCTGTAAACCTCCATGCGACAGTTTGGAAGAACTATTTTTATAATTTTCCAGTTAATCTGAATATTTATATAAATTAGAGGTAATCCTATTCACGAGGTGATAAAATGAATAATAACAACAACGAAAGACAAAACAAACAAAACAATCAGTCAGACAAAAAAAACAGGGAGACAAGTGTCAATAACGAAGTACGACAGAACGAAAACAGACAAGAAAAAAACAGGCAAAATGAGAATAGACAGGACGATAACAGACAAAACGAAGTTTCTAATATCATTAACAGAAAACAAAGAAACCAAAATGATAACAATAACAAATCTGACCTTTTTTAAAATGCGTGTGGAAAACTTACCTACCGCATAATTCATCAAAAAGCAGGGATGCACACCCTGCTTTTTTAGCATATTTCTTATCATATACCTGATAATAATATAAGAATATCTGTTGAAAGGAAAAATAATATTGGATAATAACAATTTTGCAAACGGTGATGGTATTCCCATGGGTTTCGGAATGGCGCTGGCACAGAACGAAAAAGCAATGGAGTATTTTTCTTCTCTTTCGTCTGAAGAAAAGCAATCGGTTATTGCTAGGACGCATAACATCAACTCGAAAGAAGAAATGCAGGCTTATGTCCAAAAACTGACCGAGCGGAGCGGCGGTGTAATACTTTAGTACAAAAATAAATCACCAAGTAAAATAGGTATTGAAAAAATAACTTTCAATACCTATTTTGATTTATTAATAACAAAAAACAGGAATTAATCGGATACCTAATCCTTCTTTATACGGTCACCGAATTTATCCATTGCATATACTACCATAAAGCCGCCGAAGAAGCCGATTATACTGACAACAGCTTCGATTACGCTTACATAAGATTCTGGCATTATCATAAGAGTAGATGCTATTATGACTCCCAAAACCATATGGGACATCAGTGAATAATTCTTATTAAAAACATAATTGACGAAACGAGCCAACAAAAGAGCCGTCAAACCGATACCGGCAAACAACGGTATTATCACTCCGAAATCGAAATCCTTTACTCCGGAGGTCATCGGCTCGTACAATCCCATATATTGAATGATTGAAGACGAGCTCAAGCCCGGGACGATAAGACTCAGTCCCCATAGCACTCCGCTTACAAGAAACCACCACGAATTCGGTTCGATTTCTGACCAAGTAACGTGATCTAAAAAAGACATCAGACCGAATAAAACAAATAAAACTATTACAAAGCCTATTCGTGACGAGTTAGTGATACCCTTTTTCCCTGCATCCTTAAAGAGCGAGGGTATCGTTCCGGCAACAAGACCTGCAAAAAGGCTGCAGGCAACAGCTTCAGAGGCGTTATATAGCAAATTTACAACTCCGGCAAAACCGAAAAAACCTATAAATACACCTATTATAATCGGAATAAACATTTTGATATATGTACGGAAAGTTTTAAATGGATGCGAAATCAACGCCATCATCGGCTGATATATGCCGAAAGCAACGCAGAGAACACCACCGCTTATACCGGGAATTATTGCTCCTCCTCCAATGAGGAATCCTTGTACTATCCTAAGAATAAACTGACCGATCGAAAATTGCTCATCGATTTTATCGCGTTGCTGAATCTCTTTGTTTTCCATGAAAAGCTCACTTTCTGAATATTTTTGCCAGCAAAGTTATTGGTATTATATATGATATTTCGCTGTTAGTCAATGAAAAAATATTTTTATGCTATGAGGAAGTGTAAAAAATGAATAAATTTTGTAATTATGCACATATTTTGATGCCAATTTATAAAAAATATAACAATTGACATAAATGTACTTATATATTATAATATATTCGTCACAAGCTAAAAGTTTTTTTATAAATTTGAAAGGGGTATACAAATTGAGAAAAAAAGTAAAAAAGTGGTCTGCAATCCTTCTTACCATGCTGATTCTGTTTTCCTCTCTTACTCTCAGTATTTCTGCGCTGACCTTCACAGTAGGAGGTACTCTCGGAAGCGGGACGATTACATCAGCATACAATAGATCGGTCGCAGACGGAGTAACCTATTCAAGAGCTGTCTTCAGGGACAGCAGCAGTGATTTACAGCAGGTTCATGCCCTCTCTTTTAATCCTCAGACGAGTAATTTCGTACCTTTGGTTTATTCAAAATTTTCCGGCTACGGAGCAACTACATACAACTCCTGTGTCAGCGCGGAAACTAAGTACGGATATGACTGCGTCGGAGGTGTCAACGCTTCCTTCTTTTCCTTTGTAGGAACCTGCTGTAACACATACGGTGGGGTAAATATTTCTGATGGCAAGGTACTTCAGGGCTGCAACAGTAACGGAGCAAATTATATGCTTACCTTTGACAGCGACGGAACAAGTGATCTTGTATATTCAAAAGTCGCTTTTTCGCTCTCGGTTAACGGCTCTGCTTGGTCAAATGCACTGCAAAACATCAATATGTTCCCGTATACTACCGGAACCGGAATTTATTATTATGATGCTTTTTGCGGAACCTCAACAGATACAAACACCGCCGGAGTTGAAATTGTTTTTAACAAAACAAACAACACCGAGCTTACTGTGGGTGGCACCCTTACAGGTACAGTTGCGGAAATAAGGAGTTCAGTAAGCGACGGAGGTTCAATAGGAGCAAATCAATTTGTATTATATGCAAGCAATGCAAGCTCATATGCCGCAAGTCTGCGCGCTCTGTCTATCGGCGACACGGCGGAGATAACTGCTACCGAAACGATTTCCGCCGCAGTCGAAAAAATGGAAAACTGCAATAGCGCTTTTGTAACTTATGGCTATCATATCGTTGCTAACGGTGTGAATGTAACATCAAGCAACGGCTTGGGCGAGGAATTCAACAGAGCGAGTGCACAAAGATCAGCTGTCGGTATAAAATCCGACGGTACGCTGATAATAGTTGCGACTAACGGCAGAACAACATCATATCCGGGACTTACCGTATATGAGCTTGCCGATATGCTTATAGGTTTAGGGTGTGTTACCGCGGTTAATCTTGATGGCGGAGGGTCCACACAAATGACGGTTCAAAACTCATCCGGAACCCTTGTTTCAGAGTTTTCAAGCACCCGCAGAGTTGCAAACAGTCTTTTGATAGTTCAAAGACCTACTATACCGACTTCTATGCGAAACACGCTATCATCATTGGTCTCTTCTGCCGATACATACCTTAACAACTATGTATTATCACCAACCTCAACACAGGAGATGACCGAGGCATATAATTACGGCAACGGTGTATATAATGCTTCGTCCTCTATGAAAGGCGATTATACAAAGGCTATTATGCGGCTTCAGGAGGCGATAGCCAATGTCTCGATAATAGGCAAGAGCACGGGAATCTACACTTCTTCCTCCTCTCTTGTTATGCGTTCGACGGCATCTTCGGGCGGTTCGGCGGTCACAACCGTTCCGGCAAACACCAGTCTTTCTATAACAAGCATTTCCGGAGATTTCGGTTATACAAAATATCTGACATACACGGGGTATGTCGATCTTACTAATGCGACAAGGATTTCCGGGTTGTCAAATGCTTCCGCTGTTATCAGCAGCGTTAATGAGCGTACATCCGGCGCAAACCTTGAGATTTCATGGGCAGGACTACCGGGTGCTGCAGGTTATACTTACAAGGTAATTCAGCTTGTCGGCGAACCTGATCCCGGAAATAATAACGAATCTGTAGGCGCAACAGAGCTTGCCTATGTCCAGAATACAAGGAATACAAGTGTTACGATTCCTTCCTCAAGCATGACCGATGGGAAATACATTAAAATTGCAGTCGCTGTGATTTATCCGAACTCAACTGCATGGTCGGTCAAATATGTTTCGAGCTCGGAGCTGCCATTTACCGATGTTGCTACAAGCTCGTGGTATTATGACTCGGTAAAATATGTTTACACCGCAGGGCTGTTCAGCGGCACTTCGTCAACCACATTCAGTCCCGATACCTCAATGACAAGAGGAATGATGGTTACGGTTCTGTACCGCCTTGCAGGCTCACCCACAGTATCGGGTACTATGCCCTTTACTGACATTTACACTACTGACTGGTACTACAATGCCGTGCTTTGGGCATACACAAACGGCATAGCAAGCGGTACTTCACCAACTAAATTTACACCTAACGAGAACGTCACTCGACAGCAAGCAGTTGTTTTCCTTTACAGATATGCGGAGTTTGCAGACTGCGATATGTCAATAACCAGCGGATTTTCAATAACAGGATATAACGATTATAATAATATCGCGAGCTATGCTATAACTGCCATGACATGGGCTGTCGACAAAGGAATTATATCTGGCAACAACAATTATCTGTATCCCGAAAACAACGCATCAAGAGCGGAAATCGCATGTATACTCAAAAACTTTAGTGAAAAAATGATTTAATAATTAATACAAGCTTCATTTGTTTGTTTTGCAATATTATTATAATATTGTAAAATGTCGAAATATGGTACATCATTTTCATTGACATATTAAATATTTTAATGTAAAATAATTTAAACGACTATATGGATAGGTGGATTTGATGTATTCTTTCAGAGTATGCCCTCGATGCGGAAAAATGTCTTTCCCGTTGGATTTGTCACCTGATTCTTTATGTCCTTTTTGCAATCATGCGATAATAAAAGTTAAATACACCGGAAAAATAAACGATGGTAACTGCTATCAAACGCAGGACGATTACGCAAGACAACAAAAGGATATTATAGAAACGGTAATAATGCCACACCCTGAGTTCGACCGTAAGCTGTTTGATAAGCGGATGGAGGAGGAGTACTATCTGCTTCAGAAAACAATGCTGTATACTCCTATATGCTCTTTTTGCGGTTCATCGAACATACAGTTTATTGAGCGAAAGAGGAAGCTGGTCAAAGGGTACATACTCGAAAAAGTTTGTGTAAGCTGTGGTAAAAAGGTAAAATAGCACAAATAATTCAAGCGGCGGCCGCCAAAAAGCGGTCGCTGTTTTTTTATGTTAGAAATTACAATCACTTGAATTATCGTATAATTTGTGCTAATGTTATGAAAGCGTAATATCTTTTTTTATTTCTAAAAGGAGCAAAAAATAATGAACCTTACTTTCTACGGTGCGGCGAAGAATGTTACTGGCAGCTGCTTTTTGTTATCTGCCTGTGGCAGGAAAATCCTAATCGACTGCGGTATGAAACAGGGCTGTGACGATTTCGAGAACGAGGAGCTTGGCTTTAATGCCAGCGAAATCGATTATGTGCTCGCTACACACGCTCATATCGATCACAGCGGAAGATTACCCCTGCTCGTAAAAAACGGATACAGCGGCAGTATAATCGCCACAGGCGGCACCTGTAATCTTTTAAGTATCATGCTCAGGGACTCCGCAAAAATTCAGGAGATGGATGCAAAATGGGAAAACCAGAAAGGAAAGCGTGCAGGAAATAAAACCGTCGAACCGTTGTATACGATGGAGGACGCAGACCTTACAATCCAAAGGCTCAAGATGCATGAATATAACGAAAAAGTCACGCTTTGCGATGGTATCAGTTTTGTTTTTACCGATGTCGGACACCTGCTCGGATCGGCTTCCATAATATTTTACATAACAGAAAACGATGAGCAAAACACCCTGGTTTTCTCGGGTGATATCGGGAACATCAACCAGCCCATCATAAACGACCCACAATATCTTGAAAAAGCGGATTATGTCGTAATGGAGGCTACATACGGAGATCGTGAGCATCAACCCGAACCGGATCATACTTCCGGGCTTGCAAGAATACTTGAATCTACTTTTATAAAAGGCGGAAATGTTGTTATACCGTCGTTTTCTGTCGGAAGAACACAACAATTACTATATTTTATACGCGAAATAAAGGAACGTAAACTGATAAAAAGCATTCCGGATTTCAGAGTTTATGTTGACAGTCCTCTGTCCATAGCCGCAACAAGAATCTATGCCGACAACCTGAAATATTATGGCGACGAGGAAACCAAAGCCGTCATGGCAAAAGGTGTAGATCCGCTCTCCTTTGATAACCTGTATTTTACGCAGACTTCAGAAGAATCAAAAGCCATAAATGCGGATATGAATCCCAAGGTTATCATCAGCTCAAGCGGAATGTGTGAGGCAGGTCGTATCCGACACCATTTAAAGCATAATCTGTGGCGTCCCGAATGTTCTGTTGTTTTCGTCGGTTATCAGGCAAACGGCACTCTGGGCAGGATAATTTTAAACGGTGTAAGAAAAATAAAGCTTTTCGGCGAGGAAATCGCAGTTAAGGCAAGTATTTATAACTTTAACGGACTTAGTGCACACGCCGACCGTTTGGGATTACTGAAATGGATTGGCAGCATTAAGAATAATCCTAAAAGGGTATTTATTGTGCACAGCGAGGAAGATTCCGCTGAATCATTTAAAGATCTGCTCGACAGGAACGGTTATGATTCCTACATTCCTAATCCATATGCGGAATATGATTTGACTAAAAATATAACCGTATCACTCGGTACATTGCCACAGAAAAAGCAGGATTCAGTACGTAAAAGAGTTATGTCTGCAGCTTTTGCAAGGCTTCAGACTTCCTGCAAACGCTTGCTGACTGTTGTTGATAAGCACGAGTTTGCTGCCAACAAGGACATAGAAAAATTCGCAAGACAGATAGACCGGCTTGCGGACAAATTTGATTTCCAGAAATAAAAACAGACGGCCGCCCCGAAAAAAGGCGGCTTTTTTTATTAAATTGTAAGAATCTGCAATCCCTGAAGGACTAAGTTTTCGTAAACGGTGAGGCATTCATAATAATCAACGTGCTTTTCACATTGAAGTATGCTTCTGTTTCGATGATCAATACGGCGGTTTACAGACAACAGCGCTTTGTCATATGCGATGCTTGAAAAAGAAAGGGTGCAGCGTGTATTCATACCGCAGGTTATTACTCCATTACACTTTATCTTTCCGCCAAGCTCCAGACTCTGTGGACATATGACATATTCACAGGAAACCTCACCATCGATTTCCCCGCCTGCTTCACTCATTACGATAATATCGTAAATTTTCAAAAGTGCGTCGGTATGGTAATCAAAAAGCTGATTCGCAAAATCCAAAAAAGACCGTTGAAAGCCCGAGAGAAGGATATTATGTGTGTTGTTTTCCGTATTCATCAGTTTCACTTCCGATCTCGTACAAAAAGCTGTCAAGTTCAATGCAGGTAAGAGATGCCGCAATTGCCTCGCTCACCGCGCCGGCAAGCAAATAAGCGGTATCACCGTCAATAATCCCGATATCGATAATGCTACCCTGCTTTATTGTACCCGTACTGCCCTTTGTTAATACTGCTTCAAACGAAATACAATATTGCCCGTATGCGTTTAAAACCTGTGTGACCGTTCCGTCAGATGGTCCCGAAACACGTACATATTTTGGATATTTTCCGCTTTGACTGAAGAATTCATCATTACGGTCCGCAACATATGACATGATATAATTACGGGATTTTCCTGATAGATTTTTATTTATGAGAAGTCCTAATGTTCCGGCTTTTTCAATTTTTTTTGCAAGCTCCTCATTATCCTCAATCCAGCCCGACTCGGCAAAAAAGGTAACGTTTGCTCCGAGTCCCTCGCACACCGAAAGCAGCATTTTTATATCCTCATCCTTCTCGTCGCCGGTAAGCGTAGCAGTTACAGAGTAAATCTTTTCATCGGTTAAAATCGCTTTTATCGGAAAGAATGCTTCGGCTGTGTCCTGCTCATTGTTTTTATTCTTAACAAACGCAGCGGCACTGGCTAAAAGCAGGAATATCATAATTAATAATACAAGCAGTTTTGTCCGCTGCCTTCTGTCATTCACAAAAAGTACGAATCTCATACCCCATTCCCTCTTGCATCAAAATAATGTACTTGATAATTATATTGAAAAAAGGAAAGAATTATACTTAATTCGTCGAATAATATTCCTCGGCTTTATACTGATTTCAATATGTTTTTTCATTCCATTCTTTATGAAAAGCATATATTCTGTCGAATTCCTCTTCGTCGATAAAATATGCAGAAATGTCATCGTTATTGCACAGAGTACCGCTGTAGTCACAAGTAAACAACTTTACGGCGTACTCTTTTTTATCGTTATAATAATACCATATTTCATAACCTTTGTTAATGTTGTCGCTTTTTAAATAGTATTGTGCTTTTGATTGGCTGAATCCGGAATAAACATTCATAGAATATAACATTGTTCCGTCTGAGTTGAACCTGAAAACCGACTCATAATTGGGCATTTCGGAGGCATTTCCGCATTTTATGAATACAGTTTCCGAAAAATTCGAATCATCATGTGCGGGAGAAGCGGAACTTTCATCTGTAATGCTGACTTCCGGCTCGGATTCAGCAAAAGAGGATGTGCTTTCCGACGATTCATTTCCAACGATATCATCGCAGGAACATAACAGTCCGGTAATTACACAAAACATAAAAATTATTGACAATAACCTTCTTATTAACTCTCTCGACACAAAAACTACTCCCAATCCAAATATGAATACATGATGCGTTTTGTTTATTTTCTATATGAAAAAAACATAACCTCTTATGCTTATTCTATCACAACACAAAGTAAAAGTGTATACAATATAAAAGGATTTTTCTACACTTTTTTTGTATAATAAGACAATATGTTGTATGTTGAAACAACAGGCGTAGTTATTCGCCATAAAAAAGATTTTAATATAGCATGTTAAAAAAATGACCTCTTAAAAATAGTATAACATAGACAGATTATTATTTGTTAATAAATAAAAAACTAAAAATTAAAGTTTTTATTCATAACAAAAAGCCGTGACCAATTTTGGCTGCACGGCTTTTTGTTGTTATTTTATAATATTATTATTTATCTGATTTTTTAGTCTGAATAATTCTCTATTGTCGTTGTTATTTCAGATTCGATAGTGGGCCTGATAGATTCGAGTTCTGAAACGATATCCGCGCTACCTGCCGATGTTAAATTGTAGAATATTGACTTGACTCCGCCAAAGTTATAGACCTCGCCGACATCGTAAACGATATTGTCAAATATTATCTCAAGCATTTCAAGGCTTTCGTCGTCGCGAACGTCTTTGGCCTGAAGATTTACCTCCATATATGCCTTTGTTATCGTATTCTTTGCCTCAGCGGAACATACCTCGACCATATAAGCTGAAAAATCCGGGTCGGGAGCTGACAGCGGAACTGCGATACCGGCAACCTCACCGCTTCCACAATAGGAATAATAATCCTCCTGGTCCTCGTTCCAGAGCGGAGTCGGCAGAATTCCGAATTCGATTAAGGATTGCTGTCTTGCCTTGGTGGTTGCTGAGAATCCCGAAGGTCTGAAAAGAGCTCTGCCCTCGAGGAAAGTTGCAAACGAGGTAACCCATATCGGATCTTCGAATTTCTGAGCATAAACCAGCCAGTCTGCGTCACGCATCGTTTCAAGTATTTTTTGTGCGATGTTTATCGATTCCTCAGTACCGATAGAAAGATACGGCAGGTCGTCGGCATCCTTGCTGCAAAGCTTTTGTCCGGCAGAACCGAAAAAGTTCAAGCCGTCGGCATATGAGGACAGCATTCCGTATCTGTTTTCTTTGGAAATCGAGCCGTCCGTCGTATTTATCATTGTAGCCTGCTTAGCCATTTGCACCATCTTGTCAAAGGTCCATTCATGATTGTTGACAAGCTCATACGGGTTGTCAAGATTAAGGTCCGTAATCATCTGCTTGTTGAATAAAACAGAGGGAGTGCAAACCTTGTTTAAAATTGTAATGTCACCTGTGGTAAAGAAAAGTTTGTTCTGAATGGAGAAAGCGTCATTTGCATTTTTGTCATACCACGGAGCTTCAAGAGTGATATATTCAAGATCATTAAGGTCATAAAGATAACCGTCCTGAGCAAATCTCGCAAGACTTGCAAGTGTAGGCATAATCGCATCATATGCACCTGTCATCGCAAGAGCTTCGTTTGCGAAATCCTGGTTAATTGTATCACTTTTAATTGGATTAATAACTACATTATAAGTTTCCTGAACATAGTTGTTCCTGTCTAATACTGCCTTGTTGAGATTATCTCCGTATAAGACGCTGTTGGTAGTGAAATCCTCTGATTGATAGGTAGCGGCAGCCTCACCTCTGACAAGAATGTTGAAGGTTCTTTCCTCCCAATCCTTGTACTCGATTCTCGGGGTATACCTACCCTGTTCGTTGATGAATTCATCAACTTTTTTACTCTCTTCCTTTGAAACCGTGTCTGTCGACTTGTTGTCGACTACTCCGGTGTCACAGCTAAAGAGCATAGTGGAAAAAATTGCGATTAATAATAAAAAGCAAAACAACTTTTTCATTTTTTTAAAAACCCCTTTAATAATAAATTTTCATACTTATTACACACCGGAATAAGCGGAAAAACCGCCGTCTACCGGTATAATAACACCATTGACAAAACCGGATGCTTTACTGTCACAAAGGTACAGCAGCGTTCCGATGAGCTCGTCCGGTTCTCCGAAGCGGTTCATCGGAGTAGCCGCAAGTATTTTACCCGTCCTTTCGGTCGGTGTACCGTCATCGCCAAATAAAAGTCCTTTATTCTGTGCGGTTACAAAAAAGCCGGGAGCGATGGCGTTTACTCGTACATTCACCTTCGAAAAGTGGACTGCAAGCCACATTGTAAAGTTAGAAACCGCACTTTTTGCAGCTGAATAAGCCGGTATTTTTGTCAGCGGTCTGTATGCGTTCATCGAGGAGATATTTATAATACAAGCACCTTCCCTGCCGCACATTTCGCTGGCAAATACCTGTGTGGGTAGTAAAGTACCCAAAAAATTTAGATTAAAAACGAATTCCACACCTGACGAGTCAAGGTCAAAAAATGTAGTAACATCCTTTACACCGTTATCGAGATCCTCCTGACACAAATACTCCTTTGTCGTAGTCGCTTTCGGACTGTTGCCTCCTGCGCCATTTATAAGAATATCTATGCCACCAAATCTGCTTAAAACAATCTTTTTCGCCTCTAAAAGACTCTCCTTGCTTAATACATTCGCAGAAACACCTATCGCATTACCTCCGTTTGAATTTATTTCTTTTGCTACCGCGTTGGCGCTCTCCAGCTTTAAATCAAGCACGGCAATATTCGCGCCGCATTCAGCAAGTGCAACACAAAAGCCAGAACAGAGAACACCGCCTCCGCCTGTTACAACAATATTTTTTCCGCTTAAATCAATTTTAAAAGGTAAAGACATCATTCTCTCCCGTCTTTATTTTTCAAGTGATATATTGTGTGCCAAGAGCTTTTCTTTAAGAAATTCTACAGCCATTTTAATATCTGCTGCGGGATTATCTCCAACCTCACGTTCAATGGTAAGATATCCTTTATAGCCGATATCATTCAGAGCAGCAAGATATTTATCAAAATCAACGCTGCCCTTACCAAGAGGAACCTCCTGCCATAAGTTCTCGCCCTTTCTGATACCATCCTTCGCATGTGTATGAATAATGTATTCTCTTAAAACGTAAACGCCCTGAACGGGATCATCATCTGCAACCATAACAAGGTTTGCGGGATCATAATTTACGCGGAGTCCTTTAGCGCCGAGTGAATCGAGAAAAGCTCTCATGACCGGAGCTTTCTCAGTACCGGTCTCAGCGGCAAAATAAGAACCGAGATTGTCCGCATAAGCGGCAAGTTCACCCGCATTTTTTCTGATTTGCTCCATTCGTGCATCTTCAGTTTCATAAAGATGGCCAATATGTGTTGTAACTATATGGCAGTTCAATTCCTTTGCCGCGTCGAGAACCCTTTTTGATCTGTCTACCACTGTCGGATTATCGAAATCAATCCCGAAATCTCCGCAAATTGCAGAAAAAACAAGTCCGTTAGAGTTCATTATGTCCTTGATCTCGTTGATTTTTGACCTTGTCATGTTTTCTGCGGAAAACTCACCACCGGTCATGTACTTCTGAACTCCGCTTACACCAAGCTCGGCAGCCGCCTTGATGCTCTCTGTAAAACCGAGTTTGAACGAATCTGAAATTAAACCGATTTTCATTAAAATAACTCCTTTTTATGTTTTATAAATACTCTAATCTTTTTATTCCTCTAATAGCGTGTCTATCGGC
This sequence comes from Eubacteriales bacterium, assembly GCA_028702135.1. Classification (GTDB taxonomy): domain Bacteria; phylum Bacillota; class Clostridia; order Oscillospirales; family CAG-382; genus UBA1049. The sequence goes on along the minus strand of JAQVPJ010000019.1, from coordinate 14,998 downwards.
ATACCGAAACCTGCTGAAAATTCCTTTAAAAAATAATCTGCTTCCTCGCAGTTTAAAGCTGCGATGCTTTTCTGTAACGTTTCCCGCGCAACGGAAAACTCGTTGTTACCGTTACGCTTCTCCTCTTCGCACTTGAGATAAGCACATATTTTGTCTGCTGCTTTTATGAGCCTCTTTTCATCCGGTGTATAATCGAACATAGACTCATAAGTCGGCAAAAGCTCTTTCGGAAGAGATTTCATAAACTTCCTTAAAGCGGCTTTTTCTACCTTTTCATATGCGGATTTTGTCTCATTGCTGAAATATTTTACGGGTGTGGGAGTATCTCCGGTAAGCGTCTCGGGTAAATCGTGGTAAATTGCTTTTACAGTAATTTTGTCACAATCGTAACTTTTTCCGAAATAGGTGTTGCCGATAATAGCGAGTGCGTGTGAAATTACAGCAACTTCCATAGAGTGTGTGGATAAGTTTTCCGGCACGACAGCATGCATTATGCCCCAACGCCTTATGTATTTCATCCTGAATATCATTGCGAAAAAAGCGTTCGACATACTTTACACCATCCCTTATTTTATAATACTATCATAAAATTGTTGAAATGTGAATAGGTTTTTGTAAAAAATATAAAAAAACACAATTACCTTGTTGCAATATTTATTCTTTTCGCTATAATATTCTTATAGGATTCGCTTTTCAATTAATCACTGATTCACGATCAGACGTTTTTTCGGCTTATTGCAAAGGAGCGTTTTATGAAGCTTGCTGATATTCTCTCAGGTATCGAGATTCTTGACGGCAGTTATTCACCGGATACCGAAATCTCTGATATAGTTTATGACACAAGACAAGGAAAAGAAGCCCCCGGTACTATTTTTGTTTGTATCTCCGGCTACCAGTTTGACGGTCACAATTATGCAAAATCAGCATATGACAAAGGTGTACGCATCTTTGCTGTTGAAAAGGAAATCATACTCCCCAAGGATGCATCTGTTATTCTTGTTAAAAGTACAAGAAAATTCATGGCGATTGCGTCCGCAAATTTTTTCGGAAACCCCGCAAAAGAACTGTTCACGATAGCTATAACCGGAACAAAAGGCAAGACGAGTACGAGCTATATGCTTAAGTCAATATTTAATGCACATGGTAAAAAAGTCGGTATTATCGGCACCTTGGGCGTTTCATACAAAGGTACTGAAATAAAAACCACCATGTCAACACCCGATTCCTATGATTTGCACAGATATTTTCGTGATATGGCAGATTCCGGTTGTGATATTATGATTATGGAAGCCTCCTCGCAGGGCTTTATGCTCGACCGTACATACGGTATAGATTTTGATGTAGGGGTATTTACAAATATATCGCCGGATCATATTAGCCTTTACGAGCATAAGGACTTTGACGATTATATCCGCTGCAAAAAAACGCTCTTCAAGCAATGTAAATTAGGATTTGTAAACAAGGACAGCGAGCATTTTCTGAGCATTACGGAGGGATCGCATTGCCCCATAACAACCTTTGCAATTACAAACAAAGCTGATTTCAATGCTGTCAATCCTGCATTCACAAGCGGAGATAATTGCTTAAAAACCGAGTTCACAAGCATTGAAAGAAACTCGTTCGAGGAGATAAAAAACCGAATAGAGCTTAACATTCCGGGATTTTTCACGATTTACAACGCCATTTCGGCAATCGCAGTCGCCAGAAAGTTAGGAGTACCCTACCCGGCTATTAAGGAGGGACTAAAAAACACTTTTGTACGCGGAAGAATGGAACTTGTCCCGACAAACACCGATTTTACGGTTATTATAGATTTTGCTCACAACGAGCTCAGCGTACAGAACCTTTTTGAAACTATAAAGCAATACAATCCAAAACGAATTATATCGGTTTTCGGATGCGGCGGAAACCGCTCCAAGCTGCGCAGATATTCGATGGGTGAGATAATAGGCAGGAATTCGGATATATCTGTTGTAACCTCCGATAACTCGCGTTATGAAAGAATCGAGGATATAGTCGCCGATATCCTTATCGGCATAAACAAAACAACAAACGAGCATGTAATAATCTATGACAGAAAAAAAGCGATCGAGCATGCTATCGATATAGCGAAAAAGGGTGATGTAATTCTTCTTATCGGTAAGGGTGACGAGGATTACGAGGAAAGAGAAGGAGTAAAATATCCCTTCTCCGAGAGGCAAATAGTCCTTGATTATGTCAAATCTAAATATGGCAATTCAAAAAAGCCTCAAGATAGTTGATTTTATAACCCAAAGCGGAAAAACTGCGTTCGTACTCCGTTTCTATATTGGTTTCGTTCATCAGGCTCGCATGTAAATCATTTGTAATGTTTTCACAAATAAAACCCGCGGCATTCAGCGTTTCGAGCGTATATTCAAACAAATCGGTATTATCCGTTTTAAAATAAATCCTTGCGCCGTCTTTTAAAATCCTTTTGTATCTTTCGAGGAACATAGGACTTGTCAGGCGGCGTTTCGCGTTCTTTTTGCGAGGCCACGGGTCGGAAAAGTTAAGATACAGTTTATCCACCGATTTTTCGGGCAGAATAATATCGATTTTGTCTGCATTCTCATTCAAAAAAGCGATATTTACACAACCTTCACGGTCCGCTTTTTCCATCGCCATCATCAAAACATCTGAAACACGCTCGATAGCGACTATATTTACTCCGGGATTACGTTTTGAAAGCTCGGTAACAAAAGCGCCCTTTCCGCATCCGATTTCAATATAAAGCTTTTCTTTTTGATTTTCTGAAAAAGTGGAAGAGATATCCAGCTTTCCCTCTTCATCGGTTTTTGCAAATAAATATGATACCTTCTCAAGTCTTGATTCTCTGTTTTTTTTGGGACGCATTCTCATAATAAATATGTTTTCCTTGTTTAATTTATTTTTTCGCTTATTATGTTACAATTATTGCATTCTTTTGTCAATGAATATTTGAAAGCAATTTGCATAAAATAATAGCAAAAGAGACAAAAGCAGCTAAGAAAATAAAAAACATCTTAGTATTATATATCTTTGGATTAATCAAAATCCTTTAGATTATTGTCTTTTTTGTAAAATTGTACCGTGAATTTACGGAGCAATCCCCCGAATTGTTCCAAATAGATTCTTATTTTCGGGGAGAAAGGAAGTATGTTTGGCGTTCAGAGCTGAACTTACCGTGAACTCAATGCTTGACAGATTATCATTGATCCTGGTCATCATAGGCGCTCTCAACTGGGGTTCTATCGGACTCTTCCGATTCGATGTGATTGCATGGATATTTGGAGGACAGGGAGCAGTTGTAAGTCGTATAATATATACCCTCGTTGCACTTTGCGGAATCTGGTGTATAAGTCTTTTATTCAGGAGCAGGAGCACAGTGGACTTGGAGGATTAACTGAAAAACGCCGGAAACAAATGAAATGCTTCCGGTGTTTTTTTATTTTTTACAATTGATTTCTACCGCTTTTTACATAAACTCTGCGGTTTCTTACCAAATTTACCGATACTATCTGTAAAGCGTCCGTTAGAGGCATACAATTGTGCCAAGACCTATAAATTTAAACCGGATACTTTGACAAAAAAATAACCATATGCTATAATTGTTATGCTAAATGATTTAATTTTTAAGTATTCTTCACGTTTTTCGGAGTAGACAGCAAAATGAGTATTATTATATGTGACGGCATTTCACTCTCATATGGAACGAAGGATGTACTCTGCGATATAACATTTGCCGTTAATGAGGGCGCAAAGGTCGGTATAATCGGTGCAAATGGCGCAGGAAAAACCTCGTTGTTTAAAATTATATACGGTTGTGAAAATCCCACGGAGGGTAAAGTCTTTTTAAGCAAGGGTGCTACCGTGGGATTTTTAGAGCAACTTAACGACGGAATAAAGCTTGAAAAAAGCGTTTTTGATACAGCACTTGACTCTTTTTCGTCCCTTTTAGAACTGGAAATTGAAATAGAATCACTACAAAAAAAGCTTGATACCGGCGACGAAAGCATCATATCTGCGTACACGACGGCATCGGAGAGTTACCATTGTAACGGAGGTTATGAATATAGAGCAAAGACCCGTTCTTTTCTTTTGGGACTTGGCTTTAGTGAAGAAATGCAGAATATGCCGGCTTTTATGCTTAGCGGCGGGCAGAAAACAAGACTTTTACTTGCAGTACTGCTCTTAAAAGAGCCGGATATAATTCTGTTGGACGAACCGACGAACCATCTTGATATAAATTCTGTTTCGTGGCTTGAGAGCTTTATAAAACAGTCTAAAAAGACGTTCTTAATAGTGTCTCACGACCGCTGTTTTCTTGATAACATAACAACAGATACTCTTGAGATTGAAAACGGTAAAGCGGTAATGTACAGCGGTGCTTATAGTGTTTTCAGACAAAAGAAGGAAAAGCTGCGAGAGGATTTGCTCAAGCATTATGAGCTTCAGCAAAAAGAGATAAAACGCATCGAAGCTTTTATCGAAAACCAGCGTAAATGGAACCGTGAAAGAAATATAATCGCTGCGGAGAGCCGTTTGAAAATGCTCGACCGTATGGAAAAAATAGAAAAACCAAAACCGGCTCCGAAAAAAATAAACTTTTCGTTAGCTTCCGCTTCGAGCAGGAGCTTTGAGGTTTTGTCTGTAAGGGGACTGAGCAAAAGCTTTCCGCAAAAAAAGCTTTTTGAAAACCTTTCGTTTGAGCTGCATCACGGTGACAGACTATTTATTATCGGCAACAATGGCTGCGGGAAAAGCACGCTTGTAAAAATTCTGACAGACAGAGAAAAACAAGACAGCGGCGTCTTTGAGCTCGGCTATAACCAGAGTGTCGGATATTATGACCAGGACCAACAACTTCTTGAGCTGCAAAACACAGTCATTGAGGAACTCTGGTCGGCGTATGGAGAAAAAACCATCTCCGAAATACGTGGCATTCTTGCAAGGTTTGGATTTTACGGTGAGGACATATTTAAGAAAATATCAGTGCTCAGTGGCGGTGAGAGAGCGCGGCTTTCCATTGCAAAAATGATTTTGAACGGCGTAAGTCTGTTAATTCTCGACGAACCTACAAATCATCTTGACATCCCGTCAAAAGAAACGCTTGAGTTTGCACTCAATGAATATGACGGTACAATATTATGTGTTTCACACGACAGGTATTTTATATCATCACTCGCTACCGGCATTTTAGAAATAGCGCCCGGTCGGAGCGATAAAGGTTTTATGCTTTTTAAGGGCGGTTACAATGCATACATCGAAGAAACCCAACAGACTGCTCCCATGTTTGCCGAACCTGAACCTACAGTGAATTCCGGAAAATACACATATCTTGAAGCGAAAAAAGACAAAAACAGAAAGCGCTTTATTTTGTCAAGGATCTCGTATTTAGAAGAGGAAATTTCTGATAAAGAGCAGCGGCTTAAGGAAATCGAAGAGTTGAAAAACGGCGAAGCAGCGACCGATTTTGTACTGCTTGGCGAGCTTTATGAAGAGGAAACCGCCATAAATGCGGATTTGGATATCCTGTATGAAGAACTGCTTTCTCTTGAAGAGGAAAAAGAGCAAAACTCATAACAAAACAACATACCCGGCATATAATAAATTATGTTTATATGCAGAATAAAAAATGGTTTTCGGTAATATTATGTAACATAATAATTATCGAAAGGATATGATTTGATGTTTGTCTATACGTTAAAAGCATCAAGTATTAAGTTTTTCGCTGTAATACTGCTCTCAGTTGCGGTACTGGTTACAATCGTGGCTGTAATTCCCGATTTTGATGCTGTCGGAGAGGTCGCCGCCGTAACAATAAAGTATAATGGCATAAATACGGAGGAGGAACGTCAGTCATTCTTGGAGCAATTCGGATATGAAATTAATAAGACGCCTCTTGATATCACCGAGGTTACTATTCCGGAGGAATTTGATTCCGTATACAAGAAGTACAACGACATCCAAAAAGCACAGGGGCTGAATCTTAACAAGTATCAAGGCAAGGAAGCGACAAGATATACATATGAAGTTACAAATTACGGATATGACGGAACCGTACTTGCGACAATAATAGTCTATAAGAATAAGATTATTGCCGGTGATATCTGTTCAGCAGAGGGAGAAGGTTTTATGCACGGGTTCGAAAGGCCTTTGTAATAAAAAAACATCATTAACGGTATTTTTACATACTTTATTCAGCTTTTTACCCTAATAGGTTTGGAGAAAGAAATGGACGAAAAAGATAACGGTGAATTTATAAGACTTGACAGGTTGCTTTCAAAAGCAGCCGCTCTTTCCCGCAGGGACGCGAAAAGAGCGGTTTCATTTGGTCGCATTACAGTTGACGGGTCAATAATCCGCTCCCCTGAGCTGAAAATTCCATCAACAAGCACAGTCTGTTTTGACGGCAAAAAGCTCATTTACAACGAAAATGTTTATTTGATGCTTAACAAACCCGCCGGTTATGTCTGCGCTAATGACGACCCTAAAAGTCCCAATGTTTTTGAGCTTTTGGGAGATGAATATAAAAAGGATGAATTATTTACTATCGGCAGGCTTGATAAAAACACGACGGGTTTGCTGATTATAACAAACAACGGCACGGCAGCTCATTTTTTACTATCTCCCAAAAGGCATGTTAAAAAGAAGTATTCTATAAAAACAAAATTCCCTTTGACAGACGAGGATGCTAAAGCGTTTCTTGAAGGAGTGGACATCGGTGAGAAAACATTGACGAAAACTGCATTTCTTGAAATATGCGAGGATAAATTTACCGGCTATCTGACGATAACCGAGGGTAAGTTTCATCAGATAAAAAGGATGCTCGATGCAAGAAAGAATAAAATCACCGCACTACAAAGAGTATCATTCGGTCCAATATTTCTTGACGGGAAATTGGCTCTCGGTAAATATCGTGCACTCACCGGTGAGGAAATAAAAGCCCTTGAAGATACGGCAAAAATTTAATATATTATACTTAAAAAAATGTAATTCTAAACTACACTTTCAATAAATTATGCAAAATAGATAAACAACCGCTTTAAATTTTGGGTAAATAATCACTTCCATTTCAGCGATTATTTTGTTATTATTAGGTCTATAGAATGTTTTGAGGGTATAAGACCCTCACCAGGAGGTTAATAATGGCGAGTGTACTTTTCAAGCACGTTTATAAGAAGTTTCCGGGTGGAGTTACAGCTGTATCTGATTTCTCTCTTGATATCAAAGATAAGGAATTCATTGTACTTGTAGGTCCTTCGGGTTGTGGTAAATCGACAACTTTGAGAATGTTGGCAGGGCTTGAGGAGGTTACCGATGGTGATCTTTTCATAGATAACAAAAGAGTAAACGATGTTGCTCCTAAGGACAGAGATATAGCAATGGTTTTCCAGAATTATGCTCTTTATCCGCATATGTCGGTTTTCGAGAACATGGCATTCGGACTTAAACTTCGTAAGGTCAGAAAAGAAGAAATAAAAAAGCGTGTTGAGGAAGCCGCAAGAATACTCGAGATTACTTACCTTCTTGACAGAAAACCAAAGGCTCTTTCCGGTGGTCAGAAGCAGCGTGTCGCTTTGGGACGTGCGATAGTTCGTGACCCTAAGGTTTTCCTTCTCGATGAGCCGCTCTCAAACCTTGACGCAAAGCTCCGTGCTTCTATGAGATCCGAGCTTACATTGCTTCATCAGAGATTAAAGACCACCTTTATATATGTTACCCATGACCAGGTTGAGGCTATGACAATGGCAACCCGTATCGTTGTTTTGAAGGACGGTATCATCCAGCAGGTTGACACTCCTCAGAACCTTTACGACTACCCTGTCAATATTTTCGTAGCCGGATTTATGGGAACGCCTCAGATGAACTTTTTCAACGGTGTGCTTAAAAAGACTGGTGATGACCTGTTCTTCAATTTCGAGAACAATTCCATAAAGATTCCCGCTGACAAAGCCGCAGCTCCCGAGCTTTTAGAGTATATAAACAAAGAGGTTGTCGTGGGTGTAAGACCTGAGCTTCTTCATGATGAGCCTGTATACCTGAGCAAGTTTGCCGATTCTACCATTAATGCTCATGTCGAGTTTACAGAGCTTATGGGCGCCGAGATTTATCTTTATCTCAGGCTTGGTGAAGAGATTACGGCAATTTCGCGTGTTTCCTCACGTTCTCAGGCAAAGAGCGGAGACGATATAAAAATCGCTATTGATACAAGCCGTATGCATATATTCGATAAGGATACGGAGAAGGTTATTATTCACTAATACTCGTTTAACAAAAAAAGGCAGATTCTTTTCTGCCTTTTTTATATATCAAAAATATCATAAAGGGTGATTATTATGTCAATGCTTGCGTTAAAACCCCCGATGGGATGGAATGCATGGAATTATTTCGGATACCGCGACATCAATGAGCGTGTCGTCAGGGAGACAGCGGACGCTATGGTTGAACAGGGCTTCAGGGACTGTGGTTATGATATCGTCTCGGTCGATGATGCATGGTTATGCCCCGTGCGTGACGCGAACGGGAACCTGCAGCCAAATCCGGAAAGATTTCCAAGCGGTATGAAAGCTCTCGGCGATTACATACACGAAAGAGGACTAAAATTCGGCTTGTATGCTGGTGCCGGAGTTATCACCTATGCAAGGTGTGCCGGCAGTTTCGGATACGAACGGCAGGACGCAAAAAAGTTTGCCGAATGGGGTGTGGATTTGCTAAAATACGACTTCGGCTACGCTGCTCCCGGTCAGAACGAGACGCATCTTTACCGTAAGATGGGGCAAGCGCTGCGTGAGAGCGGCAGGGACATTATTTTTTCCGGCTGCCTTGGCAGAAAGAGCGTTTCCGAGTGGATGAAAAGCTGCGGTGCAAATCTTTGGCGGCTATCGGGCGACATTACCGATAACTGGGATTCCATACTGAAAGTAGCCACGGATGCTGTTGGACTGGAAGCGTTTTCCGGTCACAGCGCATGGAATGATCCCGATATGATGGTTGTAGGACTTAACGGCGAAGGTTATGTCGGAAAGATAGGCGGTGGTTGCACAACCAACGAATATGAGGCGCATTTCGCCCTTTGGTGTATGCTTTGCGCACCGCTTCTTATGGGACATGATGTCAGAACAACGACTCCGGAAATCAAAACAATACTGCAAAATAAAGAGCTTATAGATATCAACCAGGATGACCTCGGTATCGCAGCTTTTAAGGTACCACCGTTATCAAATAACGATTTCATTCTTGCAAAACCCCTTTACGGCGGAGACATTGCGTTCTGTCTGCTTAACACTCAGGAAACACCCAAAATAATGCCCCTTGCGTGGGATTATTGTGGTTGGGAGATTACCGACACGGTAAGCCTGCGTGATGTTATAGAGCATAAGGAGATAGGCCGCTTCACCGGCGGTATGTGTGCTAACGTACAGCCTCATTCGGTAAAGGTCTTCCGCGCCACAAGGATATAAAACCGGATTTTTAATACTGAACATCAGTCATCATTACGATTTTGCCGCTTACTATTAATGCCAAGGGTTTTTATAAACTCTTTGGCTGAGAATGTAAGCGGCAAATTACTCTGATAAATAAGTGCGATTGAACGCGAGGATATAATTTTCAGGTAGTTTTTTTACGAGCCTTCAATTTACAGATATTATAAGTTGACATTTTATCGCTTTTTGAGTATGATGTTATTGTAATACAGCTGTTGATATTGAAAGGTCTAAATAAAAAATGGCAAAATTTATACCCTTTGATAAGTTATCAAAGAAAAAACAGCGTGAGCTGATGAAGAAAAAGCGCGTCACCTGGGGGTCATTCAATCCCGTCACGCGAAAGCCTGACAAACCCAAAGCATACAAACGAACAAAAAAAGAGAGCCGTGGTTTCGATGAAAGTATCGATGACGGCTTTTTTTTTGCTTTCTTATTCTCAGAAACAATATAAAATATCGATTTCCATAAAATTGAAAACATAGTATTAATTTTAAGCATAAATTATTGACTTTTACAACCAAATAAAATATAATAGGTAAAAATATTTAAAAATTTATTGCATTTCACGTGTTGTTTATCAACATTTTGTTTCTCAATATAAAACAGCAGTTTTTTGATAAAATACATTCAGTTTTTTATAAAATATGTTGGAAAAGGGGCTTTTTCATGAGAAAATTTTGCAAGTTATTATCTATCTTTTTACTGGTTTTGTTCTCTTTTGTCAACACCGTCCCGTTTTTTGTGATGAGTGCTTCCGCTTTATCCGATAAGCTGGACGCAAATAATACCGATACTCAGGGTATTATTTTTACACTCAATGAAAAGACATCAACAAGCGCGGTCAGTGATACAACCTCCGTAACAATCAGTGGCAATATTGTTATTCCGGATATTGTAACTAAAAACGGTAAGCAATACCGCGTCACCGAAATAGAGGCGTATGCTTTTTACAACTGCACCTCGCTTACCGAAGTCGTAATTCCGGATTCCGTTATTGTTATCGAAGATGCGGCTTTTAGGAATTGTTCGTCGATCACAAAAATTACATTGCCCAAAAATGTACGCATAATCGAAGAGGAGACCTTTTACGACTGCACCTCATTAAAGACCGTTAACCTACCTGCCGGTATAACTGATATATACGACAAAGCATTTTTTAATTGTGAGAGTCTGCCCTCGATCATCCTTCCCGAATCAACTCTTAAAATCGGCACGGACGCTTTCAAATATTGCGACAACTTAGAGGAAATCACCTTTCCAGAAAGGCTAACCGAAATTGGCGGAAACGCTTTTTATAACTGTAAAAAAATTTCGCAAATTTCAATACCAAACAGTGTCATAAGCATAGGGCGAAACGCCTTTTTAAATACCGGGTGGTATAAAAATCAACCCGATGGTCTTATTTATCTTAACAAAATTGTTTATAAATACAAAGGAACAATGCCTGCAAACACAACAATTACCTTGAAAAATGACACAAAAATTATTGCAGACGAAGCGTTCAGCAGGTGCAGGTCTTTAATATCTATTAAAATGCCTGACAGTTTAACCCGAATAGGTAACGCCGCTTTTATAAACTGTACTGCCCTTTCCAATATCATGATACCCGACAGCGTATCGCATATTGGAGCAAGTGCGTTTTTCGGATGTGAACACATATCGGCAATCGAGCTTCCCGATAAACTCAGCGAGATATATGATTATACATTTAATGAATGCACTTCGCTTGTGTCGGTAACCATACCTGCCGGTGTGAAAAAAATAAGTAAATCGGCTTTTTCCAACTTACAGAACCTTACGCTCAATGTTTTCAGCAATACTTGTGCTTACAGATATGCGGTCGACAACGGTATAAGCTACCGTATTATCGGGACCGCAGTATCAGATTGGAATGTCACTTTCACCAACAGTATCGCTCACGGCATCATCGAGGGAAGTACTTTAAGCGAAATCACCGAAAAGGTAGGTTCTGCATTAACAGCAAAGAATCTCGCGGGTGAAAAAATAAGCGGCGACTCACTTGTGGGAACAGGATATATAATAAACTATAATGGCGCGGATTATACTGTCATTGTCAAGGGCGATGTGAATGGTGACGGTAATGTCAATTCAAGAGATTATCTGATCGTGAAAAGAACGATACTCGGGACGTTGAATATATCCGAAGTGCAAAAAAAAGCTGCCTGCCTAAGCGAAACCGATTATCCCACCGCAAGGGATTATCTGAAAATAAAACGCCACTTCCTCGGCATTTACAATATATACGACCAAAACTAACATTTTAGTATTATTAGGAGAAATTATGAAAAAAATCATCTCAGTTATTATCACACTTCTTTTAGTCATTCCCGTAAGCATTTTTTACTCATCCGCACAAGAAACTAATATCGCTCTCGGTAAAAGCTACTCATATACAGGTACCTATGTAGACGAAGGTGTAATTATGTATCCGGATACCGATCGCAAGGAACTTACCGATGGCATTAAGGGAGATGGTGACGACATTGGATTTGTTTCACCCATATGGGTCGGAATGAATATAAACGGTGTCAATTCACAATACAATTCAAACGAAATAACAGTTGATCTCGGAAGTATTCAAAACAAGCTGATTCGATTTACCTTAACAGCTGAATCATGCGACGGCGGCATTTCTACTCCAAACTCGGTTGAAGTTATGGTTTCTGATGACAACAAGGATTTCACAAGTGCAGGTGTCGCTTACAGCGCAACACGATATAAATCGAAAGATATGTCATACAGCGTATCCGAGTCTAGTATTACATCGAGCATCTTTTCTGATTATTCGGATGTTTCTGAATATTACGAACCGAGTAATTACGGAATTTATACTTACTCAGTCGTACTTGACGGTGCTATAAGCGCGAGATATATAAAATATGTGATCCACCATGGTGCAAGCTGGGCTTTTGTGTCCGAGGTAGAGGTTTATAGGAATCCCGATGCAAAGGATGCACCGCCTAACACCGTTTTTGTCACCACTATAAATGAAAGCGTGACTGCGGGTGCTGGTGCGATATTTACAAATGATTTTGAATACTCAGTAGACGGAGATATATCTTCTTCTGACGCTAACCTCGCTTGGGCTGCATATTTAATCGCTAAACCCACAGATACCGAAGGACAATATATAGTGACCTCGGTTAACCAAAACCTTAGGGATGGCTATGTATTCATCCCTCACGGGGGTTTTATGCTTGCCGCTCATTTCGATGACAGAGAATATGGCTCGGATAATTATTACAGAACACTGAAAAATCTTCAATTACTTATGAAATTTAAACCCGGAAACATCGTTACCCTTACCGGCATAGATATCACCGATGGCACTATATCGGACGACGCCGCAGTAATTCTTTATGACAAGGGTAACACGCAGGATCCTGTATATGATACCGGTTTTGCTATCGATTTATTTTCTACATACTCTTATCGCCCCGGTGATACTATTCAAGCATATATAACAATCAAAAATATAGAGCCTGAAGACGGTATTCGTTCACTGCGGTTTGTTATGTATTACGATGAAAGCAATCTTACGCCTAAAATTGCAAAGGATGATATAAATGATGTCGATTATGAATCGTTTATTATCGATGCGCCTGATGAGACATGGGGGATCCAAGCCTTTCATGACAGTGACTTCGCTTTCTATGACATAACCGTTAGTACGGAAAACGATGATGCTCTTGCCAAGGACAACGGCTCATTGTTAATCATGATACCTTTTACTGTAAAGGATGACGCTTCTGGTAATATAGTATTTCGTTCTCCAAGCAATACTGTATCTGCCCTTGATGTTGAAAACAATGAAGTAGATGGTAAAGCAGGTATTTGTACAACTTATGAAGACGATTTGATAGTCAGTAACCCGACTGAAAACGCCGAAATAACAATAAACCAAACCGAGACTGAACCACAGCTTGACGGCATTGTCAATGATAGCGAATATGGTCAGAAAATTCATACCACCTATAGCAACGATCAGTTCGTGTCGGATTATGATACGGATTTAGATATCGATGCCGACTTCTATATGACATGGAACAGTGATAATCTGTACCTTTCATGGGTAGTAAGGACCGAAAATCATTATCCGGTGTCGAAAACCCGTGATTATAATAACGATGGCAAAGCTGGTACCGATGCAGATTTATGTTTTATGTGGATGTTCTCCTGTGTTCAATTTATGCTCTGCACAGGCGCACCGAAAATCGATGATACTAATTATCAAACCACCGATTGGTCGGGAAATTACCTTGAGGCGGGATTATCTATAATGGAAGATGATTCAAGCTATATTGCAATCTGGAGCAGACCAGTAGGCGCGGAGGATTTATCTGTTACCGATTTGGAATTTGCCGGAAATCGGAACGAAGCAGCAAGCACTACTACTTATGAGGTTAAAATTCCCTGGGACGCGATCGGCATGACAAATGTTGATGAAGGAACAGAGTTAGGTCTTACCTATTCAATTGGCGATCAGGAGGATTTCGATGTTTCGCCGAATATGTGTGAGTGGCAGAACGCTATCCTCGGTAGAAAGAACATGGACGCAGGTGCAGTTATAACACTATCTGGTGAAAACGCAATCGGATCTGCGATTATTAGCGGGACCTGCAAGGTCGGCGAGATTCTCTCCGCCGGTACTGTCGGAATTGTCACAACCGGAAAAATCCTTAAGTACCAATGGTATCGTAACGGTATAGCGATACCGGACGCCACGAATAGGACATATCTTTTAGTAGAAGCGGATATCGCAAAAGAAATCATGGTGATAATAACCGTAAAAAGTGAAACCGAGGTAGATTATGAGAGTGACTCGGTTATACCGATTGGAAAATCAGAGGGCAACGATTATTCGGTAACACTCAAGAACGGTTACGCAAACGGAATTATCAATGAGCAAAGAAAGAGTGATCTGATATTACGTATAACAGGAGCTTTCACGATCCTGGATTCTAAAAATAATCAACTTGCCGAAAACAGCTTTATCGGAACGGGTTGTGTAATAAGACAGGGCAACAACAGTTTTACCGTAATTATAAAAGGTGACATAAACGGTGATGGAATTGTAAACGCAAAAGATTATCTGCTTGTCAAAAGAGCATATCTCGATACACTTACGTTAACCGAAACCCAACGCAAAGCCGCCTGTTTAGAGGACACCACCGAACCCACATCAAAGGATTATCTGAAGATAAAGCGTCATTTCCTGGGCACATTCAATATATACGAGTAAAAACTGTTTCAAACAAAATAAAAATCAGCTCCGAACTTCTTTCGTACGGAGCTGATGAGACCGCAGAAAATTTTGTGTAAAAGTGAATAACAGTTTTCCCGTATCCAATGCCTCGTTTGTCTTCAATCTGCACAGCCCGCACTTATAATGCGGGCTGTGTAGCTTATTTATTTTCTGTTAGTCTTGCTCTTAACCGGTACTGTGATTGCGTCATATATTCTTTATAACGCTCGAAATCCTTTAT
>JAQVPJ010000027.1 GCA_028702135.1 Eubacteriales bacterium | reverse complement strand
TATAGTCAGTGTTCCTTACAGCGAGGGTCCACCCGTTCCCATTCCGAACACGGAAGTTAAGCTCGCTAGTGCCGAAAATACTTGGTTGGTGACGACCTGGGAAAATAGGTCAATGCTGACACTTTATTGTCCTGAACAAGCTGTACTTTTACATGTGTTTAGGAAGGGAAGCAAAAGGTTTAATTTTGGAGCAACAAAACCAAAAGGTGTACCGGTTATAATGCTTCCCACAATATTCCTCCTTAGCTCAGTTGGCAGAGCATGCGGCTGTTAACCGCAGGGTCGTTGGTTCGAGCCCAACAGGGGGAGCCAAATAAAGAAACCTCTTTTGTCTACCAAGACATTTGAGGTTTTTTCTTGTTTCTTAAAATAAAACGGTGGAAAATAAGAAAATTGTATTTAAAAAAAGGGCTCTATGTCAATAGTTGGGGTAAAGAAATCCTAAAAAATTGTATATAACTATCATCAACTCGTATTCAGCACCTAACTGATAGGTACCCTGGTTTTGCATTGTTTATTGTCGTTGCTTTTGAACCCTTGTATTATTGTTGCTTTTGAACCCTCTGCTGTCCAGTCGTAATCGCACTCAGCACTATATTGAAAGAACAGTTCATCGTTTGATAACATGAATAATTCTTCATTTATCTCAATATATCGTTTGATGAATGGGTATATTTTCTCGGTGATGCAACTATTAATACAATTATACTTAATCGCTTAATTTATAATTGCGAAATAATCAACATGACTGGCAGCAGCTACCGTATCGCACATCGTAATTCAATACTTAAAATTTCGTACTCTTTGTAGCGCATATCTATGCATTTAACTTGACAGCTTACATTTTTCATGTTTAATTAAGGGAGGTGGTTATTACACCTCCCTTAACTCCTGTTATTTTAGTTCTATAGGGCTTAATTCCTTGATTACCCAATCATTTCCATTGTTTATCATTGATATATAGATAAATGAGCCGGTTAATTTATCTCCTATATATGATGGTATCTTAACGTAAATAGAATTATCTTCTTTTAATTCGATAAACAAATTCTCCAAATCCCATTTTTCAATTCTGTATCCGTTAACTTCATCTTTTGCCATATAGAGAACCCCATTTTTTTCTACATACAGTGGAGGTAAATGAACACCAGGTCCTGATTTATCAGTAAACAACAAATCATAAACTTCCTCTGCTCTTTCCTCTGAAAATACAGTTTTAACAAAATCACAGATATCTTCAATAGAAGTAAAACGTTCATCATTTACGATACAATAATAATCATAGTCATCAATAACAGCTTCATTTAATTCAATACTATCAAGCTGTAGCATTTGTATTTCACCATATGTTTTATATCTCTCGTAAAAATCCTCAAAAATGTATTTTAAATCAAGCTCATTTGAAGAATTATTCTCATCAGATGAAGTTGCACATGAATAAACTGACAAGTCATTTTGTGTAGATTCTTGAGTGACTGTAGAATCTTGAAAAGATAAATCAGTTTTGTGCGACACTTCTATTGAGTTTAAATTGTCAGAAAAAACAGTTGACACTTCATCTTCTTCACATGAAGTCAAAAACATAAAAAAATGCAAAAGGTAAAAGCAAGTACGATATTTATGTTTCTTTTCAATATAATTCTCCTATTCTATCTATGGTAATTCTTCTAAAAAGTGAAAATATGTTGCATTACTCAAATAACCAGATTGAGAATATGAACCCCAAGCAACACCATTTCCTATATTCGGATTACTTGTTCCGGGATCATAAATAGTAAACTGGTTATTGCTTACCGTCGTATCTCCAGCTTGAAATGTCGTCGGAGTTATAACAATATGATGTGTATTATTTTTAACACGTACTACTATTCCTTCTGGGTGAACTGCTAAATATTGACGAATCGTTTCCGCTTTTTGTTCATCATTACCTGATAAAGTGACTTTAGTTAATTTATACCCAAAATCGTACGAAAGATCATTCCAGTTTACATTAGTAGGTGAACTGGCGGATGTACATGAAGTTATTGTATTTTGACTACTAATTGTTCGCCATGCATTGTTTGTTCCCCCTCTAATGTTTGCCATCATGCAAGTGAACGGATCAGCTGGAAGGTAACCCGTAGAGCCAACACGATAATCATATCTCTGTGTTGTTGTCGTTGCTCCTTTATTTCTTAAAACCATTGCAATACAGCAAAGTGTACAACCCCATTTATTTACATGACCCTTAGATAATTGATTGGTTGCTGGTGAATATGATGAAGTAGTATAAAATGGAGTATGGCTGCACTTCATGAGTGAAAGCGATCCACAATCATCATCATAATCAGCATCACCATCAGAACAAAATGCCATATTAGGAAAAAGTAAATTGTCAAGATAATTTGCGTTATAACTCGAACCAACAGAAGCACTTATCTGGCTATACCAATAGTGTGTTATACTTGCTGTTACAGTAAAAGTAATTATTACACTTTTTCCTTTATTTGAATTAAATGTAACGGTTTTCGAACCTAAAGAAGCATTTGATGAAACACTGATAGTATATTGATTATTCGAACCACTTGTTACTGTCACTCCGCTGCTACATGAAGTTGATATAGTACCCAATGTTGCGTTGGTCGGTGTCGGGCTATGGCGATTGGTCGTCATAATCAAAAGAATCGTCCACACTCCTTGTTCTGTACAACTGGGACTCCTTGTCATAATATCGCAAGATTTTTTCTACAGGATATTTGATAATGTCCCCATATAAATCCTCCGGCACAAGTTCGCTGTACTGCGCGATAAAAGCAGCAATACCCGCTTGTCCGTTAGGGGAATACTTTTGAATCCGCTCGTCCTCGTCTGCTATCGGAGGACATTCATCAGCATTGTATGCCCACCACCGCACATGAGGTTGTTCGTTTAAGGCTGGTTCTTCCATTTGACCAAAATGTCCAATGTCGTGACGGTATTTACCCAAAACATACTTCATCATCTTTTTAACAACAGGGTGGTCGGCGGACGGTTTGTCTTTGAGGTAAAATATATAGCGAAAAGCATGTTCTGTACATTTCAGACACGGACCCTGATAATCAAATTCATAAACAAGACCGCCGAAACCGCCGTTTTCGTGCTGATACTTCGCAAGCACATTCATAAATACGGTTGTGTCATCGCTTTCGAAGTTGTAACGAAACCACGCCTGATTGATTTCATCACTGTTCGCAAATATGTATTCACGGGCTTTGATAAAGTTTTCGTGGCTTAGTTTTTGCATAAGCTTTTCTCCTTGCTAATCAATGTATAGGTTTTCATTTGAATATCGTTCTTCCTAAGCTCCACTAGTTTTTTGCACATTCCACTGCTTTGGAATTCGGATTATCAAACCGAAAAGTGGTGTTGCATACACTATCAAATCCTTCACCGAATATTATTTTGTAAAATCCGCCATCGCAACTGCCACCGCAATGCCCGCAGAAGTCAACATTCGCCCAAGCGATTTCTTTTGTGTGTTCATCCAGCGGAGAATCTGCGAACCAATGCGTTTTACCACTGTCGTCAGACCAAATAATCCAGCCCTCCGGTTCGTCTTTGTGCCTGACAGAGCCATATCCATTAACTAAAATAAAGCACACATATTCATCCTTATACTTAATCATCCAATAACGCTTATCCTCCCAATAGCCTGTACCTCTTTCAAATTGCATTTCTTGCTCTCTAAGATAGGTGACAAAATCCAATGCGAGTTTTTGTGCTTCTCCTACAAGAACATCATTGATATGGCTTTCGATTGTTTGTTCAGACATCATTATTCCTCCCTCAGCCACAACGCAGGGCGGACACCGTTAGGGTTAAATCCGTTTGGCAAGAAACCTGACAAATGACCGGAACCGTCATAAATAAAGTGTCCGTCTATAAGTACATCTTCACCACCCCCAAGGCTTATGCTGCCTTGGTCAAAACCATCCCCACAAAATCCTGTTACTTCGGCTATATGCCAGCTGTTTGCGCCGGGCGACCGCAATTTCCAATGCTGAACAATGTCATCATCATCCACCGCACGGCGGTTGATGTTATATTGGTCATCAATCCACGGCAAAAACTCATCCTTGCACCATTCGCAATTCGGATACATATACCGGGTTTTTATCTGTCCACTATCACCAAAATACTTTACAACTTCTGCGATGCTTAACAAAAAGACTTTGTCGGAAGTGGGTTTGCCGCCGCTTGTTCCATACCACGAATTATTGGGGTTTTCGTTTACTACTTCTGCAATCCGCGCAAGGTCGGCTTCGTTGAACGAATTATAAAACTCACCGTTCAGGTATTTGCGCATATCACACGTTTCCCATGTGATTTCACAATCCATGTTGTGATACGGACGTTTTTCTATTACTTTTTCGGTGATGATAAGTGCCTTGCCGTTCTGCCTGTCCAGAACGAACCAGTCGTAATCGCCAAACCTGATTTTACCGCCGGGCGGTACAGGAATCGGCTTTACTGGATAGCCGCAATCGGGACACATCTCTCTGTTTTGCGGGTCGTCTTTTTTACATCTTGGGCAAATCATCTCGTTAATACCTCCCGACTCTAAAATTATCTTTTTAATCCGATATGTTATATTTTCTTCCTTTTTTAGCTCAAACTTATTTATCTGCTCGCACTTCAGATAGTCCAGTTTTTTCGGACAAACCTCCAAAATACCGCTATCCTCGTTCTGATAGGCAGCAAACGCAATCAAGCAACTCCATTTGAGCCATTTTCAAAATGGTATTTTCAGCGTGCTAATTCAACCGGACGGGAGTTGCGGTAGATGAAGTCGCGAGTGTGTTCGTTTATCGTATCAGATATAAAATTATTCCTCCGAATCCTTCATATACACCGAAAATAACCAACCGCAACGGACTTCACCCGACTTATTCTCGCCGCTATAAAGGTTTTCTGGGTTGTAAATTGTGCCATCGACACGGTCAAATTGCACTTCAGCTGTCCAGTAAATTTTTGGGTAAGGAATGACAATCTTATCCTCGAGGATGATGTTGCGTGTTATGTCATATAACGCATTCACATCAAAGCCTTCGTGGCGGTGAAGGGAGTCGTGGTTACCCGCAAAAACAGCGAAAGCGAATTGCGAACGAAAAGTCAAATATGGTGTATCTTTGTCGTCAGGGACAAAATCCCAATGTGCGAATCCCTCGGGTACCGGTGTACCAGCTTTCATAAAACGTCCGATAAAATCGTGATTGCGTTCCGTGTCCACAGTCTTACCGAAATGGTGCGACAGCGTTAAGTCGTAGTCAAAGCCCGATGTGTATTCCGGCATTGCATCAAGCACAGAGACGACTTTTTCACGGGTTGTTGCCCAGTCGTCTTTACCATAAAACCACTCAAGACCGATAAAACGAACAGCGGGTAATATGCGATATGCCCAATGTTCAATGGTTGCACCGACGCTGTCCAGCTGCTTTTGGATAGCCTCGCTGTATTTTGTTCGATTCATTTTTGTACTAACTCCTTCCGCATAATCGCTACATTATCTTGCTCCGTTACCTTGATAAACCCGAATTTCTCATACAACCGCATGGGACCTGCATAGTCAAACGGAGTGTGTTTTTCGTGTAATGTAGGATAGCCCTCCACAAAAGTATAGCCTTCCACTTTCGCATCGTCGCATATTCGTGCCAATAACGCGGCAGCGATTCTCTTGCCGCGATATTCCGGGGCGATTTCAAAACAAACGATAGCTTTCGTTTTTTCTGTATTGCCAGCACAAAGAAACGGATCCTTCATCAAACGTAGATAGTTTTCTTTTCTGTCTGTATTGCACCAACCTACAGCAATACTGCCATCATATGCTAAATATCCGTTAAGAAGCCCGCTGTTTATATAGTTTATCGCGCAGTCACGCATTGCTTCCTTGCCCGGTTTGTAATGCTCATCAACAGAACAGTCGCAATGAAACCAAGTACAATAACAGAACGCTCCACCCCGGTCTGTGAACGCCCGGTTATCAAAGAAGTCGAAAAAGTCGGCAGCAAATTTAGGTGTGAGAGGTTTAATTTCAAGATTCATTATTCTTGTGCTCCCTTGTATATGTAATCCAGCTGAACAATATCCTCTCTCGTTAGGTAATGTTTTTCTCGGAGATTACCTTCAGGGAACGTAATATAGCCACATTTGCGCAACATTTTTTGGCTCCCTATGTTGTCCGGATACGCACCGGCATGAAGTTCAGCGATTTTTAATACATCAATAGCATACTTCGTAGCAAGAACAAACGCAGACGTTCCATAACCCTTTTTGCGAAAAGGCTTAAAAATCCATATCGCAAGGTCTGGCGTCGTTTCCAGCGGAGATATCCCTACAGAACCGATTATCTCATTCGTTTCGATTAATTGAATCATTGCCAAAAAACGCTGCTTGATTTCGTTTTTTGAAAATTCCTCAAAAGTTTCTTTCAGAACGAAGTTGAATCCCCTTTGAGTATCAGAATCAAACCAGTTCTCATATAAGGCTAAATCATCGCACTTTTGGTATTCGACTAATCGTAGAATATCATCGGCGGTAAATACTACTCTGTCCGTCATAGCTTCCTCGCTTTCTCCGTCACTTCACGAATAAATTTAGTTTTTGCCTTGGTATAGCCATCCCTGTCATGCTCGAAGCTCTTATGCAGTCTGGCTTTAAGCGCGGCATATTCGGCGGCAGTTTCGGGATGTGCAATAAGATAATCACGGAAATATAGCTCGTCACACTTCCCGCCGTGCGGATTATCACCGTGATAGCGCACATGGATATGGTATACTTTTTCTGCAAAGCCGTCAGGCAAATAACCTTTTAAAAACATCAGGTGCGGCGGTGGGGTTGGCATGGTCAATTCTGTATCGCATAAACAAATATACTCAGATGACGGAAGAGCGGCTTTCAGTTTTTCTATGTCAGCGGATTCATTAATTTCAAGCAGAATATCTAAAGTAGGCTTCGCCATCAGTCCGGGTACGGATGTACTACCAAAATGACTTATTCGGGCTATGTTTTCTATGCCTATTAACCGTTCTAGACTTGCTTTTTCCTCGGCATACCACTCCGGCCATACTGGATTATACTCGCTTAATATGATAGGGTATATTCTGGCTTGCCGTTCCTTATCGGTTTCTTGGAAAATATCGTTCTTACTCATACCACCCTCCATTCCATATGTCCAGTTGTAAACGGCAGATGGGCAAATTTCCTTGTTCCTGTGTGAATAAACCCATTCGCAGCATACCAGTCTCTAAGCCTTGTGTTTTCCTCAATAATATCAAGAGTGATTTTATTCCCGCCGAGTTCGCGCACCTTCGCCTTACAGAAATCAAGCAGCTTTTTTCCATAACCGAAGTGCCGCCATTCAGGCAGAATAGCAAGGCGGTTCAACTCGAAAATCCCCTCATCTTTGCCGGTGAGCGAAACAAAACCGATGATTTTTTCGTCTACCATCAGCGCAAAAGAGAGACATCCCGGCTTAAAGCGCTCGGCAAGTTTTTCATCTGAGAGAAAGGCGATAAAGCCTGCAGCGGTTTCTTTTGTCCATCCGAAATCCTTTGCAACAGTGGCGAAGCTCTTGCGGATAACATCAGCATAATCGGGTAGTCGTTCGACAGTAAGCGGTATAATTTTTACCGTGTTGTCCAGTTGTTCTTTATTATCACAAAACATTATCATTCACCATCCCCAAATACTCTCGGATTCCAGCTTCCTCGTTCTGCCGATAAGTAAAGCCAAAATACGCCGCTACCGCGACAGCAAGAATATGAAACAAATCGCACATCGCATAGACTGACGCCCAGATCTCAGCGTAGTCACTTCCGGAATAGGTGGCGGCATATTGTGCGTACAACTCTGACAGTAGATATTTTTTAAAATACTTGCCGTCCTTGCCTGTGGAAAGATTGAACCCGTGCTGTGTGCCGATATACCAATTAATCATATCGTGCAGTTCAGCCCGTACCACATCATTCAGCATATGCATGGCATATGGAAGTTCATCCCGAGCGATACCTTTTGCTACATTGTTTAAGCACCACCAAAAGTTATTGCAACACGAGTAATAGAACAATGCATCCGGCTCCTTTAACCAAAAATCTTTGTCCGTTGTCGGTGGTTAATCAGGGACAATTCCGTCCTTATCAAGCAATGTAACAGTTAAACAATCATATTGTTTTAAGTTTCCGTGTTTAATGGCACTAACGATAAATCAATCCTGTTGCCATCCTCAAAAAGCATAAGATAACCGAAATGTCCGTCAGGATTATCGGGGTATCGCATTGTTTCTGGCATTTGCAACATGAGCCTTTTCCCGAAAACATCAATCCAGCTATGGTCTTTTGTAAACGGTTCAATATCCGTTACCATGTATGCAACGTCAAAATCCTGATATATGTCTTTTGGTGCATTGGTATTAGCTCTTGAGCCATTCATTAGAACAGCGCGTACACGTTCATCCGCTTTGGCAACACCCAAAATCAAATCCATCATATCCTGCTCGGTTCGCATTATTTTCATCAACTCCAATTAATTCATATCTCACGCCTTTTCACATTGCTCTTGCCACCTGTACAGCCAATCAAGCTGCCTGTCAAAGAAAGCATTATCTACACAGTCAAGGCCATAATTTTCAATAACAGTCGCTTGCAGCGCGAAGTGATATAAAGCAATCAGATCATAAAAAGCGTTTATCTCTTTTTGGCTTAGAGCATTGTATTTCGTGTATTCCGGCAGAAAACGCAATAAAATCCCTTTGGACTTTTCATACCCATGTTCGTCGAAATCAAAATAATGGGTTTTGTTACAGAACAACGTCAGGTCGTACATCGGGAAGCCTTCGCATGAAGTGTCGAAATCCAACACATAGAATTTCCCGTCAGGCGTTTTATGGATATTGCCATCGTACATATCACCGTGACAATACCCGCGAGGTAAATCCCTAACTTTATCCCAAAGAGCGGTGCCGTATGTAGAAAATTCATCTGCTTTCGGGTATTGTTTTTTTCTCAATATGGCGATGTATCTGCCGATAAAGAAGTGCTTATCCCGCTTGATGAGTTCGCTGGTGTATTTTTTCATCGTATGGTGGAGTTTGCCTATAAGCGCGCCGACGGCTTCTGCGTCTTGCTCCGGATTTGATTCGCTCCCCTCAACGAAATCATAAAGGATGAATAAACCGTCGTCCGTCTTAACATAAGGCAGATTATTTCGTGTAAAAATGACAGGCGGCACTGGGAACCCTTGACTCTGTAAAAAGACTTGGATGTCGGTGCCCATGACCGCAGTTTCAAGAAAAGCTGGTTTTATGACACGCAGAAAATACCTATCATTCCTCGAAAACACGGCATATGAAACGCTACCCGCGTCACGCATAATATCGTCTCTATCGAAGTGTATCGGGTAGTATTCATTTAAAATACTCAATATGTCCATAACATCATCTCCCTTTTTTACCCCCACAAGCTAAAAACCCAGAAGTCCTTTTCAGTATGGCCTGCGTCAACAGCTTTTTTCGTGCAGGTTGTTATGTAATCCCGCCAGTTAGGATTCTCCCATGCTTTACAGCGTTCCGCCCATAATAATTCATCTTCAAGGGATGGGGCGCATAGGTCGATTCCCGGAAGCAGATCATTTGCTTTAATATATTCCTTGTAAGCATCGGTCATATTTTTTATATGCTCAAGCCTTTTTTGCCAAGTGTCAGCTGCCAAGGCTTCATTAATCAAATGCTTAAAGTCACTTGCTAGTAGAAGTTTTTCAAAAGCCCAACTGAGGTGCGACCGCCATGGATAATAGTTCCGCGATGCTATAAATCCGATACGATAGAGTTCCTCTATAATGCGTCCAAAACTGCCAAAGGCTTCCACTATTTCATTCCGCAGTACGCTGTCCTCTAATTCATGTAGTTCCTCAATTATATTTTTAAACACGACAAGCAATGATTTTCTCCACAGCTTGTCGGGGTAGTTTGCCGGAGCGGTTTTATCTCTCAGTTTATGTAGCAATTCTTGCTGGTCAAAAACAATCAAATTGTTTTGTACAGTAAAAAGTGTTTCAAAAGAAACATCCTCCAATAGAAGGTTGTCTTTGCCTTCAAAAAATTTATGAGCCTGCCCGTCAAGAAGCCATGAGGTAGGATGAACGCACAGAACAGAGCCTTTTTCCTGCCATGGATTGTTATTTCGCATCAGTCTATTTAGAGACAACTGAATCTCTTTACCGAATTGCTTCCAATCTGAGTCGCAAAGGTAAATACCGACTTCCAAGTCGGATAACTCATCGTCATTCCCAAGACCTACCGATCCGAGAATCATAATGCTCATGTTCGGTAGAATATCACCATATTGCGAGCGTAGGAGAGGCATAACGAAGCTGTCAAAGTATTCGGTTATCTTATTAAAACTGTGCATTATTTCCTTACCTCCCCTTACTCTTTATCCATTCAATCGATTCTTTCAGCCCTGCGATGGTCTTTGTTTCAAGCACCACACGGCAGTTATGCGTTTTTGCAATATGAAGATACTTTAGTAAATCTAATTCACCCTCGCCGAGTGGGAGATGGTCACCGTGTGTCCTTTCGTAATCGTGTAAATGCATATGATGCAAACGGTTTATGTTATGCTCAATTACAGGTTGTTGCTGAAAATTGTTCCCCGCATTATGCCCAATGTCAAATGTTAGACCAAATACAGGGCTTTCGAGTAAGAGTGAAATACCCTCCTCAACGTAGTCAAGTTGAAAAGAACGCGTATTCTCAATACATATTTTAATGTCTGCGTTACCGATAGCCGCCTTGCAAGTATCACGAAATGCAATCAGTTTCTGACGATACTCATACGGATATTCTTTAAATAGATACACTTTTCTTTCAGGTAAGGTAAAATATTCACCTTGATGAAAGTGCATATTCAAAACAGGAATGCTTATCCGTTTCGCAATTCTAATCGTCTGTAATACGGTTTCAATATACGCCGCTGCAATGTGATTGTTAAAATCCCACGGAGAAGCAGTATCTTCAAGGTGGATGGTGTAATAAATGCCGAATCGTCCTGCAATGTCCGAAAGTTGTGACGGGTCAAGCATATCTGCTTGATACTCAGGCAAATCCATATTTAACTCGATAAACGCAAGCCCCAACTCATGACAGAGCGCGGCGCAGACCTCAAGCGATTTTGTTTCAAGCAACGTTGGCATACCAAAGTCCATATCACACATCCTCTGTTATATCTTTAATTGCCGCCATTGTCTTTCGGCACACGCCGCAAACCGAACGGCAATCGCTTATGTCGGCAGCGACACCCAGCGTTTCTGCATAACTTAAAAGCTCAGCCACACCACCATTGAGCAACGCCTTGGTCGAAAGAGGTTTGATTGTAAGTTTCATTACTAAATACTTCCCAATGTATTATAACAGAACTTTTTACTTATTTCAATAAAATTTTCATATATAGTCGTGCCGATGATTATAGTTATAATTATAAATTTAGTTCGATGTATATGTAAGACTGACTAAAAAACCGCTTGCAATTTTCTTTAACCTAATATATAATAAGTAAAGATATATCTCGAATAAACGGGGGTATAGCTCAGCTGGGAGCGCAAGCTATACGGTAAACCACCCCCAAAGATACAGGCAACTGAATGGCACCCAAAATTGAATATGTGTCCTCTCTACACGGGGGTGAACGAAGGATATGCTCGTAGTATAAAAGGAACAACAAAATTGGTCAAAAAAGGTTGTCCCCATCGTTGCAGCAGCATAAAAGGAACAACACAGGTCAAATCCAGCAGTATCAATGCCTTTCGGCATTTTTCAAAAGTGGCATAAACCCGATTCTGTTTGTGATTCTTTTGAATTGTGCCGATAATGTTTATTTGATGTTATTTTTAAGTAACATCATTCCATCGTAGTTATTATATCATAGAATTTCAATATATGAAAGAACAAAACGAAACAAAATTAAGTTATTTGAGATAGTCCGTTTAGTGTAGAGGAGATATTCGATGTTTAACAAAACCAATATAACGCCTTTCGAACATAAAGTGTGGCTCGCAAGTCCTACAATGCATGGAGAAGAACTAAAGTACATAACGGAAGCATATGAGACCAACTGGATGAGCACGGTTGGTGAGAACATAAACGAAGTCGAGCGTATCGCTGCTGAAAAAGCCGGTATGAAATATGCGGTGGCTCTATGTAACTGTACATCTGCACTTCATCTTTGTATGAAGCTTGCAGGAGAAAGACTATATGGGAAACCGGCTATTAGTCATGGTGCGCTTGAAGGCAAAAGAGTTTTCTGCAGCGATATGACATTCGATGCGACACTGAATCCTGTCGTTTATGAGGGTGGTATTCCAATTTTCATTGACACCGATCCTGATACATGGAATATGGACCCGGTCGCTCTTGAAAAGGCATTTGAACTTTATCCTGATGTAAAGCTCGTCGTATGTGCGGAGCTTTATGGTTTTTGCGGTGATCTTCCAAGAATCAAAGCCATCTGTGAGAAACATGGTGCTTTGCTCGTAGAAGATACTCGGCACAACAATCATAAACTTCTTAAATCCGTATTCTTTATACAGCTCAAGAATCGTGCGCAGATATACATATGTTTTACCCGTTCCGGTTTCCATCTCGACAGTAAA
>JAQVPJ010000037.1 GCA_028702135.1 Eubacteriales bacterium | reverse complement strand
GAATAGACGCTATTGAATAGGAGGAGAACTATATAATGACAAAAAATACTCTATTGGTAGGTGTCGGTGGACAGGGCACGATACTAGCAAGTAAATTACTAAAATATATTGCATCTAAGATAGAATAGACCTTATACTCCCGTAGTCAGTTTTAGCGAGTAGAATGAAAGGACTGGTCGTAAAGATGTTATCAGCAGGTGACTTCCGTAACGGTGTTACTTTTGAGATGGACGGAAATGTTTATCAGATAATCGAATTTCAGCATGTAAAACCCGGTAAAGGCGCCGCATTTGTGCGCACCAAAATCCGAAATGTTATTGCCGGTTCGGTGATAGAAAAAACCTTCAGCCCCAATGATAAGTTCCCAACCGCATTCGTTGATAGAAAGGATATGGAGTATTCTTATAACGACGGTGACTTGTATTATTTCATGGATCTTGAATCTTATGAGCTTGTTCCCATTAACAAGGAAGTGCTCAGCGACAGCTTTGAGTTTGTTAAAGAAAACATGATATGCAAAATAATTTCATATAAAGGCAACGTGTTTGGCATTGAACCGCCGAATTTTGTGGAACTGATAGTTGCCAAAACCGAACCGGGCTTAAAGGGCGACACAGCCACCAATGTAACCAAACCCGCCACTTTGGAAACCGGCGCCCAAGTCCGAATCCCGTTATTTATTGATGAGGGTGAAAAAATACGCGTTGATACACGAACCGGCGAATATATGGAGCGCGCATAATTTGACAGTGTCATGTAAATTTGAACGCCGTGTGTACAATACTAAGAGATAGGAATATTGAGAAAACTGTTTTCAATATAGTCCACGCCCTCCGGGGCATGTATACGGAACAGTCCTTTATTGGATATGGCCGATTATAAAAAGGAGTGAACTATGATGTCAGTAACAGAAAAAGTATCTTATTTGAAAGGTTTGGCCGAGGGGCTTGGCGTAGAGGATTCTTCCAAGGAGGGTAAACTTCTCGGAGCAATTGTTGGCGCATTGGAGGAAATATGCGAAAGTCTCGACGGCCTTGAAGCATACACAACCGAACTCAGCGAACAGGTGGATGCAATCGACGAAGACCTTGATGCGCTTGAGTGTCAGTTCTATGATGAAGATGACGACGATGATGATTATGAGTTTACGGACGACGACGAAGAGTATTACGATGTTGTTTGTCCGAACTGCGAGGAAGAATTCAGCGTTGATGAGGACACCTTACTTGAAGGCAGCATCGGGTGCCCGAATTGCGGAGAAAATTTGGAGTTTGACATCGAATGTGATTGCGATGACGAATGCGATTGCCAATGCGATGACAAAGAAAGCAACTGACAGATTAATACTGATTCCTCATTAATACCTTACCAATAAACCCGCACAAAAATCCATATATCAAAGCTTTTTGCTTGATTTATTGGAAGTTTTATAATCGGAATTAGTATTATTTTTAAATTATAACCTGGATTCCCGATGCAATTATAACGAGGCAGGCGGTGCTACCCCTAGATCAATATATAGCTTTTTCTGCTTTTCCAGCAACTCACCAACACGCAGCTTCTGCCCTGGATGTTCAAAGCATTCAATCACATCCAGTTTATCTAGCGCTTCTTGCATAGTGTAGGTTTCAAACAATCGTTGATCCTTCATTTGTTTGTTGATATAAGACAGAAAAATCAGGGCAATAAATTCAACGAAAAGCTTTCCGTTCAAGCTTTTTTCAGAAGATACGAGCATTCTTCTCATATTCAATCGTTCTTTTAGATTGCCAAACGCTTTTTCGACTACATCTTTGGTTCGATAAATATATAGCGCGGTTTTTGAATCCATTTTTTCATTGGAAAGCAGAGTAAAGTATCCATAATAACGTTTTGCTGCCTTGATTGCATCTGATTTTGCAATTACCTGAACGCCTTTTTTTGGTGTTTTCTTTACTTCAAAGTATTTTTTGTACTGACTTTCATGTCGCTCTAATCGATTACCAGAAAGCAATTCTTTCTGTAACTCCGATAGCAGGGAGTCGAATTTTTTTGCATCCTCCGCGGCCTTATCAATGTTGTAATACAGATGAATATAGATGCGACGCTTATCTTTGATGGCATCATTTTTATAAGGGCGTTCCTGTGTGTAATTCCATTCCGACGGAACGGTTATGGAGTACACGCCGAGATTATTATCATAATTTGAAAACATACTAATATCATCGTAAACAGCATCCAAAATTTTTTTCACAAAGGTCAAGGATGTTTTGGTGGCAATCAGGAATTTGAGGTGTTCCTTATAAAGGCCATTGATATTTGCTTCGCTGTAAAAACCACGATCCATTACCAGCTTAACCTTTGAAAATCCGAGGACGTCCAGATCCTGGACAAGTGTTTTCACAGTTTTAGAATCCGGTATGTTGCCTGCAAGTTTACGATAGTAGAAAGGAAGACCAGATCCTTCGCCAAAAACCAAAGCGAGATTCAACTGATGTAGTCGATCATCTTCTTTATTTTTCCCATATTGCACTTGTTTCAGTGCCGAGGAGTAACTTGAGATGGTTGTTGTATCATAAGCCCAATATTCATTTTCAATCCGGCGTTTACCCTGAAGTCGAAAGAACTTTTCCTTCGCTTCTTCGGTAATAGAAGCAAAAAGTTCACTGCTTCTTTGGGATGGAATATTCAAACCGTAAGGGTGTTTGTGAATGCTACCCCATTTTTCAAACCGAGATAGTGGGTTACTCTCTTCAAGGATAAGATAATAGGCCACAGAAAGCATCTGCTTATAGGTATCTGGAAAACACTGTTTCAAATCATCTGTAATACCAAGCTTATTACCAATGGCGTCCATAAGATAAGTGGCTCCATAAAAGTTTCGTGCCGATTCCGTCACAGGAACAGGTCCACGTTTAGTGGATTGTGCGAATGATCCCTGATCAGATAGACGTTTTGACGGAATTATGTTACCTTGATCATCGAGCTTGCCAATACAAACCCGCTTGCTTCGCGACTGTTTCTTGTCTTTGTCCCAATAGCTAGTGGATTCGTAGACATAAGTAGTGCCATTTTGTTTGTTCTTTACATGTACTATAGCCATTAATATCTCCTCCAAAACGTGTTATAATTATAACACGTTTTGGAGGAGAATGCAAGAGGAAATTATCCGAAAACGGCTTGATTTCAATGTTATTTTGATATCCACGTTATAAAATTACGGGAATCCAGGTATC
>JAQVPJ010000018.1 GCA_028702135.1 Eubacteriales bacterium | reverse complement strand
TCAGCGTAAGATTGATAACATCATTTCGGTCATCGCCCAGTCGGGCAGCCCCTCTTTGCTGAAAACCCTTGACGAGTTGGAAGCCGACAAACAGGCTTTGACCATGCAGATTGAGCAGGAGGAACAGAACCTCATTGCAAACCGCTTGAACGAGCAGGAAATCATCTCTGCCTATCGCAGAGCGCAGGAATTATACCGAAGCGGCAGCCTGCCCCAGAAACGGCAACTGCTGAATCTCTATCTCAAACGAGTGACCGTTTTCCCAGAATATGTGCAAATTCATCTGCACAAGGTTCCCACCAGCGTACACACCCCGTCGCATGGCGACAGTCTTGACCCGGAGGGTCAGGACGTACATATCCTCTTAAAAATGGCGAAAAGAAAGCCCCCGTCCCACTTTCGAAAAAGCGGGACGGGGGTAAAATTGGTGGAGGCGAGGGGAATCGAACCCCTGTCCGAAAACCTCTTGCCGGCACTTTCTACGAGCGTATCTCTTTTTTTACATTCCCTTACATTACCGCCAAAGAGCAGGCTGAAATGCTTGGTAGCTTCATAAGTTCATGACAGAAAGCAAAGCTTAATTCCGTTCACGTTCACTACTGTGTGACGCCAAAACCCGGCTCGTAGTCCTTCCGGGTCCGACGGCTGCCGATTAGGCAGCGAGTGCTACGTTTTTCTTAGCGTTTAAATTTAATTTACGTTTTTTAGAGAAGTCACGCTCTTCTGCTCGCTTATATCGGTTCAAAATCCCCGTCGAAACCTTTACGCCCCCGTATTTTCTGATGCATTTAATATTATACCTTTTCGCCAGTTAAAAAATTCCACAACCGTTCTGTTTGTAAAATCTTCCACGAACTCCGGTGAATATGCCTCGGAAGGCCCTATATTGTTCTCTTCATGCCATCTGTAATTCCTCTTTAAAAATTCTGTCACTTCCCTATCGCAAACACCCGGCGTTTTTCCGTACATACTCTCAGGACACTCGAGCATACCTTGCCAAACCTCCCTGCTCCAATCGCAGTTATGGTATATATAGGCTCCTGCCAATGCTATCTCATGCCTGTAAGTATAAAACCAGTTTTCCTCGTCATGAGTCACAGAATAATTCTTATATGCTTTATTATCCCAGCGCCAATCCAAAAACAGATGCAGCAGAACACCCTCTTCGAAAGGGCTGTCTTTTTTTGTTTTTTCTGCAAGTTCTACAAGTGCTCTTTCACGGTTTTTTGCTGTACGGAAATGTGTAATATCCTTTTCCTCTCTCGAACGCACCGCGTCGGGTGCAACCGTTCCTATACAGAATAGCGGTTCTGTGTCAGCGCATAACTTGTGCGCCGCAAGCAGATGAATCATCATTGAAGGCACGAATTTTTCTCCTTATAATGTCTACTGTTTTATTAATAAACAAATCAATCGTTTCACTATTTAAATACTCATTTTCTTCTGTTGGTGTATAGTCTGTGTTATACACCATGTATATATCTTTGATTTTCTTGATTATTGCGTCTTGACTGAAATAGTCCAGATAGGTATTCTTAAAATCACTTATGTTCTTCAAAATGTTATACGCACGCATTTTTGGATGTTGTCTTAAAAATATCATATCAACATTGTAATTCCACGAATAAATCGAATGCCTATTATTATGGCGTTCCCAATTGTTTTCTTTATATAATTTTATTAATTCCTCATGCCAAAAATAATCCGTAATCAAATGAGAATAATAACCCAAATAAAACGAACGGCTGTCTTTTTTACAAGATGTTAAATATGTTTTATAAAAGTTATCGGGTTGAATTAAACGGTTTTCTTGATCTGTTTTCCAATGAGTAACATTGCTGGGTGGTTGGTATTTGCTGTCTTTTAATATTTCCCCGCTATCGGGAGCTAAATTACCTATAACAAATTCTGTAAGGTCTACATCAAAATCATCAGCAAGAATATCAGCTATCCTAAGATGAACAAACCAGGAAGCCATATAAATACCTCTCTTAATTTATGTGTACTTTTCAATTCCCACGGTCGGATAACTCCCTCGCGGCATCCCGCGCCATTGTCTTTTTTGCTTCTGTTTCACGCTTGTCATAGAGCTTTTTACCCTTGCATAACCCTATCTCCATTTTTACCCATTTACCCTTGAAATAAAGAGAAATAGGAATCAGAGAATACCCTTTCTGACCGACAAGAGCAAACAGCTTTAAAATCTCCCGCTTGTGCATAAGAAGAGTGCGTTCCCTAGTAGGAACACGGTTGAATATATTCCCCTTCTCATACGGACTTATATGTATCCCGTATGCGATCAGACTGCCGTTTTTTATCTGACAGTAGGAATCCTTAAGATTGACCTGCCCGTTCCGAAGTGACTTGACCTCAGTACCACACAGCTCGATGCCTGCTTCATAAGTCTCCTCTACATAATAATCGTGATATGCTTTTCGGTTATTAGCTATTAGCTTTCTTCCGTTCTCTGCCAATTTTATCACCTGCCAAAGCGGTTATTTCACCAAAAAATAATTATATTACAGTTATATTGAATTTTCAATAGAAAAAAGTGGTTTATTTAATAACCTTCGAAAAAAACAGCTCCGCCTCAAAACACGCTCTGTTTGCCGTATCGTTGTGTGCATTCAGACAAAAGGAGTTTTCACCTTTAATAATTGAAATATTCAATATATCACCCAAACGAGCTTCGTTCGTGAAGTTTATAAATACCTTGCTGACCTTGTAGGAATAAATGTCCACAGGTGAGACATCAAGCGCAATATCGGTATATACACAGTTATTGAGGTGATTATTCTCGTCAAGGTCGGAATAGACAACCTTTCTGATCCCGGCGTTATATTCGCTTCCGTTCTTTTGAAAAAGCCTTCTCGGAACCTCAATGCTTTCGAGCGGCAGGTTGTAGGCAACCATAGGATAACCAAAGTTCTTAGGCCGTACCACCGTGCGTTTTTCATAATTCAAAAGCACCCAGTACGTGCTTGCGTAAGCAGCCTTCTTTCCGTTCTTATTAATTAAGAACTCACGTACAAAGTGCACTCCCTCAACCCTATTGCTTATGGTTTTTATAGAAATGACCTCATCGCTCCGGATATCCTCGAATATATCCATCCCGAGCTTTGTTATAACGAAAACTATGTTGTCCTTTCGCATATTCTCATATGTCGCTCCATAGCCGTTGCAGTCTTCACGCGCGAGCTGCTGCATGTATTTTTGAAGTGCGCTTATCTTTACGAATCCGTCTGACCCTACATCATAACTTGTGATTCTATATGTTTTTTCAAGCATTGTGTTTAATTTTCCTTGTCTGTGTTTATATTGGATAACGGATTGGCTTTCATGGCCTCCTCAAGCTTTTTATCCGAAACATGAGTATATATCTGAGTTGTGTTGAGCTGTTCATGTCCCAAAATATCCTGCAGAGCCCTAATATCGACGTTTCCGGTATTATACATCAGAGTCGCTGCTGTGTGACGAAGCTTATGTACCGAATAGCCCTTCCCTTCCAATCCGCTTTCCGCAAGTTGCTTTTTTATCAGCCATTGAACGGTTTTATTGGAAATCCTTCGGTTTTTTCCGCTTAAGAACAGGGCGTTCTTGTCTATAATGGTTTTCCCCTTTGACATAGCCTTTTGCGCACGCACTTTCAGATACGCTTCAAGAGCGTTCCTGCATGCATCGTTGAGGTATATAGTTCGCATTTTTCTGCCCTTGCCGGTAACAGTTAGTTTGGACATATCATCGCTTATATCGTTTAAGTCGATGCCGACAAGCTCCGATAAGCGCATTCCACAGTTGAGGAACAATGTGATGATGCAATAATCACGCTCTTTTGTGATACTGTCGCTTTTTATGCTCTTAAGCAACCGTATGCTCTCGTCAAGCGAAAGATATTTCGGCAGAGGATGTTTGATATTAGGGCTGTCTATCTCTCTTGCAGGGTTTTCTGTCAGTTTTTTTGATTTTTGAGTATGATATTTATAAAACGATTTTATTGCAGATAGCTTACGCGCAAGCGCTGCAGAACGGTTATTTTTTTCTTTGGATAAAAACAGGAGAAAGGAATATATCTCGTCTGTACTCACAGATCCCGCAAGCGTTAAATCGACAGAGGATATATCGACCTGTTCAAGCTCCGAAAGGTCTTTACCTCCCCGCTTTGCGATAATATAGCGGAAAAAAGTGCGCAGGTCATTATAGTATTCCTTAACTGTGAGCGGTGAGCAGTTCTGTATTGTCTCTTTATACGCGAGAAATGAATTTATCACTACCGGAACTTCATCCACAACCCTTACACCTCCACAATAAAGATACAAACATATGTTATGGCAATATTATACTACATTTGTTTTGATTTTACAAGTTGACTTAATTTAAATAAAATGGTATTATTATAATGCTAAAAGTAAAAGAATTACCGGAGGAAATATGCAGTCTTATAATGTTTTAACAAAAAGCGATATAGATTTTACCGACGTACCGAAAGCGGAGATAAGCTGCTACAAGTGGCTTTTCGGATACACACCGAGAGCATACGGACAGCTTTTACTCGTAAAAGATAAGGGTATTGCTTTGAAAATGACTGCTTTTGAGAGCAATACTAAAGCAATTTATGAAAATTACGGGGATCCCGTTTATGAGGACAGCTGCCTTGAGTTTTTTGTGCGATTCAATAAGGATAACCCCTTATATATGAATTTCGAGATGAACTCTAACGGTGCTTTTTTGGCATCTGTACGTACAGACCGGAAAAACAAAACACATATCCATGAGTTAATCGAACTACCTTCAGTAAGAACCGAAAAACATAATGATTACTGGTCAGTAGAAACATTTTTTACCTTTGAACAGATTAATACTCTTTTCGGAAAAAGCAGTTTTTCCGGCGGTGATGTGTTTTTCGATAACTTTTATAAATGCGGCGACAAAACCGAGAATGCACATTATGGGATGTGGTCTCCGGTTGAGAGTGAAAACCCTGATTTTCATCAACCGGGATATTTCGGTAAGTTTATTATAATTTAAACCTTTGTTTGAAATGGAGTAATTATCATGAAAAGAATCTTCTCCGCTCTGCTTTTTGCGGCGATGCTGTTTACATTCTGCTTTAGTGTTTCCGCTGCATATACCGACGAACGTAACATAACCGGTATCGCTCCCGAATCAACCGTATCGGAACTGAAAGCTCTTTTATCATCGGTTTTAAGTGTTACCGACGGAGAAACAACTCTTTCCGATACGGACTATGTCGGAACGGGTAATATTATCAACTGCAAAGACGGTACATATAAAGCTGTCGTTCTTGGTGATGTTGACGGTGACGGCAAGATTACAAGCCGTGATTATCTGAAACTAAAACGTAATTTCTTAAATCTCTATGAACTTAAAAACGAGTATCTTTCCGCAGGCGACGCTGATGAGGACGGAGCAATAAAAGCGTTCGATTATCTCATCATAAAGCGACATTTTCTCGGCACTTATACTATCGGTTCAATGGAAAATTCCGAAAAGATACCTGTTTTGTTATACCACCATATTCTTCCCGATGAGGATAAGGAAAGAAAAAACTGGATGGGTAACGAGATAACCATTTCCACGACCGAATTCAGACGTCATATGCAGCTTATAAAAACCGAGGGATTCACTGTTGTCACTATAGAGGAGCTTATCGGGTACATAAAAGGCGAACGCACCCTGCCGTTAAAAAGTGTAGTGCTCTGCTTTGACGACGGATATAAATCCAATACAGAATATGCGGCTCCTATTTTAAGAGAATTCGGCTATCAGGCAACCGTATTTAGCATAATATCATCTTATTTCAATGAATATGAGCCGGATTATTATACCAATACGCTACAGCATATAACCGCAAATGATCTGACTCCGTACGCTGATGTCTTAAATCAACAATGCCATACCTTTTCAAACCATAATCAACTCTCAATGCAATCGTATAATTATATCTATAATGACCTGATGCTTAGCCAGAATGCATATCCAAGTGATTATTTTGCTTACCCTTACGGGGATTATGACGATGAAGCTATAAGAGCCGTCCGCGATGCGGGCTTCAAAGCCGCTTTTTCCACTGAAGAAACATATGTCGTAGTGGGAACCGAATTATTCGAAATACCGAGATTTACTATAACAACGCCTATGTCGGACACCGAATTACAAGATATACTGAACTGACCGGCATCATAATCAAACAGTTTACAAAAAACCACCGATTTATATCGGCGGTTTTTTTCAGTATATTCTTATTAGAGCTCGTTTTTGCACATATCCTCGTAACTTTCGCGTTCTACCACTACCCTGTCAACCTTGTTTTTAATACAGACCATAGCCGGTTTTGGTAGTCTGTTGTAGTTTGAGCACATTGAATAGTTATAAGCGCCTGTAACTAAAACCGCAAGAATATCACCTTTTTTACAGGGCTGTATCTTAACATCTTCCTGGATAATGTCCCCACTCTCGCAACAGCGTCCCGCTATTGTCGCAATAACCGTTTTGTCCTCACCGGCACGGTCGGCGACAAGTACTGTATAGGGGGACTGATAAAGCGCGTATCTCGGATTGTCAGCCATTCCGCCGTCTATTGAGATATAGTTCTTGTAGCCGGTAATGGACTTGAATGAGCCGACTGTGTATAGTGTCATGCCTGCATTGGCGCATATATATCTGCCGAGTTCAAAAGCAATTACGGGTTTACGTATATCATACTTAAGCAGGAACCTGTCGAGCACCGCTTTGATCGCTGCGAAAGTTTTATCTAAATCCACCGTCGGATGCTCCTCAATATAACGGGAAGGTAAACCGCCGCCGAGGTTTAGCATCTCAGAAGTAAAGCCTGTCTGTTTTCTCACTTCTGCTATAAAAGAGAGCATTATTTCCGCTGCGTCGGAAAAAGGTGTGTTCTCAAAAATCAGTGAACCTATATGGCAATGAAAGCCTATAAGCTTAACATTGTTCTTTGAAAGCGCGTATTTTGTAAGTTCCATAGCCTGACCTGTCTCGATAGCTACTCCGAACTTTGAGTCAACAGAACCGGTGACTACCGCTTTATGGGTATGGGGATCAATCCCAGGTGCAAGTCTGAGCAAAATCCGCTGTACCTTTCCGTGCTTTTTTGCACAAGCGGCAACTTCGTCAAGCTCCTCTCTGTTGTCAACGACAAAATACCCGACATCACTTTTGAGCGCATATTCTATCTCCGCATCTGTCTTGTTGTTTCCGTGGAAAAACATCATAGAACTTGAAAAACCTGCTTTTGACGCTGCAAAAATCTCTCCGCCCGAGACTACATCGGTAGCAATACCTTCGGATTTCAGGATTCTGTAAATATCGAGATAACTTATTGCTTTACTCGCAAATATCGGGATGCTTTTTTCTCCGAAATGCTTTTGTATACATTTCAAAAAAGTACGGCAATTCTCCCTTAGCTTATTCTCATCCATCAGATAAAGCGGCGTTCCGTATTTTTTTGCGAGATCTACAGTATCCATTCCCGCAAAATAAAGATGTCCGTTCTCTCCGACTTTAATGTTGTCATGAAGCATTATTATATGAAACCCTTTCTGATTTGGTCTGTTGTTATAAAGTATATTCCGCTATTTTTTTCCACAAGTCTGCTCGTCCGATATTTTTAAGGGATGAGTACAGAATTATATCCGTGCCCGGTTTTATTCTTTTGTCTCTGACAAGCTCGTTTACCTTTTCGTTAAGCTCGGTTTTGTTGGGCTTATCGCATTTTGTGGCAACGATAATGTACGGCACATTATAATAATGCATATAATCGAGCATGACGGCGTCCGTATCGGTAATGCCTGCACGGATATCGATGAGCAGAATCACCAACCGTATTACGCTGTTCATCTCAAAATAACTCTGTGTCAGTGCCGACCATTTTTTCGTCTCCTCTTTTGAGCGACGTGCATAACCGTAACCGGGAAGATCGCAAAGTAACAGCTTTTTATCTATCTCATAATAATTTATCGTAATCGTTTTACCCGGCTCGGAGCTTACTCTTGCGAGCTTCGCCCTACCCAAAAGCGAGTTTACAAGCGAGCTTTTCCCTACATTTGAGCGTCCCGCAAGAGCAACCTGCGCAAGACCGCTTTTTATAAGCTGTTCCGGCAGTCCGGCGGATATTATAAGCTCTACATTATGCAGGTTTAATCCTGCAATTTTCATCTCCATTAATCAAATACCTTTCCGTGGGGACACTCTATTTATTAAGAGCAAGCTCAAAAACTTCCGAAACATGCTTTATGGGTACGAATTTGAGAGCTTTTTTTATCTCCTCGTCAAATTCCTCCGTGTCGTTACGGTTTTCATATGGTATTATAACCGTTTTTGCACCGCTTTTATATGCCGCCATACTCTTTTCCTTTAAACCACCAATCGGCAGCACCCTACCGGTAAGCGTTATCTCACCGGTCATTGCAGTATCCTGACGCACGGTTTTTCCCGATAGCTCTGACACTATTGCGGTTGCTATCGTGATTCCCGCCGAGGGACCGTCCTTCGGAATAGCTCCCTCCGGAACATGAATATGCAGATCTTTTTCCGAATTGAAATCCTCATCGATACCGAGCTCATGAGCGTGCTTTCTTATATAGCTTATTGCCGCTTTCGCGCTCTCCTTCATAACATCACCGAGATGTCCGGTAAGCTCAAGTTTTCCGCTACCCTTCATAGAAAGCACCTCGATACGCAGCATTTCACCGCCCAGAGATGTCCAGGCAAGTCCGTTAACGATACCGATTTCATCTTTTTCGTATATCCTGTCGGGCAGGAATTTTACCGCCCCGAGGAATTCCCTTAACTGCTCTAAATCGATTACTATGCGTTTGAGGTTCTCCGTTACTATCAGCTTTGCCGATTTGCGGCAGATAGTCGCTATAGTCCTCTCAAGCTCCCTGACGCCGTTTTCTTTTGTATAACTGATAATCATCTCTTTAATAGCTTCATCCTTAAATCGTATGAGCTTTTTGGTCAGTCCGTGCTTCGCAATTTGTTTGGGAATGAGATGGTTGCGTGCAATAGAGAGTTTCTCGGAGTCCGAATAGCTGCCCATGTATATAATCTCCATACGGTCGAGCAGCGGCGTCGGGATAGTATCGGTTGTGTTCGCTGTAGCTATAAAAAGGCATTCCGATAAGTCAACGGGAATCTCTACAAAATTATCTCTGAAAGCCATGTTCTGGTCGTTGTCGAGAACCTCAAGCAGTGCACTGGTCGGGTCACCGTGCATATCGCTTGTAAGCTTGTCAAGCTCATCAAGCAATAAAACCGGGTTTGCGGTTCCGGCAAGCTTAAGGGCATTAATTATCCTTCCGGGCATAGCTCCTATATATGTGCGTCGGTGACCTCTGATCTCCGCCTCGTCGCGTATTCCGCCGAGAGAAATTCTTACATACTTTCGGTTGGTCGCTCTTGCTATCGAACGGACAATCGAGGTTTTTCCCACGCCGGGAGGACCGACAAGGCAGATTATCTGACCGCTTAAATCGCTTTTAAGCTGCTTGACCGCCATAAATTCAAGAATTCTCTCCTTGACTTTTGTAAGCCCATCATGGTCCTCATTCAGAATTCTATTCGCTGTTTTTATATCAAGCCTATCCTTGGACTTTTTGCTCCAGGGAAGCTCAAGACAGGTCTCAATGTAATTCCTGATTACTGTTGCCTCAGGAGTGCCAAACGGCATCTTGGCAAGTTTATCTGCTTCCTCCTGTAGCTTTTCCTTTACAGAGTCGGGTATTTTTGCGGTTGAAATCAGCTTATCATATTCATCGCCGTCCTCATTGTAATCTTCTTCACCCATACCGAGTTCATTTTGTATCGTGCGAAGCTGTTCTCTCAGATACATTTCACGCTGGCTCTTTTGAAGACGGTATTTTACCTTTGTTTGTATTGTTCCTTCGAGCTGTAAGAGCTGCACATCCTTTATGAAAAGCTTATTCAGCTTCTCAAGCCTTGCGAAAGGGTCCTTCTCTTCAATAATAACGAGCCTGTCCTCGAAATTGAAAAGAAAAGCTGAAGCCAAAAAATCAGCGAGAAAGGAAGCTGATTTTATTGTCATAGCCTCGCTGATTACCTCCGGGGATGGATTTGATATGTATTTGATATATTCGTTAAAGATAGAAAGCGTTTCGTTAATTAATACAGCTTCTTCCTGCATCCTGCTCTCGTCTGTAGAATCATCGACTATTACAACGTCGCTTTTTAATATATTATTGTCATAATAGGAGTTGTGCCGCTCTCCTCTGTATAAGCCCTCGACTAAAATAGAATAATTGCCGTTCGGCAGCTTCAGGGCGTGCTTAATTACGGCAACAACGCCGACCTTTACCAAATCCTTGTGTGAAGGTTCTACGACTGAAGTATCTTTCTGAGCCACAAGAAAAATATGTTCCTCACGTTCAAGTGCGTCCCTGAATGTTTTTACCGAGGATTTTCTTCCTATTTCAAAGCTCGTCGTAATTTTCGGAAAAACAACCACACCGCGAAGAGCGATTGTGTTATATGTAGTAACAGATATATCTGTTTTATTCAAAATCATTTATGGTCTCCTTTGAGTTTAGCGTCCTAACATAGCAGCACCTATAATGCCGGCGTCGTTTCCAAGCTGCGCTGTTTTTATAACAGTCTGCTTAGGACTATTGCGGGAATACTGTTCTTTTTTCACTATCTCTATCAGCGGTTTTGTAAGGTATTCCCTTTCGTTGCTCACACCGCCGCCTATGCTCAGCACCTCCGGCTGAAAGATATTGATTATATTTACTACACCGCAGGCAAGATAACTTATGTACTGATCCACGACTTGCTTTGCCGCTGCATCGCCCTGCTTCATCGCAGTAAACGCGGTCTTGCCGCCGACTTTTTCTATTGTCTGCTCACACAGGCTCCACATCAGTGTCTCATTGTCGCTAAGCATTTTTTCCTTCGTCTGCTCTATCAGTGCAGTTGCCGATGAATACGCCTCCCAACAACCCTTTCTTCCGCAGGTACATTCCTTGCCGCCGTAAACGATAACAATGTGTCCGAGCTCCGTTCCGGCAAAATTAAAACCGGAATAGACCTTGTTGTTTATTATCACTCCGCCGCCCACTCCCGTACCGAGAGTTATCATAACGGAATTTGCATAACCCTTAGCCGCACCAACCGTAGCTTCGCCCTTTGCGGCGGCGTTAGCATCGTTTTCCACAAAAACTCTTTTTATACCTGTCAGCTCAGAAAGCCTTTTTGTAATCGGAAAATTTAAAAACGGCAGCGTACAGGCATACACTATGATACCCTGCTCAGAATCCGCAGTGCCGGGAGAAGCAATACCCGCATATTCTATATCTCCTGCACCAAGCGAGCATTTTTCCATAACGTGCAGGCATAACGCAGCCATATCATTTATAATTCTCTCGCCGTCCTCGCTGGTAACGGTCTTACAGCTATCCTTATATAAAATATCTCCGTTCTCGTTGCAAATACCTGCTTTTATAGTAGTTCCGCCTAAGTCTACTCCGAGATAATACATCTGATTTATCCTCCGAAATAAATGTAATTTTAACTCTTGCTTTCGGTTTCCTTCGCTCTGTTCTCCATCTGCGCTATTAACCGATTGTTGAATTCGACAGCTGTGTTATAACCCATTTTTTTCTGTCTGTTATTCATTGCAGCTATCTCGATAATAACGGCAAGGTTTCTACCCGGCTTTACGGGTACTGTTACGGACGGTATTTTTATTCCTAAAATTTCCGTGTACTCAGTATCAAGGCCCACTCTTTCATATATTTTGCCGGGCTCCCATAGTTCAAAATTCGTGACAAGGTCAATTTTTTCCGTATCCTTGACAGAACCCATACCGAAAATTCTGCGTATGTCGACTATACCTATACCGCGGAGCTCGATATAATGCTTTATAACCTCCGGAGCCGAGCCTACGAGTGTTTTTGACGAAACCTTTTTTATTTCGACAGCATCGTCTGCGATTAAGCGGTGTCCGCGTTTTACAAGCTCGATTGCGGTTTCGCTCTTTCCTATGCCGCTGTCCCCGAGAATCAAAACACCTTCGCCATAAACCTCAACAAGAACGCCATGTCTTGTAATCCTTTCAGCAAGAGAAACATTAAGGCTTGCGATTAAGGATGCCATAATCGCAGAAGTCTCATTCGGGGTTCTGAAAACAGGCGTATTATATTTTTTCGATAGCTCTGAAATTTCAGGAAAAACAGCAAGATTGCTTGTTATTATAAGTGCGATGACATTATGCTGAAGGAATCTGTCAATAGATGCAAACCGCTCTGATGGTGAGAGTGATGACAAATAGGAATATTCCATATTACCTAACAGCTGTATCCTTTCGCTCTCGAAATTAGTAAAAAAGCCCGTGAGCGGCAAACCGGGACGGCTCATATCGGAGCGTCGTATAAAAATCTCGTCTATATTTTCCGGTATATTAATCTCCTCAAATGCGAATTCTTTTGCAAGCTGTGTCAGCTTTACCTTATACTGCGGACTGGTCATCGCTTTTTTCTCCTTTTACCTGTGTTTCCTCTGCTTTCAGTTGTTCTTCCAAAAATAAATTTTCTGCTTCTGTAAGACGAGTTCGTAAATTTTCTCTTTTTTTCTGTTTACAGTACATTACAATATAATATAAGAATGTGATGAATAAAATCAACGAAACAGGAATAGCAACAGCAAGCGCCGGCGTAGCGGGTGTCTTGCCGAAAATATTATCATATATCGAAAGGTACGAATATATGAGCTTTTCGAACACTGAGGGTTTCGCCGAAATCGCTCTGTAGGTCTGATCGTTCTCCAAAAGTACCTTAATGAAGCTTATATAGTAGAAAATAAGTCCTTGGCATATTATAAAAAGAGAACCGAAAAATATTGCCGTGCCACCGTATTTTTTATCTTCCTCCAACTCATCACACTCCTTAATATCTCACTCTCAAAGATTATACATTTTTAAGTAAGCGTTGTCAATGAAACGTATAAAATTTTCAATTTACAAATTTAACTATTGAAAAATACTATGTT
Organism: Eubacteriales bacterium; assembly: GCA_028702135.1. Lineage (GTDB taxonomy): Bacteria > Bacillota > Clostridia > Oscillospirales > CAG-382 > UBA1049. The sequence goes on along the minus strand of JAQVPJ010000018.1, from coordinate 37,163 downwards.
ACATGTTATAATTTTTTAGTGAGATATGGAATATGGTCATACTAACCGGGGAGTTAGCGGTGCCTTGTACCTGCAATCCGCTACAGCAGGGGTGAATGCCTTTTGAGGGCATTACCTGTGTCGCTGCGCTTATGCGACGCCGTCGAGAAGCGGGTCCCGCGCAATTCGCATATTGCGAATCATGTCAGGTGGGGAACCAAGCAGCATTAAGCTTTTTTTGCGGATGTGTTGCGGGAGTGCCTGCTTTGAGGCTTAGCATGAGTTTACGGGCGGAGGCGATGTTCGATTCTGGCTGTATGGCCATATTGCGTATCTCATAATGTTTTATGAAAACTTGCATTTTAGTAAAAAAGGATGTGAAGAAGTCTTGTATCAGGCATTATACAGAAAATACCGCTCACGCACCTTTGACGAGCTTGCAGGTCAGGATATCGTCACTACTGTACTAAAAAAGCAGGCTGCTCAAAATAGGGTTTCACATGCTTATCTGTTCTGCGGCACCCGGGGAACCGGCAAGACCTCATCCGCAAAAATTCTTGCCAAAGCAGTTAACTGCGAAAACCCATCGGATGGAAACCCCTGCAACGAGTGCGGAAACTGCCGTTCTATAGATAACGGAACCGCTATCGATGTACTTGAAATAGACGCTGCGAGCAACAACCGCGTTGCGGATGTGCGTGAGCTTATAGATGAAGTGGTCTATCCCCCGTCCGTACTTAAAAAACGCGTTTATATTATCGACGAGGTACACATGCTCTCGGACAGCGCTTTCAACGCTCTGTTGAAAACACTTGAGGAACCGCCCGAATATGTGCTTTTCATCCTTGCGACTACTGAGCTGAACGCTCTCCCTCCGACAATAATTTCCCGTTGTATGCGTTTTGATTTCAAGCGAATCGATCCCGAAATACTATCAGGAATTGTTCTGAATGTGGCGGAAAAAGAGAATATAAAGATCAACACTGATGCATCGATGCTTATCGCAAGGCTTGCCGACGGTTCCGCACGCGATGCTCTAAGCCTGCTCGACGCCTGCTCTGCGGGAAGAAACGACAATACTGAAATCACTCTTTTTGATATACAGCAGCAGCTCGGCATTACTAACAACGACATCATTATCAATCTTTTCGAAGCCATATCCAAAAAAAACATTGCCCTTTCTCTCGATTATCTCAATCAGGTGCATAAATCTTCAAAAGACCTCAATGTATTTCTTGTCGATCTCATCTCTTTTGTACGGGATCTTTTAATAGTAAAAAGCATCCCCTCGGGCAGCGCGGATTATGTAAAAGAGCATTTCTTCTTCTCCTCATTTGCATTTGATAAACTGAATAAACTGATAACGGCTTTCACAACCGAAACACTGCTCTATTTCAGTTCTGTACTTGAGGAATCGCTCAACTACATCAGCAGGTTTACAGTAAATAAAAAGACTTTTTTCGAGCTGACTATTATAAAGCTCTGTGATATTACTCTTTCTGAAAGTCCAAAGGCGTTACTTGCACGGATTTCCGAGCTCGAAAAAAAGTTCGGTGATGGTCAAGCCACCCCTATTATTAACAAGAGGATTGAAAAATCTTCCGCCGAGCCCGATATCATCAAGAAAAAGGAAACTGTTCAGGAAGAACCTCTTGCCGTTTTTCCCGAGGTTCTCGAAGAATTGAAGCCACACCAGGACATTTACCCTTTTATAAAAATGTCGAGGATGTATGTTAGCGGAAACGATGCGGTTTTATACTGCGATAAGCTTGGAATTAACATTTTATCCACTAAAGAAAACAAAAAACTCATCGAGGACGCTCTCAGGAAGATTTCAAAACAAGAACTATCGCTTGTATTTAGGGAAAAAAATACAACAAGCGAAGAGCCGCACGATTTACTCGACGAGATTATTATATGATACCGTTTTAAAATAAGCGTTAAAAACAACCCGGAAAGGAAGGATATATTATATGAAAGCAAGATTACCTAAGGGAATAGGCGGCGGTCCTCAGGACATGAATTCCATGCTTCGTCAGGCACAAAAAATGCAGGCGAATATGGAGCAGCTCACCGCAGAGCTTGAGGAAAAGGAGTATGAGATATCCGCCGGCGGCGGTGTTGTCACCGTAAAAATCAACGGTAAATGTGAAATTACGAATATAGAATTAATGCCTGAGATTGTAGACCCCGATGATATCGAAACGCTGCAGGATATTCTGGTCGCAGGCGTAAACGAAGCGATAAAAAAAGTTAATGATATCAAAGAATCGGAAATGTCGAAGATTACCGGTTCTATGGGACTTCCTGGTCTTTTTTAACATACCGAAAGACATTTACGTTTTTTGAAAGGAAACCGCTTTATAATGACACCAACGCTCGAAAAATTAATAAATCATTTTGCTTCGCTGCCCGGAATCGGCAAAAAAAGTGCAGCAAGACTTGCTTATTATGTTCTTGGAATGAAGAAAGAAGATGTTCAGAGTTTTGCTGATAGTCTTCTCAACGTAAAAAGTGCTATTAATCTGTGCAAACACTGCCAGTCTTTTTGTGAACGTGAGATATGTGAAATATGCTCCGACAACACACGTGATAAATCTGTTATCTGTGTCGTCGAGGATGCGAAATCGATTGATTCAATAGAAAATCTGCGGGAATACAAAGGCTTGTATCACGTACTTCACGGTGTAATCTCCCCTATTGACGGGATCGGGCCTGAACAGCTGAAAATCAAGGAGCTTTTATCTCGGATCGACGATGAGCTTAAAGAGGTCATAGTAGCGACCAATCCCAGTGTCGAAGGTGAAGCTACTGCCTTATATATCGGTAAAATACTAAAACCCTTCGGAATCAAAGTAACCCGTCTTGCTTACGGTTTGCCTGTCGGTGCAACCCTTGAATATGCCGATGGTATGACGCTGCTCAGAGCTATTGAGGGAAGAACAGAAGTTAAGTGATAATTATTGCTGTTTTGCTTCTGGTATTTTTTATATCTATCTGTGCATACGGTTACACAATTAAATATTCGTAATACAAAAAAGTATTAAAAAAAAGAAGGAGAATAATATGAAGTACGAATGTGTTTGCGGCTACATTTACGACCCTGAAGTCGGTGACCCTGACGGCGGAATTGCACCTAACACAAATTTTGAGGACATCCCTGAAGACTGGATATGTCCGGTTTGCGGGCTCGATAAATCCGCCTTTTCGCCGATAGAGTAATTCTTACAATAACTGTTAGCCGTGCGAGTCAGTCTGTTAGATTGATTCGCTCGGTTTTTATGTAGAATTATAGTTTATTTTGCGATACAAAATTTGAGATATTTATATTTACTATTGCAAAAAAATAAAGTTTATGATAGAATAAGTTCAAATTTTAATTTTAATGAAATATATTCAGGAGATATCGTGTATTTATTCATACTTGCAGGTCTACTGATTGCAAAAATTAAGAAGTACCGCGTTTTCGTTATATTTCATACAATCGATTTTTATCCTTTGTTTTTTGTCGAAGCGGTATACATATTTTTTCAAGCAAACGCGCTTTTCGACAATTACAGCTATGTAAAATATTCTAAACTTATTCAGATGGCTTTTACAATTTCCCTATTGCTGCCGATATTACGAAGAAAGCTTTATGCGCAGTCAATTGCAGGTGCAGGACTTGTAGTTGCCGGAACTCTGATGAACAAGCTTGTAATAAGCGCAAATGAGGGTAAGATGCCGGTGTTTGCCACGCTTTCCAAACTGACCGGTTATTATAAAGAGGGTATTTTCAGTAAGGGAATTGATGAATTACATATAGAAATGTCTTCGTCAACTAAGCTGAACTTCCTCGCTGATTATATAGATACCGGATTTTCGATAATGAGTATCGGTGATGTTTTGATTCATTCATTTGTTTCTATAATTCTGTATTATTCAATAAAAAGCATGGATGTACTTGACATACACGGAGGTAAATAATGCAGGACTGGGATCTTATCGGTAAGAATATTCTATTATTCGTCGTTGACGGAATTTTTGGATATTTCTTTCAATTTATGGGTCATGCAATTGCTATTCATACTTTCAATAAAAGACAGATTAAACCGAAATCTTTTCTGTTGATGACGGTAATATTCGCTGTATCTGCATATCTGATCAGGCTGCTTCCCATCGTTTTCGGATACCACACAATACTTAATATGATAGTATGTATCGTAGTCAGTGTTTTAGTGTTCAAAACAGCAATTTATCCGACTGTTCTCGCAGTTTTGCTTACAATCGTTTCTATATTGATATTTGAAATGGTCAATTATGGATTGTTGAGTTTGTTTATGGGTTCATCGACCGTTGACGGGTATTTAGCTGTTGAAAACTCTGTACTAAAATCTATTATGGGAATCCCCACAAATATTTTCCTCATAATAGAGATGATTATTCTATATAAGGTGTTACCTAAAAAGTTATTAAAGGGCGGTTTTAATGGAAGAGATAGTCAGAAATTTAGCTAATAAAATTGGGCTCAATCTTTCTTATGACAAAGAGAAGATAGATGTAATAGCTTACGGCCTGACCGCGATAGTACAGATGCTCATGATCTTTCTTATAGTTTCAGTCATCGGGATTTTTTTCAATACATGGTTCGAAAGTTTTATTATCTTCATTTTAGTTGGTTTGCTTCGCAAATCAACAGGTGGTGCACATAACGCTACTTTTATGGGATGTCTTATATACAGCATATTCTTCATATCAATTATGGCGTTGCTTTCACGTTATCTTGCTAATGATTGTTTGGTGATTTTTTATGCAGTTTTTTCAGGCATAATATTTGTATGGGCCTTATATATAACTTATAAAAAAGTGCCTGTTGATTCTCCTAATAAACCGATATCAAAAAAAACAACGATAAAACGTCTTCGCAGGAATTCATTTTTAACTTTAGTTTTATATGCGATATCGACAGCGATTTTGTTTGTTTTTTCTGATATAAATATCAGGTATGTCAGTTTTGCTTTAAGCATTTCCATATCAGTTTTATGGCAGACTTTCATGCTAACTGATATTGGAGATAGATTTATTAAGATTATCGACTGCAAAATGGTCGACTTTTAAACGGAAGGAGTGTTTATTAATGAAAATGAAACTCATGGCAGCCATTTCAGTTATCGCAACACTTTTCGCAACTCTAGTAGCATCCTCTGCTTGTTTATGGTGGTGCTACCAACCGAAGGAACCTCAGTCTTTACAGGACAGATAAGGTTTATTGTTTAGAGAGGCCTCTCCGGTCTCTCTAAACATACGGTTTTTTCTTTTTTTATAATTAAAGGTGCGTTTATGAAAAACAATAAAAAATCGCGTCAATCCCAATATAATACAATGTTTTTTACTTTGAAATTATTAGCTTTGTTTTTTTGTGCCGCTCCTATTTTTCAGTACTTTTTTAAAGAAACAAGCAGAAACACATTATCAAATGTAAATATAATGGTTTTGATAATTTCTCTTTTGATTTTCTCATTCATAACCTTTATGTGGCTAATAATGGATAGAAACCGTAATAAATTTTCTCCAATTATTTTTTGTGAGATTTTTGTTTTTCTCATTTTCTGCGTTACTTCGATAATGTTCAGCGGAATGCATGAGAGCTATTATAAATTCCTCTTTGTGTTTCTTGTTATATCATATACTATTGAGATGGGAATAAAAACAGGTGTCATTATAGCTACTATTGCATCCGCGTTTTTGCTTACTCTCGACATTATTATGTATAAAGAGAGCGGAGTCAACCCTTATTTTCAAACAGACATCGCTCTTTGTTCTATGTTTGTCGTAATTGCTTGGATTTTGGGTTCTTATGTCAGAATTGCAAACGAACATATTGTACAACTTACCGATTTTGCAAATCTTGACGGACTTACAGACTTATATAACCATAGGTATTTTCAGGATTGCTTAAAGCAGAAATGCGAGGAGAGCCTTTCTAAGCTAAAACCGCTTTCACTGTTGATTGTCGATATCGATTATTTTAAGGTGTATAATGACATATTCGGTCATCAAAAGGGTGATGTTGTCTTAAAACAGCTTGCCGATATTCTAAGAGATAATTCACGGGTAACAGATATTGTATGCAGATACGGCGGTGAGGAATTTGTTATAATACTCTGGAACACTTCTAAAGAAGAAGCGCTTGAAATAGGCGAGAATGTAAGGAAAGATGTAGAACTGTTTTATTTTGACGGACAGGAAATGCTGTCGAACAATTCTTTGACGGTATCCGTCGGAGTAGCGGAGTTTTATGGAGAAAAAGATTCTGCAGATAATCTTATCAATCGCGCAGACTCCGCATTATATCGCGCCAAGTTTTTTCGCCGCAACCGGGTCGAGCAGTATGTTTCGGTTTTCGATTCAACCGATCTCGATACGAGTCTTACCTCTTTGAAGTCGTTGATAAATGTCATTCACTCCCGTGACAGTTATACATATAATCATGTCGAACGTGTGGTATTATATTGCCAGATGTATGCCGATTACTATAAAATACCGGAAAATGACAGAAGAAGGCTCATTTACGGTGCGTATCTGCATGATCTCGGTAAAATCAACATTACAAAGGAAACTCTTGTATCAAGCAAAAAGTTGACGGACGAGCAGTGGGCGGAGATGAAGCGTCATCCCGTGGACAGCGCTGCGATGATAAGGCGTATAGAAGGTCTTGAGGATATTGTTTTCATTGTGCTTCATCATCATGAAAAATATGACGGTTCGGGTTATCCGGCCGGTCTTAAAGGTGATAAAATCGACCCGCTTGCAAGAGTGCTCACAGTTGCTGACAGTTATGATGCGATGACATCAAGCCGGCCGTATCAAAAGATGAAGACACCTGAGGAGGCATTCGACGAGATAACACGCTGCAAGGGAACGCATTTCGACCCCGAAATCGCCGAAAAGTTCATTACAGCTATATCTGCGGCAATATAAAACTTTTGATAAAAACAAAGAAACCGTACATTTATGACGATTTCTTTGTTTTTTTGTTATATGATGAAAGGATGATGGAGTTCGGAAAAAACTCAGATTTCTCCCTACATCATAATAGTGCGTGATTTTAGCCGTTTTGTTTCATGCCTTAAAAAATTTATGATAGACGGCTTTTATAATCGCCGTATCCGAAGCTGCGTACCGGAACGACTTTTTTATTTTTATCAAGTATAAATATCGAGGGAAGGTTAATGCCGTTGAACATATTGCTCTTTACCATTGTATAATGTGCCATATCACAAAAAACAATCCTGTCACCGTAAGTCAGCGGCGCATCAAAGGAGTAATCCCCAATTATATCGCCTGCAAGACAGGTAGGCCCTCCAAGTCGATAATCATATCTTTTTTGACCGGGTAACCCTGCTCCGATAATCTCCGGTCGATAGGGCATCTCAAGTATGTCAGGCATATGGCAAGCCGCGCTTGTATCGAGTATTGTGTTTTTTATGCCGTTGTCTATAATATCAACCACGCTTGATATCAAAAAGCCCGTATTCAGAGCAATCGCTTCACCTGGCTCGATATAGACCTGTACATCGTATTTATCACGTATACGCTCTATGCAGCGTATCAACAACTCAATATCGTAATCAAAACGGGTTATATGATGTCCGCCGCCGAAATTTATCCATTTCATTTTATACAGGATTTCGCCGAACCGGCTTTCTACCGCGTCCAGCGTCTTTTCCAGTGCATCAGAATTCTGTTCGCACAGTGTATGAAAATGCAACCCCTCTATTCCATCCAAAAGGTCAGCACGAAAGTTTCCCGCCGTAACTCCCAACCTTGAACCCGAAGCGCAGGGATCATAAATCGCATGTTTCTGTGTTGAACATTCGGGGTTTATTCTTATCCCGAAGCTCCTTCCGCTTGCCTCTGCTTTTTTTCGGTAACGCTCCCATTGGTTAAAGGAATTAAAAACTATATGGTCACATATTCCGAGAAGCTCATCAAAATCGTCGTCGCTATATGCTGGTGAAAAGACATGGTTCTCTTTACCCATCTCCTCAAAGCCCAGCCTTGCCTCAAAAAGCCCGCTTGCGGTTGTTCCGTCAAGATATCTGCTTATTACCGGATATAACGCAAACATTGAGAACGCTTTTTGTGCGAGCAGGATTTTACAACCTGTTTTACGGGATATTTCCGATAAAACAGTAAGATTGTTTATAAGTCTGCTTTCGTCAACAATAATATACGGAGTTTTTTGGGCGTAAATATCAAAATTTAAGTTGAACATTTAATCTACCAAAACAGGGTTAAAGCTCTCCTGCCATGGGAGTCCCCACTTGTTGAGAGCGTCCATGAACGGGTCGGGATCGAACTCCTCTATGTTGAATACACCGGGTTTTTTCCAAATCCTCTGCATAACCAGCGATGCGCCTATCATAGCGGGAACGCCGGTTGTGTAGGATATTGCCTGTGAGCCTACCTCTCTGTAACATTCCTGATGATCGCAGACATTATAAAGATAATAGGTTTTATCCCTGCCGTCCTTTTTGCCTCTGAATATACAGCCGATATTCGTTTTTCCCTTTGTTCTCGGACCGAGTGAAGCCGGGTCGGGAAGCACTGCTTTTAAAAACTGAAGCGGTACTATTTTTTTCCCCTCAAACTCAATCGGCTCTATAGAGGTCATACCTACATTTTGAAGGCATTTAAGATGTGTTAAATAGCTCTGTCCGAAAGTCATAAAAAAGCGTATCCGTTTTATACCTTTGATGTTCAACGCAAGGGACTCAAGCTCCTCATGATGTAAGAGATACATATCCTTTTCTCCGATTTGCGGAAAATTATACACCCTTTTTATCTCCATCGGTTCGGTTTCCACCCAGCGTCCGTCCTCCCAGTAGCTCCCCTTTGCTGTAACCTCGCGGATGTTTATTTCGGGATTGAAGTTGGTTGCAAACGGATAACCGTGGTCGCCGGCGTTTGCATCGAGGATATCAATATAATTTATCTCATTAAAATGATGCTTTTGTGCGTATGCGGAAAAAACTCCGGTTACACCCGGATCAAAGCCGCTGCCTAAAAGCGCCGTTATTCCAGCCTTTTCGAATCGTTCACGGTACGCCCACTGCCACTTGTATTCAAATTTTGCGGTGTCCTTAGGTTCATAATTAGCAGTATCCACATAATTGGTCTTTGTTGCTAAGCATGCCTCCATTATGGTCAAATCCTGATATGGCAGGGCAAGATTTAAAACAACATTCGGTTTAAAACCGTTTATAAGCGTAATGAGTTCTTCGATGTTGTCCGCATCGACTTTTGCGGTTTGTATTTTGGTTTTTCCGCCGCCAAGCTTTTCTTTAAGAGCGTCGCACTTGCTTTTTGTCCGCGAAGCAATCATTATTTCAGAAAAAACCTCGCTGTTCTGACAACACTTGTGTATTACAACACTCGCAACACCGCCGCATCCGATTATCAACGCTTTCCCCATTCTATTTACCTCCGTTAAACTGTAATAGCAAGCAAAATCTCCCGCAAAATCTTACATGCGACTGCTGTTGACGAGCCACTGTTGTCATATACAGGGCACAGCTCGTTTATATCGCATCCTATGATATTTAGTCCGTTCAGCTTCTTGACTGCATCGATAAGCTCGTTAAATGTTATCCCACCTGCTTCGGGAGTGCCTGTTCCAGGGAAAACCGAAGTGTCGAGCACATCCAGATCAAGCGTAAAATATACAGGACTGTCCCTTAAACTGTCAACTGTTTTATCAAAGCCCAAAAGATTATATTTTTTCTGAATAACATGGCGGGAAGCAAACGAGAATTCCTCCCTGTCGCCTGAGCGTATACCGTATTGAAAAATCCTTCTGTCACCGACAATATCCCATACTCTGCGCATTACGGTTGCGTGTGAGAGCTTCTCTCCAAGATATTCATCTCTTAAATCACAGTGAGCATCAAGATGTATTACATTCAAATCGGGATATTTCTCCACAGCAGCTCTTAACGCACCGAGCGTTACAAGATGCTCTCCCCCTATCATCAGAGGTTTTTTACCATCGGATAATATCTGTCCGACACGTTCCTCTATCATATCCAGTACACGAGCTGTGTTTCCGAATGGCAGTTCTATGTCTCCGATATCGGCTACCGGAATGTCTAAGATATCCTTGTCTTGATATGGGCTGTATGTTTCTATACCGAAAGATTCAGAGCGTATTGCAGCGGGTGCAAATCTTGTTCCCGGACGAAAGGAAGTCGTCGAATCAAACGGTGCGCCGAAAATCACGGTTTTTGAGTGCTCGTACTCCCGATCGCAGCCGATAAAGCAGTTATATTGCCGGTTCAACATTAGTAAGCAGCTCCTCGATGTAATTGGGCAGATAAAACGCACCCTTATGCAGATTTGTATTATAATACCTTGTTTTTATACCAAGTGCGTTCCATTCGTCGGTACGCAAGTCCCTTACAGGATGGTACATTTTTGAAGAAAAGCCAAACAGCCAGTGTCCGGAAGGATATGTCGGAATATGAACCTGATACACTCTGCTCAGCGAAAAAGATTCCACTATGCGCTTGTGTGCCCTCTGCATTGCTATCGCGTCGTTTTTATAGAACGCACTCTCATGTTGATTTACCATAATGCCGTCGTCCTTTAACGCTTTGAAGCAGTTGCCATAAAATTCTTTTGTAAAAAGCCCCTCGCCCGGTCCGAACGGATCTGTCGAATCAACTATTACAAGATCGTACACACGCTCGCACCTTCGCACAAATTTTAAGCCGTCCTGTAAATACACATTAACCCTTTTGTCATCGAAACCGCAGGCGGTCTGAGGCAGGAACTCCCTGCACACCTCTATAACATTCTTATCTATCTCAACAAGGTCCATTCGTTCTATTGTATCGTATTTTGCAAGCTCGCGGAGAACTCCTCCGTCGCCTGCTCCTATAATAAGAACGTTTTTCACCTCGGGATGGACAGCCATCGGAACATGGGTGATCATCTCGTGGTAAATAAATTCATCCTTCTCGGTAAGCATCATAAACCCGTCAAGCGTCAGAAAACGACCGAATTCAGCTGATTCAAACACATCTATACGCTGAAATTCGCTTCTGCTGCTGTATAACTGCTTGTCCACCCTTATGGAAAACTTTACATTATCCGTATGATTCTCCGTATACCAGAATTCCATTTAGCGACTCTCCTTCCTATAAAACGTTTACACGTTTTATTTCCATGTCCTCGGGTCCTGTCATAAGACAGCCCTTTCCCTTGGCATAATTGATATATTCGATAATCTCTTCTGTTATCTCTTCCCCGGGAGCTAAAATCGGGATTCCCGGAGGATAGCTCATGATGAATTCCGTGCAGATTCTGCCCTGAGAGCTTTCCAGCGGAACAGACTCCTTTTCGGAATAAAAAGCATCCTGAGGTGTGAGGACCACTCTTGGACTGATATATTCGTAATCGAGCATTCCGGACTTGTCCTTCTTATATAACCTTCTTATCTCCGACAAAGCACCTACAAGACGTTCAATGTCGCTGATACGGTCGCCGATGGAAATATAAGCGAGTATATTTCCGATATCGCCAAACTCAGTCTGGATATCGTATTCGTCCCTTAAAATATCGTAAACCTCAATTCCGGCAAGCCCGATATCCAGCGTGTTTATCGACAGCTTTGTTATGTCGAAATCAAATACAGTATCCCCGTTTATAAGCTCCTTTGAATATGCGTTATAGTCACCTATCTGATTGACCTCGTCACGCGCATATTCCGCTAAATTGCATACCGAAGCAAAAATCTCCTTACCGCCGAGAGCGAGATTCCTGCGAGAAATATCGAGGCTTGAGAGCAGCAGGTATGAACCGCTTGTGGTCTGCGTTATGTTTATAATCTGCCTTAAGTAATTCGGATTTACATTTTTTCCGCTGAGCAAAAATGAGCTCTGCGTGAGAGAGCCGCCTGACTTATGCATGCTGACGGCAGCCATATCCGCACCGGCTGCCATCGCTGAAACAGGCATATTCTCTCCGAAATAAAAGTGGGTTCCGTGAGCTTCGTCTACAAGTACCTTCATTCCCCTGCTATGTGCAAGCTCTGTAATCGCTTTGAGGTTAGAACAGATCCCGTAATAAGTAGGGTTGTTTACAAAAACAGCTTTTGCTTCGGGAAAGTTCTCAATCGCCTCTCTTACACCCTCAAGTGACATTCCGAGTGCGATGCCGATATCATGATTTGTATGAGGATTTACATATACGGGTACAGCTCCGCAAATAATCAAAGCGTTGATAGCACTCCTGTGCACATTACGGGGCAGTATGATTTTATCCCCTTTTTTACATACGGACATTATCATCGCCTGAACAGCGGAAGTAGTACCGTTTACCATAAAAAAAGCATTATTAGCTCCGAATGCTTCTGCAGCAAGGATTTCAGCTTCTCTTATCACAGTCGTCGGATGACAGATATTATCAAGCGGCTTCATAGCGTTGAGGTCAAATCTCATGCACTTCTCACCGAGAAATTCGGTTAGAGCAGGGTTTCCCCTGCCCCTTTTATGGCCGGGTACGTCAAAAGGTACGATGCGCTTGCTTTGTAATTCCATCATCGCTTCGTATATCGGTGCTCTTTCTTGCGAAATTTTCATCTGTATATCCTTGCTTTTTATTTTAAATCAATAAATATTAGAGCCGCTGAAAATCTCTATCATCTCCTTGCGGAGAGAGTTTGTTATTTCAAGTCTCGTCTGAGGAGGTAGCTCATAAACATCCGTGTTGAACAGATAATTCTGCAAATCAACCTCTTTTACGAGCATTTTTGTATGAAAAATGTTTGATTGATAAACATTTATGTCGATAGCGTCGTACTTCCTCAGGATTTGTGAGTTTATATAATTTTGTATCGAGGTAATATAGTGATCGACAAAAAGCTTTTTTCCGTCTATATCCCTTGTAAAACCCCTGACACGGTAATCCATTGTTATTATATCCGAATCAAAACTTCCTATTAAATAATCCAGCGTCTGCAAAGGCGTAATCTCGCCGCAGGTAGTAACATCAATATCTACGCGGAAAGTCGCTATTGAGTTGCCGGGATGAAATTCCGGAAAGGTATGCACTGTTACATGGCTTTTGTCGAGATGCGATACGACTGTTTCCCCGCTTTTTGAGGCAAGCATATTCTCCTCGGCTATCAGAAAGGTAACGCTTGCTCCCTGAGGCTCATAATCCTGTTTTGAGATATTAAGCACCTTTGCACCTATCATATCGGTAACATTCAAGAGAATGCTGGTAAGTCTCTCAGAATTATACTGTTCGTCAATGTAAGCAATATAATCCCTTTGCTCCCGTTCGCTTTTAGCATAACTAACGTCATAAATGTTAAAGCTCAGTGATTTTGTAAGATTGTTAAAGCCATAAAGCTTAAGCTTGTTTTCTGTCATTTTCTTTTCTCCAAAAAAATATTCTTACAACGCGACAATGGGTAAAAAATAACTCCGGTGTTTCAACAACACCAGAGTCAATATTCTGTAAATAAACGTTGGTTTTCATTCCGAAGGCATACCCGAGAGCATGGCTTTGCATAAATAACATTATCGCTTATTAATCAGATTTCAGAGTCTATATAGCAAGAACTACTTTTACTACTCTTATTGACCGTTTCACAAGTGCTGTGTGTAAACACATGGTTATGAAGTAACCAACTTATAAAATTTGAGCTTTTAACTCAATCAATAATGCAACCGTTTGGTTGCTTTTCGGCAGTTGACCCGGCTGTCCGTATGGCCTGAATATCCGTTTTTGTATTCGGATATGGTCAAGGTTCTTTTGTTTCACTGCATACGACAGAATCGTTTACAGTCAAGACTCTAAAACTTGTGCATATTTTATATTATTACTCGGGATTTGTCAATAGCAATTTTGAATATTATTATTTCATCATTAAAAAGGCTGTTGAATGATTCATCGTAATATGTTACAATAGTCGCACAAAATAGGCTTTTTACAGGTGGAATATGACTGATTACAGCTACAAGGTTATCCGCACCGACCGGAAAACTGTTTCGCTCGAAATCTCAGATGATTTGAATATTATCATAAGAGCTCCATTAAATATGAGTGATAAGGATGTAGACAGTTTTGTAAAAAAACACGCTGTATGGATTTCGAAACATATAGATAAAATTAAGAATCGCCGTCATTATGTAAACGATGTTGCAGATAATGTAGAGGAAATAAAGCAATCTGCAAGAGAATATCTTCCGCAGAGGACAGCATATTTCGGAAGATTAATGGGACTTAAACCCACATCGATAAAAATCACAAGCGCGAAAAAACGCTTTGGCAGCTGCAACTCAAAAAACGGAATCTGCTTTTCATATCTGCTGATGCGTTATCCTAATGATGCTATAGATTATGTAATTGTCCACGAGCTTGCTCATATTAAATACAAGAATCACGGAAAGGCTTTTTATGAACTGATAAAAAAATATCTTCCCGATTATGCTGATAGAATTAAAATGTTGAAAGAATATTGACTGACATATCTAAAAAAAGCGAGATGGCACAACCAGACTCGCTTTCTTTATATACTATATCTCTAACTTTTTTAATTCGATGATCAATGCTTTAACACACTCAGTAGGGTTTTCATTGCACTTATAACCAATCGGATTTTTAAATAAAACCAACAAACTGCCGATAAGAGAGATAATATTATTTAAAGCCTTGTTGGATGGCAAGCAAATCCCTAATATTTCTGCCATTGCAACTTCTTGACATGCATAAACTTTGGGTAGTTCCTCCGCGATTTTCTTGGCTTTATCTCTATCGTCAAGATGACGGCAGCAGACGAAGCACAGAATCGCTTTAGCGCGTAACCGGATATTGTCATTCGTACAATCATCAAGTATCCGTGTGCATATATCGATTGCTTCTTTGCTAAGTTCCTGCGATATTTTCACGCCGTTATCAATTGCGCCGATGGCGCACGCAAGTTCAACTTGAAGCTGAAAACTTGAAGGATATTCCCTCAAAGCGCGCCGATAAATTTGTATAGCAGAATCAAAATCACCCAGCAATTGAAAGTTGTTTGCTTCATTGATGTATTCTTTTATCTTAGACTCCTTTTTTGCTTGATCAACGCAAAGCAACTCATCAACGGTTATACCGAAAAAGTCTGCAATGGCAGGTAATAGTTCGATATCGGGATAGCATGTTTCTGATTCCCACCGTGAGATTGCCTGTGCAGTAATGCCAAGATATTCAGCGAGTCTATCTTGCGTAACATCATTTTTTTTGCGGAGAAGTTTTACTTTCTCTCCAATCTTTATAATCATACTATAATCGATCCTTTCAAATTAAATTCAGGCCTGTGATCATAGTATAATTAATAACATACTTAAAAACAATTATCAATCGGTTGTTATAAACTTAACCGATGATTAACATAGTTTTTAGAGCATTAAGAGTATGTTCGATAAAAAGCTTTTCTTAATACAGCCTTTTTATATACCTGTATTTTATTCTACCGAATAACTTGAGCTTTTCATCTATTTCCTTTGCTGTTTTTTCAGCATAGGATGTTACGAACCTTGCCTCCTCGGATGTTAAAGTATGCTTTGAAAAAGCCGCTTTCTGTGCGAGCTTATAAATATACTTTTCGGGTACGGCACCGTATGCTTTCAGTTTGCTTATATAACACCACGCTTCAATAACGGCACGGTTATTGTTCGCCTGAGAAAAAGCGTTTTTACGCTTTTTACGTGCGGAAAACCGTAGATATACTACCGTAAATATCATAAGACAAAGCAACAATAATGATGTAACAATTATTATAATCGTCTTGTTATCTTCGAAAAATCTGGGAATGACTCCTTTTACGTCTGAGGAATCATCGGCGCTTGAAGAGCTATCTTCCGATTGCGAAACACTTGATTCTCCGGTATTACTCGGATCAGAAACGCCAGAGATGTCCGGACGACTCGAGGTGTCGGAATCATCAGTTGACGGAATATTACCCGATGTAGTGCCTGAGTTGGTGTTTGAAGTATTATCGCTTGATATGTCAGGATCATCATAACCGGGAGTTACATCAACCGGGATCCAGCCCACTCCGTCAAAATAAACCTCAACCCATGCGTGTGCGTTTTTCTCTGTAACATCTATATACTGATTGATCTGTTTTGCTTTTACATTAGCAGCATACCCGCTTACATAACGTGCAGGAACGCCGAGTGTTCTGAAAATCATGGTTGCTGTTGTTGCAAAATGCATACAGTAACCCTCCCCGCTCTGGGTTAGGAAATACTCAACATAATCCCTACCCATGGGAGTGGGTTCTGTATTTATGTTATATTTTGCACAGCTTTTAACGTAATCGCAAACTTTCTCTACAAGCTCTGCTCTGTCGGTTATCTGTAAAAAAGAGTCACCATCAATAAACTCATATAAAAACTCTTTTGTAGACGGTTTTACGCGAGTATAATACCTATTTACTGCGTCTCTGTAAAGCTGCTCATACTGATTTATCTGATCATAATTTTTCTGCGAGATATAGGGATTTTTTGTATAGCTTTCATTGTTTAAAATATTCTCTCCTTCAAAAGTATAAAAACTGTATTTTGCTTTTACATCCTCATTATTGCTATTGTTATAGGTATTAAAAACAGCATAGTCCGTAATATACGAATGAATATTGCCGGGTAAAAAAACCGGATAGTAAGGGGTATAGGATATCTCGCCGCCATTTTTTTCCTCTATAATTTGTAACCTACCCGGTTTTTCACCTTCATTCATCATTGCACTATAGGTCGCAAAAGAAATCGGATTTGCAATAGTACCGTCCGGAAATTGTTCGCTAACCATGTTTATCCATGTGGAAAACTCCAGCTCACTTTTAACCGACTTATCGAACTGAGCCCATGATGAGCCGGTATAAATATCGAGTGAAAATCCTCTTAATAGAAACTTGCCCGGTTTATCAGAAAGGATGCGCAATACAGTACTCTCGGTATTCTTTAATGGTTCTGCACCCGAGAGATTAATGCCATGATAATCGTTTTGAATTCCGGGATTAGGTTCTGAGGTTTCGTTTCCGCTCACATTTTGTCCGGAATTGTCGCTGCCGTCATACGATGATTCGTCTGTGCTTGTATTTTTTTGTTCTTTAATGTTAATTGGTAACAGCCCCGAAAAAAACGTGTACATTTTATCGCCCACGCCCTCACGGTTATATGTATCCTCCGGAAAAACTCTTGTTATTAATATAAAAAAGACAAGCATCAGCGGTATGAATTTCAGGAACATATAGTTATGATAGTTTTTATGGCCTTTTTTAATATTGCTTATTAAAATGAGCGAAGTTAAAAAAACAAAAAATATGATAATCGGAACAGTATCCGGCTTATTTTTAATAAATATTAAACATAAAGAAAAACTCGCTACCGATAGAATCAATGTCGGTTGAATTGTGTAGAATTTTATTATTGTAAACGCAATAAAGAACGCAAAAATTACGGCTAAAAAGCAAAAAAATGCGTTATTTGCTTTTGTTTGTGCAAATTTTGATAGCGTAACTTCGTCAGTAACGGGTATAATATCAGAAAACTTTGCTAACAAACCGGTCAACACATTCAGAAAAATATAGAAGCCGTTCTTTATGTTTTTTAGATTTCTTATAAATAAAAGCACTAAAAAGACAACAGTTCCGATATAGAACGGCTTTTTACGTTTCTGCAGATGAAAAAGCAGAGAAAAGCAAATAGACGAAATGATGCAGAATAAGGTGACCGTAAACTTATCCACGCGCATATCAAAAGATGATATGAGCCCGAGCAAAATACTGTATGTGCCGAAAAAGGTCATAAGCATATCGGCGATAATTGAAAAGATAATTCTTTTTCTGCTAATCATTGGTATCATCTCCTTTATTCTGGAGATTTGAGCTGACAAAATAGTGCCAGTCTGAATCCTTGTACGCCTCTTCGTCAATTGCTCTGCCTTCCGGCTCTATCGGATTCATAAAGACCAAACTTAAAAAGCGTAGGTAATCATCTGCTTCCTTGATCTCTATGACATTGAGATGGCCGTCTATGCCGTACCAGCAAAGGTTGAATTCTATCATTCGGCGTAGCAGATAAAAAGAAATATATGTTATCTGACCGAAAACGCTGTCTAAATCCTCAGCTTTTCCGAACAGGTTAAAACAGATGAGCAGCTTTCCTTTTTCCGAAATAAGCGGTTCTCTGATAACCAACTTTTTCAGCTTTGAGGTCAGCTTCCAGTGAACTGCGTTTATTGGGTCACCGATCCTGTATTCGCGAAGGTCATAATCCTCCGCAAAGCCGCCGCCCGGCTTTGGTTTTAAACCCTTGCTGTTTATTTTGTCAATAGGAAAAGAAGGCATAGGCACAGGTCTTTCTGTATTAGGCATGATAGTGATATGCCTTTTTTCGGGTGTCTTCACTGATAACGAAAAAAGGCCGATATAGTCATAAACCTTTACGCGCGATATATCCAGGAATATACATCCCACATGACTTGTGTCGAGCGGAAGCGGCACGTTTGTTTCCGTGCATCCGTATATATATGTTGTTACTTTGCTTTGATTGCGGGAGAAAGTAATATTCCTCGCCGTATATGTTATTTTTATAAGCGACAGCGGGAATATACAGCGGGGATTTATATTCAGCTCGGCGTTGATAACTTCTCCCCGTTTTATTTCTGTCGGAAGCGGCTGTAAGCAGATGCGCATCCTTAACATTCCAAAAAGACTTATCGCAAGCGTAAAAAAAGGAAACAGTAAAACGGATATGAGTAGAAAATATGAGTTGTAACCGTCATATATACCGTAAAAAGCTATTGCACCGGTTAAAACAGCAAGATATGTAATCCACCTCTTTAACATATTTAACATTCCTTATAAGGGTATTTTTTTTAACATAAAATCTCTATTTTATAACAGGAGGTGGTACCGAATTTATTATTCTTTCAAGCACCCATCTCACACCTTTTTTGCTTTCCTCTCCCTCAGGTGTAAGCCTGATACGGTGTCCGATGCAGTCATAGATGAATAACTGCACATCCTCAGGAACAATATAATCCCTTCCCTGTACCCATGCGTTGGCTTTTGCTATCATGGCAAGAGCCAATGAAGCTCTCGGACTGGCACCGCGCATAATATATTCGTTGCTCCTTGTTGCGGTTACAAGGCTTATTATATATTCAAGCACGGCCGGTGCGATATGCACCTTTGCAACCTCGCGCTTCATCTCTTCAAGCTCATCTCTCGTTATTATCCTGTTTACTGCATCGAGAATATTTCCGCCCTGATGCCTCATTACAATTTCCGCTTCGCTCTGCATACTCGGATAACCGATTGAAAGGCGTATCATAAAGCGATCCATCTGAGAATCCGGCAGCAGCTGCGTACCTGCCGCGCCTGTAGGATTCTGCGTAGCAATGATCATAAAAGGCTTTGGCAGCGGATGTGATACTCCGTCAACAGTAACCTGATTCTCCTCCATTGCTTCAAGAAGGGCGGACTGAGTACGGCTTGTAGCTCTGTTAAGCTCGTCTGCAAGGAACAGATTGCACAATATCGCACCCTTCTTGTATTCCATTTCGCCGGTATCCTTGTTGAACATAGAAAATCCGACTATATCCGACGGCAATACATCAGGAGTAAACTGAACTCTGCTGTAATCAAGACCAAGTGTTTTTGAAAAGGCGATAGCCATTGTCGTCTTGCCGACTCCGGGTATATCTTCAAGCAAAATATGACCGCCGGCAAGGATTGCAAGATATATTTTGATTAGTACCTTATCCTTACCGACGATCGCTTTTTTTAATTCAGTTATAATTTCCTTCGATTTGTTCATTTGTTGCTCCTATGTTTACAGTATTTTTTTAAAGATGCATTATTTCTATATATTATATCAAAACATTTTTGTAATTTCAACGGCTTTTTAATAAATAAATATTTTGTTTTTTCATTGAGTGTCGTTTATTGACAACATAAAAATAATGTGATATTCTTAAAACAAATTCAACTCAAATAAAAATGGAAGAGAGATGCAAAAAAGCTTGGAAAAAGTTAAAATAGGACTTGTCGGAGCAGGAAATATCGCAACATCCGCTCACCTGCCCGCTTATCAAATCTGTAAGAATGCAGAGGTTACCGCAGTGGCGGATATTGATTTTGGACGTGCAAAAGCCGCCGCTGAGAGATTTAAAATACCAAAAGTTTTCGCTTCTGTAGATGAAATGTTGAAGAATGCGGAAATCGATGCGGTTGATATATGTGTATGGAACAACGCACATTCCGATGTTGCAGTTGCCGCCGCTGCAGCGGGAAAGCATATTTTATGTGAAAAACCAATGGCGATTAATCTTGAGCAAGCACTTTTGATGCAGAAGGCGGTAAAAGAAGCGGGAGTTATTTTCCTGCTTGCAGTACCGGGAAGATTCGGATATCCGAACTGTGTCGCACGTGAGATGTATGACAAAGGCGAGCTTGGCGAGGTTTACTTTGCAAAAACCGCATATGTTAGGAGAAGAGGCACTCCGACTGGCTGGTTTACCGATAAGAAGACTTCCGGCGGAGGTCCTGTTATTGATATAGGTGTACACAGAATCGACGCCGCATGGTACCTTATGGGGTGTCCCAAGCCTGTGCGTATCAGCGCCGCCATTTCTCATAGGATAGGCGATTACAAAACAAAGGGCGTAGGACGCTGGCAGGGTACTCAGTGTCCTGACAACAGGTTTGATACCGAGGATTCAGGCGCCGGCTGCATTCATTTCGAGAACGGTGCCATTTTGCTGTTTGAGGTTAGTTGGGTGATTAACGGACCTGATCATTGCGACACGCAGATTTGCGGAACAAAAGCCGGAATTATATTAGAACCGCTTACTGTTTACGGAGAGAGAGACGGATATTTGAGCACGGATTCGATAAACGTACCGAGCGACAACCATTGCCTTAACGAGATTACGCATTTTGCTGATTGTATAATAAATAAAACCGAGCCTATATTCCCTATTGATCAGGCTGTTACGCTACAGAGAATGTTAGAGGGTATTTATGAATCCGCAAAAACAGGCAAGGAAGTTGTGTTATAATGCTGCTTAAAAACGGTATTGTTCTTAACGACAAATATAAATTCTTTCCTTCTGATATATTTGTAGAGAATGAAAGGATAGCCGAAATCAGACCAAATATAAATGGCTCATTCGATGCGATCGACTGTACGGATATGTATGTAATTCCCGGTTTTATCGATACTCATATACACGGCGCTTACGGCTCGCGTTTTAGTGATGAGAAACCCGATATTGATGCTATAACGCACTTTGAAGCGACAAAAGGCGTTACCTCAATCGCAGCGACAACATCCTCCGCAAGCTTTGACGTCTTGCTATGTCAGTTCGATGAAATCACAGCGGCAATAAAAAGAGGTACTCGGGGAGCGAAAATCATCGGAATCCACGCCGAGGGTCCCTTTCTGAATGTAAAAAAGAAGGGAGCTATGATTGCACAGAATATCATTCCTCCGTCAATAGAAAAAATCAATTTAATGTTATCTCATTCTAAAGGATATCTTAAACTGATAACAGTCGCTCCCGAGATCAAAGGTCAGGAGGAATGTATTCGTTATTGCATTTCAAAAGGTATTAAAATTTCACTCGGTCATACAGACGCAACTTATGAAGAAGCAGAAAAAGCTGTTTTATGGGGAGCTACGCAGTCTACGCATACCTTTAATGCAATGCGTCCGTACAATCACAGGGAACCCGGCGTTTTGGGCTGTGTGCTGACAAATCCGAAAGTAAAATGCGAGATGATCTGCGATTTTGTTCATATTCACCCAAAAACCGTCGAGTTGATTTACCGATTGAAGGGTTCGGATAATATAAACATGGTAAGCGATTCCGGACATGCAGCCGGGACAAATCTCACGGAATTTACTGTTATGGGTGAAAAACGCTTTGTAAAAGACGGCGTAGTCAGACTTGAAGACGGAACGATTGCCGGCAGCACAAAAACGCTGCTTGAAGGGGTACAAAATCTTGTAAGCATAGGCATACCGCTCGAACAGGTTTCAAAAATGGCATCGCTGAATCCGGCAAAAACACTTGGCATTGAGGGTGAAACGGGTAGTATTTCGGTTGGGAAATATGCGGATATCACTGTACTTGACAGACATTTACAGGTCAAATACACCTTAGTAAACGGAAAAATTGTATAAGAGCTAAAAAGGGCTGAGTCGCTGTAAATCTGATTTAGCCCTTAATTGTCAATCTAAAGTCAGTGCTGCGTAAAATCCCTCCCTGACCGCACCGCCGACCTTTCTGATTTTTTCGCAGTCCCCGATTATTCTTGTCTTCAGATGATATTTTTCATCTATTTTTTTTGCTGTTTCGTTATATGGTTTCATACCGAATGAAGATACAACGGTATCAGCGGTAATAAAGACTTCTTTTCCATCAATATTAATAGCTTTTACTCCGTCTTTTTTTATTTCAGAGACAGTATGATTCGTGTATATTTCCACTCCATATTTGCTGAGCAACGGAAAAAGTGCGGCTCTGTTTATAAAGTGATCGTTTGCGGCGATGTGTTCAAGCATTTCAATTATCACTGTCTTTTTTCCTTTTTGCGCTGTCTCAAGAGCGCTGTCGCACGCGGACAAACCACCTCCGCAATAGACTATCCTATCACCCTTTAGCTTTTCAGGATAGATATGAGCAGATATTATGTCAACCGCATTTTCTATTCCGGAAATCTCCGGCATGATCGGTACCGCGCCTGTGGCGACAATAATATAATCCGCGTCTTTCAGGACAGGGTTATCCTCATTAATCTCTGAGTTTAAGTGCACTTCGATATTTAAAAGCTCAAGCTGCCTCTTATACCATTCAACAAGCTCACGTAGCTGACTTTTAAAGTCGGGAGTGGCTGCACTTTTAAGCTGACCTCCAAGTGCTTTGTCCTTTTCGTAGAGCGATACCCTATGTCCCTTTAAGGCAGCTGTTCTTGCCGCTTCCATCCCTCCGGGACCGCCGCCTATAACAACCACTTTTTTCGGATTCTCGGTTTTTTTCATTTCAATCCGCTTTTCAAAACAGGCAAC
Source organism: Eubacteriales bacterium (assembly GCA_028702135.1). Classification (GTDB taxonomy): domain Bacteria; phylum Bacillota; class Clostridia; order Oscillospirales; family CAG-382; genus UBA1049. The sequence goes on along the minus strand of JAQVPJ010000018.1, from coordinate 14,073 downwards.
CGGATTTACAGAGCAGCTTATTTTTGTTAGCCTGGTGATAATTCTGCCTATGCAATCCTCGTTACAACGAATACAAGGTCGGATTTCGTCACGCCTGTTTTCTATTAGTTTATTCACGATATGCGGGTCAGCTATCAGAGGACGTCCCATCATTACAAAATCAGCGTCGCCGGATTCTATAAGCTCCACAGCGGTTTCCGGCGTATGGTTTCCCGCATTTAGAATCGGTACACTAATCGTTTTCCTCACTACATTGCAAATGCTTCGCATACATGCATCACCGAGATAAGTCGGAGGAAAAATATACTCGATATTTTCATAGCTCCCGATATCAATATCAAAAGCATCCACTCCGGCATCCTCAAGCATTTTCATAAGCGGAAGTGTTTCCTCAATAGTCCTGCCGCCTTCAAAAAGATGCTTACAAGCTATTCTGAACAGTATTGGTATTTCCCCTCCGACTGCACTGCGTATTGACTCTACTATTTCAATAGGGAATCTCATTCTTTTTTCAGGAGTACCGCCGTACTCGTCGTTCCGTTTATTCCAGACATCGGACATAAACTGATCCACGAGATACCCTGCATGCGCATGTATCTCTATCGCATCAAAACCAGCATCCTTCAACAGCTTTGCCGAGAAAGCAAACTGCTTCATTATCTGCTTTATTTCCTCTGTATCGAGTGCGTGGCATATAAGGTCCGGATCAAACATCGAGGGAATCGCAGACGCAGAAACCGGCGGATCACCGAACATATTGGCAAACGCATTCTTACCGGTGCCGCAACTCAACTGCGCCGATATTTTTGTTCCGTACTTTTTTACAGTCTCACAGAGATTTGTCAACTGCGGAATGACGTGTGTTTTGTCAAGATAACCTTCAAGCGAACCCTGTGCAAGCTCCTTGGTAAGGAACTGACAGCCTATTATAATCAATCCCGTACCGCCTTTTGCTCGCTCCTCAAAGTAATCTATTTCATCGTTGTCAATAGTTCCGTCCGGATGCGCTGCGTTTAGCCCCATCGGTGCCATGACGATACGGTTTTTTACCTGCATTTTGCCTATTTTATATGGCGTAAGCAGCTTTGAGTAATTCATGCTTTTGTCTCCCCCTGATTTTTCAATTGAATGTTTCACTATTATTATGTCGTGTTTTTTATTGGGATAATCCTTTTTTTATAATTATCATATAATTTGTTATTTTGAATATATATAATAAATCGGAATTCTTGAGCCACAGTACAACCGCGGGGAACAGCCCCCGCGATTTTTTATGACCTTATCAAATTAAAGGAGTTTGTCAGGTTGAGCTTACCATATCCCCACTGTGTGTTGGGGTAGGTCAAGTTCGGTTCTCGCTCACAACCCCTGATTATATAAGCTCTCGCTTGGAATGTACTCATAGAAATATCGTTGTTCTCAACAACTCCCCATTGCAGTATTAAAGCACAGGCACCTGTTGTAATCGCTGTGGCGACACTCGTACCGCTCATAGTACCGTAACCTGAAGGATAAACGCCTCCGACTTCAACACCCGGAGCAACAAAATCAGGTGATATTACGGGCAGTCTTGTCGGTCCCCACGAAGTGTCTATATATAAGCTGTTGGTAAAATTGTTATATGCCCCGCATTTTATAAGCCCGATCGATGTTGAAGGTACTACAACGGTATAGTTAGGCGTCGGGGACAAAAACTCCACCTCCGGCGATACGAAACCCGTTATCGGCAGCCAGGAATGGAAAGTCCCATCATTGATTATATCACCATAAACGATTATCGTCCAAATTCCCGGCGTTGCATCAATTATCCTCACAACAGAAACCTGAGCTCCGCTGCCCTCAAGCGGAAAAAAATAGCTCAGTACAACAGTGGAACGCTCTAAAACCAGCTTCGTTCGAAGCGTACTTCCGCTTTTTGCCGAGAATCTGCCTATAAACTCACCGGTCGGAGTCCTTACAGCAATCGAAACTCTATCCGAAATACCGGTATATATACTGCAGTAAATATTACCCGCGTTTTCTCCGACCCGTATATCGATGGGTACAGACTCACCTACCGAGGGGATTATCCCCTGAGTATGGTGTCTTGCCTGGCTCTCATTACCTACAGCAGCACATATGCAGACACCCGGAAGCTTTGAGGATGCTCCGAGATATTCCTCAAGTATCGTAAAACCGTCGTGTCCGCCGATATTCGTGCCTAAGCCTATACAGATAGCGACCGGTCTTTCAAGCTCGTTAGCTTTTTTCAGAATAAACTCAATTCCTATCATAACCGAGATAGAATCAAAGACATTGTCCTGCTCAGGAGGTATAAGGTAATAATCAAGGTAAAAAGGTCTTGCTTTTCTTAGTTTTACGACTATAAGTTCTGCTTCGGGCGCAGCTCCAATATTTAAACTCTCATCACGTCCGGCGGCTACTGAAGCTAAGAATGTGCCATGCCCTACGGTATCATTAGTCGGAACGATTTCAAATGGATTATCGGAGGCAAGAGCGCGATTGATTTGCTCATTGGAAAATTCAGTACCGGCAAAATTACCGTTAGAGCTTTCCCCCATTATTGTAAAATCATATATGTACTGTATTTTGCTCGTTCCGTCATCATTAATAAACGCACTTTTTGTATAATCGATGCCTGTATCAATAATGCCTACAAGAACACCTCTGCCTTTAAGCCCGAGAACGGGTGATTCCTGAATACGAATAATTCCTGCCGCATCAAGGCTGGCGCGGCCGAGTAGTCCCAATACCTTTGAAGTAGATCTGACAGCAGCCGAACCTAAATCATCTATTAAGGTATTTGCGTACCGGATATCAGTATATAGGATAAGATAACTGTTTCCGAACTCATAGAATGCTCTTATCTGGGGACGCTCGTTTATAAAGTTCCTCATAAACTCGCTGTCCCTTACTATAAAATCTACCGTATCCGGATCAAAATATAATTCATTAAACGGAACGCTTACATTCATCTTTTGGTCTTCTCCTTATCATTCCGGTTTTTCTATAATGATGTTTGTTTTAAAAGCTCGAAAGTACGTTTCAGGTTTAACCGTCCGTACCCCCCACTGGGTATTCGGGTAAATGTTATTTACATCTTTATCACATCCGTCTATCAGGTAAGCTCTCGCTTTATAAGTGTTCATCATATTGTATTATCACTCTCGTATCGAGAAGCAATATTTTTGTTCTAAAAACGGTATTAGTATAATCGATACCGGTATCGATAATGCCCACTAATACTCCTTTTCCTTTTAAGTCGTCAATGGTATCTTCTGTTAATCGTTGAATGCAATCATACTTGCTTTCAGGATTCAATAGTCCGAGTATTGATGGTGCGGAACTTGCGACTACACTGCCGATTTAATCTATGAAAGTGTCTATATATTCCGTGTTAATGGATGCGAAAAGGAACTTTTCCAAAAATAACTGAGAAACCCTTATCTGTGGCCATCTTTCCAGTAATTGCCTGTTGAGCAGATTATCTCTCAATACGAAATGAACCGTTTCGGTATCGTTCAAAAAATCATTCAAATCCTGATTTGTATCCATATGCTTACCCCGTTAACTATAAATTCGCCGAATTTTACAGCTCTCTCATTAAATTGAAGGTCTGTATTAGATTTATTCTTCCGTAGCCCCATTGTATATTTGGATATACTACATCGGGGTCACGCATACAGCCTCTTATCAAAAACGCTTTCGCTTCAAAGGTGCTCATGGAAATGTCAAAACCATCTACAATACCCCATTGAAGAAGCAGAGCACATGCTCCCGTTGTAATAGCTGCTGCCACGCTCGTTCCGCTCATCGTTCCTACACCTGTCGGATAGACACCGCTGATATTAACACCCGGAGCGGTAAAATCCGGTGCGATAACAGGCAGTCTTGTCGGTCCCCACGAGGACCTTTCATAAAGACTATTACTCACACTGTCGTATGCGCCGCATGAAATTATTCCAACGGTTGTTGACGGTACGACGACTGTATGACTTGGAGACGGGTTTAGAAACTCCACAGTAGGAGATACAAGACCCGTTAACGGCAGCCATGAATGAAATTCACCGTCAAGTAAAATGTCTGCGTAAACTAAAATCGTCCATATCCCCGGAGTGGCGTTTCCGATTCTGACGGTTGTCGCCTGACCACCGCTTTGCTCAAGCGGAAAAAAATATGCTACACGGATGTTTGTTCTTTCCAAAACTAAGTTTGTTTCAAAAAAAACAGCGTTTTTCGCAGGAATCCTATCAATGAGCTCGCCTGTAGGTGACCTGATTGCGACCGATATTCTGTCGGAAGCCGAATTATATACAGACAAAAAGATATCGCCTGCATTTTCTCCTACTCTAAATTCTATCGGTACCGGATTATTTATATCTTTAATCGTACCCTGCATATGATGCCGTGCCTGACTTTCATTACCGGCAGCAGCGCAAAGACAGACTCCGGTTTTTATAGAAACTGACGACAGATACTCCTCAAATATAGTAAAACCATCGTGTCCGCCGAGATTTGTACCAAGCCCAATGCATATCGCTACCGGTCTGTTAATTCTTTGTGCTGTTTGAACGATATACTCCACTGCTGCCATTACCGACAGCGATTCAAAAGCGTTTTCCTGTTCGGGCAGGATAGCAAAGAGGTCCAGAAAAAATTGTTTCGCTTTTCTGAGTTTTACTACTATAAGCTCTGAATCCGGCGCAGCTCCGATCAAATCCCCCTCCTCACGTCCCGCGGCAACAGAAGCGAGAAAAGTACCATGACCGTTTGTGTCCGTTGACGGCACGATTTCCAAAGGATTCGGAGAACGCAGAGCCTTGTTTATTTGCTCCTTTGTATATTCTGTGCCTACATAAAAACCATCAGGGGGATTTTCGTTGATTGTTAAATCGTATATAGAATAAATTTTGCTTGTGCCGTCTTCATAAATAAATGCGTTTTTAGTATAATCGATACCGGTGTCAATAATACCGATCAGAACTCCCCTGCCCCTCAGGTCAAGAAACGGCTGTTGCTGAACCTGTAGTATTCCCGCCGCTTCAATATTAGCGCGATCAAGCAAACCGAGAATCAATGATATAGAACTTATTGCTCCTGTTCCGAGATCCGAGAGCAACTGACTGTAATTACTCGTGCTTGTATATGCAACCAAATAACGATCCGAAAAGGTTATCGTAGTTACTAACGATGATCTTTCCTCGAAAAATTTTCTTATCTTCGGACTGTCCCTGATGACAAACCCGATTGTATCGGGTTGGTTGATAAAATCGATTTTTTCCTGTTTGGTCACCTTGATATACCTCCGCTTGTAAATTCAACTAAATATTCCATACTTCGGTTCAGACAAAGCGCACCGTAACCCCATATCGGGTTGGGATATTCTATAAAGCCCAGCCTTGTCGCTCCTTTTCGCAAAAACGCTTTTATTCGTTGTCCATATAAAAAAGGATCGTTTCCGCGGACAATACCCCACTCCATCATCAAAGCAGCAGATCCGGTTACAAAGGGTGCAGCCATACTCGTACCTGTAAAAGTATCATAGCCGCCGCCGGAGCGGGTACTTAAAATACCGACAGCGGGAGCTACAATATCCGGTTTTATGTTAATTATACTGCGTGTATATCCCCTGCCCGAAAATTCTGCAACGCTGTTTATGACTGCATTATAACCACCGACCGAAATAACACTCATCGCAGTGGAAGGTAAAGTTAGTGTAGTTTCGATGACAGGATTCAAAAATGCTGTGTCCCTGCTGACATCCTCAATAGTCGGCAGCCAGACATTTAGGTTTCCGTCTACGACTTGCAAAGCATTTACTTTTAGCTGCCAAATGCCGTTTGGTACCGTACCGTTTAATGCTCTGAATGAAAAAAACAGTTCCTGATCATAGTTGTAATGAGTAGGCTGACCTAACAAAAACGATACAAGAACATTATCGAGAGTAATAAAAACCTGACGTTGATTCGCTCTGATGACACCTGATGATCTGCCACTTGGAGAAATAAGCTCGTAAGAAAAATTATCCGCAAAATTTTTCCATAATGTCATATATAAGTTTTCTATCAGACCTATTGTAACAAAATCTATTACGATAGTTTCCCCTTCGGACAAAACTGCAGAAAAGTGATGTCCTGCTGTGCCCTCGTTTCCTGTTGCAGCTGAAATTACTGTTTTCCATGTTTGAGACATTGAGTCAATATATGTTTCAAAAAGAGAATCTCCGGCGTGGGACCCGTCGTTTGTTCCATAACTCAGATTAATTGATACAGGCATATTAAGCTGTTCGGCTTTATCTGTTATGTATTTTATCGCTCTCATTATTTCTGTTGTTCTCGCAAAGGATTCGGTTCCCCTGTGTCCGAGCTTTACAACAATGAGTTCGGCTTTTGTCGCTGCGCCTCTTTCCCTGCCGTTGCTTGTTCTTCCGTTTCCGGCGGCAATACCCGATACTGCTGTTCCATGACCTTCGTCATCCCTGCTCGGAACTATGGTAAAAGGGTCATCACTTGCAAGCGCTGTGTTAAGCTGCGTTTTTGTAAACTCTGTACCGTTCCTAAAGCCTGAGGGTGGTGTTCCCTGAATGGTTTGATCCCAAATCGAGATAATCCTGGTCGTATTGTCGTCATTTAATAAATCCGGGTGAGTATAATCGATTCCGGAATCGATTATACCTATAATTACCCCTGCTCCCGTCAGACCGAACCGCTGCGTGCTCTGCACTGCAGAAATGCATGCTCTGCCGAGGCTTTCGCTTAAAAAATATGTCAGTAGCTTGGGAAGCTCTATATATTCAACCTCGCTATAATTATAAATCTGTTGAATTCTGCTTATGTGTATCGTCATAATAGCATAATCAGAATTGAGAATCTCAATATCAGCACCGAGCTCCATGGCAACCATTGATATATCGCCGTTATACTTAATAATGAGTTCCAAAAAGCCTTCCTCATTAACAAGCTCAGGGTCTATATCATTGATCTGTGCTAAATTAAAAAATGTGTTAAAAGGCATTTGCGCAACCTTCCTAATAGAAGCTTTTAATCAACGGAAATCCGAAACAGATAGGCTGCCATTTATCTTCAGCGTGTGTATATCCGCAAAGTAAATCCATGGTTGTTTTCACGGGATACATCCAAAAAGAATCTCCGTTTTTAAGCCATACATAAATAAATGTATTTAGAAGCGGAACGAACATATCGTATGTATAATCCCCGCCTTTGTTAATGCCATTTTCGCAAAACACGGGAATAACAGTTGGCGGTTTAGTTGTCGGCACGGCTCCGCCGGCTTTTTTTTTGTTGAATCTGCTAATCACACTATTCACCCCGAATATAGTTATTATTATATATTATATGTAATTCGTATATCTTTTTGGCATTCTTATTTTGTTGTTATTATTTATTTTTACAAATATCTTTAAGGGTATCAAACTTATGCAAACAAAAATATACTTTAATAAACACGATAAAAGGAGAAATGCTATTTTGAACAATAATTTACAAGCAACATCAACCGGACGGTTGGAAACTACCGTTTATGATATTGATATCGGCAGACCGGCGCAGGGTGCGATCGTACGTGTTATCACCGTTGACTCCTTGGGAGAACAAAATGTAATTGAGGAACTCATTACAGATGAAAACGGGCGTACTCCGGTAATAGAACTTGCGGCACCACCGGTTGATTTATCATTGAGTCCTGGGGAACAGAAGCCATATGCGGTTTACAATATCGATGTAAACTTAGAGGGTTATCAGCCGGTTGTCATTGAAAATGCTCAAATCTTACCGAATACCACCGCTTTACAGAGTGTGCAAATCAGACCGGAAATTCCCGAAATTCCTCAAGTACAGGATATATTTGTCGAGGATCATACTCTTTACGGTGTGTTTCCGCCAAAAAATCCTGAAGATCCGGTAAAGCCTTTGCCTCCTTCACTCGGATTTGTCGTTTTGCCGGATCCCGTGGTCCCCGAATTCGTTATAGTACATGAGGGAATACCAACGGATACAAGTGCTCGAAATGTATGGGTACCCTTTAGAAATTACATAAAAAATGTTGCAAGCTGTGAGATTTATTCGACCTGGCCGCAAGAAACCATTAAAGCAAATGTACTTGCCATATTATCCTTTACGCTTAACCGCATATATACAGAGTGGTACAGGGGTAAGGGTTTCGGTTTTACCATAACGAATTCCACCGCATATGATCAGGCTTTTGTTTACGGCAGAAATATATACGACGAAATATCGGTTATTGTTGATGAACTGTTCACCACGTTCATAACAAGACCGAATATCCGACAGCCACTTTTAACACAGTATTGCGACGGTTCAAGGACGAGCTGCCCTGATTGGATGTCTCAATGGGGTTCAAAAAATTTAGGTACTCAGGGATATTCTGCTATCAATATACTCAAAAATTATTATGGTCAGGATATCTTTCTTATGCAGGCAAACAAAGTTTCGGGAGTACCGTCATCATTTCCCGGAACATCACTGCAGACAGGTTCCACGGGTGCTGGTGTGAGAACAATCCAGGAACAGCTCAACGCTATTTCAAACAATTATCCTGCGATACCCAAACTGGCTGTAGACGGCATTTTCGGACCGAATACGAGAACGGCAGTCACTACCTTCCAACGAATATTTAATCTGCCTCAGACAGGTGTTGTGGATTTTGCGACATGGTACTCGATATCCAATATTTACGTAGCTGTTACAAGGCTTGCGGAACCATAAAGCTTTTTGTTCAAACTATAATATTTAAAATATATATATTGAGAATTTAAATTTTAAATGCTAAAATGGGAAAAATACTATAAAGGATATTAAAATGAAGCGATTTATATATGATACGCACGTTCATACAAGCGAGGTCAGCTCTTGTGCAAGAGCGAGCGCAGAGGACATTGTCAGATTTTATAAGAGCGTCGGTTTTACAGGAATTATTATAACCGACCATTTCGTCGTCGGGGATAAAAATATGCTTTCCGCCAAGGATTGGGAAGAATCGGTAGAAAAGTTATGCACCGGATACGAAAAAGCGTTGAAAATCGGTGAAGAAATTGGCTTGCAGGTATTTTTTGGATGGGAATACACTCGTTACCCGCTTAGCGGAACCGATTTTCTCACATACGGGCTTAATGCATCATGGCTTGCAGAACATCCGGAAATTTCGGAAATGAGACTGCCCGAATATTTGGATTTTATAAGAAATAATGGCGGTTTTGTTTCACACGCTCATCCATATCGCGAGGCGGCGTATATCGAGATGATACGCCTTTTACCGTCGAAAGTCGATGCGACAGAAGTACTCAATGCGAACAGGACAGAGTTCGAGAACGACAGAGCGGCAGAATTTGCACAGAATTACTCTCTTTTTTATACATACGGAACCGATAATCATTTAGGATTTGACCAAAAAAAACTCGCAGGTATGGTTTTTGACAGAAAACTGAACAACATCAATGATTTTATTACCGCCGTCAAAGAAGGAAAAGCAGAACTGTTTTGTCGAAATGCTTGATTTAATATCGCAGAATTGACAAAACGGTATTTATAATATATAATAATCCTGCTTTAAAAAACACTTATCAGAAGGTTCTTCAAACAGGAGAAAAACAATGAAAGAAAAATCAACAACTGAAGAAAAACCTATAACGGTAATATCCGCACCAAAGAAGAAAACAAAAGCTGAGAAAATAAGCATGATAGTGGTATTCACAGTAGGACCTGTTCTGCTTGCTGTTATTCTTTATCTTTACGGAGTGTTCTCATTTATCGGCGTCAGAATATTTGACGGTGACAGAATTTCCGGTGAAATTGCTATATACGTTAACGACAAGGTGATTATACCATCATCGGCTACGGTAAAATTCAACGACGGTGATGAGAACATAATGCCGGTAGATGAAATATCTTCAACAACGCTTGAAAAAATTGAGTTTAATGACAGCGATGAAAATTCGGCAATCAATATAGGACTTGCCTCTTTTGCCGCCAAGGGCGGAGAGAAGGGAATTTATTCGCTTGACTTTATGCTTGACAAAGAAGAACTTTATTCACTTACCGGCTTGAACAGTGTCAGGCATATGAAGGATGACCTTCACATAAGGTTCAATTACAATAATAAAAACTGGTACTATATAACAAAAATAAGAATTGTTATCAAAATAACCTCTGTTGAAAACGGGTTACAGTTAGATATCGACGCAGATTATTTTGCTGATAACGCAGAGCGTTACAAGGAAACCGATAATATCGACAGGACAGTCCTGCTCGAAAATTTTACAGTAAACAACATCGTTACAGTTGATCTCTGGGATTAAGACATAAAAAATAAAAAATGCTGCCGTAATTCATTGCGGTAGCATTTTTATTTATTTTACTCATTTTTTTGGAATATCATAAAAACATTTACGTTATTTATGTTGCAATTTTGTTAATTCTGTTATATAATATTCATAGAGGTGATATGAATGGCAAACATTCTGCAATTCCTGATGACTATGATCCCTTATATGCTGATGATAATCCCGGCGTTTTTAATAATCCGCTTCATCATTTTAAGGCGTAAAAATATTATTAAAAAAATAAATTTCAAGCATGAAGTGGTATTCCTGCTGTTTGCGGCGTTTATAAGCGGTCTTGCATCCCTCACTGTGCTTCCGAGCTCTGATTCGGGGAAGCTTTTGATTAACGATATTTATAAATTAAACATTATACCATTTCACACGATAATTCAACAGTTTGCTTCGGGGGATTTTAACATGCTCCTGATTAATATTGTCGGTAACATTGTTATGTTTATTCCGTTCGGCTACTGTCCTGCCCTGTTATGGCATGGTTTTACACCGGCAAATGCAATAATGACAGGCTTCTGTACTTCATTGTTTATAGAAACAACTCAGTTTTTTATCGGAAGGTCTTCAGATATCGACGATTTGATTCTCAATACTCTCGGCGCTGCTTTAGGTTACCTTTTATATGTACTCTCGCAAAAAATTAACCCGAATTATGCTGAGAAGTTTAAGTTGCATATCTTTCCCGTTTGAATCAATTACATAATATAATTATCTCGTTGGGCATTATTATCGCGGGGTAACTCCTTGTGGATTTTGTATATACGATCGCTGCTGTGTGATTCTCAATATCGCAGGGAAAAATCTGACTATTCCTTGTAATTATTTTTGTTTTTTCCGATATGTCAAGGCGCACAGAACCGTCGGTGCTTACGAGCCCGGGTCCTATATCGATAACCTTTACAGAGCAGTTTCTGGTAAGTCGCATAACTACTATCGCCTTATACTGCGGAGGATAAATCAATATCGTAAATAAAGTCGAATCATAAAAAGCGACAATGCTATCCCCAAGTTTTATACTCACATGGTCTATAAAATATGTATTATTATCAATGATAAAATTCACAACATTTCTGTTTTCTGTTCTGACCGTAAATATTAATGTACAGCAATCCTCATTTCGCCCGTCGCCTGTATGGACAGGCTCTATATCGGTCACAATTCCCTCTACGGGTACATATCTGCTCATTCTTTCGGTTCCTCCAAATATAATGTCTATAATATAGTGCCTATATAATAATATGCCCGAAAGAATTATTTGTTGTCTTTTATCGTTTTTACGATATATCGGGAACACTCCCGTATCTCTCGCCTGTTATTGTGATTTCCGCTTTTCCCCCCGTAATATCACGGAGTGATTTTAACACAGTCTCAATTTCCTCAGTAGGTACTGCAAGATTAATCGTAACATCAGTACCGTAATCGGTCTTATCGAATACAACCTGTTCGTTTTTAAGTACAAATTCAACTTTTTTGTAATCGGAATACGAGGTTGTTACGCTAAAGGTTGTCAACTTTTTAAGAATAACAGTCTGCGCTTTGTCAAGCGCAGCTTTAACTGTTGAAGTATATGCTCTTAAAAGACCGCCCGTACCGAGCAGAATTCCTCCAAAATAGCGGATAACCACAACCGCCACATCGGTAAGGTTCTCCTTTCGCAGCAGCTCAAGAATAGGCAGACCGGCGGTTCCGTGCGGCTCACCGTCATCGGTAAAACGCGCTATATTGTTTTCCCGTAAAATGTAAGCATAAACGGCATGTCTTGCCGCTGTATGCTTTTTCTTAATTTCGGAAATAAAAGCGAGCGCATCCTCCTCGCTTGACACTGGAGAGATGAAACCGATAAACTCGCTTTTCCGCTCTGTTATAGTCTCCGAAGCGTATTCCTTTACGGTTTTATACTCGTTCAACCGGATCCCTCCCAAAAAGTTTATTTTATACCGAAAGAAGAATAAACACCCATTATAGGGTTTATTCTTCCTGAAAATTGATGATATTACATATTATATGCAGAACTCGTTATATATCAGTTCAATGGTTCTGTCGAACTCTTTTTCGTCAACACCGATAATAATATTAAGCTCGCTGCTGCCCTGATCTATCATTCGTATGTTGATATTTTCGGCTGCAACCGCTTTAAAAATCCTGAACGCTGTTCCGGGAGCATTTATCATTCCCCTGCCCACAACTGCGATAAGTCCGAGATTTGTCTCTATCTCAATATTGTCGGGACTTACTTCTTTTGTAATATTCTCAAGAATTTCACGTTCGATTCCCTTTATCTCGTTCTGGCTGATAACAACACACATAGTGTCAATTCCGGACGGAAGATGCTCGAAGGATAAACCCAAATCAGCAAAAACCTTCAGAACTCGCATACCAAAACCTTTTTCCTGGTTCATCATATCCTTTTCTATACGTATAACTGCGAAACCTTTTTTGCCTGCTATTCCGGTAACAATATCCTTGTTTTGATACTCTTCTGCTGACGGGACAATCATCGTTCCCATATCTGCGGGGTTGTTAGTATTCCTGATATTAATGGGGATTCCGGCAAGCTTAACCGGGAAAATACTATCCTCATGCAATACAGATGCGCCCATATAAGAAAGCTCACGCAGCTCCCTGTACGTGATTACCTTAATAGGACGTGGATTCCGAACTATTTTGGGATCGCACATCAGAAACCCTGATACATCAGTCCAGTTCTCATAAACATCCGCCATTACCGCGCGTGCAACAATCGCTCCGGTAACATCGGAGCCACCCCTTGAAAATGTTTTTATACTGCCATCAGGCATACTGCCGTAAAAGCCGGGTATTACTGCGTTATTTAACTTTTGAAGGCGATTAGACATTATTATGTTAGTCTTCTGCATATCGAAGTTTCCGCTTCCGTCAAAAAATATCACATCCGCAGCATCGATAAACTCAAATCCCAAAAAGTTTGCCAACAGTTTGCCGTTAAGATATTCGCCCCTGCTCGCAACATAATCAAGGGTAGTGCCTGTTTTTAGTTTTTCATCGATGACAATATATTCCTTATCAAGCGAAATCTTTAACGAAAGACCATCTATAATTGAATCAAAACGATTTTTTATCTCGGAAAAAAGCTTTGAATAATCCTCTTTTTTTACAGATTGCTCGTGGCATTTTATCAACATATCGGTGACTTTGGTGTCTTCCGGAAACCTCTTACCCGGTGCGGATGGAACGACATATCTACGCGATTTGTCCGCCTTTATAATCCCTGCGCTCTTAACGAACTGACGGTCGCAGGAAAGCGAAGTGCCCCCGAACTTTACGACCTTCTTTTCTTCGTTATAAATCATAACCCGCAAATCCCCCGATTAGTGTTTGTTACATAAATTTGTATTTTTTTATATATTATCACGATATTTATATTTTTGCAACCGTCTAATTGCACAAAGCTTTGATTTTGCCATTATAATTATATGCAAAATAAACTAAAGGTCTTGACAAACAACGAGTTTGATAGTAAAATAACAAAGCTTGTTTTAAGAGAGTCAAATAGAGATTCGAATATATGCTTCCATAGTTAAATGGATATAATAAGCCCCTCCTAAGGGCTAGTTTCGGGTTCGATTCCCGGTGGAAGTGCCAGCTAAAACGCCTCTGTCAACGGAGGCGCATTTTATAACAGGAGTCTGTATATGAACGTTTTTTTCAACATGATAAAAAAGAAC
>JAQVPJ010000017.1 GCA_028702135.1 Eubacteriales bacterium | reverse complement strand
ATATGACATACCGTTTGCAACATTATTCCCCTCTTGTAAGGAAATCAAACGAATATTGCAAACATCATGTATGTAGTCAGCACATTTTAAGGCTATACTTCCACTGGCCGAACTAATGGGATAACAACTTCCTGCGATTATTACAACTTCTTTCTTCATGTACAATCCTCATAGAAACTTACAATAATTTACCATAAATATTGCCGGTCTAAATTAAGCAGGAATGCCTATCATAAAATACCCAATAATGATTATGGATCAACTCTTATATAATTCAAGATATTTTGAATACATTGTTTTTATCGAATACTTGGAGCTCCCATATGCTGCGACATCCTTTTTTGGCAATGGGTCTTTTAGGCTGTTGGTGACCATCTCTGTTAATGCTGATAAGTCGCCATACTCCACAAATCGTGCATATGGATTTTCAAAAATTGTTTCTGGTGCACCACACTCAAATCCAACGATTTGTGACCCGCAGCATATCGCTTCTGAGCATGTTAATGAAAAGGTCTCTTTTTCACTACAAATAACAAATACATCAGCTAAGGAATAATATTCTGCTAATTCATCTTGGTTGGATATTCTTCCTAATAAAATTACGTTATCGTTAGTTTCTCGGCTTAAATCGTCAACACCGATTAAAATAAATTTAATGTTTTCATTTCTTAGTAAATTTGCCAATTCTAAAACCCATTTACCGCCTTTTTGTTCAGACATTAAATTAGGAGCTACTGCAAGTACGATTTTTTCTTCAGTTAAATTATGTTTTTGCTTTAGATGCTCAGTATCCCTCGGGTAAAAAATGTTTTTTGTATCAATTCCATTATGTATTACTTCAATTCTTTTATCTCCCAAAAATGATTCTTTAACGCGATCAGCAAGCCATTGTGATGGTGTAACAATGGTAAGGTTGTTAAAATCCCTGAACAATTTCTTCTTCTGTTTAAACATAAAATTAGTATGGTCAAAAATCCAGGCAGAAGGATAATCATGTAGATGCGGACACTTATTGCACTCTGTTTTCCATTTTTCACATTCAACCGAATGCCCACATTTTCCCGTATACATAAACTCGCAGTGTAATGTCATTATTGTTCGTATTTGATTTTCTTTCAAATTAGACAAAAGAGGTTTGATATTAACAAAGTAAGCATGCAATTCATGAATATGAACAACATCAGGTTTAAAGTCGTTTATGAATTTAATAAGTCTCCTTGTTGAGAAAAATGAAAAGCATCCGGTAAAACCAGTAATTCTCGTTAGTAAAGCATGTAAGTATGTTTCCCAGTCCAAGCCAAACTTATATATGTTTTTTTCTTGAATTAAGGGGCCACGCCCATAACAAAAAGCGGCTTCATCACCGTTTTCATTGATTCCCGTATATAAATCGTATACTATTTTACCAGTACTGCTATTTTTACAGTTTACATCAATGAGTAAAACACGCATAATTATAGTTTTCCTTATCTGAACTTTTTCTTTTCAATGGATAAGGATCTTAAAACTCTTGTTCCGAACTGTATTATTTTGAAGGAGTTTTTATAATCTTCAAAAGTTTTATTTTCACCATTGATAAGAGTTTCAAACTCATCAGTTGATATACCAAGTCTTTTTGCAATGTATTCCTTGTCCTCTTGTATCAAGTCGAATGAATATGGACTTGTTTCGAGTTCCTTTAAAGCTTCATCACGTGTCATTCCGCCGGTTAATATCATGTTAGTTAAATAACACTTTCTCTTGTCATAACCGAACTTATAAGGCAGGTAATATCCTTCGTAAAAACGTGTGAAAATATTTTCGTAGTGCTTATTTTCATATGACTGCCAGCCGAAATACTCTTGTAAGAAAGCTTTTACCTTGTCATAATCAAAATCGATTAAATTTAACGGTGCTACACGCCTCATGCCCTTAATATACGGATAAAAGAGTCGATATTTAATCATTCCACAAAGGGGAAATGTTTTCAGCTTAATTTTTCCAAATTTCTTGTGGATATCTTTGATAAGAGTAATATCATTCTGATATACCCATTCAACCGGAGGACGAATGCACTCAGTTGCATTATTTGCGCCGGTTAAAACATATTTTATTCCGTTTTTTACTGCGTAATTATATAGAGCAGCAAAAATCGCATGATCCTGAGGTAAATCCTGATACGGAACCTGTGATTTAAAAAACGCAAGCTGCAAATCTTTCATTTCATCCCAATTGACAACTTCAGTATAAATATCAAGATTGAGTTTTTTAACAACCTTCTCTATGTTCTTAACAGCAACATTTAGATTCCAACCGGTATCTACTACGAATACCAACGGTCGTAACTTCATTATCGTTTTGGCAATATAACAAAGATACGAGCTATCAACTCCGCCACTCAGACCGATTATACAATCGTACTTTTTACCTTTCCCAGCTTTCCTTATTTTTTCAGACACAATTTCAAGCTCGGGGTTGTCGTCCGATGGATTCCAGTGGGGAAGTATATTCGTTTTATAATCATTACAGAAATCACAAACACCGTTCTCATCAAAAACGATTTTTGAATCAGTAGTGTCCATAACACAATTGACACATCTTTGAAACTCACGTTTTGTGTTGTTAAGATACTTTCCCATCTTATACCTCATATAAAATAATCTTCGATAAAATCAATCAAATTGCTTTTGTTAAAATGTAGCTTTGTATAATTTTCAGCGTTTTTTACCATTCGGTTTTTTTCTTCCGGACTTAAATCAATAAACTGCTTAATGGCTTTAGCGAGATCATGGTAGTCACCAATCTTACAGACAATGCCACAGTTCGATTCTGTAATTATTCTTTCCGACTCACCTGATACAGAGCCGATAATCGGTATTCCGCAAGCCATATAGGATTGCAACTTAGCAGGTATTGTCATAGAATATAGGGGGTTGTTCGCAAATGAAAGAAAAGCTGCATCACTTGCCGAGATAATTGAAGGGATGTCCTCCGCCGGCTGCCAACCGACCAAGTTGAAATATTCATCAACTTGTTTTTCTTGTATCTGATTGATCAGATTCTTTTTATTCCTGCCGTCGCCAATTATATTGAATCTTACCCTTATATCCTGTTTTTTAAGAGCCGCCGCTGTTTCGGGAAGTATTTCAAGACCTTGTGCTGTCCCGATATTGCCCGTAAACGTTATGTTCGTTATACCATCATCAGATATCAGACTGGATTTATCCGGAACCGGCCTATAAAACTCCTCGGCATATTGCGGCCAGTATATTACTTTATCTTCTTCAACGCCTCTTGCTTTTACTGATTCTGCGAAGCTTTGAGACGTGACGAAAATCCTCGTACAGCGTTTGTATATGTAATCTGCCATTTTACCGATTGCGCTAAGGATTTTTTTATTATTAACCCCGGCGGCTATTTGAACATTTTCAGGCCACAAATCCTGTACATATATATAACAGGGTATTTTTCTTCTCCTGGCGTACCAAACACCAAACAGGGCTTGAGTCATAGGGGATACTTCGAATATAAAAACATAATCTGTTTTTATTCGGGTGAAACATTTCCAAAAGAAACCCGACACCACAAATGAAAGGTAATTCAGAATCAGTCCGATCGAGTTGCTTCCCCGAGGGATAATAGGTATTCTGATAATTTCAATACCATTCCATATCTCACGGTTATTCCTAAACCAGCCATATCCTTTGTAAAACTTTCCTTCGGGATAATTTGGTATTCCTGTTACAACAGTAACCTTATATCCTCTTTTAACCCATTCAGTAGCAATATCGTTTATACGGAATGTTTCGGGATAAAAATACTGGCTGATAACAAGAATATGTTTTTTACCCATTAGTTCTCTCCGTCAACTCAATGCTTTTTTCAAGGTTGTATAAAGGCAAAACATATTGGCTTAAACTCATATCATATGTTAAGTTACCGAAAGCTTTGTTTACTAATCCTGAAAACCTGCTCATGATAACGAGCATCCATCGAAACCCTTTTACAAGATAAATCTTCCTGCCGTGAGCTTTTGCTATCAATTTGACCATTTCGGAAGTGTTGCTGTACTCAGCGTTTTGTGGCCAGAATACACCTTGCTCGTTGTTATCTATCATAAGCCGCACAAACTCGCAAAGGTTTTCAATATAAAGTACTGAGCGCTCGTTTTTCACATAAGGGAAAAACGGTAGTTTCAGAGCAAGTTTGACCAGTATCTGATAGTTCCCTTTACAGCCCTTGCCGTAAATCATTGGCGGGCGTAACACCACTACATTGAATTCGTTGCTCTGTAATGGCAATATGCCGTTTTCGGCCTGAAGCTTGCTGTCGCCATAGAAATTCGATGGCTGAGGGACAGTGTCTTTTGTTATGGTCTTATGTTTTCCTATCGGAGCACTGTCGCCATAAACAATTGCACTGCTCATAAAAATAAACTGTTTAACACCGTCAGCTTTTGCCTTTTTCGCTGTTTCTATCGTTAGTTCTGTGTTAACCTTAAAATACATAGCCCTGCGTTCATCGCTTACTTTACCCGTGTCTGAGTGCGCAATCCCTGCAACATGAAACACTGCATCGTATCCGGCAAAGCTCCTTTCGCGCCAGGAACCATCGAGCATATCGACTGTATCGACCTTGTATTCGCCGGGATAATTGGTATTTATGTAATTTTCAAACGATGTGCCTATATAACTGTTAGCGCCCGTTATGAGAATCTTTTTCATCTAAAACCTCAGAATTCACCGAATATTGTTATGTGCTGCTCGGTTTTTTATTTGCGTTTTGAGTGTTGTGCGGAGTGCTCATTTTTTTAATACAAAACTTTATGATATTATACAGATTCTTACCTTTTCCTACTCGTCTTTGCTTAAAATGAATATCCCCTAATTCGTCGGTAAAGATCGATAGAGATATAAAAATAAGCAGACAAGACATAAAGAAAATGCCACAAAAAGAAGGGATTATACCTATAAAACAACCGAAAAAGTTATTTATAAAAATATGCAGGGAAAAAGTAATTTTTATTGTCGAAAACTATAGATTTAGGGGTTGTTAAACCGATTTTATGTACAAGATATTCACGTATAATAAACGATTTGTCAAGTCTGGACATAAACTTTTAAACATAACTTATTATAGCTTACAAGCATTTTAATGTCAACACATTCGACAAAAAGACATATAATAACAAGTGAAAAAACATCAGAAAAAACGACAAATTAAATTAAAACAGCGAAATCTATTGACAAAGCCGAGAAAGCGGTTTATAATCAAGCTAATCATTAACGGCAAAGATGTCGCAGATATCGAATCTGAGAAATCTTTGCCATTTCTTTACCTAAGAACAGGAGTTATAAAATATGAGCACTATAACGGAAATTTTCGGTTCAATGGTATTCAATTATACCGTTATGAAGGAGCGTCTGCCAAAGGACACCTATCGCGAGTTACAGGAAACCATCCGCCGCGGACATCGGCTCGACATCAATGTCGCTTCGATTATAGCCAACTCCATGAAGGACTGGGCGATAGAAAAAGGAGCGACACATTATACACACTGGTTCCAACCGATGACCGGTATAACCGCAGAAAAGCATGACAGCTTTATATCACCCACCGCAGACGGCAACATTATAATGGAATTTTCGGGCAAGGAGCTGATTCAGGGTGAGCCTGACGCTTCGAGTTTCCCGTCGGGTGGACTGCGCACTACTTTTGAGGCGAGAGGTTATACGGCTTGGGACCCGACATCCTACGCATTCATTAAGGACGGTGTTTTATGCATACCAACGGCTTTTTGCTCTTACGGCGGAGAGGCACTTGATAAAAAGACACCGCTTCTGCGTTCAATGGAAGCCATAAACAGGCAGGCGCTCAGAATATTAAAGCTCTTCGGCAACGATACGGTAACTAACGTAAAAACAACAGTGGGACCTGAGCAGGAATATTTTCTTATAGACAGGGGAATGTTCGAAAAACGCAAGGACTTGATATATACAGGCAGGACTCTGTACGGTGCGAGACCGCCCAAAGGTCAGGAGCTCGAGGATCATTATTTCGGTTTTATCAAGCCGAGAGTCGCCGCATTTATGAAAGACCTTGATCAGGAGTTGTGGAAGCTCGGAATCCTTGCAAAAACGGAACATAACGAAGCTGCACCTTCACAACATGAATTAGCTCCAATCTTTACGACGGCGAATATATCTGCGGATCATAATCAGCTTACCATGGAAACCATGCAGAAGGTTGCAAGAAGGCATAATCTTGTCTGCCTGCTGCATGAGAAGCCCTTTGCCGGTGTAAACGGAAGCGGCAAACATAACAACTGGTCATTATGCACTGATACCGGAGTCAACCTGCTCGAGCCCGGCGAAACCCCCTGCGAGAATGCGCAGTTCCTGCTTTTTCTGTGCTCGGTTATAAAGGCGGTGGACGAGTATCAGGATCTGTTAAGGATATCCATTGCCAGCGCATCAAACGATCACCGTCTCGGAGCAAACGAAGCACCCCCGGCAATAGTTTCCATATTTCTCGGTACAGAGCTTAACGATATACTTGAATCTATCGAAAAATCCACCACATATGACGCAAAAGCCAAGGAGCAGCTAAAGGTTGGAGTTCATGTGCTGCCACGGTTTTTTAAGGATACTACCGACCGCAACCGAACCTCTCCGTTTGCGTTTACAGGCAACAAATTCGAGTTCCGTATGCTTGGCGCAAGCGCATCGATTTCCGATGCGAACACTGTGTTAAATACTGCTGTCGCACAGGAGCTAAAACAATTTGCGGACACTCTTGAAAAAGCCGATGATTTCGGAAAAGCTCTCAATGAGCTGATAAAAAAAGTAATCAGAGAGCATAAACGCATTATATTCAACGGAAACGGTTATGAGCAGGCATGGATCGAAGAAGCGGAAAAACGAGGTCTGTTGAACCTGAAGTCCGCACCCGACTGCATACCATACCTGCTAAAAGAGAAAAATATCGATCTGTTTGAATCACACAGGGTATTGAGTAAAACCGAAATACATTCGCGTTATGAGGTAATGCTTGAGAGCTACTGCAAGATGTTGAATATAGAGGCTTTGACAATGATCGATATGACGCGAAAGGACATACTCCCCGCAGTCAGTGCGTTTTCAAAGGAGCTATCTGAAACCGCATTACTCAAAAAGAAGATAAATCCGGAAAACGAATGCGGGTACGAGGAAAATCTTGTAAAAAGAATATCCGAGCTGTCTTCTGCGATGTACGTAAAGGTCGGCGAGCTGGAGAGTGCAATGTCGGAGGTTAAAAAAATTACCGATGCGGCGGACTCGGCAAGGTTTTACAGGGATACTGTGTTTGCGACAATGAAATGGATAAGAGCATATGCCGATGAACTTGAGTCGATGACAGATAAAAAATACTGGCCATATCCTTCCTATGGGGAGATTCTGTTCAGCGTCATGTAAAAAAGCGTGTAAATATCAGCTTCTTCGGTTGACAGTCGTTTGAAAATATAGTAGGGTTTCTGAAAATCCGGCTATATAAATTATTCCGCTTAGGAAAGGTTTGGTCATAAATATGGAGAAATATGATATTATTATCGTCGGAGGCGGATTTGCCGGCTCGGGAGCCGCACTGGCGGCGGCGAGAGGCGGAGCAAGGGTTTTGCTTGTAGAGAGATCTAACTGTCTTGGAGGCGCTCCCTCGAATATGGCGATTAATCCGTTTATGCGCAACTCGACACGGATGAACGAAACCGGCGAGCAAGTTGAGCTTTCCCGCGGTATTTTAGAGGAGATTATCAGGGATTTGGAATCCATGAACGCTATGAGAAAAAACGTGTTCAATCCCGAATACCTGAAGATTATCTTAAACAGAAAAATGCAAGAAGCAGGCGTTAAGCTCTTGTTTAATTCATTTTTCGTCTCCTGCGAAAAGGAGGGCAAAAGAGTAAAATCGGTCAATGTAGCTAACAAATCGGGGATTGTTAAGCTGGAGGCGGATTATTTTATCGACGCGACGGGGGACGCCGACGTCGCTTATGCAGCGGGTTTTCCCACACGATTGGGAAGGCAGTCGGACAATCTGTGCCAGCCGATGACACTCTGCTTCAGTATCGCAGGTGTTGATCCCGTTTTGTTTGAGGAGCAGCATTATAATATATGTAAAATATGGCTCGAGGAAAAGAAAAAAGGGTATATAAAGAACCCGATGGATGGGATTATGGTCTTCCATACGGTTTTCCCGGGAATAGTTCAGCTAAACGCGACCCGTGTAATCAAAAAAAATCCCGTCGATGCCTGGGAGCTTACGCAAGCTGAGATCGAAGCAAGGGAGCAGGCGTTTGAGCTGCATGACTTTTTGGTGAGATGTGTACCCGGTTTTGAAAACAGCAGGATTCTGTCAACGGCGTCGCTTATCGGTGTGCGGGAGAGCAGAATGATTGACGGTGAGCATATCCTTACCGCCGAGGAGCTTATGGATTGCACAAGGTTTTCGGATTCGATAGCTTGCGGTAACTATGACATTGATATTCACAATCCGTGCGGCAGCGGTACCTCGCATTATTTCTTCCCCGAAGGGCAGTATTATACAATACCGTACAGAAGTCTTATACCAAAGGATTCTGAAAACCTTCTCGTCGCGGGACGCTGTATATCCGCGACACATGAAGCACAGGCTTCGATACGTATAATGCGAATTGTATGCAGCTTGGGCGAGGCGGCAGGAACCGCCGCTGCGATTGCTCACAGGGACAATGTGAGCGTGATGAACGTGGATATTAAAAAGCTGCAGAATACGCTTGTGGCAAACGGTGCATTTATCGGTTAACCGATAAATGAATTATAAACAACATAAAAAAACCGCCGCACAGAATCCGTGTTTGCCGATTCCGTGCGGCTTTTTATTAATTTAATATGCATCAAAAAGGTTGAAAAACAAATATGATCCCTATGCGAATCTCCCGTCATATTTTGTATCGACTGAGTGTCTAAAAAAGTATTAATCGTTTATGTAATCATATACTGTTTTTTATAAACATAGGGTTTGATAACGGCATATATTTATGGTATAATATTGCCGGCGTAAGTATCCATCTGATGAGAGGGCTTGTTTAGCCGGCGTTGGGAAAATGCCGTGCATTTTCTGAATGTAATACAAACTTTGAAGTATCGAATTGCCGGCGTAAGTATCCATCTGATGAGAGAGCTTGTTTAGCCGGCATTAGGAAAATGCATTTAATACAATGAATATTATAGCATGCATTCAGTATAATATTACGAAACATCCTACCATAAAGCATTAATGATATTTACAAGATAAAAAGAACCGTAAGAGAGGTATCTTTTAGTATGAGAAAAACAGAAAAAAAAACAAAAAGCAAAAAAAATGCTTCGGAAAAGAACGGTTCTTATTATGGCTTTAGCTATGATAAGCTCTTTTGCATTTTTATGATTGGCTGTTTTTTGGGAGTGGTCTTTGAATCGATATATTTTCTGTTCGCACACCATGAGTTCAAAATACGCGCAAGCGTTATCTACGGGCCGTTTAACCTCGTTTACGGATTGGGTGCGCTGCTCATGACCGTAAGTCTTTACTGGCTGCGAAACAGGAATGTTTTTTTGATTTTTATCGGTAGCACGGTCATAGGCGGTGCTTTCGAGTATTTGTGCAGTTTGCTGCAGGAACTCGTTTTCGGAACGGTGTCCTGGGATTACAGCGATAAGTTAATAAGTTTAAACGGGAGAACAAGCCTTTTGCACTCGCTGGTGTGGGGCGTGCTCGGGCTTGTCTGGATAAAGTGGGTGTACCCCTGGTTAAGCTCTCTTATCAGCCGTGTTCCGCATAAGTTTCTAAGAATAATCTCTGTTTTTATGAGTATTTTTATGTCTATAAATATATTTCTGTCGTTTTCTGCGGTAAGGCGGCAGAGTGAACGCCGTGAGGGGATACCCGCCGCTAATGAATTCGATCGTTTTTTTGACCGGCATTATTCCGATGAGTATCTGGACGATGTGTATTTGAGTACTATCGTAATAGAGCGGGAAAACTGATTTTTACAGATGCTTTTCCATATGAATATGCTGGCAGTGCTGGTCGTAATAAACGTCGCCGGTTGCAGTATACCCGTTCTTTTCGTAAAAGCCCCTCGCCCTGCACTGGGCGGACACCTCGGCTATAATCGCACCTTGTTCCCTTGCTTTTTCTTCGAGCAGTTCCATCACTTTTTTTCCCAAATGCCGGTTTCGGAATTCCCTGAGAACCGCAACCCGTCCGATGGTATAGGTTTGATTCCTCGGGCTTTCAAAAACCCGTCCCGTCGCCGCCGCTCTGCCATTGTAGAGCAGCAAAAGGTGATAGGCCGTTTTGTCAGCTTGGTCGAACTCATCAGTAAAACCCTGCTCCTCTACAAAAACCTTTTCCCTTATATTGCGTATTTCTTGCGTTACCTCGGTAAAAAAGCGTTGCTCGATTATATCCATGCAGAGGTTATATCCTTTACTTTGCGTTCCTTATTAAAACACAGTTTACGGAGTTTACCAAATAAACAGTTCCGTCTTTTGCTATTATCTGTATCTGCTCACCCTCGTAATCGGTCCATTGATCTATCTCGATTTCCCTGGTGCTTCCGTCGGGCATCTTAATTATTGCGGTGTCATATGTATAAACGGTATCGAACAAATCCTTGTTTCCGCAGCCGGAAAAGCATACCATAAGTGCCGTAAATAAAAGAACCGTCAAGATTTTTTTCATAGGAAAAAACTCCTCCAATCAAAATTTCCTGCCGCATTTGGGGCAGAATACGAAATCCTCGCTCGTTACAAATCCGCAGCCCGAGCATCTTAATGTGCCGCCCTGTCGTTTTTGAAAGTTAAGACTGCCTAAATCAAGCTCCCTTTGTGTGCCTTTCTCAATCGCTTTTCCAAGCTCCGAATCAATTTCACAAATGCTTCCGCAGCAGGTAGTCTTAACAAAATAGCGTTTTCTCCAGTTTGCAATCGGAATAAAAAACATTGAAAAATAGGTGTATTCCATATACACCTCCAAGGAACCGTATCTTCCGCAGCAGGGACATATTATGGTTTGGCGAAAATCGAGTTTGTCGCATTTTTCACCCATTCCGACCAAAAAGAACACCAAAATCACCTTCTTAACAGTTAAGTAGAAAATCAACTGTTGATTGTTTTTTGCATAAATCAGCTACAAATGCCTGTATTACGTACAGGTTATTTTTTGCCGAAAAGCTATGTATTGTCGTTATTGTCGTCGTCGAAATCGCTTCCGATAAATTCGCCTGCTTTGAACCGCATCCTAAGACGTTCGCTCTCGACTCTGCGATTCAGAGCTTCTTTGAACTCCCGGACGTTCTTTATGTTTTTTACCTCAAGATTGGGGTTAGTCTTGTCGGATGAAACAACTATCATTGTTCCGAGTCTGAAAATTCTTTGCATAAGTGTACGTTTTAGGGAAACATCCATAACCCTGAATAACAGCAGGTCGTCCTCCGTCGTTGTAAAAAAACCCTTGCACAGCTTCAAACACTTTCCGTCGAGGATGTATTTTGTAAACGTAAAAGGCAGTCCGAAAAACAACCAGCGTTTTCTTTCCTTAATAACCGGGGTTTCATTGACTTCAACAGCTTTGTCCTTTGTATCGCTCATTAAAATCCTCCTAAAATATAGTACATATATTATAAACCGTGTGATGTGTTTTGTCAATTATTTTAATTCGGTTTAAGCGGCAGACCTAATTTTTCGACTTATAGAAACTTAGGGTTTTTCAGAGTATTTTCAGGCGTAATAAACACCCTGTCGAGCAGTTTGTTTTTCTTCATAAAGCAGACATGTGATATTATCTTCGGCAGAGATGCTTTTATATACGATTGCAGAGTTCTGCTCGTTATCTGCAAAGTTGGTATGAGTTTTTCGCAGGCGCGATTTATATCCTTTTCGATTTGCAAATCATTTTTTAAGTAAATCTGCTCACACAGAGCTGCCGCCTGAGCGGCTGATATATTCAGCGTGCAGGGGTTTTGACCCGATAGCACGCAGCCGATCGCACCGGTAAGCACCTCCTCGAAAATATTAAAAACGAGGGCTTCGTACCTATTGTCAACCCCGCATAAAAGCGCGTCAATATCCTGAGGAAAAAAATGCTTGCAGAACATATTCTCGGCATATATAAAATCCAGATATTTTTTAATAAACTCTATTCCTGTTATATCCTCTATCGGATTGCATGTGGGATAATCTGCGGTGATTATGTTTTCATGTGCACCGTAATCGGGATTATATTTTTTGAAAAAGCCCCTGATTGCCGACACAACGGTAGGTTTATAAAACTGATTGTTATTATCAAGTATGCTTTTTATTACAAGTGAATACCTGCGTTTTGCGGAATTTATCATTGAATCTATGATTTTTCTGCCCGAAAGATACAAATCGAGCATAGACTTTTCGGTCAGAGCATTTACAGCATCATCGGCGACAGGGAAGGTTTTTAAATACAATCCGATTGTATAAAGGTTTGAGGTCATTATATATTCTGCAAGCTCAACCCTTAATGAGCTGCTATTATTATCAGTGTATCTTTTTGCTTTATATGACAACAGATCGATACAATCGAGCTGGATTTTTTCGATCTCCGATTCCGAAATCATTCCTTTTTCATATGCCGCTCCGAGCAGTGAATGAAAGTAGTAACCCTGATTAAGCTTAAGAGCATCAATGCGGCTTACACGCTCGATATTACTCATTTTCCTCCTCCGTTTCTTGGGGTTCTGTGTAATTCGGGTCATATCCGTAACGAAGATTGCGCGCCAGACGTTCAAGCTCCGTTCCGGCAAGCATTTCAAGAGAACCGTGGCAGACATTATCAAAGGAAGCGTTCATCCACTTAATAAGGTCGTCGTCACTTATTCTGTCAAGCGTCTGGTTCTTGAAATAATAGAAAAGCTCCGTGAGCTCGTTTAGAGTTTCCGAGTAATTCTGCTGGTTTAAATAGGGAGAATCACAGAAATTCTTTATAATTTTATCTACAACGCCCCCGCTGAAATCAATGCGTCCGTTATCCCTGAGAGTCGTGCTAAGAGTTTCCGCCAGTTCCCGTGCCTGCTCTATTGTTAGGGTGAGTTGGTATTTTGCTGTAAAATCGTTGCAAGCCAAAATCTTATTGACCGCTTGCTTTTGCAGAATTGAGGAAGTAAAATCCATTAATTCAAAAGACATTTTTGTAACACCTTTTTTTTAGAATATAAAACACATCAGCCGAAAGATTTTCTTCCGGCGTAGGTAAAATTGAGCTGTATTTTTTATGCTATTAAGAAATTTTTTCTGATTATCGTTTCTCGTCCTTGGTTGATGCTCCGGTTACACCTTCCACAACACCGTCATGCAGCAAAACTGATTTCACAGTACCGAAAATGCATTTTATATCGAAAACAAAGCTCATTCTGCTTACATACTCACCGTCGAGCTTTGCTTTTACTTCTATCGGAAGCTCATCGCGGCCGTTTATCTGTGCCCAACCGGTCAATCCCGGCTTTACATCATTTACACCGTATAAATCGCGTGCTTCGATTAAATCGAATTGATTCCAAAGTGCAGGGCGGGGACCGACTATGCTCATCTTTCCCGACAAAATATTTAAAAGCTGCGGCAGCTCGTCGAGTGAGGTTTTTCGTAAAAATCTCCCTATTTTGGTTATGTACAAGTCGGGGTTCTCAAGCAAATGGGTAGGACAATCCTTTGGCGTGTCTATACGCATGGTGCGGAATTTTAATATATTAAAGTGCTTTTTATGTATTCCGACACGCTTTTGCTTAAAAAAAACCGGACCCTTTGAGCTGAGCTTTATCGCAGCGACCAAAACAAGAAAAAGCGGCGATAAAATTATCAGACCGATAAGGGATATGGAAAAATCAAGTAATCTTTTAAATAATAAATACATAAGACATTCGCTCCGATAATAATAACTACTAATTTCGGTTAATTATATCACGCCGGAAAACTTAGTTCAATACATGATTGTGAATTATTATTTAAATAAATATCAACTTACAAATATATTGAAAAACAGTGTTATATGATTTATAATAGTTTAACGGATTGTTCTGTATTATAATGAAGTTGCGGGGTATGACGGATGAACGAAAAAATTAGGAAACAGTTGGAATTTTTGATCGAAGTGGACAAAATGAAGAACATATTAAGGCAAACGCTGTTGATGGATAAATCAAGGCGTGAGAACGATGCCGAGCATTCCTGGCACTTTGCCGTAATGGCTCTGACGCTGTTTGAATATTCGTCCAATCCCGATGTTGACATTAACCGGGTCATAAAGATGGCTCTGCTCCACGACCTTGTGGAGGTGTATGCGGGCGATACATTCGCATATGACAAAAAAGGAAATGAGGATAAAGCAAAAAGAGAAAAACAGGCGGCGGACAGACTGTTCTCGATACTGCCGCCCGAACAGGCGTGTGAATTCCGTGCTTTGTGGGAGGAATTCGATTCAATGGAAACACCTGACGCTGTATATGCCTCTGCAATTGACAGGCTTCAGCCCTTTATCAGTAATTACAAAACCGACGGTCATACATGGGTATTACACGGCATTACAAAGGATATGGTTCTTGACAGGATGAAAATAGTAAAAACAGCTATGCAGGAGTTGTGGGAATTTGTCGAGCAGGTCATAGATGACTCGGTTGCGAAGGGACAAATAAAGCAGTAGAGGAGGCTAAAGTGATGAGGATAATAGATTTGAGCTATCCCATTGCAGGCGGAATTCCTGTGTTCCCGGGGGATGACGGGGTAATTATAAAAAAGAACAGGTCACTGGAGCGTGACGGTTATAATTACTCCGTAGTTACAAGCGGTATGCACGCCGGCACTCATATCGATCTACCCGGTCATCTTGTTGACGACTGCCGCGATGCCGGTGAATTTCCGATTGAAAAATTTATAGGCAGAGGTGTGCTCATAGACGTCAGAGGCGAAAAAGTCATCTCGTATAAACCTGAGTATGAGAACCTGATAAAAAAGGACGATATTGTTTTGATTTTTACCGATTTTGCGTCTTTGTATTCAGAATGTGACGTATATTACACGAAATACCCCGTACTCGACGATGGAATAACCGATTTCCTAATACGCAAGAATATAAAAATAGTCGGTATGGACACACCCGCACCGGATAGGGCTCCGTATGGATTACACAAAAAATTTCTGAAAAACGATATAACAATTCTTGAGAATTTGACGAATTTAAGCAGCCTTTTGGGCGTGTGCTGCTTTGAGATAAGCGCCGTGCCGTTAAAAATCCAAGCCGAAGCAAGCCTTGTAAGGGCATACGCGAGGATAGATTATGATTAGATGGAAGCAAAAAGGACGATTCTCTTTGACATATAAATAAAAACCCGTCATAGAAAGCGAACAGGCTTTTATATGGCGGTTTTTATTTTTGCTGTAAAATATGTCTGCGTTTAGCTCCAAAACGCTTATTTTTCGATGACATTTACATCAGCCGGAACTATCCCTGCCTGATTGTAGACGATCTCCATCACCTGCGCCAACTCGTTGGCAAGCAGTCCCTCGCTTTCGATAACGACGGTGCATTTATTACCGGAAATAACTGCGACACACTCCGGAAAGCCCTTTGCTTTGATGAGCGTTTCGATGTTGGATTCGGCAGTCATATCCTCGACAATAGCTGCGATATTCAGAAGCGCGTCCTCTTTTGCGTCGGGGAGCACATCGGGGTTATCCGCAATATCCTGAAGCACCTCCAACGCCTCGTCACGAACGCTTTGCCTGTTGATTACTGAGGCGACAAAGTAATCGTCCGTATCGATGTTTTCGTCATTGATGACATCATCTGCGCTCTCCGTGTTGTTGTCAACCAAAACGGAATTTCCGAGCATCTTTTTACTTTCCTCGCCGAGCGTGTCAATTTCTTTCTGATTAACCAGCGTGCTTACCAAAATCGCTATTCCGACAAGCGTTACGCAGCCTACGATCAGAAAAGCTTTTGTGTTCAGCAGTTTTTTGTAATCGTATTCCTTTACTTTTTTTACTATGTCTTTAATCCTCATAAAAGAACCTCCGAATATGAATTATTTTGTTTTGGTATGATGCTTTTAAGATAAAACACTTATGTTGTTGCTTGAAATGTCGAAAAGAGCAGTCAATAATGATATTATCTGATACTGTGTTTCATACGTGGCATTGCTGCACACTACCGCAATACCCTTGATTGTCGGCATTGTTTCCCGCAGAAGAACCGTCCCGCCGCCGTTGTCCGAGGTGATGACAACATATTCTTTTTTTGTTTCCTTTGTTGCTTTATTGCCGTCCGAGTTGAAGGTCTCGTTCACATGCTGGTTGGTTGCATATATATACTCATAACCATACATAAGCGTGATCTGCACTTTGCAGTCCTCGACACCGTCAAGCTTTTTTATAATCGCTTCGGTTTTTTCCTCAAGAGCAAGACAGTAATCATTTGCTGATTTATAAACGTTTTCCTCTCTGACGGGATTTTCTCCCTCCGTGGGGAGCAGCAGCAGGATTACTCCCGCAAGTATGCCCAGCATAATGTAGCCGATTCCTTTGATTTTCATTATTTTTTTAAAAAATGTTACCTGCGTAATACCTCCTCCTATGCGGCTTTTTAAAGTATCTCTACCATAATGCTTTCGTCTATAATGTCCTCTAAATATTTTTCAACATCGTCTTTATGCCCACCGTCTTTGCTTTCGATAAAAACGGTGATTTCGTTAATTATCATGCAGTCATCCGCCCAATCTATTTTTATGTCGGTTAAGGGTACTTTTATTCCAAATTCCCTAAAAAGAATATCTTTAATATATGAGTCAAGCTCCGAAACTGTTAATTCTCCTATGACCTCGTCTGCACCGGTAACCGACACGTCAGGAACAGAGGCATCCGCATACTCATCAGGCAGCTTGAAAGGTGCGGTAATAAAGCTCTTTAGGGGTGCTATGATTATTACGACACACACAAGTCCCGCGATGTATTTGATATATTTTTCAAAGCTGCTGCCGCTTACAAGTGCGGCGATTATTCCGCCAAGCAAAGAGGCGGTAAGCAGGGTAACAAAATAATCCTTCATACAGTTACTCCGGTTTTGATAAACACAGCGAGTGCGATAATTAAAACAGCTGCGATACCGATTACAAGCGCCATAAGGACGTTCAGAATCCCGTTGAGGTCGTATAGAAAGTGGCTTTCACGCTCACAGCCGAGAACCCTTGACAGTATCGCACAGCTCAACAGCGCAAGCTTGTACAATATCACTAAAACTATAGGGGGGATAATGATTGACAGAATGACTGTTACACCGATAGCACCCGCCGCCGATTTTATAACGCCGATGCTGCCCATTACGGTGCGTGAGGCATCACCGAGCATATTCCCGATGACGGGAACAAAAACTCCTGAGGCAAAACGCACGCTACGGTAAGCGTAATTATCGGCAGCTGAAGCGATGGTGGTTTGCAGGTACATGATAAAGCCGAAAAGTGTAAATATAAAGGCAAGCACGGTCGTAGTTGTGTTGCGGACAAGCGTTGAAACTGAGGTTAGGTTTACAGTTCCCGGTATCGCCGAGGCAAGACACAACGCAAAGGCTATTTGCAAAAAGGGCATAAGAAAATTGGCGGATACAGTATTCATCAGCGAAAAAAACAGCATAAGAGAAGCGTTGGAAGCTGCTGCTGCGGCAACATTTCCCCCGAATATGTATAGCGAGGTTGTTACCGGGAGCATTGCGGTCATAAATGTATTTACCGAAACGATCGCATCCCGTACATAGATGAACACATTCTTGAATATTGTAAAGGTTACTCCCGATAATACGAGTATCGAGATGTATTCATAAGCGTTATGCAGGGAAGTATTGGCGGTTGTCCACTTGAATGTGGCGAACACAGCAGAGAGGATAACCACCGTCATAATAAGAGCGAATGCCTGGAGCGCGGAGGTTGTCCCGGTTTTTAATGCTTCAGAAAGGAATTTAACCGCTTTCCCGAACAGGTTGATATCTTTTTGACCTGAGAGTTCCTCTGGGCTCAGAGCATCTGTAGAGAGCTCGTGCAGTCCGGCACGTTCTGCAATTTCGTTTTCCTCAGAGGTATCAT
The DNA here is from genome assembly GCA_028702135.1 of Eubacteriales bacterium. GTDB lineage: Bacteria > Bacillota > Clostridia > Oscillospirales > CAG-382 > UBA1049. Next base: position 33,310 of record JAQVPJ010000017.1, on the reverse strand, counting down.
ACGCCGCACATTCGGTCAGGCTTAATAAAGTGATAATGAAACAGAACAGCAGAAGATTAAAACATTTTTTCATGCGAGCATTTCCTTTGCCATTGTCAACAGCTGCTGTAAAATGGGCAGTGACAAAATTATAATTCCTATTTTTCCCGCAAGTTCAACTTTTGAAGCGAGCGAGCTCTCACCGCAGTCGCGGCATATTTCGGCGCAGACCTGACAGGAGAGCGCAATAGCAAGTGCCTTTACGAGCACCTTGAAATATCCTCCCAAACCGCTCTGCTCTGCCGTATCACTAATAAATGAGAGAACCGGCGCTAAGGATACCAACAGATAGCCCAGCATTATTATACCGATTGCGGCGACAGTAAGCGGAACCAACTCCTGTCTGAGCTGTCTGACCAGCACCAATACGCAGAGTGAAACTAAAGAAAAGGCACATACCGTTAATGTATCCATAAGCCGAAAACGCTTCTTACGGTTGAAAACAACGAGCTTATCTCCTGAACCAGAAGCAGCATTACAATAATTACACCCGCAATACTGACAAAGGTTGCCTGTTCCTCCCTGCCGTTCCTTTGCAGTATCTGATAAGCTATGCCCACAAGCAAGCCGACCCCCGCAATTTTAAGAACAAGCGCGATATTCATCCCTTTAACCAATCCCTTCGATTTATAACAATATGATTGCTATCAATGCACCCGCAAGACCTCCCAGAGCACGTATACTCCTTTTACGCTTGTCAAGACCGGGCTGTGATGCTTGCTTTTCGGTAATCAATATGCTGCGGCACATCTCGGTGCGTTCCTTTTGAGTGATAAAGTCGGTTTTGCCGAGCTGTATTCCGAACAAAATAAGCTCTTTTTTTATATGAGGAGAAACACACAATGTTTCGGCGGCTTTTTTCCAAAGGGTGTCATAGGTTTCTCCCATCGTGTTGTTCAGCACGGAAAGAAAACCGCATTCCAAAAGCGCATCGTCTTTGAAATCCGCGAAAATACTGCCTAAGTTCTCCCTTGAATAAGTAATGCGCTGCAACAGAAAATCCAGCAGGCGAATAAGTCCCGTAAGCTGTGAAAACGCCTTCTGTTCGCTTACTGAAATCAAAAAGCCTATATAATAGCTGCACACCACAATGGTTATTGCACCTATAATTTTCATCGCTCCGACAACCTTTCAATTTTGCAGTCAAAGCCGTTCTCATCCGCATTCAACCTTACGGCTATACCGAATAACCCGGCATCAAGCATCTTTTTCATAAAAGGACGCCGGCATATGCCCTCGATACTCTCCCCATGCGCAGATGCCAAAAGATGAACCCCGGTGTTCTGTGCGCTTATTATTGCATCCTGTTCACCTGAGCCTATCTCGTCGCATACGATAACCTCCGGCGACATAGTACGGCAGAGCAGTTCTATACCGTATGCTTTCGGACAGTTAGAAATCACATCCACAAGCCCGTCCGATACCCCTTTTATAAAAATTTCGCAGCGTTCGTCGACGATACCGACGCGGAATGGTCTTATATTTTTTCCCTCGCCAAGCAAAAACGCCGCACTCCTTAAGAAGGTTGTCTTGCCCATTGCGGGCGGGGAATAGACAAGAGTGCCGCATATGCCCTCCCGTGCGAAAAACTTTATAAGCTCGGAGGCGAAAAGCGGAATGTGACGGTGAAGCCGGAGGTTTATTGAATATATTTCCTTAAAGCCTCTCACAACGCCGTTTTGCAAAACAGCCTCGCCGCACACACCCGCTCTGCCGCCGTCTTTTATGGGGATATACCCTGTTCTGATGGTGTCGTCATAGGTATATAAGGAGCCCTGCGATAAAAGGGAAAGACATTCCTCCATCTCTTTTTTCGTAGTGCATACGGCATTTGACGGATTACAGGGCGTGCCGTCGCTGTTAAGCATAAGATTTTTAACGCCGACGGTCAGGGAGAAGGGCGACTCGGACCGCAGTCTTATTTCGGTGACCTTTTCCAAAAGCGGTATGGGAAGCGTTGCTATCAGCTTTGTGATTCTTACGGGAATATACCTGAAAAAGCTGTCAAGACCGGATTTCATATGCTGTTCCGTTTCCGCGGCTATGATAAATCCGTATATTTAAAAACGATTTTTACATATAACCGCTTAAAATCCTTTTGTTGGTTTTATAAGAAGCGAAATAGTACAGTAGAAAATAAACGGCGAGGAAAATAAGAGTACCGACTGAGGCGGCAAGCCAGTCGCTTTCGATAGAGAGTACATTGAGTGCGGCTCTGCCGGAAAAACCCGAGACGATACAGAATATAAACGGGAGCAGTGCGTTTTTTGTAAAGTTAAAATAAAAGTCGCTCACCTTTTTTATCCTGTAAATGCACATCGCATACGAAAATGTATTGGAAGCTACGAGAAGCCACAAATAACCTGTTGCACCGCTCTGCGGCAGCAGAAAGAAGATAACGAGAAGCCTCAGTACGGAATTATATATGCTAACTCTCAAAGTGTAAAACTGCTCCCCGATACCCTTTAACAATCCGTCAGTGATGGTTTCTATGTACATAAACGGGGTTACAAGCGCCAAAATGCGTATTGCCTGAAAGGTGTTTTGCTCCCTGTAAAAGGTCTCTCCGATCTCGCGTGCGAAGAAGTAGAACAAACCTCCGACAGCGATGCTGAAAACAAAGGATACAGACATTATTTTTGAGATTTTCGCATTCCGGTCGGTCTTGTCCGCTTTTACATTAAGACGTGAGATTTCGGGGATTAATATCGATACAAGACTGTTTAAAAACGCGAACGGAAAGAATAGTATTGGTATGACCATACCCCGTATCATACCGAATTGGGAGAGAGCGAGGGAACGGTCTTTGCAGAACCTTTCAAAAACACCGGGGAGCATTAGATTTTCCGCCGTATGAAGGGTGCTGGTTACATATACCGTACCACTTATAGGAAGGGTGACGCTCAGCAGGGATTTTAATAGTCCCCTCTCGCTCTTAGGGGAGAGATCCTTTCTCTTTATCCTTCCCGGTCCGAGCAGGTAGAGCAAACCGAGGTATAAATAGGAGAATGCTTCTCCAAGCGTGATTCCTGCTACGATACCGCTGCACAGCTTTCCGATGTCGTTGGTATGAGACATATATATGTTAAGAAAAATAGCCATTACCGCAATTTTTACTATCTGCTCCAAAAGGGAGGCGGTGGCGGTTTTTATAACCTGACGCTTTGCTATAAAATAACCCTTTAAACAGGAGGAGAACGCCATAAAAGGCATGCTAAGCGCCAATATTTGCAGCGGCATCACGGTACGAACGTCTTGCAGGAAGGCACCGGCGATTTTTTCGGAAAAAGAATACATAAGCACTGTGGCAAGAACGCTGATTAAGCCTGAAACTACCAGTGAAACTCTGAAAATTCTTGCCGCATCCGAAGGATTCCGTTCACAACGTTCCGCCACTAAACGGGATACCGCAACGGTAAAGCCTGCGGTCGCAAAGGTTGCAAAAAGGGAATAAACGCTCATTATAAGCTGATAAAGCCCCATACCCTCGCTGCCTATTCTTGCGGATAGAAATAGCCTGAGATAGACGCCGAGCAGCTTTACAATAAGCGAAAAAGCGGTTAACAGAATGGCATTTTTGATCAGCAGATTTACTTTTTTTGTCATCCGTATTTGATACCGCTCCTTTTACTGTTCTTTGTTTGATTCTATGCAAGCGGTAAAAAAAACATTCTTGCAATTTTCTCTAATCCCGTTATAATAATTATATAAGACTTTTAATTTTTCTTCGCGTATGCGGGATATGGAGGTACTGATGTTTAGGAACAGAAAGTTTTTCGCCTTATTTGTACTGTTAATTGTATTCTCAATGCTTTTTTGCATCCAAGCCGCAGCTTATCGGGAGGACGGTGCAGGAAACGCCACCGAAACACGCGGAACAAATGAGAGTGTTGACGTTAAAGGTGATTATATATATCTCTTTTCGTATGGTAATGTCGCAAAGGACAATATCATAAAGGGAAAAATCGGCGGGGATTTGATTGCTACTTCCAATTCAATCAAGGTAGAAGCTGAAGTGGGCGGAAATATAAGAGCCGCCGCACAGAGCCTTGAGATAACCGACAGTACGGCAAAAAATGTAACTGTAGCCGCATATATGTTAAAAGTGGGTGGCAACACTGAATTCGACGCCGTTTATGCGGCGGGGAGTAAGGTTATATATGAGGGAAGCTGCGAGTATCTTGAGATATGGGCGGACGAAGTGTATATTTACGGAAAAGTGACAAACGGCGTGTTCATTCATGCGGATAAAGTGTTTTTTTCCGACACCTGCGAGATTGACAGAGCCACGGTGGAGGGTGCAAGTACACCCAATGTATTCAGTAACGATGATACAAAGACCGCAAAGAAATATACTGAAAACGCCGATTTTGCCTCAAAGGTGAGCTATGAAAAGACAGACAGCGAATTTATAAAAAGGGTATCGGGACTGCTCTACGAGCTGCCCGCTGCCATTATTCTTATGCTGTTTATCTGCCTTATTGCGGGAAAGCATCTTGACGAAGCTAATAATACACTGAGGTACTCAACGGGAAGCCTTATAGGTTTTGGCATTGCCGGCACAATAGGAATTCCCATGATTGCTTTAATGTTGTTGATTTTCCCGTATACACAGATGGTTTCGCTTGCTCTTATGGCTTTTTATATCCTCTTCGCAATTATTGCCTCCGCCTTTACATCGGCTTCGATTGCACGAATGATTTTTCCGAACCTAAATAAGATACTCTCCTCGTTAATAGGAGTAACGGTGGTTACAGTAGCTTCGATAATACCAAGTGTAAGTCTTTTGTTCGGTTTATTCTCAATAACTTATATATTAGGCTACCTTTTATGCAGAATTTTTGTAAAAAAAGAACAGATTCCCATGCTATAAGCGGATAGATATCAGAATAAATAACCATATAAAAAGGACTGCCGTTTTTTCGGCAGTCCGTGGTTTTTTAGTTGTTTTAATAGCAAAATCCAAAGTAAATCGTATTATTATTTTATTCTTTCAAGAAAGCTCTCATAATCCCGGTAAAGCTTTACCGAATCGGGATGTCCGCAGTATGCAATGGTTCCGGGCTTGTTGAACATTCCGATATATTCATAACAGAGAACCTTTTCCACATAAGGTGAGATGCTCTTGAGCTGTCTTTTTATACGTTCCATAGTAGCCGGAACAAGCGCACTCCTGTAGACATCGCCCTCGAACTCAAAGACCTCCATATCTGCCCAGAGCTTGCTCCTGCCTGCCTTATCGTGAACTCTCTTCAATCCCTCGTAATAAGCCTCTGTCTGCTCAGGATTTGACTTGCGGACTCCGACTTCATCCTGATATGCGATAAAATCAGCGTCGATAATTTCGAGCTGTGAAGCGTATTTATCGTCGGGGATAAGGATATTTGTTCCGTAAGGTGCGATAAGCGTTTTTAAATTACTGTCAAAGCTGCGTCCGTAAGCGGAATATGTGTTTGTGTATTTTATAAAGTCCTCGTTAAAATATTTATTTACGCATACCTCGTCGGGATAATACCAGCCGTAAAAGCTCTTGAAATGTCCGAACTGACTGTATAGCTTTTCCATAGCCGTAAAGGCTCTTTTTGTAACCTCGGGGTCGATCATGTTTTCATAGGCGTGCTCCCAAAAGCCGTAATAACCGACAGACATAAATATCTTCATATCCAGTTTTTCAGCCTCGTCGAGAATAACCTCAATTGGGTTTGGACAGGCAAAATCTTTTGCAAAAGGATAAATTCCCGAATCAAAATAACTCTCAGCGTAGTCCTCATATACCAATGACGAGCAGAGGAGAACGATATATTCCATTTCTATCGATGCCATTTCGCGGATTTTTTCCCTCCACTGCGATTCGGAGAAGTGGCGGCAGATGGGATTCCAATATTTTCCCTCGGGCTTATTGTGGTGCTGGAACTCGAACCATGATCCTTTAATTGGCTGCAGCATTTTTTTATATTCCTTCCTGTGTGAGTAATTTTGTATTCACCTAAATATATCAAAACGGCTTGTTTATTTCAACCCTTTTGCTTGAAAAAACTTAAAAAGAATGATAAAATGCATATAAAGGAAGGCGACACATATGAAAAAGATAATTATGGCACTATTAGCTGCTCTTTTCTGCTTTGCGAGCGTGCCTTTTTTCTTAAATTCTGCTTCGGCTGCGGGGGACGGTCCGATTATTGTTGCTTTTGGCGACAGTCTTACGGCGGCAGGTGTGTTTGTAAATACATTAAGAAATGAGTATGGGCTAAATATTATCAACGCCGGAGTCGGAGGTAACAACACAAACGATGCAAGAGCAAGGTTTAACAGGGATGTGTTATCTAATAACCCCGATGTTGTTTTAATAGGTTTCGGGATGAACGATTCGGCGCGGGATATGGCAAAGTATGTGGATATAGAAAGCTTCAGGAACAATTTAAGGTATTTTTGCACTACCCTTAAAGACAAGGGAATAAAGGTAGTTCTGTTTACCTCGAATTATATTGAGGAGAACAAGTATTATACCCGCCACGACAGAAAAGCATTCGAGCCTTACGGCGGCGCAGCGGCGTTTGTTGACACCTATTACCAGGCGGTCAGGGATGTTGCGAAGGAGCAGAGTGTTTATCTCGCCGATGTCAGGGCTCTCTGTGATGGCTTTTCCAACCGGATCTTGATTGTAACCGACGGGGTGCACTGTACGGAGTTAGGTTATTCCCTGTATTCGAGTGCAATCGGTGAGGAGATTAAAAAGATTTTTCTTGGCGATGCAAATCTTGACGGGAGTGTCACCGCAGCGGATTATTATATCATCAAAAGGAACTTCTTAGGCACATACGAAATACCATTGGTGAAAAAGCGGTATGCCGATGTCAACGGCGACGGACAGATAAACGCTTCTGATTACATCAAGGTAAAAAGGCATTTTCTGGGAACATATGATCTAAACGAGAAATAATCTGACAAAAACCGGGGCGCGCTATATGCGTGCTCTTTTTTTGCTTTAATTCATATAAGTATAAATTTTCCTTTTTTGCTCCAAAATATAGCTTATAGGAAGCAAAGGCGAATAGAGACGGTAAAACCGAAGTTACCTTAGCTTTCTATATAATATCAAACAAATCATCAAAAAAGGGATAGACAATACATGAAAAAAGGGATTATAAAGCAGGTAAAGAACGCTTATAAGCAGACAAAAATCTCGTTTTCAGGCGAGCACAGGGAATACCTTTGGATATATGATAATTTTTATCTTATTGACAGACACTACCGTTCCGTATTAAAAGCAAAGAGTTTTATCACCGCCGTGGAGGACAGCGGGTGCTTTGAGTTTATCAGTGCCTTCTGTGAGGAGAAAAATTACAAGTTTGATGAGACAGAACTCTGCTCGTATCTTTCGCAGTCACTGAGCATGCATACATTTTCCTGCGATCAGCTTTACGCAATACCTTCGCTTATCGCCTGCGCCTGCCTTATTCGAATAGGAAAGGCCTGCGAAAGCGGAGAAGGATTATCGGTACTGCCTAATTCGGTTAATCTTTTGCGTTATATCGGAGAGATTGACAGCGAGGAGCTGTTCGGCTGCGCATGGACACCGGAGCAGGTTTTCATTGATAACGAGCGAGAGTATTCTAATTACACCGAGCAGACTAAAAATGCTTACAGGAGCGCACTTGCCGCATATTGCCGTTCAAGAAAAATATATGAGTCGGATGGAGCAAAACAGCTTGCAACACGTGCCGAAAGAGAGAAAAGAACCATCGGATCGTTGCTTTTTCAAAGGCAGAAAAGAAACGGGTGGATCTATTTTGCTATTGCAGTCACTGTTTTCTTCGCCACTGCTTTTTTTTCGTTTATTTCCATACACTACTGGACCGTTCTTTTATTACTGCCAATTTGTGAAGCGGGGCTTGCTGTTGCTGATTTTGCTATGTCTAAATTCATAAAAGGAAAACCCATTGCCCGCATCAAGCTAAACTCAGTTCCCGAAGATGCAAAAACGCTGGTCGTTATTACAACGCTTTTATTCGGTCCCGAAAAGGACAGTCATCTGTTTGACAATCTTGAACGGTTTTACCTTTTAAACAGGGATAAAAATATATTTTTTGGAATACTCGGTGACCTGCCCGACGCTAAGGAAAAGCGCAGACCGGGTGATGAAAAAACAATAATGTATGCGAAAGAGCGTATTGACCTTCTGAATAATGAACACGGCGGGAAGTTTTGTCTTTTTATAAGGGAACGCAGCGAAAACAAAAAGGACGGCTTGTTCGGAGGCAGAGAGCGTAAGCGCGGTGCTGTAGTCGATTTGGTCAGCTATATAAAAACCGGCAGTCAAAGAGGCGGCGGCTACTACGGAGGGGACTTTATAAGTACGATCAAATATATTCTTACGCTTGATGCCGATACGAACCTTTCCCTCGGAAGCATAAATGAACTTCTCGGTGTTGCTCTGCATCCTCTGAATAAACCGCAAGTCTTCGGAGGCAGGGTGACGGAAGGCTATGCGATTTTTCAGCCGCTTATGAGAACGGAGCTGAGCGGAGCATACAAAACGCATTTTTCGCGTTTAATATCGGGAGTCGGAGGAACCGACATATACGAAAGCGCTGCGTTTGATCGGTATCAAAGTATTTTTGATACGGGAGTTTTCTGCGGGAAGGGATTGTTTTCAGTAGATTTATTTGACAGTCTTGTTTCGACGAAATTGCCCGACGGCTGGATTTTAAGTCATGATATTTTGGAGGGTAGTATCCTGCGCGCTTGCTTTGTGTCGGATATTACTCTTACCGATTCCACTCCGAAAAACACCATATCCTACTGCACCAGGCTCCACCGATGGATAAGAGGTGATTTCCAAAATCTGCGATTCTTGAAAGGGGATACTGTCGACGGGTTGTCAAAATTTAAAATACTGGAAAATGTATTGAGGCATTTAACACCGGTTTTTGCTGTGATATGCGCAGTTCTGGGCGGTTTTTTGACAGCAGATACGCAAACAGGATTTCTTTTGATAGTCTTTTCGTTCTCATATCTGATCGTTCCGTGCTTTTTATCTGTTATGACAATATTGTTTTCGGGAAAACCCTTTGCGTTGCGCAGATTCTTCTCACAGGCATCTACTGCGATATATCAGACTGTTGCACGCACTTTTTACGAGATATGCGTTTCGTGTCATATGGCGGTAATCACAGCGGATGCCGCCGTAAGAGCTATATGGAGGATGAAGTTCAGCGGTGAGAAGCTCCTGGAATGGGTAACTGCAGTCGAGAGTGACAGCATGGACCGCGACAGCGTTTTTTATTATATAAGGAAATGTATCGTCTCCGCTGTAACCGGCGCACTTATGTTTTTCCTATCCCCCGTATATCCTGCAAAGCTGTTGGGGCTGGCATATTTCATCTTTCCTGTATTCGCATATTTTTCATCAAAGCCGCTCGGGAGCAGCGGACACGATATATATACGACCACCTTTTCCCCGGAGGATAAGAAATTCCTTTTGTCACACGCAAGGGAGATGTGGGGTTATTTTGTTGATAATGTCAATAAAAAGAGCAACTATTTGCCGCCGGATAATATTCAGCTCTCGCCTGCCGAGCTTGTCGCCTACCGTTCGTCACCTACAAATATAGGTTTTTATCTTATTTCGGTGCTTGCGGCTAAGGACCTCGGTTTTATCGGTACCGACGAGATGCTTGCAAGGCTTGAAAACAGCTTCGCTACGGTGGAGTCGCTGGAAAAGTATAATGGTCATCTATACAACTGGTACGACATTAAAACACTATCGGTTCTCGGAAACGGATATATTTCCACCGTTGACAGCGGAAATTTTATAACGATTCTTATCGCTCTGAGGCAGGGGTTGATGGAGTTGAAAGAAAACGAGAGAGCGTCACGACTGATAGGTGTTTGTGATAAGTTAATAGAGGAGTGCGATTTCTCCGCTCTATATAATCCCAGACGCAATCTGTTCACGCTCGGCATAGACGCACAGAGCGGAAAACCGGACAATATTTATTATGACCTTTTTATGAGCGAAGCGAGGCTTACGGGATATTACGCTCTCGCAAGCGGAATCGTTCCCAAAAAGCATTGGAAGTCACTTGGGAGGACTCTGACTACAGACGGAGGCTATATAGGCATGATAAGCTGGTCGGGTACGGCGTTTGAATATCTTATGCCGCATCTGTTTCTCCCGATTTACAGAAATTCCTTTGTCTTTGAAAGCCTCAGCTTTGCTGTGTCCGAGCAAAAGCGTACGCGTTACAACAGGATGTGGGGTATTTCGGAGAGTGCGTTTTACTCTTTCGACTCCGACATGAATTATCAGTATAAAGCGCACGGAGTTCAAAAAATCGCTCTTAAACGCTACAACGGTGATGAAGCGGTATTATCGCCCTATTCCACCTTCCTGTCGCTCTGTATATGCAATAATAGTGCGATTAGCAACCTTAAGCGTTTTGAAGAAGCGGGCATGTATGGGAAGCACGGTCTATATGAGGCGCTCGACATGACGCCGGCACGCGCAAAGGGTGCAGGAAAAGCCGGCGCAGCAGGTGAGAGCGGCGTATGCGTGCGTTCCTATATGGCGCACCATATCGGGATGAGTATTATCGCATGTGCAAATGCCTGTGAAAATAATATTTTTGTAAAAAGATTTATGAGTGATAAGAAAATGGGTGCTGCATATGAGCTGTTACAGGAAAAAATACCTACGGACGCGCATATGTTTGAGGACGAACGCAATGCGATAAACGCAGACATCAAGCTGCCTATTCCGAAACGTCACCGCACGGTTACGGAAAACGAAAATGCGCTCCAAATGCCTGCCGTAACCTGCATTACCCGCAACAGTCTGAGCATTATATGCTCCGGCAGCGGCCATGTGCAGTTCAGAAAGGGAGAGTTTCCGTTATGCGATACCGCTTTTGACAGATACTCGCTTAAACATTCGTTTACAGCCCAGTTTTTCGACATGGAAGAAATCTTCGGCTGTGCGCCGTTGTACAGAGAGGGGGTTTATTCTTTTGAAAAGGGTGGCTTTTATGCCTCGCATATCTCCTCGTCAAAAGCGTTTACTGGCAGGGTAAAATATTCGATACATCCCAAAGCAGATACTTTCATCATAGAAACAAAAGCGGAAAGCAAAAGATTTTACGGTCTTTTATTCTGCTTTGAACCGCTTATGGCGGATATGAAAAGCTATTCCGCTCATCCCTCTTTTTCAAAGCTGTTCATCGAAGCAGATTATGATCCTAAGGAAAAAATAATATACTTTTCCCGCCGCCCGCGTGCAGAGGAAGAAAGGGAATTGTACCTCGCGGCAGCGTTGCAGGACACGTCAGTAAACTTTGAGTTTACAACTCGTAAAGACGGCTTTAATGCAGGCGGTATGGAATCCCTAACCGGAATTGCCACAGTACGTTTACAGAACGAGACAGGTCCCTGTGTAAATCCTGTCTGCATAATAAAGACGGAAGCAGTTCCGGGCGGAAGAGCGACGCTGTTGGTAAGCCTTGCCCAGAGCCGCCGGGAAGCAAGAGGGAATATAATCAAGGCCAGAAAGCAGCAGAAGGAGCCTGATACGGCGGTAATTACGCTGCCTGAAACCGAACGTGTTCTTCAGGCGATTTTATTCCCTGTAAGTGTAAAAAATATGGAGAGCTTTGCCTGCGGGACCATAAATACTTTATGGAAGCAGGGGATTTCGGGTGATTATCCTCTGGTAACAGTGTTTCTATCCGATAAAAACGAAAGGGTTGTTTTGAGATTTTTATCCGCTTTTTTGGTGCTGACAGAATCATATATACGCTTTGAAATGGTTTTTCTGATAGCCGATGAGGATAAGTACAACCGCCCTGCCGAAAGGAGCATCCGCAATATTTGCGAGCAGCTCGGTATAAATGCTTTTTTAAACAAAAACGGCGGAATATTCATACGCAACGTGGACAACTCAGACAAGGATTTTATAAGGTTTCTTAAGCTTTGCTCTGCTCTGTATGTGGATGTTCTAAACGACATAGGAACCCGTTCGGTAAAAACTCCGGTGCAGTTTGCAGAACAGATAAGAACCGCAATCGGGGATTATAAAGCGGTTATACCGGAGGACGCTTTTTGCGTTTACGGGGGTTACTTTCACGGCGGCGGCTTTACCGTTGACAAGAGCTTTCCGCTGAAAATGCCCTATTCCTATGTCATTGCAGGCAGGTGTTTCGGGAGCGTAATCTCCGATAGCTCTTTATGCTATACTTTTGCTGATAATTCGAGAGAAAAGCGTATTACACCGTTTGAGGGAGATCCTTACAGCCTTTCCGACGGAGAACGTATGATTTTACAGGTAGGCGGCAATAATTACGACCTATGTGCCGCTTCAGCCGAGGTCGTCTATATGAACGGTGTTGCGGTATATAAAGGGAGTGTGTATAAAAGCGGATACACACTAACTGTTTTTATCTGTGAAAATATGCCGCTGAAATTCTATAAGGTAAAATATGAGGGAAGTGAAAAGTCGCGCGCGGCTTTGGTAACCCGTCCCGTCATGGGCGCATCATTTACAGGGGCCTTTTGTCTTCAGGTAAAAAAACATGTGACACCCGGTGCGACCTGCCTGCTTTTTAAAAACGAGACCAGCGCGGATTTTTCAGATGAAATAGGTTTTATCGGGGTTGTCGGAAACGGGAGAACCGATACCGATTATTCTACGCTGATGCTCGGAGTAAACAGCGGTATTGATGATATTGCAGCGGTATCGTTTACCGGAACCGAGGGGATATTTTTTATCGGAGCAGGCGTTAGTGAGGAAAGCGTTTGCGAGATGATTGACAAAATAAACGGCGAACTTTTCAGCACGGAACTTGAACGGGCAAAGGGCTTTGCATACTCAATGATACCGAACATCCGCCTTTTTAGCAGAAGTCGCTCCGTGTCGCTGCTTTTCAATGAGTTTCTGCCGTATCAGGCTTCGGTTTGCCGCTTTTTCGCACGCGCGTCCTTTTATCAGTCGGGGGGTGCTTACGGTTTTCGCGACCAGCTTCAGGATTGCCTATGCTTAGTTTATTCGCAGCCCGGGCTCGTCAGAGAACACATAGTAAGAGCCTGTGCTCATCAGTATACCGAGGGAGATGTTCAACACTGGTGGCACCCGATTTTTTTGAACGGTCAGAACAGGGGGGTTCGTTCCAAATGCTCCGATGATTTTTTATGGCTTCCGTATGTTACTGCCGATTATATAAGTAAGACCGACGACTACTCGGTTTTGGAGCTTGAGGCAGAGTATATCACCTCTCCGGTGCTCGGCACGGATGCGGAGCGGTATGAGCTGCCTCTGCCGAGCGGGATTAAGGAGAGCGTTTACAAACATTGTCTGCGGGCTTTATCTAACGGAGAGCGGTTCGGAGTGCACGGGCTTTCACTTTTAGGCTCCTGCGACTGGAACGATGCTTTTTCCCAGGTCGGGGTTCTCGGCAGAGGCGAGAGTCTGTTCACCTCGTTTTTCTATATCCTTACCATCAGGGCTTTTATGCCGATTATGAAGCATAAAGGTGATTTTGAGATAGCTTCCCATTATAGTGCCGTTGAAGATGAGCTTCTTGAAAACATCGAGAAAAACGCATATATAGGGGAGTGGTATGCAAGAGCTTTTCATGACGACGGTAGCGTTATCGGGGTCAAGGGAAATAAGGAATGTGAAATCGATATCCTGCCGCAGTGCTTCGCGGCTATGGTCAAAGGCGGCGATGACAGGGTTTCGGTGGCTCTGGATCATGCATATAATATCCTATTCGACAAAAAGAACAAAATCTTCAAGCTGTTTTCACTACCTTTTGCGGACAGTGAGCTGAATGTTGGTTATATAAAAGGCTATGTCGCCGGAATCAGGGAGAACGGCGGACAGTACACTCACGCTGCGGTATGGGCGGCGATAGGTTATATTTTAGCAGGAAAGCGAGAGATAGGCCTTGAGATAATGAATGCGATTAATCCGGCGGCGAGATGTACCGATTTTGAAGCCGCAAAGAAATACAAAACCGAACCATATGTGATCAGCGCAGATGTGTATTCAACGCTGAATCACGAGGGCAGGGGAGGCTGGAGCTGGTACACCGGTGCTGCTGCCTGGTATTATAAAGCGATGCTCGAATATGTGATGGGAATTTCTCTGACAGAGGGTTTTAATAAAATAGACGTAAAGCCGATAACTGAATACAAAGCGGAAATCTCATATAACGGTTACAAGCTGACGGTTATAGCGCTTAAGGACGAGGCGGAACCTTTGTTTGACGGAAGCCCTGTCACTCTGCCGGCAGAGATCCCTCCGGGAGAACATCTGCTTGTGGTTCCGGTCCTGCAATGATTATGACGCACCCCTGCGATAAAACCGGGGGTGCGTTTTATAAAATTATTTTTATTATACAGAATAAAATGCTTGACATAGCACATACAATCTGATATATTTAATTAAACTAATTAATTAATTGGAGGCGGCTTATGAAATCAGATTTCTATTCCAAGCTGAATGAACAGCTCATAGATACGTACAATTCCATAAGAAAAATTGAGGAAAAGTCGCTTCAGGCAAGACACGGAACAAAGCTCTCGATAAGTGAGTACCACATGATAGAAAGTGTGGGAAAGAGCGGTCCGGAGGGAAGGACCATCAGCGACATTGCGCTTGATCTCGGAATTACCACCGCCGCAGTTACGGTCGGGGTCAATAAGTTGGTCAAAAAAGAGCTCCTTGAGAAATCCCGCGATACTGATGACGGCAGGGTTGTTTATGTAAAAATGACCCGGGAGGGACGCAGAATAAACGCAGGACACAGACTTTTTCATCAGCATATGATAAAAAATATCAGCAACGAATTCAGCGAGGAAGAGCTTGCAGTTCTGGTACGCTGCTTTGAAAGACTGAATGAGTATTTTGAAAAATACCGCTGACATATGGAGGAAAGATGAGCTTTAATATAACCGGAACCGGTAGCTGTCATCCGAAAAAACTTGTTACAAACGACGACCTTGCAGGTTTTCTCGATACAAACGACGAATGGATCCGCACACGTACAGGAATAAGGGAACGCAGGATTATGACTGACGAGAGCCTTTTGGATATCGCCGTAAAAGCCTCCGCCGAAGCGATTGCGGATGCCGGCGTATCTGCGTCCGAGATTGACCTGTTGATTTTTTCAACATTGCAGGGCGATTATATATCACCATCGACCGCATGTCTTTTAAGTAAAAAGTTAGGCATAAACTGCAGCAGTCAGTTTGATATGAACATGGGCTGTTCGGGATTTCTGTTCGCACTCGATATAGCGGATTCTTATTTCAAGTCCAAAAAAGCAAAAAAAGCGTTGATTGTATGCGCCGAGGCAATGTCTAAGCTTGTCGACTGGTCAGACCGCTCGACCTGCGTTCTCTTTGGAGACGGAGCAGGTGCTGTGGTGCTGGAAAGCGGGAACGGTTTCAAGGACATATCGCTTACCGTCAACGGCGAATACGAGCATTTATATGTTCAAAAAGCGTCGGGTAATATTCCCTTTTTCGAGCAACCGGAACAAAAAGCATTTCTTAAAATGGATGGTCAGGAGATATATATTTTTGCGGTTTCCTCGATTATCAGGGAGATAAGCTCTATGCTCGAAAAACACAGCATGACAGCAAGCGACCCGGATTACTATATATTTCATCAGGCAAACATACGTATTATAGATTCGGCACGGAAGAAACTGCGGCAGAGCGGGGAAAAGTTTCCTGTTAATCTCGACAGGTACGGAAATACATCCTCGGCTTCAATCCCAATGCTTCTTGACGAGATGAACAGGGAGGGAAAGCTGAAAAAGGGCGACATTCTTATGTTATGTACTTTCGGTGCCGGACTGACGACTGGTGCTTGCATTATTGAATGGAATAAATAAATATATTTCGGAGGGTTATAAAATGATAAAAGAAAAAATTATTCAGATTTTATCGGAGCAGTACGATGTGGATGCCGCAAATTTAAGTGCGGAGAGCACATTTGAGGATATGTCCTTTGATTCTCTCGATGTTGCCGAAATCGTTATGACGCTTGAGGACGAGTTTAAAATCTCAATAGAGATGAGCTCGGACATTAAAACAATCGGGGATTTGGAAAAGCATATTCAATCGAAAATAGACGCTGAATCCAAAAAGTAGAAGAGGTCAAGAGGTAAACAAGTTGATTAAAACAAAAATCTGTGAGCTTCTCGGAATCGAATATCCTGTTTTTCAGGGCGGAATGGCTTGGGTAGCTGACGCTTCTTTGGCATCGGCGGTGTCGAATGCCGGCGGGCTTGGAATCGTAGCGGCAATGAACTCCAACGGGGAACAGCTTCGCGAGGAGATAAGAAAAACAAAAAAGCTCACCGACAAGCCGTTCGGCGTAAACATAATGCTCATGAGCCCTTACGCACAAGAGGCTGCACGGGTTGTTGTTGAAGAAAATATCCCCATCGTTGTTACCGGTGCAGGAAGTCCTCTGATATATATGGAATCATGGCTGTCAGCCGGCATAAAGGTAATACCCGTCATCCCTTCCACAGCGATAGCGATAAGAGTAGTAAGAGCCGGTGCTTGCGCTGTAGTCGCAGAGGGTGGGGAGGCCGGCGGTCATATTGGAGAATTGAACACAATGGCGCTGGTTCCGCAGGTTTCCGCCGCAGTGGATGTTCCGGTTATAGCAGCGGGCGGTATTGCCGACGGCAGAGGCGTGGCAGCGGCGTTGATGCTCGGTGCGCAGGGCGTTCAGCTCGGAACGCGGTTTCTTGTGGCAAAAGAATGCACGATACACCAAAATTACAAGGATAAGGTTATTGCGGCAAAGGACAGCGATACGATAACGACGGGAAGGCGTCTCGGGCATCCAGTAAGACAGCTAAAAAACGAATTCTCCCGCTCGCTCGCTTCAAGGGAATATGACACCGGTATAACAAACGAGGAATTTGAAGAGCTCGGTGCAGGTTCCCTGCGCCGTGCAGCCCGTGAAGGAGATCTTAAAACGGGAAGCTTTATGGCAGGTCAGAGCGCTGGACTCGTCAAAAAGGAACAGACCTGTGCGGAGATTATATATGAGCTGTTTTCCGAAGCGGAAATGATTATTAAGGGTTCGGATAAATGGATAAGATAGCTTTTGTTTTTGCCGGGCAGGGTGCGCAGTACAGCGGAATGGGCAGGGATCTATATGAAAATTCATCCGCCGCGCGTGCGGTGACGGAGATGGCGGAGAGCATACTTCCCGGAACAAAGAGGTTATGCTTTGAAGCGGATAAAGAGGAGCTTTCTGTTACTAAAAATACTCAGCCCGCTCTGTTTGTAATGAATCTCGCTTGTGCGGCAGCACTCGATGAGGCAGGGGTTCGGTGCGACTGTGCCGCCGGATTTTCACTCGGCGAGGTACCCGCGGCGGCATATTGCGGACTGCTCGGGAGAGAGGATGCTTTTGCCTATGTAGTCAAGCGAGGGCTGTTTATGCACGAAGCGGCGCTTGAAACCCCGGGTGCAATGGCAGCTGTGTTAAGGATTTCAAACGGACAGGTAGAGGAACTATGCTCTGAATTTGAGCGGATATATCCTGTCAACTATAATTGCCATGGTCAGGTCACGGTTGCCGGATCAGCTGATGAAATGGACGCTTTTATAAAGAGGGTTGCGGATTCGGGCGGTAAAGCGATAAGACTTGCGGTGAGCGGCGCTTTTCATTCACCGTTTATGGAAAAAGCAGCAGACAGACTTCTCGGAATACTTGAAAAAACAGAGTTCAGAGAACCGGTAATCCCGTTGTATTCTAATCTTACTGCTCTGCCACTTGATAAGGAATCAGCACCGAGCCTTATGGCAAGACAGGTAAAAAGCCCCGTGAGATGGGAGCAGACCATACTGAATATGTGCGAAGACGGGGTAACGGTATTTATAGAGGTAGGTGCGGGGAAAGTTCTATCCGGGCTGATTAAAAAGATTGCTCCGCAGGCAGGACTGTATAATGCGGAGAAATACGAGGATATTCAGAGAATCTCCTCTGCTTTTAAGGAAAACGATTATGATGCTTGAAAAAAGGGTTGCCGTTGTTACAGGAGCCTCACGAGGAATAGGAAGCGCAATCGCTCTCGGAATGGCACAGCAGGGAGCTGATATAGCTGTGCTGTACTCGGGTTGTGCAGAGAGTGCGGAAAAAGTATGCGCCCGTGCGCGGGAAACAGGCGTAAGGGCTTTTTCATACAAATGCAACGTCGCCGATTACATGATGACAGAGAGTACAGTTATGAGGATACATAACGACTTCGGGAAAATAGATATCCTTGTAAATAATGCCGGAATTACAAGGGACAGTCTTGTTATGCAGATGACCGAATCTGATTTTGACGAGGTTATTTCGGTAAACCTCAAGGGTGCTTTCAATATGATAAAGCATACCGCAAGGCAGTTTGCAAAGCAGAAAAGCGGCAGAATCATAAATATCAGCTCAGTTTCCGGTATGATGGGAAACAGCGGTCAGGCGAATTATTCCGCATCGAAGGCGGGACTTATAGGTCTTACAAAAACCGTGGCAAAGGAGTATGCCTCCCGTGGAATTACCTGTAACGCGATAGCTCCCGGCTTTATTGCCACAAGTATGACCGAATCAATGCCGGAGGAGGCGAGAACCGCGGCGGTTTCTCTTATACCGCAGAAAAGAATGGGAAAGCCCGAGGATATCGCGGCGCTTGCGGTTTTTTTGGCTTCCGAGCAGGCCGGCTATATCACGGGCGAAGTAATAAAGGTCGATGGCGGTTTATATATTTGACGGGGAGCAAAGGAGTGCTTATGAATAGAGTTGTCATAACCGGAATGGGTATTATTTCACCTATCGGCAACAGTATATCGGAGTATTGCGATAGCCTTAAAGCGGGCAAAGTCGGTATCGACCATATAACAAAATTCGACACAACCGATTTCAAGGTAAAGGTTGCCGCGGAGGTAAAGGGCTTCAACGCCTCTGAGTATTACGACGACAAGGCAGAAATCAGGCATACCGACCAATTTGTTCAGTATGCGATGGGTGCTGCTGTTCAAGCGATGAGGGACAGTGGAATAAGGGAAAATATCGACCTGAAAAGGTTGGGAGTTTATGTCGGTTCGGGCGTAGGAGGTATGCAGACCTTTACAGCAGAAACACAGAAGCTGTTGGAAAGAGGCCCCTCAAGGGTTTCACCGTTTTTTATAACAATGATGATTAGCAACATGGCTTCGGGAACGATAGCTATTCGTTATGGTGCATGCGGACCGAGTCTTCCGGTCGTTTCGGCATGTGCAACCTCCGGAAATGCGATCGGAGAGGCATACAGAGCTATAAAGCACGGCTATGCCGACGCTGTAATCGCCGGAGGAGCGGAAGCGACGATATGTCCTCTTGCTGTTGCCGGGTTCGCAAACTGTCTTGCGCTTTGTGAGAGTGACGAACCGTTGAGAAGCTCTATCCCCTTTGACAAGGAACGCAGCGGCTTTGTGATGGGAGAGGGCGCTGGTATCGTAATTCTTGAGGAATACAGGCACGCAAAGGCAAGAAACGCAAGGATATATGCGGAGGTATGCGGTTATGGTAATACCTGTGACGCTTTTCATATCACAGCTCCTCAGCCCGAAGCGGAGGGCGCCTCGGAGGCGATTTCTCTCGCTGTCAGGGAAGCGGGGATTACAAGCATTGATAGAGTATATATCAATGCGCACGGTACAAGCACGAGTATGAATGATAAAGCCGAAACGCTTGCCATTAAAAGCGTATTCGGCAAGGATGCTTACAGAATTCCGGTAAGCTCAACAAAATCGATGACCGGGCATATGCTCGGTGCAGCAGGAGCAGCAGAGATTATCGCAGGTGTGCTCGCTCTGAAGGAGGGCTTTATACCTCCCACGATGGGTTACAGAGTGCCCGATGAGGACTGCGATCTTGATTATGTTCCCAATAAAGCGCGGAAGGCGGACTTAGATTATGTTCTATCAACCTCTTTGGGTTTCGGAGGACATAACGCTGTAATAGCAATTAAAAAGAATAAAGGGTGAGTAAATGGATATAAAGAATATTGAATCACTTGCTAAAATTATGAACAAAAACGGCCTTTCCGAGCTCGAATTCTGCGAGGGAGAGCTTAAAATAAGCATGAAAAAGAGCGTCTGTGAACAGAGCCTGCCGGCTTCCCGGCAAAAAGAAGATGCTATTAACACGCAGATTGCTAATTTTGGTGCAAAACAGGACGAAAAGCCAAATAAAAAAGAGTTCAGCTTCAGCGGGCTGACCGAGATTACCTCGCCGATTGCAGGTGTGTTTTATGCATCACCGTCAGCAGATTCCCCTCCTTTCGTCAAGGTCGGGGATAAGGTTAAGAAGGGCGATGTGCTGTGTATTATCGAGGCTATGAAGCTAATGAACGAGCTTACCGCAGAAAAAGACGGGGAAATCGCCGATATATGCGCCGTTAACGAACAGATCGTCGAATACGGGCAAACGCTGTTTACTATTTATTAGAGGAACTTTTGATGAATAAAGAAGAGATTAAAAAAATCCTTCCGCACAGGGAGCCGATGCTCCTTATCGACGAGGCGTATCTCGATGAGAAAGGCGCGGCACACGGGTTTTATACCGTAAAGGGCGACGAGTGGTTTTTGCAGGGACATTTTCCCGGTAACCCGATAGTGCCCGGGGTTATTCAATGTGAAATGGCGGGTCAGACCTGCTGTGTTCTGTTCGCACAGAGCATGAAAGGAAAGCTGCCACTCTTTACAGGTATAAACAAGGTAAAGTTCAGGAATAAGGTAAGACCGGGTGATAGGATAGAACTTATATGCACTCTGCAAAGGCAGGTCGGAGTATTCAGCTTTGTCGAGGGCAGGGCATATGTGGGGAGCAATCTTTGCATGAGCGGAGAGTTTTCATTTGCTATAGTCAGCGAGGTGTAGGATTTTGTTTTCTAAAATATTAATAGCTAATCGCGGTGAGATAGCAGTTCGAATCATCAGAGCGTGCAAGGAGATGGGAGTCTCAACAGTTTCGGTTTTTTCAGAGGCGGACAGCACCGCAATGCATGTGGGGCTTGCCGATGAGAGCTACTGCATAGGTCCCGCTCTTCTTAAAAACAGCTACCTCAACATGGGTGCCATACTGACTATAGCGGCGGCAAGCGGAGCACAGGCTATTCATCCGGGTTACGGTCTTTTATCCGAAAACGCCAAATTCGCCGCCTTATGCGAGAAATGCGGTATAAAATTTATAGGTCCTGATAGCGGAACGATTTCGAGGATGGGTGACAAAAACGAAGCGCGTATAATGATGAAAGACGCAGGTGTTCCGGTAATACCGGGCAGTGATATTATAATGGATGCGGTTCGGGGCAGAGCGGAAGCGGCAAGAATAGGCTATCCTGTAATGATAAAGGCAAGAGCCGGCGGCGGTGGCAGGGGTATCCGCATCGTTTTAAGCGAGAATGATTTTGAACCCGCTTTTCTTGCCGCTATGTCGGAAGCAAAGAGTGCGTTCGGGGACGGTGAAGTATATATTGAAAAATTCCTGTCGCCGGTAAAGCATATCGAGGTTCAGTTTATTTGCGATGAGCATGGAAACACGGTTTGTCTCGGTGAGAGGGAGTGCTCAGTTCAGCGCAAGAATCAGAAAATAATAGAGGAGAGTCCGTCTTCTTCGGTAAAACCGAAAATAAGGAAAGAAATGTACGAAGCCGCCAAAAAAGCGGCAAAGGCTGTGGGCTATTCAGGCGTAGGCACGATAGAATTTCTACTGGACAAGGATAAAAATTTTTATTTTATGGAGATGAACACCCGTCTTCAGGTAGAACATCCCGTTACCGAGATGGTTACAGGCATAGACCTTGTAAAGTGGCAGATCAGGGTGGCTGCGGGGATAGAGCTTGATTTTAAGGAGAGCGGCACATCGCTGAGGGGGCATGCTATCGAGTGCAGAATCAACGCCGAGGATCCTCTTGATAATTTTCGTCCTTCCTGCGGAAAAATCGAGCTTCTGCACTTTCCGGGCGGTCCGTGGGTCCGTTTTGACACCGCTGTTTATCAGGATTATGTGATACCTCCGTTTTATGATTCACTTATTGGAAAGCTGATAGTACACGCCAAAACGCGCGAGGAAGCGATCAGAAAAATGCGTGCCGCTTTATGCGAGCTGGTGATTGAAGGAATTCATACGAATATTGATTTGCATTCCGAGATTTTATCCGATCACGAGTTTTCCTCGGGGAAGTACACAACCGATTTCCTTTCAAGAAAGGACTATATATAATCGCTTATGTTAACAAAAGATCTGTTCAGAAAACCGAAAAACGAGCTTGAAACATCCGCAAAGGAGCGGAAATCAAATAAGGTAAACATACCCGACGAGCTTTTCATAAACTGTCCGTCATGCAGGAAAACACAGCTCAAAGCGGATATTAACGAGAGCTGTGGTATTTGTCCGAGCTGCGGGCATTATTATAAAATCGGAGCACGTGCGAGGCTTGAAATGATAGCGGATAAAAAGAGCTTTACCGAGCATGATGCAAAGCTGACCGCAGTAAACATTATCTCTTTTCCCGAGTATGACGAAAAAATCGAAAAAGCCAGGAAGGAGAGCAGGGAGTGCGAAGCGGTCATTACCGGGGTTTGTAAAATCGGAGGCTATCCCTGCGCTGTTTTCGTAATGGAGCCGCGTTTTATTATGGGTTCGATGGGCAGTATTGTCGGTGAAAAAATAACCCGTGTTTTCGAATACGCAACTAAAAAGCATCTACCTGTCATCGGGTACACTGTTTCCGGCGGAGCAAGAATGCAGGAAGGCATTATTTCGTTGCTGCAGATGGCAAAGGTCAGCGGAGCGGTAAAGAATCACAGCGATGCGGGCAACCTTTATCTGACAGTGCTGACAAACCCCACAACAGGCGGCGTGACGGCGAGCTTTGCGATGTTAGGTGATATAATAATAGCTGAGCCGAATGCTCTTATTGGGTTTGCTGGACCGAGGGTTATAGAACAGACAATACGCCAGAAGCTGCCTGCGAATTTTCAGCGGGCGGAGTATCTTTTGAAAACGGGTTTTATCGACGATATTGTAGGTCGCAGAGAGCAAAAGGCGTATCTTGCAAGGGTATTAAAAATACATTCGGGAGGTAGAAGCTGATGTCTGCATATGATAAGGTTTTAGCGGCAAGAGCGAAGGGCAGACCAACCGCCTCCGATTACATCAATAATATTTTTTCTGATTTTACGGAAATGCACGGGGATCGTCGTTTTGGGGATGATCCCGCCGTTATTGCGGGTATCGCTATACTCGAACAAACTCCCGTGACTGTCATCGGGCTTGAAAAGGGTCATGATACAAAAGAGAAAATCAGCAGAAATTTCGGTTCGGCGCACCCTGAAGGTTACCGTAAGGCATTGCGACAGATGAAGCTTGCCGAGAAATTCGCAAGACCAGTTATCTGTTTTGTTGACACCTCTGGAGCATACTGCGGTGTCGATGCGGAATCAAGAGGTCAGGGTCAGGCGATAGCGGAGAATCTCTATGAAATGATGACGCTTAAAACGCCCATAATATCAATTTTTATAGGTGAGGGCGGCAGCGGAGGAGCACTTGCACTTGCTGTTGCGGATCAGGTATGGATCCTCGAAAACGCCGTATATTCGGTTATTTCCCCGGAGGGTTGCGCCAGCATTCTCTGGAAGGATGCGAAGAGGGTAAAGGAAGCCTCGGAATGCCTTAAAATGACCGCCGGGGATTTAAAAAGTCTGGGTGCAATAGAACGGATTATCCCTGAGAATGAGAACTTTGCAGCGGTATATAAAAGTATTTCAAAGCTGCTTGTCAAGACTTTACATGATTTTAATACGTACAGTGAAAAAAAGTTAGAGGAAATGTTGAAAAAAAGGTATAGAAAGTTCAGAAAGATAGGTGAAATATAGTGCTTGCCATAGTTGCTGATAGCACGGTGTATCTCACAAAAAAGGAAGCGTCCGCATACGGCGTGCGTATAGTGCCGCAGACTTATATCATCGGAGGCAGGGTTTATAAGGAAACATATGCCGATACTTTCGGTGATTTCCCGTCGCTTATAAAAAATTCTAAGCTGACAATGGAGACGGCACAGCCAAGTGTGGACGAGTTTCTGGATGCGTTCAGGCATCTTTCAAAAAAAGGATACGATATTCTTTGCATCACAATTTCCTCAAGGTTAAGCAGTGCGTATTACAATGCCGTTCTTGCAAAAAAGCAGTTGAACAGCGGCAGGGTTGAGGTTGTCGATTCGAGTCTTACAGCGGGAGGAATGTATCTTCTTGTTAAAAAAGCAAGGCATCTTGCCGCAGGCGGGCTCGGTCTTGAGGAAGTTGTGGGCGGCATTTACAGGTATATGCCCTCGATATCAATACGGTTTTCTGTGGATGACCTTTCTCTGCTTCGGAGCAGTCACAGGCTCGGTTCGGTAAGAAAATCAGTGAGCGCAGTATTGAACCGAAAGCCACTTTTAAGGTTATCGGGCGGAACAATCATCGCAGAGGATATTGCTTACGGCAGCAGCAATAAAATCAGAAAGATGTTTGCCGGTATTCCTTACAACACCGCCAATATAATAATTCATTACATCGTTCCATCGCAGCGGATTGACATGATTGCACGACTGGCGCACCGTCTGTTTCCGGATGCGGTTGTTGAACGCAGACAGTTGGGCCCTGTTTTGGGAATACATCTCGGTTGCAGTGTAATAGGTGTGGTCTGGAGCACAAAATAATATGATATACCGTTTGTATAGCCGGATTCGATTTATATATACGGTATTTTTTTATTGACAGATAATTCTATGTAGTCTATAATTACATCAATTAATAATGTGAGGAGAATATCATTGAGTCTTACGGATGCTTTGATACTGTACCGGGACAGCGGTATTTATCCCTTTCATATGCCGGGTCATAAGAGAAATTCTTTTACATACGGTTTTTATGCCGATTGCGGAACAGACATAACCGAGATTGACGGATTTGATAACCTGCATGATGCGAACGGAATCCTTAAAGACGGAATGAAAAAAGCCGCACATCTTTACGGCAGCCAACACACATTTTACCTTGTGAACGGCAGCACCTGTGGAATACTTACGGGTATTTCCGCTTGTACGAACAGAGGGGACAGGATTCTTGTCGCACGGAACTGTCATAAATCGGTATATAATGCGATTGAAATAAACGGACTGGACCCCGTATATATTTTACCTCAGACTGTAAATGAGTTGGGCATTTGCGGCAGTATCTCACCGGAGAGCATTGAAAAGGCTCTCGAACAAAGTCCCGAAATCAAGCTGATTATCATCACCTCTCCGACTTATGAGGGGGTCGTTTCCGACATTAATAGAATCGCAGATATTGCTCATAAAAAGAACATACCTCTTTTTGTCGACGAGGCACACGGAGCGCATTTCGGTTTTACGGAGGGCTTTCCTGCCAATTCGGTATCTAAAGGAGCAGATATTGTGGTACACAGCCTGCATAAGACGCTTCCGTCACCGACTCAAACCGCACTTTTGCATATAAACGGCAATATCGCAGATATTACGACAGTACGGCGGGAGTTATCAGTTTTTGAGACGAGCAGTCCCTCGTATATTTTAATGGCGGGGATTGATTCCTGCTTAGAAATGCTTTCAAAACACTCGAAAACGCTCTTTAATGAGTATAAAAAAAGGCTAAAGTGTTTTTATGATAAAGTATCCGGATTAAAAAAAATTTACCTTTTTTGCGGGGATGGCGATTCTGCCGTATTCGGTTTCGATCCCGGGAAGATTGTGATTTCCGTAAGAAATGCAGGCATCACCGGAACAGAGCTTAAGGATATTCTTTTGGATAAATACCTTTTGCAGCTTGAGATGGCAACGGTTGATTATGCGATTGCAATGACGAGCATATGCGACACGGATGACGGTTTTGACCGTCTTGCAAAAGCTCTGAATGAGATAGAAGAAACCCTTGACTTTGTACCTTGCGACAACAAAGAACAAGCACCGGAGCTGCCCGAGAGGGTGATGCCGGTTTCGGATTCACGTCGACAGTCCGGCCATTTTGTCGAAATTTCAAGCGCTTTGGGCGAGATATCACGCGAGTATATTTACGCATATCCCCCCGGAATCCCTTTGATTGTACCCGGCGAGCGTATTACAAAGAGCATCATCGGCCAAATCCTCGCTTTAACCTCAAAGGGCGTAAAATTAAAGAGCGATTTCAGTCGCATTCCGCGTGAAATTAATGTTGTTAGTTGACAAGCTTAATCTTGACAAAATAGCTTTACTCTGCTAAAATAAATAAAAACGGTTCGGAGGATTTCCAACCGGCTGCTATGCTATATTTAAAGGAGATGTACATATGAAGAGAATTTTGACCTTAAAAACAAAGGACCTTAAAAAGTCGGCTGATAAAGGCGGCTGCGGCGAGTGCCAGACCTCCTGTCAGTCCGCAAGCAAGACCTCCTGCAGCATTGTTAATCAAAAGTGCGAGCAGGGCAAGGCTGCAAGTAAAAAGAAGTAAAACGCACAGTTTGGCAAAACCGCTTCTTTTCTACACTAAGTATTTAAAAAAGAGATTTGCCGGTTTATATAACCGGCAATTACTTTGCAAAAAGGATATTACATATGATTCACTGCTATAAGAATAACGGCTACAATATTATAATTGATGCTAACAGCGGTGCGGTTCATTCGGTGGATGATCTCGCATATGATGTTATCTCCCTGTACGAGAACACTCCAAAGGACGAAATAATCGTTCGTATGCTTGAAAAATACAGGGATAATCCTCAGGTTGACGAAATCGAAATAAGAGAAGTATTTGAGGACATTGAAGAACTAAAGTACGAAAATAAGCTATTTTCCGAGGATATTTATGAAAATATTGCAATAGACTTTAAAAACCGTGTTTCGGTAATCAAGGCTGTTTGCCTGCATATAGCACATGATTGTAATTTAGCATGCAAATACTGCTTTGCAGGTAAAGGTGAATATAACGGCGAGCGTTCTCTTATGAGCTTTGAAGTCGGTAAAGCCGCTTTGGACTTTTTGATAAAAAACTCCGGTACTCGTAAGAATCTTGAGGTGGACTTCTTTGGCGGTGAGCCGCTGCTTAATTTTGATGTTGTAAAAAAAATAGTAGCTTACGGCAGAGAGCAGGAAGCTCTGCATAATAAAGAATTTCGATTTACACTTACCACAAACGGCGTGCTTTTGGATGATGACATAATGGAATTTGCAAATCGCGAGATGGCGAACGTCGTTTTGAGCCTTGACGGCAGGAAAGAGGTTCACGACAGACTCCGAGTGAGCAGAGGCGGGAAAGGAAGCTACGATCTGATAGTTCCCAAGTTCAAGAGAATGACGGAGCTGCGTGGCGACAGGGAATACTATATACGGGGAACATACACGCATTACAACACTGATTTTTCAAAAGATATTCTTCATATGGCAGATCTCGGTTTCAGGGAACTCTCGATGGAGCCGGTCGTTTCTTCTCCCGATGAGCCCTACGCATTAACCGAGGAGGATGTTCCGAAGCTGCTGGATGAGTATGATACCCTCGCTTCAGAGATGTTAAGGCGAAAGAAAACGGGTGAGGGGTTTACATTCTACCACTATATGATAGATCTTGAAAGCGGGCCCTGCATAATAAAAAGAATCTCCGGTTGCGGCGTCGGAGTTGAGTATCTTGCGGTCACTCCCGAAGGTGAGCTTTATCCCTGCCATCAATTTGTGGGAAACAGGGATTACCGTATGGGTAATGTTTTTGACGGGGTTACCAATACCGGGCTTCAGGACAAATTCAAGTTATGCAATGTATATGCAAAAGAAAAATGCAAAGACTGCTTCGCACGGTTCTTCTGCGGAGGCGGCTGTGCGGCAAATTCTCTGCACTCAAGCGGAGATATCAACGGAACCTATGAAATAGGATGTGTTCTGCACCGCAAGCGTATCGAATGCGCGGTGATGCTTAAGGTTGCCGAGGCTTTTCCCAAGGAGTGACGTTCACATCAAACTACCTTTTCATTACTTTTAACAGTAACGGCATTGTTGCTTTTTTCTTTACAGTCTCTCCGGGCGGCAATAGTAGCCAGAGTATCTCCGAGCTGAGTAAGGACTGCTGAAAGAAAAGCGATTTCGTCGCTGCTCAAATCTTTTGCGATCACCGCTGCCGCAGCTCCGATTGCCGTTACCAGACCTATGGAACAGGTATCCAAAATCACTCACCTCGTTTTAATTCTATGCGGAAAAACCAATTATGAGCAAAAAAGTGTTCTGTTTCCGAATAATTTACTTTATTGTGTAAAAAATAGTCATATTGATTAACGCAAACGAGGTGAAAGTCAAATGGCAAAAGCGGGAATGAGACGTCCCGACCCGAGAGCACCCCACGGAACTGAGAACACCGAAAAGATGAAAATTCCTAAGAACGAGATGAAACCCGTCCCCGAGATGCAGGGAAAAGCGAAAAAAACCAAGCAACAAGCCAAACCGAAAAATAAATAGAGAAATATCCTTTCTGTATATTACGGAGAGGATATTTTTGACAAATAAGCGTTGTGGTGTTATTATAATAAAAATTCTTGTTCACTTAAGGGATTGCATTATTAATAAAAGCAGGTACAAGAAAATGAAAATACAATACCCCGATTATGACAACAGCATACTTTCGGCGGCTTCTTCGGTCTTAAAATATTATGGAGCAGAGCATAAGCACAAGAGCTTGCCGGTATTGGACAAAGCTCTTGAAAAAAGATATAAGAATATAGTTTTTATGGTATTTGACGGAATGGGTATGTCGGTAATGAAGAAAAATCTTGAAAAAGAAGGTTTTTTCTTTAAAAACACCGTTGCGGAAATCTCCTCGGTATTCCCTCCGACTACTACGGCGGCGACAACAACATTTGATTCGGGACTTTCGCCCTTAGAGCACGGCTGGCTGGGCTGGTGTCTGTACTTTGAGGAATTGGATGCCAATATAAATCTCTACCCTAACACAATTCAGGGAAGCGGTGGCGTTCCCGCTGCCGATTACAACGCTGCGATGCGGTATTTGCCGTATATAAACATCCGGGATAAGATCGTCATGGCAAATAAAAACATCGACGCGCGGATAGTTGCTCCGTTTGCCGATTATAATATCAACAGTGTTTTTGATATCTGCTCATCGGTAAAGAGCATTTGTTCGGAAGAAAAGCAGAAGTATATTTACGCTTACTGGCATGAGCCTGACGGAATTATGCATCAGGAGGGTACAGGGAGCATCAGCACAAAGGTCTGTATAAATGATATAGAAACGCAGGTCAGGGAGATGTGCGGTGAGTTAGCTGACACGCTTGTTATTGTTACCGCCGATCATGGAATGAAAGATACAGAAACAATTAGGCTATCTGATTTTCCTGAGATATTATCTTGTCTCGTCCGCCTTCCGTCGGTAGAACCGAGAGCGATGACTTTTTTTATAAAAGAAGGTTGCAGGAGAAAATTCGAGAAAGTTTTTATTGATGCTTTTGGAAAAGATTATGTTCTGATGACAAAAGAGGAGGTTTTTGATAAAGCGCTGTTCGGTTTCGGGGATATTCACCCGAGAACAAAAGGATTTATAGGTGATTATATGGCTGTCGCTGTCGGATCCGTAAGCATCGAAGTAGTACCATCGGATGCTCTTCCAAAAAAGGCTCTGCATGCGGGGCTTACTTATGATGAGATGGCTGTACCCCTGATTCTAATCGATTGCGATAATATCAATAAATAAAAAAGTCCGTCTGTATATCGACCTTTGCGGTCTAATAAACAGACGGATTTGTAATTAATTTAATAAGTCTTACACGCCGATGCGATTTCACTCCAGACATAAGAGCCTATCATTTTCCCGTTATCGTACTTTGTGTAAAGCAGCTTTTCACTTGAAAGCTCGGGTATATCATCAATATTGCCGTCTGCGAACTGCTTCATTTTAAGCTGCGCCGTTTCAAAACGGGAAACAATACCACCGAGTCGCAAATCGATAATTTCAAAACCGTACGGCTTGTTGGTGCTATCCCAGAGCGAGAGCCATGTATTCTTCAAGTCGCGTATTGCGCTGACAATCTCCGGAACACTGTCCACAAGCGACACTGCCTGCTTTTTGTCACGGTTTCTCACGCAGTCGGCAGCCCTGCCGTGCCATCTGCACTTGAGAGACAGAGCTCTTGCAAGGTCCGCATAATACTTAAAGAGCAGCTCGTATTCGGGATATTCATCGGCATATATTTTATACTGCTCTGCAAGCTTGTAATAATGCGAATCGAGTTCAAAACCCTCCATATCTTTTTCAAACAGCGGGATTAGGGGGTCCTGATATAGCATAAATTTCGCTGCATTTACAGGTCTTCCGCCAAGCGGTTCCATACCGGGCATGGAGTTAAACATTGTCAGATTGGTAAAGCACTCCGCATCCGTTCTGCATGTAATATTAAACCTATCTGCAAGCTCTTTGGGATTGTACTCACCCGTGTAATTCATCTCGGCATATAGCTGAAGTCCGTAAAGCACAGTCAAAAAGTTGGCTTCAGCGCCGTTATCACCCCATGCGGTGGCAAAAACCTCGGAAACACCGAGCTTTCGGCATTGGTCAAGTGCTGCAACGGTGGTATTTATGGACTTGTCATAATCGGTTGCAGGACCACACCATGTCCATATTCCGCCTGCAAAGCAGGTGTCTGCCTTAAAACGCCGGTGCTGCTTAATCATTCCCGAAAGGACACTTTCATCCTCGTTATAATAATCCCAATATACAAGGCTTATATCGTCGGGAGCGTTGTCAATCACACTTTGTGGAATGGGGTTTTTCAGGTCATAATACGAGTGAGAAGGGGAGGCAATACGAAAATACATATCACTCCACATCATGGCTTCAAGCCCTAACTTTTTTAGTATTTCGCGAACCCTTTTCAGGTGGTGGGAAATAATATCCGTGCTCGCACGGTACCCGTTTTTCTTAAGGTATCTGCCAAGCCCGAGATCCATCGCCTCATCCATTCCGATATGAATACGCTTGGAGCGATAAGGAGCGGTAGCGGCCTTGAGCATATTTTCTATAAACTCATAGCTGGCCTCTTCACCGACCATAAGCACCTCCTCGGTGTCCTTCAGATACTGCATTTTCGGCCAGCGCATGGCTCTTTCAAGATGCGCGAGGGTCTGTATGCAGGGCATAAGCTCAATTCCGAAAAGCGCGGCGTAATCATCCGCTTCCTTCAGCTCGTCGAAAGTATATATGCCCCTCATATATCCAAAGTAAGGATATTCGGGCACCTCATAGGTATCCTCTGTATACATCATTCCGAGGTTCAGCCCCATAAGCGCCATTTTACGGATAAAGAATTTTATCGCATCGACGGTCAGTACCGCATTGCGCGAGCAGTCAAACATCACGCCGTCTTTTCGGAAGCAGGGCTTCTCGGTTATGGAAAAATCTTTTTCACCCCTGTTGCAATGCAACACAAGCAGGGATAATCCTCTGAAAAACTGTACCGGCTCCGCGTATCCGATTTCCGCCTTGTTTTCCATAAAGCAAACACGCAAACAGTCCTCTTTTTTCGCATGCACGAAAAAACCGTCTTCCGAGATCTCAAGCCCCAGGTCATTCTTAATTTCGTCGAACCCGGCTTCAAGCCCTTTGATATCTCCGACTAATCTTATCCTTAACATAACAAACACCCCTTTATTTTATTCATCTATAAGGTTGCTCGCTCCGATGCGGTCTGCGCCGCTTCCAAGCATAATTTCTGCTCTGTAAAAGGTTTTTATACCGCCTGCGGCTTTTATTTTCAGATTAGGAGAACAGTATTTACGCATAAGAACAATATCACTTACAGTAGCGCCCGCCGTTGAAAATCCCGTCGATGTTTTTATAAAATCGGCACCGGAATCCGAAACTATGGAGCACAATTCCTTTTTCTCGCGTTCGGTAAGCAGGCAGGTTTCGATAATAACTTTTAGAATCTGGCTTTTGCATACCTCTTTGACACGCCTTATTTCGTCGAGCAGTATTTCGTATTTTCTGTTTTTTACATAGGTTAAATTCGCCATCATATCTATTTCGCTCGCACCGTTTTTGATCGCGTCTTCTGCTTCGGCGCATTTTGCGGCGGTTGTGTTATAACCGTTCGGAAATCCGATTACAGTACAGATAGGAGTACGATCTCCGAGGTATTGCTTTGCAAACGGAACATAACTCGGAGGAATACACACGCAAGCGGTTCGGAATGCGATCGATTTGTCACATAATGCAAGAATCTCGGAGGATGTTGCAGTCGGCGAGAGCAGTGAAAGGTCAACCTTTTTCAAAATTTCTGCTTTATCCATAAAAATCACCTTCCTTAAGATACTTTATAATCATTATATCCTTGTTTTTACTAAAAGTAAAGTGTTGACAATAAAAGCTTTTCGTGCTAATATTATCTAATATAAATCCGCTGTTTCTCATTATAAATTCGAATATAGTGCTGATAGAATCTCCTTCCCCGAATGGGTTGAAACGGAGCTTGAAAAATGCTTATAAGATTCTTTAGAAAAGGTCAAACCTCAATCAACGCTTATTTAGAATTCAGAAAAAAGACAATAGAAACAAAAATGAACGATATAAAAGCATCTGAGTCATTCTTTGATATCGGTTATGATAAGTCATGTGCGATTGTTGCGATGCTCTGTGATTTCAATTACAGTACTGCTGCTCAAAGCGAAAGATTTACTTCACTCGCATGCTTTGCAAGCGGAAAAGCTGAATTGTACAGCTCTAAAAGCGGGTTGAAAACGGGTGCGATACATCGTCTTGGTACAATTGAAAGAGAAGTTATGGGGCTAATAAAAAAATCCGAAAATGCAATTTACCTGTTTAAGAAAACAGACGATTATTACTTGCCGGAGGCTGAAAGCGCAAGGATTTATGCCATTACAACTGCCGGTGTTTTCATAGTGGAATACAACCTTAATTTTATCTGGACTCTAAATTATCAGCTTTCCGAGATACAAAAACAAATAGAAATCATAGCACATATGATCCGAAGCAGCAGCGTTAAGCAGATCGAGTTGCATACATAGTATTTTAAAATACATAATAATTTATGCGGATATGGTGGAATGGCAGACACGCTGGTCTTAGGAACCAGTGCGCAAGCTTGCAGGTTCAAGTCCTGTTATCCGCACCAAACGCACATAATCCGAACCGTTCAACTATCATTCCGATAGGCGAATCGTTCGGATTATTG
>JAQVPJ010000016.1 GCA_028702135.1 Eubacteriales bacterium | reverse complement strand
AGTTCCCGAGACAATCACAGTAGACGGTGTTTTTGATGACAATGGCTGGAGCTCTGACGGCTGGACAACTGTTGACAGCACAACCGGCAAATGGCAGACTGCTCTTGAAGAGGATGTTACAAGACCGGACGCCTATGATTTCCAGATGCGTACAGACGACACAAATCTTTACCTTGCCATCAAGTCGAACCAGGCTCCTCTCGGAACAGAGACTAACAACGGAAACGGCAAGGGCTCAAACTTCCGCTTATGGATATTTGTTGACGGTGCTACATACGGCGATCCCGCAGTAGCTTACACAACCTACAACTATTTCTTAAACTACGCATATATTCCCGGCGGCGACACGCTCACTATTTACCAAAATACCCTTCCCGAGGGCAATCAAGCCGCGGTAGTTGAATGGGAGGATGTTGATGCAAAGAGCACCAACGGCGATGACTACTGGTACATAGAGATGTCTATTCCGTTCTCTTCGTTCGGAGCGACAACCGGAGCAAGCTTCTACACAACTCTTTCCGCTCCAACCGAGATAGTTTCCGGTGACCCCGAAACCGTAACCGGCAACAACGCACTTTTCTATGGCGTATATCCCGATGGACCCGAGGACAACAAATTAGCAAATGCACCCTATAAGGCATGGAATGAGGATGGCGATATCGATGTTACATTCGCTGATATCAAACTTGGTTTTATAGAGGAAGTGGTTAATCCTCCTGTTGAGTTTGATCCCCCGATGGGTGACGAGGTAGAGAATCCCGGATATTCGTTCGAGATATCCGCACCTGAGAGTTATCTCCCCGGCGAAACAATAAACGTAACAATCACTGTCAATGACATAGTTCCCGAGTCGGGACTGAGCTTTGTAAGCCTTAAGCTCTATTATGATGCTGATAAGGTTGAGCCGGTCGTAAAGAACGACGACAACGAGAACGAGGCGATAGGGCAGCTCCTTACGACAGCACCCGACCTTACAAAGTGGGAGAGCGTATCCAAGCTTGAGGAGGACCTCCACAGATACAACCTTTCCTACATGACGACCACAGCCTCTGCAACCGCAAAGGAAGACGGTTCTATAGTAATCACGATACCATTTTTGGTAAAAGACGGAGTCAGCGGAGCAATATTATTCCACGCACCTCATGCAGAGACAAGTGCTGCGGACTATGACGTCGAGGACGTATTCGGCAACGGCGGATATGCAACTGTTGCTTTGGGCACAGAGACATCCGAAACATCCGAAACATCCGAAACTTCGAGCACACCTCCCGAGACCACCGGCGACGCAGGAACAATCGCAATCGCTATTATAGCTTTTATCGCTCTTGCAGGCACAGCCACAGTTGCTTCTAAGAAGAGAAGCAGATAAGCAAAACGTAATTACACGATAAAAAAGGACGAATGCATTTAAGCATTCGTCCTTTTTGTAAATATCTTCTAATTTTTATAAAATAATAAAAAACTATTGACATTTATGAATAATTATGATAATATTATAAAGAATAAAATGTATGAAAGGAATCTAAAAAAAATATGAAAAAGTTTTTGTCAATATTCATGTCTCTAATTCTTATAGGCACGATGAGCTCTTTTCTCATAAGCGCCGATGAACCAACTGATATTGAAATCAACGGTTATGCGTTTGACATTGATTATGTTGATGGTAGAATCAAGGGCGAAGATGCAGTTGTTATCACAACTACCGCAGCTGCACAGACAGCAAACCTTACATATGCGACATATTTTATATGCGAAAAGGTTGAGGATGAACTTTATAAGGTTAAAGCAGATGCAAAAGCCGGCTGTGCCGATCCTACGGTAATCTCTTTGGGTACTGATGAGATAGTAGTAGGTATCCATTCAGACGGATCGGAAAATGCTCTTAATCTTGAGCAGAAAAGAGCAGCAGCTCTTGTTAAAAAGGATATGTACATAACACTTTCCGGTATCGATCTTGTTGCAAAAACTGTTACTGAAGGTAAGGCAACGGTATCAAAGACTGATCCAAGAGATGGGGATGTAGTTACCGAGACAATCACTGTTGACGGTGTTCTTGATGACACCGGCTGGAGTTCAAGCGGTTGGACTCATGTTGACAGCACAAATTCAAGAATTATGTTCGAACTTAAAGAAAATGAAACCAGAGATGAGAACTATGATTTCCAGATGCGCACGGATGATACTAATCTCTATGTAGCTGTTAAGTATAACCAAGCACCTGTTGGTAACGAAACTTATTTCGGTAACGGCAATGGTTCGAATATTCGTCTTTGGGTATTCGTCGACGGTGCTACCTACGGAGATCCGGCAGTAGCATATACAACCTACAATTCATTCATTAATTACGCTTATAAACCCAGCGGTGATGTTTGTGAGGTAAGAGTAAACACATTACCGGAAGGAAATAAGCACGAAGCAGGCACAATAGAAGGAATGACATATGACAGCACCAATGGAGCAGATTACTGGTATGTTGAGATGTCAATTCCGTTCGCCGGTATCGGTGCAACGACAGGAGCACATTTCTACTTATCTGTATCCACCCCTACATCTATTGATGAGACTGTAGTGCTTCCTGCTGCCCAGCCTACCAACAATTCGTTTAATTACGGAGTAAGCGAGACATGGCCGTATCATACATGGGATACTAACGGTGATATCGATGTTACTTTCGCTGATATCAAACTTGGCGTAGTAGAGGAAGAGGAAAATCCTCCTGTTGAGTTCGATCCTCCGATGGGCGACGAGGTAGAGAATCCCGGATATTCGTTCGAGATATCCGCACCTGAGAGTTATCTCCCCGGCGAAACAATAAACGTAACAATCACTGTCAATGACATAGTTCCCGAGTCGGGACTGAGCTTTGTAAGCCTTAAGCTCTATTATGACGCTGATAAGGTTGAGCCGGTCGTAAAGAACGACGACAACGAGAACGAGGCAATAGGACAGCTCCTTACGACAGCACCCGACCTTAAAAAGTGGGAGAGCGTATCCAAGCTTGAGGAGGACCTCCACAGATACAACCTTTCCTACATGACGACCACAGCTTCTGCAACCGCAAAGGAAGACGGTTCTATTGTAATCACGATACCCTTTAAGGTAAAAGACGGAGTCAGCGGAGCAATATTATTCCACGCACCTCATGCAGAGACAAGTGCTGCGGACTATGATGTCGAGGACGTATTCGGCAACGGCGGATATACTACTGTCGCTTTAGGCACAGAGACATCCGATACATCCGATACATCCGAAACTTCGAGCACACCTCCCGAGACCACCGGCGACGCAGGAACAATCGCAATCGCTATTATAGCTTTTATCGCTCTTGCAGGCACAGCTACAGTTGCTTCTAAGAAGAGAAGCAGATAAGCATAGCAACTCGTTATAAAAATTCATTGACTAATAAAGAATCCGGAGCGGGAATACCGCTTCGGATTATTTATTGATAATGCTTGAAAATAATAAAACATTATGCTATTATAAATTTGAATAAAAAAATTTTTGATTTGGAAAATACAATGAAGAAAATTATCCTGATAATAATTATATTTTTAGTATTGGTGCTATCGACTGCCGGGGTGCTTTTGCACTGCGGGGTTATCTGGTTCAATAATCCTTCGATAGAGGAATACCCTGTAAGGGGTGTGGATGTATCTTCTTATCAGGGAATAATCGACTGGGAAAAACTCGCAACACAGAATATAAGTTTCGCATTTATAAAAGCTACCGAGGGTAGCAGCTATATAGATCCGTATTACTATAATAATTATGAAAATGCTTTAAAAACCGATATAAAAATAGGATCATATCATTTTTTCAGCTTCGAGAGCAGTGGAGAAAAACAAGCGGAAAACTTTATTTCAGTATGTGCCAAAACAAAAAATATGCTACCTCCCGTGGTAGATATAGAGTATTATGGCGATTATAATGGCAAGAGCCCTGATGTAAATTTGGTACAAAGCAACTTAAAAGAGCTTATAGAAAAACTTGAAAATCATTATGGAGTAAAACCCATTATTTATGCCACTCAAAGATCATATAAAAAATACATAAGCGGATCGTTTCTTGAATACGATGTTTGGATAAGAGATGTCTATACAAAAGCATCGCTGAACGATGGCAGAGATTGGACCTTCTGGCAGTATTCGCATAAGGGGAAGCTGGCGGGATATGATGGCGAAGAGAAATTTATTGATATGAATGTATTCAACGGAACAAAAGAGGAATTTGACGATTACATGGAACAGTAATCGAATTAATACATATACAGAGGCTATTTTAATGAACTCGAAACAACTGACTCAGCATTTAAATAACGGTGTAGAGAGCATAATAGAAAAGATAATAAAAGGCTCGATATTCAACTTAAAAGAGATGCTATTTCTTTCAAAAATAAAAACTTCTTTCGAAAAAGCGATGGAAAAAAGGCTTGAAAGCGAAAAACAGGGCATTCATATTCCGCCATTCCTAATATCAAGTATTACTCAGAACTGCAACCTTTTTTGCAAGGGATGCTACGCAAGGGCGAATAAAACATGCGATAATGCCGGCACAAAAACGTTATTGACAGATGCCGAGTGGGGAGTTATCTTCGGTCAGGCAGCGTGTCACGGTGTTTCGTTTATTCTGCTGGCTGGCGGGGAACCGCTGTTAAGAAGAGATGTTTTACTCTGTGCAGCTGATACGAAAGATATAATCTTCCCTATTATAACAAACGGAACTCTCATCGATAATGAATACATAAAGCTGTTTGATAATAGCAGGAACCTTATCCCGATAATAAGCATCGAAGGCGGATTAGAGTCTACGGATAACAGAAGGGGCGAAGGCACTTACCATATTCTGACCTCGGCAATAGAGGCTATGAAAAAGAGAAAAATACTTTACGGTGTTTCTGTAACGGTGTCAAAGGAAAACTTTGAGGAAGTGACAAGCAAACCTTTTGCGGAAAATCTTTATATGCTCGGATGCAAGGTTGTGCTTTTTATTGAGTACGTGCCGATGGACAACAGCACCCGTGAGATTGCTCTTGATGACCATGACAGGGAAAACCTTGATACTAAAAAAACAGAGCTCGGGAATCTGTATAAAAAAATACTGTTTATTTCCTTCCCGGGGGACGAAAAATATATGGGTGGCTGCCTTGCTGCGGGCAGAGGCTTTTTTCACATCAACGCCGATGGCGCAGTAGAGCCGTGCCCGTTCTCACCCTATTCTGATGTGAACATTAAAGACGGAGGGCTTATCGGAGCTTTGAATTCGCCGCTGTTCAAAAAAATTATGGGAAATAATATATTAGCGGCTGAACATACGGGAGGGTGCACGCTTTTTGCACAGGAGGAAAAAGTAAAGGAGCTTATTTCCAACAAGAGTTAATAAAACCACCCGGTAAAAGATATAAATATTGAAAGGCAGGTGTAATCCCACGCGGTCTTTGCTGCATATTTAGCGAACTCTCAACGCATGGGCATCAATAATGGAACATATAATAGAGGTCAATGACCTAAAAAAGCATTTTGGCGAAATCAAGGCAGTCGACGGCATTAGTTTTTATGTTGAGACTGGTAAGATGTTCGCTTTTCTCGGACCAAACGGCGCAGGTAAATCCACAACAATCGATATGATCTGCACATTCCTTAAGCCTGACGGTGGCAGTGCTGTAGTTGATGGAAATGTGCTCGGTAAAGACGACGAGGAAATTCGCAACGTAATCGGAGCAGTTTTCCAAGACGGGCTTCTTGATGATTTGCTTACAGTCAGGGAAAACATAGAAACAAGGGGAGCTCTTTATGGAATCAAGGGAAAAAAGCTTGATGAGGCAGTAAAAAAAGCGGCAGAAGCAGCCGGTGTAACAGATCTGCTTAACCGCCGTTACGGAAAGCTCTCGGGCGGACAGCGTCGCAGAGCCGATATTGCGAGAGCTCTTGTAAACACTCCTAAGATATTATTTCTCGATGAACCGACGACAGGGCTTGATCCTCAGACGCGTAAAAATGTTTGGGATACAATAAAAAAGCTGCAAGCTGATACGGGGATGACCGTTTTCCTTACAACTCATTACATGGAGGAGGCGGCGGAAGCTGATTATGTTATTATTATCGACAACGGGGTTATCTCAGCAAAAGGCACTCCTTCTGAGCTAAAGGAAAATTATTCATACGATTGTATTGTGCTCACCTCAGGAAAAGACGAAAAGAAGCTCACTGACGCTCTTGAATCCTTAGGCTGCGATTATACACAGAACACGAATCGTTTTACCGTAAGGTTGCCCGATACTATGAGCGCACTGCCTGTTATTGATTCATGCAGAGAATACATAACAAGCTTTGAAGTGTTTACAGGCACTATGGACGATGCCTTTATCAACATTACCGGAAAGGAGATGAGATAATGACCGCTTTTATAAAAAGGGTACTTAAGGTTTACTTCAGGGATAAAACCTCTGTGTTTTTCTCACTACTCGCAGTTTTTATCATCATCGGGCTTTATGTCTTCTTTTTAGGAGATATATGGTCGAGTAATATCCAGGTAGAAAAACCCAGACTGATAATGGACTCATGGATTATGTCCGGCCTTCTCGCGGTCGTTTCTCTTACGACAACGATGGGAGCATTCGGCATTATGGTTGATGACAGGCACAATAAAATCACAAAAGATTTTTATTCGTCACCTATTAAGAGGAGCAGTTTGACTGCGGGATATATCGGCGGTGCGTTTTTAATAGGACTGATAATGAGTGTGCTTACATTTATCTTGGTTGAGATATACATAGTAGCAAAAGGCGGGACTTTTCCCGATTTTACGACTTTAATCAAGATATTCGGACTTATTATTCTTTCGACGCTCGCAAACACCACGCTTTTGTTCTTCATTGTATCTTTCCTTAAAAGCCAGAACGCTTTTGGTACCGCAAGCTCCGTTGTAGGTACTTTAGTCGGCTTTATTACCGGTATTTATATGCCCATCGGAATTTTACCTGATGCGGTTCAGATCGTGGTTAAGATATTCCCGGTATCACATTCCGCAGTTTTATTCAGGCAGGTTATGATGGAATCGGTTATGAACGAACAGTTCGGTAATGCTCCGGCGGAATTTAAGGAAGAATTTGCGGAGGAAATGGGTATTGTTTTAAAATGGGGAGATACAGTGATCCCATCCTATGTAAACGTGCTTGTAATCCTTGCTACTGCGGTTTTGTTTTACTTGCTTTCAATCAGGAGCCTTTCCCGTAAAAGCCACTAATAATTTCCGTGCCCATAATAAAATAACCCTATAAACAAACAAAAACCTCTTGTACTATACTACTTCCTACAGAATACAGTGAATTAAATTCAATCAACAGTTCGTATGAATTTTTCACTGTTTTTTCTGGTTGAGCCGGTATATACCAGGGGTTTTACAAATTGTTTTGATTTTTCCGCCGGGGGGGAAGGGATATAAAGGTAAATATAATAAGCCTCAATAACTTTTCTCTTAACTCATCACTGTAAATAATTTATATTACTTCATAATTGATGTCAGAACCGTTTCTATGCTTCAGCCAGATAATCCTCAATAATATAGGGAAGACAAGTTGGCGTTACAGTACCCGAACAAATAGCTTTCAGCAACTTTTCCGCGGAAACGCGGCAGCTCGTAACATCTCGTGCTTCGGCTGTTTCTACGTGTTCGTTATCGTATAATTTAACGGTAAAGCTGAAAAAGCTTTTTCCAAAATGCTCGTTGTCAAATTCCTCAAAAAGTTGGTATCTGAGAGTGAATCTCTCGCAATCCCGCTTAAGCTCGCTTATGAGCGTCTTCAAATTCTTCCCTCCTTGTTAATCCAATAATAACAGATTGTGTTATGATTGTAAACGAAAAGAGTCGCTCATAAATCGACACAAAACCACCTGAATTGTTTTATACAATATGCCAATTGAATATAAATTGTGAATTAATAATATACTGTGTAGAAAATTGTCGAAAATTTATTCTTAAATATTCCAAAAAAGTTACGATATATATAGTTTACATATTGATTTATATAGTGCTTTCATCGGAATTATAAGAAATTTGCACGGATTGTTTTTACTGTCCTTTTTATTGTACACCTAAATGATTATAATATGGTTGTAAGATAAAAAGGAGGATTTTTATATGGTTTGGCTCGTTGCATTAGTATTCTATGTGTGTTTTGTTTGCGCACTGTATAACAGGTCATCTTTTCGCCCGGTGAGAAACTGCAGGGAAATAGATATGCTCACCTGTAAAATCGGCAAGGAAAAAGAGAGAGTTTTGCCGAAACTACGCGTCGGTACGGAGGAAAACCTATTGAAGCTTATACAGGAGGAAAAAACCACTTCAAACTCA
Source organism: Eubacteriales bacterium (assembly GCA_028702135.1). Lineage (GTDB taxonomy): Bacteria > Bacillota > Clostridia > Oscillospirales > CAG-382 > UBA1049. The sequence continues at coordinate 43,114 of JAQVPJ010000016.1, read as the reverse complement.
AGGAGCTGGATATTCGAGCTCGGGTTTTGACAACATATAAAAAAGAGCTGTTTACACAGCGCTTTTTTATTGATTCGTTTCATAGTTAAGCAGGAGTATGTATTACATATTTTTTCTCTTCCGCCCTCTGTTTTTAGACCATATCATTAAAAGTGCCGGGAACACAATAAATAAGTAAATTACACAGGTTGACAAAAAAAAATAGGTATGTTAATATCAAAGTAAAGAAATTATGTCGGTGTTCTGTAAGTCTGTATCATTATTAATGCAAAAACAAATTTACTTCATAATTAGGTGAAAAACGTGATCATAAGAAATTCTATAAAGGGTATCATCATCAAAAACACAAAGCTGCTTGTAACAGAAATGAAGCATGAGCAGGGAATATATTATACGCTTCCCGGCGGCAAGCAGGAACCGAATGAGCTTATGTTAGATGCGTTGCAACGTGAGGTGCTTGAAGAAACCGGATATATTGTAGAACCTCAGAGCCTTCTATTTATACGTGAAGGTTTTAAGGACGAACAAGAGGTGGATACTCACAGGATAGAATTTATGTTTGTATGCAACATAGTCGAGGAAGTGGGGGAGAGCGCATTGATGTATGATTTCAATCAAATCGGCACACATTGGCTGAATATCGACAACATTATGCACGAGCCGCTCTTCCCTGTTGATATGCGAAAGGTTATAAAGAATTATTTTTTAGGCAAGAAGTCGCCGATCTATCTCGGCGAGATGAAATAGCAGCGAAATCGGATAGCCGTCAACCAACCCGGTTGACGTTTTTTTTTATTTAATTAAATATTCTTAATGTTTGTCAATAAATGCCGATATATAAGTAAAACCGTTTTCTGTTATAAACGGTACGGATGTGGTAGTATAAAAAGGAGGTTATATTAATGATTAACAAAATCGGAGCGAATGATAAAGCGAGTAGAGTTTACAGCAAAAAAAAGAATACAAGCAATAAGTCAAACATACAGCAGAATTTGAAAAAAGATAAGATAGAGCTCAATACAGGGTCTAATAAAGCCGGTGTTTACAGAAAACCGAACAGATTGAACGCTGCCCATATCAACGCAGTTAAGGCGGAGGCGCAGAGAATAAACGAAAACCTGCGTAATCTTGTTGAGAGCATAATCTTAAAGCAGGGTAAATATACTATAATTGTTTTAAGCGACGAAGCCTTTACGGAAAGCGATTACAGCGTCGAGACGGTCAGCGATAATATCGTCAATTTTGCTATTGCAATTTCGGGGAACGATACGGGTAAGTTTGAGGAGCTGAAAGCAGCAATAGAAAAAGGCTTCAGAGAAGCTGAAAAATGCTTCGGAGGAACGCTGCCCGACATCTGCTACAAAACGCGTGATATTATTATGCAAAAGCTTGAATCCTGGAAAAACGGTAAGTATTAGAATAAAAAAACGAGGCGTTTTTGTCTCGTTTTTTGCGTTTCAGGTTAGTTTTTTATTTATAACATAGAATCTGTCAAGTCCTAACGCCAAACTGGCTGCAGCAACCGCTTTTATAACATCGGGTACGATAAAAGGAAGCACGCAGGCGGTTATACCTGTTGTCAAGCTGTTTCCTGTCAGATAACAAAACCAGAATGTTCCGAGAGTGTAGCATATAATTATAGCAATACAGATTCCTGTAAAAAGCGATAAGGCACAACGTTTTTTGAATATTTTTACCGATAAAGAGATAGAAAACGCCATAAGCGGATAAGCCCATATAAAGCCACCGGTAACACCGGTAAGAACCGAAAAACCGCCGGTATAAGACGAGAACACAGGTAAACCTATCGCACCGAGCGTAATATAAACAATCGTCGCCATAACCGCTTGAGCGGTCGGCAGAAGTGAACCGCACAGAAATACAGCAAAGAGTGATAGTGTTATCGGAACCGTGCCGACCGGGATTGTTATAGGTGCAAGAACAGAGATAATTGCCGCAAATATCGAGGTTAATATCAAAGATCTTATCGATTGCTTTTTCATAATCAATAACTTATTTATTTCTGCGTATGCTGACGTCACTTGATGACAGAGATTCGATTTTACCGTCATCGTATTTGACAACAAGACAGGCATTTTCATCTATATCAAGTGCTACGGCGGGGATTTTCTTATCTCCTCTGCTAACAAATATCTCCTTGCCGGTTAAAATTGATCTGGCTCTATACTCTGATATATGATTTTTTTTATCAAGCGCAGGAAGGTTCTCTTCAAGAAGGTTTAGGATTTCTGCAGCAAGCAGGGGGCGTGATACTCCCTTTTCATCTGCCGATTTTGAAATTGAGGCTGCGGTATCCTTGAGATCATCGGGAAATTCCTCTGTAAAAACATTAACACCGATACCGATAATGGCGTATTGCAGGGTGCCGCTTTCGATATCGATTCCTCCCTCGGTCAGAATTCCTGCGATTTTTTTATCCTTATAATACAGATCATTCACCCATTTTATCCCGATCGGAATTCCGACAGTGTTCTCGATAGCTCTTGATACAGATACTGCGGCCATAGTAGTAAGTAGGGCAGCGCTATCAGCTTTAAGCGGAGGGCGAAGTAAAACTGACATATAAATACCATCATCTGCCGGAGAGAAAAAGCTGCGTCCCATGCGCCCCCTGCCGGCCGTCTGTTCGTTCGCCATAATTACAAGCCCCTCTTTTTCGCCGTTTGCGGCTAATCCCTTTAGATATGTATTTGTTGAAGGCAGTGTTTTTTTAATTTCAAACCTGAAATCGGCAGCATTACCCCTTAAAAACGGGCGGATACTCTGCTCCGAAACAATATCGCTGTCATGCGGCAGCATATACCCCTTGTTTTTAACCGCTTTAATTATATAGCCGTCCCTTCGGAGCATATTTATTGCCTTCCAGACGGCGCTGCGTGTAACAAATAACCGTTTTGCAAGCTCCTGACCGCTAAGATATATGCCTTTATTCTCCTCGAGCATAGATAGTATTCTGTCCTTGTTCATCCTGCACCTTCCAATGAATAGTATTATTTATATTATAACATAAATATTTTTATATGTCAACCTGTACTCAATTGATGGTTGACAATCCGTCATAAATAACTGTTGACTTAAATTATATATATGGCATATAATTAAGCAGTAAACAAATATAAATCGGAGGATGACGGCATGGCAAAAAGAATAATATCGCTGATTTTATTTCAAGTAATAACATTCACTTTACTATCGGTAAATTTTATTGCAGAAGCAGCTTATGACAATACATATATAAACACCGGGAAAGGTCAGACAGATATAGTCGAGGTTGCAAAAACGCAGATAGGTTATTACGAGGGCTGCGAGAAATATTCCGGATACACTAAGTACGGCGATTGGTATCATGATTATATGAATACCGACGATTCGTTCATTAAGGCCCCATGGTGTGCGATGTTCGTTTCCTGGTGTTCCTATGAGGCGGGCACAATAAGCTCAACAGGCTCTTTTGCATACTGTCCGTATTGGGTAAATCATTTCAAGAACAAAGGGCAATGGAAGAGCCGCAGCAGCGGTTATTATCCTCTCGCGGGGGATATAATCTTTTTTGCGAACGGCAGAACAGAGAACAGCGAATCTTCCCATGTGGGTATCGTTTATGAATCAAATCTAAAAACGGTTTACACAATAGAGGGAAATACCGCCGATTCCTGTGCTTACCGATCATATTCGCTTGAAGATACATACATAATCGGATACGGAACACCGCCTTATGCAGGACGAGTACAGCATGAAATACCCGATCTGCCGACACCCATACCGGGAAAAAGAGTTTATGTTACGGGATATAATCAAAAGGTTACCGCAGGAGCTGCAGTAATAGCCGATAAAAAGTTCAACGGAAAAAATACTGTTTTATATAACGAGCTTAACACATCATGGGCTTCCTATTTCGTTGCGGCTCCCTCCGGAACCGACGGGAAATATGTTATTACACAAAAAGGAGAACATCTCCAATCAGGAAGTCTTACCATTCCGGAGGGTGGCATTATCTTTGCAAGCCATTGCGACGACAGGGACACAAGCTCCGACGCCTATATAAATTCAAGAAATAATAAAGCTGCGACGAATGCCTTCAAAATCGGTGATTTAATCGTTATAACCGGAATAAACTTTAAGACCGGAGCGGTAAGTTCAACCGCAACGATTGAGATAGCTGATAACAGCGATAATGACATTTTAGAGCTTATTCCCGATTCCGGCTTAATCATCGACAGGCAGAGAGGATTTCTTCTCGGAGCTGGCGAAAACTGCAGCGCAGAATATATAAGGACACAGTTTAAAAACAGCGGAATTATATTCGACAAGGAAGTAATCGGCACGGGCTGCAGGGTGTACATACCCGACGGAAACGGAGGTTTTGCGGATAGTCTTATTATCATTGTGCTCGGTGATTTGACCGGGGACGGCAGGGTGAGTGCGTTAGATTATTTAAATGTAAAACGAGCTTTTATTGGTAATTTCGAGTTGAGCGATGCGCAACTCTGCGCCGGTTGTCTTAGCGGCAAAAATAGCGTTACCGCAAATGATTATTTTAAAATAAAAAGGCATTTTTTAGGCACATACGATATTTTTTTAAAATAAATAATTCATTTTGTTGAATTTGAACAAAATTCGCAGTAAAACCACACGGATAAAAGTTTGTATTGACAGAATTCAACAGGTATGTTAAAATATACCTATGAATGTGCTCCAAAAGGAGAAGAATTGTTATATTCAATTATATTCATATGAAAGGAAAGAGCTATCCATGAAATCAATGTCAAAGAGATATGTCATCGCCCTTTTATGTTTGCTGCTAACGATGCCACTATTGTTAGCATCCTGCGAAATAACGGGCGAAGAGTCAAACAATTCAACTGATGCTGCATCAGAGGAGAGCAGTAGTAATAATGCCCACGGAGGAAAAGATAGTAACGGCAAGTATTATGTAAATATGCCTGAAAACCCTGCTCCCGATATAAAGGAATTCAGAGTTCTGGTAACCTCAAACGAGGTTGAGACTACATATTTTTCTGAAGAAGTCGGGGTCGATAAATACGAAACAACAGATGATGCGCTTGAGGATGCTGTTAGAAACAGAAACAACAAGGTTTTTGGTGATTATGGTGTCGAAATAAAGGCAATCTACGCAAAGTCAGTTTTAGAGGATGTAAGGCTTGACGTTATGTCAACGATCGGAGGCTTTGACGCTGCGATACCCTTCCTTCCCGGATGTGCAACGCTCGCTCAAGAGGGCTCTCTTTATGATCTCGCAGACGAGCAGTTCGCTCCCTACATTGATTTGTCAATGCCCTGGTGGGATCAAAATGCTACCGAATCTCTTTCGATAGCAGATAAAGTTTATTTTACTACCGGCGATATTTCGATAATGCAGAAGATTGTTTCCGTTGCAATAACATTTAACAAGGAAATGCTTGCCAGCAACTGGCCGGAAGTTGATCTTTACGAGCTTGTCAGAAACGGTGAATGGACGCTTGACAAGATGATAGAGCTTTCAAAAGCTGTTACTGTTGACGACGGTGATGGAGTATACACTTCAAAAGACCAGTGGGGACTGTCCTCCTCATATACCGATTCGATTATGTTCTATCTTGCCTCCGGAGAGAAGCTCATCACAAAGGATAATGCTGATATTCCTCAGATTGCAATAGGTAGCGAGAGATCATTTACAGTGGCTGTTGATATTTTAACCGATCTCCAGAAAACGGGTGAATGGTGCATTCATTGTCAGGATTTCAATTTACCAGAAGGCGGAGATATGTGGAAGGAATCCCTCAACATATTCGGTGAGAACCGCGCTCTGTTCCGCACCTCAGCTTTCTCCGCAATTAAAAAGCTCAGAAATTATCCTAAAGGTGCCGATTACGGGGTTGTGCCGATGCCGAAGTATGACACAAATCAGCAGGACTATTTTACTCCCTGTTCTGCCGGTCTTGCTAATGGTATAGTAATTCCCATATCGGTTCCTAAACCCGAGTTTTCTGCATTCATGATTGAGGTCATGGCTTGCGAAGCAAAGAATTACATTACTGACGCTTACTACACAACAGTTCTTAAAACAAGAGATATGGACTCTGCTGAGGACGAGGAAATGCTCGACGATTATGTGTTCAATAATGTTGTATATGATCTCGGCATCATCTATAACTTCGGAAAAGTATCGACGATGTTCTATAACCTTATGTCAAATAAATCTACGAGCATCGCCTCCGAACTCGAGAGAATAAAATCCATAATCGAAACGGATATCGAAGAGGTTGTCCTAGGATATCAAGATTAACAAATTCTCATAAAAAGAGGGCGGCGGTCATTTTGGCTGCCGTCCTCAGGAATATTTCTGCTTTTTGTGGTGATATATAAATAACAGGAGGAGTATTGTAATTGCGATAAATGTAGTTTTATGTACTTTTATCGGTTGCGATGAGTAAAATGAAAAAGCAAAATGTTTTATGGATAATTCTCGGCAGCATTATTTTTATTGTGTTCAACTTTGTTTTTTATATGACGGATATGAGCAGCGAAGCTAATTCAACTGCATGGACATCGTATATATTTATTATTGTTTCTTTTATTACTTTTATCGCAACGCCTGTGCTGACGGGACGATATCAGATAAAGCGTAAGATATTTGGCATAGAGCCAACCGAATTCGGAGCTGTCTATTTTGCCGCTCAACTTATTATCGGTATTGTGCTGATCCTTGCAGAATCTAACAATTTTGCTTCCTCTCTGCTTATACAACTTTCGTTGCTGGCAATTTTTGCGATTATTCTGGTCATTAATCTTATCATATCTGAGAAGGCAAATACAAAAGCACAAAGCAGGGAAGAAGACGAGAAATAATACAAGATAAAAAAATGGGCTGCCTAAAAGGCAGCCTGCATTTTTTTGTTTTTTCCTATTCGTTTTCCTTAAAGAATTCTACTGTTTCTTCAAGCTGATTTTGTGCGATATCCTTTAAAGATTCGTATTTTGACGTGAATGTTCCGGGAGCCGCCGATGCAAGCGCTTGGAGCTCCACATCAAGCTTGCCCCACGCAAATATAATGCCAATATCGCATCCGCGTGACGCAAAAATCCTGTCAAGCATTTCTATCGAATCATCATCTCTGGTATTTTGATACTTCAATGCAACCTCATAAAATGCAGGCTGGATCATGTTTTTACCTGCCGCAGCCATCGCCTCAAGTACGATACCGACAAACTCCTTATCCGACTCAACGGCGACATTTTTAGGAACAGCAAAGCATGAACTTACCCAAGGATTGATAAGGCTGTGATAATCCTCCTGGTTTTCGTCATAGAGCGGAACCGGAACAATTCCGAAATCGTCGTCCATATCGGCAAAATCGTTGGTTGTCGAAATGTTACCGGAAAAGAACAGGCATTTTCCTTGAAGGAAAGGCTTAATTGTAAGTAATGATGGCCATGCAACACCTTCCGCACCCCAGTAATCATTAGCGCTTATATAATGATCATCGTCCTGTACAAGCTTGAGCATCGCATCGATTACATCCGTAGAACGTTCATTGTACATAGTAAGCATCGGGTAGCCGTCAGAGCCGATGGAAGCAATCTTCTCGCCGGATCCATAGAACAATGCCCACATATCATCGAGCTGACCGGACCAGCCCATGCTGTCATTGTAATCTATCTTGCCGTCCTGATTGTCGTCGCTGCTGATGGATTTAGCCATTTGCGTTACCTTATCGATTGTCCATTTGTGCTCTCGGACAAGATCATATGGGTTTTCGAGTGCAAGCTTTTCTACAAGGTTTTTATTATAAAATAGAGCAGCGGTTGCAGATTTATTTGTGGTTCCTATATCACCAACCGTAAAATACAGCTTGTCATTTATGGTAAGCTCCTCGTTGAATGTCTGGTCCCACCAAGGCTGACTCATATCAAGATATCGAATATCACTGTTCAGGTCGAACAGCAAACCCTCTGCGGCAAGCATCGCTCCGTCATAAATGCAGGGAGTCAGCACATGATAATCGCCTGAACCGGCAGATATATCGAGCCTAATTTTGTTTGCGAACTCGCCGTTTTTGCGTTTTGTATCAAAAACATACTGCTCTTTTATCTCTATATTGAGCAGCTCCTCGACAGAGTGATTTCTTGTAGATATGGCATCATTGACGACCTTTGCCATTTTCTCATCACCACCATCGGTATAATCATTGTACACAATCTCCGATTCGTGCTCCTGATTAGGTCCGCAGGTCAGGAAAACAAAGGATTTTCCACCGTAGTCCTTTTCCGGAATGTTAGCGATATAGTTACCATCGCCGGAAACCGTCGCACCTGAGTTATCTCTTCCTGATTTATTATCATCCCCGTTTTTACATGAGGAGAGTAACAGGGTGGTCAGAAAAATAAAACACAGAACGGCACAATAAAGCTTTTTCATTGGATTACTTACCCCCTATTAAAATAATAGATTATATTATAGATACAATACCATATACAGAGAATATTTACAAGCATTTTTATGTTTTTTACTATTAAAAATCATAATTTTCACACACGGCGAGCCTAGCAAAGTTATAGTTGCAAAATCGTTACAAATATGGTATTCTGTATCTTGTTAAGGAAGTGATAACTCTGGGAGTAAAGGTGAACCCGAAAAAAGAGGGAAGACGAATAAAAACTCTGCCGCCTATAAGCAGGGTGTCCCCGTATATAATGAAGAGAAGGCAGGATGCTTCAAATAAACTCTCGGATACTCTTGATGTTTCTAATGCGGATGAGTATATTTTCAAAAAGAGGCAGGAGGGTTTGAAGGGATTCGGTATGCTGCATATTTTTATTGCTGCATATGTACGAATTATATCACAGCGACCGGCACTTAACCGGTTCATAAGGGGACAGAAAATATATTCGCGCAACTGCATCGAGATTATGCTTACTATTAAGAAGGAAATGAAGATAGAATCTCCGGACACAGTACTGAAGCTGTTTTTCCCAAAAGATGCTACAAGCGACGATGTTTATAGGATACTTACCGACGCTATAGAGGAGAGCAGAAAAGCCGAAAGCGAATTTGACGGTCTTGCAAAAGCATTGAACTATATCCCCGGTTTATTCCTGAAGTTCACAGTATGGCTTCTCAACCTGCTTGATTATTTCGGTTTGGTACCGAGAGCACTTACAAAGCTAAGTCCGTTTCACGGTAGCTTTGCGATAACATCAATGGGTTCGCTCGGAATACCTCCGGTTTATCATCATCTCTATGATTTCGGCAACATTCCGGTTTTCTGTGCCTTTGGAGCAAAGTACACAAAAAACGAACTTGAACTTGACGGAACTATAACTCAGAACAAATATGTCCAATATACATTCACTACCGATGAGCGTATCTGTGACGGGCATTATTTTGCCGCAGCGTTAAAGCTGTTCAAGTCCATTCTTAAAAATCCCGAATGTCTCGATAATCCTCCCGAGACCGTATATGAGGACATTCCATAACGCAGAATACGCTTTTTATGATCGTTTAAAATAACCGCTTATAAGAGAATTTTATCGCAGCAAAGGAAAAGGTGCAGATGGAAAAATTATGGACCGGACGCTTTAGCAAGCGTCTTGATGATAAAGCAAATGATTTCAATACCTCATTGCCTTTTGATATGCGTATGTATAAACAGGATATTGAGGGTTCCATCGCCCACGCAGAGATGCTCGCAAAACAGGGAATTATCAGCGAGCAGGATGGTATGGATATAACTGAGGCATTAAAAAAGTTGTTGTACGAAATCGAAAGCGGCATTACTCCTATAAAGGGCGAATATGAGGATATTCATTCCTATGTGGAGGGTGTCTTGACAGAACGCATAGGTGACGCCGGAAGGCGTCTGCATACCGCACGAAGCCGCAACGATCAGGTTGCTGTCGACCTAAGGCTATATCTCAGGGATGAATGCTTGGAGATTGAAAACCTGATAACTGAACTTATTCGGGTTATTACCGACCTTGCGCAGCATAATATCGACACAATAATGTGCGGATATACGCATTTACAGAGGGCACAGCCGATCACGTTCGGTCAGCACTTGCTCGTGTATGCTTTTATGTTACTCCGCGACCTTGATCGCCTTAGGGATTGCAAAAGGCGGATTAATGTTTCGCCGCTCGGCTCCTGTGCGCTTGCCGGAACGGGTTTTCCGATTGACAGGGTGTATACCGCACAGCTTCTGGGAATGGAAGGAGTGAGTGAAAACAGTATTGACGGTGTTTCGGACAGGGATTTCGTCGCTGAGCTTGCTTTTGTAATCTCGATGGTAATGATGCACCTTAGCCGTTTTTCGGAGGAGATTGTTCTTTGGTGCTCGTGGGAGTTCAAGTATATCGAGCTGGATGACAGCTTCTCGACGGGTTCATCAATAATGCCGCAAAAAAAGAATGCCGACATTGCCGAGCTTGTAAGAGGTAAAACAGGCAGGGCTTATGGTAATTTAATAACGCTTCTGACAATGCTCAAGGGTCTTCCGCTTGCCTACAACAAGGATATGCAGGAGGATAAGGAGGCGATTTTTGACAGCGTTGATACCGTAAAGGCTGTTTTAGAGGTCTTCAGTGCGATGATAGCAAGCATACATGTAAATAAAGAGAATATGCGTCTTGCCGCTGCGAGAGGCTTTATTAACGCTACCGACGGTGCTGATTATCTGGTATCAAAGGGAATGGCTTTCCGGAACGCATATAAAGTAATGGGTGAGATTGTCGCTTTATGTATCGAAAGAGGCAAAACCCTTGAGGAACTTCCGCTTGAGGATTATAAAGCTTTTTCGGAACTGTTTGATAAGGATATCTATAAGGCTATCGAATTGGAAAAATGCGTATCAAAACGCAATTCAAGAGGAGGAACATCGCCGCAATCGGTTAGAGAACAGATTTCTATTATAAAAAAGTTGCTCTCGGAGTAATTTTAGCAATCAAGTTTCAGGTATTATAACGATCGGTTTGAACGTATAAATTATAAAAATTATTACAATTTAATATTGACAAAAAGAAAATATAATGATAAAATATATTTATTGTATTAACTGTGTACTCTTTTAGATTATATAGGAGGATTAGTATGAAAAAAGGTTTATCAAAAGCAATCGCACTGACGCTTATTGTATTTGTTTTAGCAATAGCTTGTGTTCCGATGTCGGCATTTAAAACTCAAGCAGCTGAACCAACATATCTGACAACCGGATTGGAGGCTTTGTATTTAGGTACAAATAATACCGGAAGTGGTCATAATTCAAACGCCAAATCCTGGGCCGATTTATCCGGAAAGGGTAGAAATATTATAAATATAGAAACAGATGATAACAACCACTTTACCGAAAATGCATTTTTGCTGAATTCGAAAAAGGTTTTTCTCCCGGTTAGTGTTGCCAATGTGATAAACGGGCAGGCTTTTTCCGTTGAGATTGTGTTCGGTAAGTTCAACTCCTTAGGTACAGACTGGAATACATTCTTGAATACCTCAACAGGCGATTCCTTCGCATGGTTCCGCACCGTAATGAATGACAAGTTGTTTTTCAAGAGCGTACCGAGCGGGCTTCAACAAAACATTAGACCAGAGGCTGCAGGAGCTTTAGAACTGCTTAAAAATTCAACCGTTACGTTAACTTATAAGGTCGGTGGTCTGATAACCATGTATGTCGATGGCGTACAGGTTGGTACCACAACGAGTGCAGAGGGCGCTCTTGCCGTACAGGACCTTTTCTTCGGACATGACGGTGCCGAAAGAAGGTTAGAGGCGGAATATATGGGAATGCGTTTCTACTCGATAGAGCTGACTGCACAGCAGGTAGCAAGCAATTATCAGCAGGATTTAATCTTACGCGGTACCGAGGGAGATGAGTCTCAAGCAGAGGAATCTTCTGAAACCGAGAGTTCTATTGTATCTGAAGTATCTGAAGTATCTGAATCATCAGAAAACAACGTCTCGTCTGTTGCATCATCTGATTCATCCTCAGACGACACCTCAGAGCCTGTTAAAACAGGTGATAACGATTTTCTGGTTATAAGCTTTACAGCTGCTTTAATAGCAATTGTTATCGTATTAGCCCTTATCAGAAAAAGAAGCATCAGAGCCTGATAGCCGGTAAAACCAATAAAGAAGCTGCAGCAAAAGAGATAAATAAAACGCCGCACAACCATTATGGTTGTGCGGTCTGTCTTTTTTGCATGCTTATACATTGGACGGCATCTTTGCTACCTTTATAACTATTTCGAAGTAATCATCATACTCCACTCTTTCACTTTTTGCCTTAATACCTGCGTCGCTCAGCAGAGAAACAGCACGTTCGATGGTGTTATAAAAAAAGCGTATATCCTTTATCACGCCAACGCGCGTTGCTTTACTGTGAGGCTTATCTACGTTCGGGCTTGTCAGATCGGTTTTTATGAACTCACCTTTTATATAATCATTTATTAGCTTTTCCGACGCCGAAGCGGAAAGGCTTTTTTCAATTATTTTTTTTAGAAAAATCATTCTTATTCGTTCGTTGTCGATACGCACAAGAGCCCGTGCGTGTCGCTCTGATAGCGAGGCATCGGAGATCAGAGAACGCTCCTCGACAGTGAGCTTAAGAAGCCTTAGCTTATTTGAAATATTTGACTGGCTTACAGACAGTCGTTTTGCAAGTTCGTTTTGCGTCATTTCAGTCATAAGCAGTAGGTTCTGCAACGCGACAGCTTCCTCAAAAACTTCAAGTTCCTTACGCTGGATGTTTTCGACGAGCGCAAGCATGGCAGATCCGGGCTTGTCCGTTTCGAACACGATACAGGGTATTTTTTTCATACCGAGCCGTCGTGCCGCACGCCACCTGCGTTCACCTGCGATTATCTCATAGGAAGCAGTATAAATTTTCTCATTGTTGAGCTTGAGGCAGGGAGCGTTCTCGCGTAGTTTGACAGCTATGGGTTGTATAATGCCAAACTGTTTTATGCTCTCCGCCAAAAAGGTAATCTCATCCTCATTAAAGTTCTTTCTGGGTTGGAGCGGATTGGGTGCGATATCTGAAACGGGAAGCATTACGATCTTATCCTTACGTTTGAATTCAACGGATGATATTTGTTTTTCGCCAAAGGTAAGATTCATTATCTTCTTGCCTCCAAATAAAAAATGATATGCTGACTGTATTCACAATAACATATCAAAACTGTCTTATTTTGTTGTAAACGGAATTATTTAAAAAACTTTTTTACCTTTAACGCAGGTAAACCCTCATATATTACGGTTTCTGCTAACGCAAAAAAGCTGTTTTCGTCATAAACGCGGTAAAGACCGTCCTTTGAAATCGTGTCGATGCCGATTTTACTAAAAGAAACAGATGCACCGTTTTTAAACAATCTTTCGTAAAATGGCGGAAGGGTTATCTTTTCATAATCACAGAATATGTGCTCCGTGGGAGTAAGAAGTGTAGCAATTTCTTCGGGAGGGATATTTGAGAGCTGATCGAGGGGGATTGAGTTTTCTATACTAAAACAACCCGCTGCGGTACGTCGCAGGGAGGACATCGCAGCACCACAGCCTAATTCTCTGCCGATATCTGCGCAGAGAGTTCTGATATATGTGCCTTTAGAGCAGAAAACATCAAGATAAAGCTCTCCGCCGACAGAGGAGGCTGTTATAGAGTAAATCTCTATTTCTCTTGGAGCGCGCTCTACTGATATTCCCTTTCTTGCCAAATCGACGAGTTTTTTTCCGTCTTTTTTTATCGCTGAATACATGGGTGGAATCTGCAATATTCTTCCGGTAAAACTCTGAACAGCAGAACAAAACTCCTCAAAAGAGGGTAATGCACCTTTATGTTCGTACAAAATCCTGCCCGTAATATCCTCGCTGTCGGTCTCGACACCCAGTCTGATACCGGCAATATAACGCTTGTCATGACCTGTAAGCCAATCGCTTGCCTTTACGGCAGTACCCACCATCACAGGCAGAACTCCGGTAGCCAGCGGATCAAGAGTTCCGCTGTGTCCGGCTTTTTTTACCCCTAACAAGTGCTTTACTCTTGTTACCGCGGTTTGAGAGGTTATCCCCGCAGGTTTGTCTATGTTTAAGATACCGTTAAAAACCATGACTATTACAGCTTTCCTTCAAAAGATGATATAACGATACTCTTTACCTCGTCGATATCCTTGTCAAAACTGCATCCCGCGGCATGATAGTGCCCGCCGCCGCCGAAATTCTCGGAAGCGAACTCTGCGACATTAAAATAATCGTTTGAACGTAACGAAACCTTTACCTTGTCACCCTTTTGGCGTATTACGACCGAAACCTCTACTCCCGCAATTTGACGTGGTATCTGATTTATGCTGTCAACATCCCTCTCGTCACAGCTTATATCACGCATTGTATCGGGTGTAAGCACTACAACCGCAAGCTTTCCCTCATAATACAGCTCGATTGAATTATAAGCAAGTTTTTCTATTTTCATCTGTGAAAGCGATTTTGTTTCAAACAACAGACGGTTGATTTTTGCAAAATCGATGCCTGTTTCCATAATCTCGGCTGCATATCGCATAGTAACGGGACGAGTGCTTGAAAAACGGAATCCGCCGCTGTCTGAGGATATAGCCGCATAAAGCGCTATTGCTATTGGTTCGTATAACTTTATACCAAGCTCCCTGAGCAGCTCAAAAATAATCTCTCCGCAAGAAGAATAATCCGCACACAGAAGAAGCCGATCACAGGGGATATTGTTTATCATATGATGATCTATTGAAAGGTCGAAAACACGTTCCTCTGTATATTTTTTCGTGAAAGCCCCAAGCATGGATGCGCTTGCCGCATCGATGCTTAAATAGGTTTGTATTCCCACCGGTTCGGTTTTTACAAAGGAGTCTTCCATATCAAGAAATTGAAGCTTTTTCGGAATATCCTCGTCGCAGATAGCCACAGCTTTTTTACCGATACTGCGTAGCCCCATGACAAGAGCAGAAGCAGAACCGATTGTATCCGCATCGGGACCTGTATGAGAGACTAACAGAAAATTATCTCTTTCCAATAAGAAATCTGCTGCCTGACGGATTGTTAAATTCATTTTACCTCCTCGTCCTTAAGAGTAAAAAATCCTTTTATTACCCGTTGTCCGGTCTGTTCTTCAAGTCTTCGTTAATATCCCTGAGTATTTTTGAAATGCTCATTGCCCGTTCTGCGGAGTTATCCCTTATGAATTCAAGCTTTGGAGTGATACGGAGATTCAACCGCTGTGCGAGCTCTTTTCTGATAAAACCGTTTGCGGATTCTATACCCTTCTCGACATCACGCTCCGGACCTATGACGCTGTAAAACACCCTCGCAAGCGAAAGATCATGTGTTACCGAAACCTGTGTGATGCTTATAAAGCTACCGCTTACTCTCGGGTCCTTTACCGTGCGCAGGATTTCGGAAAGCTCTTTTGTAACCTGCTCGTTTATTTTATCCTGTCTAAAACCTGCCATTATCTTTTAATTTCCTCCAAGACGAATGCTTCTAAAACATCGCCAACCTTTATGTCGTTGAATTTCTCAAGCCCTATACCGCACTCGAAGGATTGCAGAACCTCTCTGACATCGTCCTTAAAACGCTTGAGAGAACTGATTTTATCCTCAAATATCACAACACTGTCCCGAAGGACGCGGATATTTGCGTTTCTTGTAACCTTGCCGTCTAAAATATAGCAGCCGGCGATTGTTCCGACATTAGGCACATGAATTGTCTGACGTACCTCGGCGTGTCCTATCGTGACTTCTTTATATGTGGGTGCAAGCATACCCTTCATGGCCGATTCGACCTCAGTGATACATTCGTAAATTATCCGGTAGGTATGGATATCGACATTGTCACGTTCCGCAAGGTCGCTTACCTGCTTGTCAGGCCGGATATTAAATCCGATTATAATCGCATTGGAAGCCGATGCAAGCATTACATCGCTTTCTGTGATAGCTCCTGCTCCCGAATGGATAACGTTCACTTTCACCTCGTCGTTTGAAAGCTTTTGTAGATTATTCGTTACAGCCTCGGCAGAACCCTGAACGTCCGCTTTAACAATAATATTCAGAGTTTTGACTCCTGCGCCTATCTGGTCGAACAGGTCGTCAAGGCTTACCTTTGATTCGGCTTTAAACTGCTCCTGCTTCTCTTTATGCTTCCTTTGATCGACAAGCTCCTTAGCCATACGCTCGTCTGCAACGACGTTGAAAATGTCACCTGCATTCGGAACCTCCGAAAGCCCCATTATCTCAACAGGGAAAGAGGGACCCGCTTCGTTGACCTTGTCGCCCTTGTCGTTGGTCATAACCCTGACGCGGCCTACCGTAGTTCCGGCGATTATATAATCGCCCTCCCTAAGCGTTCCGTTCTGAACGAGTACTGTGCCAACCGGACCTCTGCCCTTGTCCAGCTTCGCCTCAATGACTACACCCTTTGCAGATCTGCTCGGATTTGCCTTTAATTCGAGCATTTCAGCGGAGAGAAGTATCATTTCAAGCAGCTGATCGATTCCGGTTCTTTTTAGTGCGGAAACCGGCACACAGATTGTATCTCCGCCCCATTCCTCTGGAACAAGATCATACTTGGTAAGCTCCTGCTTAACCTTCTCGGGATCTGCACCGGTACGATCCATCTTATTGATAGCTACGATAATCGGTGTGTCGGCCGCCTTCGCATGATTTATAGCTTCCACAGTCTGAGGCATTACTCCATCGTCGGCACTAACAACAAGAACTGCAATATCAGTAATATTTGCTCCCCTTGCCCGCATTTCAGTAAAAGCGGCGTGACCGGGTGTATCAAGGAAAGTAATTTCTTTTTTATCTTTCTCGTCACCGATGTTTACTCTGTATGCTCCTATGTGCTGGGTAATTCCGCCAGCCTCGCCTGAGGTAACATGTGTCTGACGAATTGCGTCAAGCAGAGAGGTTTTGCCGTGGTCAACATGACCCATTACAACAACGACGGGAGCTCTTGGAATAAGATCCTCGGCTTTGTCCTCGTCCTCTTTGAACAGCTTTTCCTCTATTGTAACGACGACCTCTTTTGATACCTTTATTTTGAATTCATCAGCGACAAGGTATGCGGTATCATAGTCGATGACTTCGTTAACGGATGCCATAACACCCATACTCATCAACTTTTTAATAACCTCACCAGCCTGTGTTTTCATGCGGGAGGCAAGCTCCCCGACTGTTATCTCGTCGGGTACGCTAATACGGAGCTGAACCGGCTTCGGCTTAAAAATGGGCTTCTGTTGGGGAGCAAACTTCCCACGAGGACCTCCCTTTATCTTTTCTCCGCCGAAATCACGGTTTTTTTTCTTTTTTATTTTCTGTTTACTTGTCTGGGCGGATTCGGGAATGACTGCTTCGAACTTTTCAAGTTTCTCATCGTATTTTGAAAGGTCAACACCTGCGTTGCCTCTCGTATCAACTACCCGCACCTCGCCTCTGGCGCGTTGCTTTTGCGGCTGCTGTTTCTGCTTTTTCTTTACTTGAGCGGGAGCGGCGG
The DNA here is from genome assembly GCA_028702135.1 of Eubacteriales bacterium. Taxonomy (GTDB): domain Bacteria; phylum Bacillota; class Clostridia; order Oscillospirales; family CAG-382; genus UBA1049. The sequence goes on along the minus strand of JAQVPJ010000016.1, from coordinate 25,593 downwards.
ATATGCCGTGCTTCTTGCGAATTTCTTCAGCTTCAGCTTTTTTCTTCTCAAGCTCTGCCGCTTTTTTTGCTGCCTTCTTTTCCTCGTATACATTAAAGAAAGCGGTTATATCAACCTGATTATTCTGAGTCATTACCTCAAAAACTATACTCAGCTCTTCCTCTTCAAGAGCGGTCATATGGCTCCTGCCCGGGCGGCCGTTATTGTTCAGGATTTTGATGATATCCTTGCTCTTTATCTCAAAGTCTTTAGCAAGAGCGTTAATTCGGTATTTCTCCATGTTCTGATCATCCTTTCATTAGGAGCTTGAAAATGTTTTCAAACCTTTTTCATCAGTGATGCATTTCTGTTTCTATCTGTCTTATCGCCGTTTTGTCAGCTTTTAGTTGCTTGTTGAACGCTGCTAAAAGGTTATCGTCTGTTATTGCGACAGCGGAGGTTCTCTGCCTGCCAAGCGCTCTTGCAATCTCATTCATTGAAAAAGTAAGGGAGAGTACCTCTATACCGCGATAACCCGCCTTGTCCGAAATCAGCTTGACTGTGTTTTCGGAGGCGTCCGACGAAATAACAACCAGCCTCGCTTTACCGCTCTTTATAGCGGCAAGCACGTTATTTGTACCGACAGCGAGTGCGCCCGCCTTGTTAGCAAGTCCGAGTGCGCTGAGTATTTTATTCATTTCAAACGCCGTACCTCCTCCCTATATAAGTATTACTCGGTTAATCCCCTTAACTGTTCTCCGAGAAAATCATATATCTCTGCGGGGATTTTTGTTTCAAAAGCTCTTTCTATACGATGTCCCTTTTTAGCCGCCTCTAAGCATTTAAAGTTTTTGCAGATATATGCCCCTCTGCCCGATTTTTTTCCGGTCGGGTCAATAAATATTGAATCATCTTTATCTCTGACAATACGTAAGAGGGTCGTTTTCTCCTTCATCTCTCCGCAACCAACGCATTTCCTTGTCGGTTTTTTCCTTTGAATCATCTGCATCACCAAGCTTTCCGGTTTACTGTTGTTCGAGTGTTTTATTGCTCTTTATATCGATTTTGAATCCTGTGAGTTTTGCGGCAAGCCGTGCGTTCTGCCCCTCCTTGCCGATTGCAAGCGAGAGTTGTTCATCTGCAACGATAACTCTGTACGCCCTGTCGGAGTCGGGTAGCTTTATGACGGAATCGACTGTCGCCGGAGCAAGTGCTGCGCTGATAAATTCCTCGTTTATATCACTATATGAAATAATATCTATTTTTTCACCGCATAATTCCGCTGTGATGTTATTTTTTCTTGCACCCTTTGCACCTATACATGCACCTATAGGGTCGACATTTGGGTCATTTGATTTGACGGCTACCTTTGTTCTGCTGCCCGCCTCTCGCGCGATGGATTTTATCTCCACAACACCGTCTCTTATCTCGGGAATCTCAAGCTCAAAGAGTCTGCGTACAAGACCGGAATGTACTCTTGAGAGAATAACGCTGGGACCTCTTGAGTCTTTCTTAATTTCGGTGATAAAAACCTTTATACGGTCACCGACCTGCAGATTCTCGTTTTCTATCTGTTCGTGGCGGAAGAGCACCATCTCGTTTTTCCCTATCTCAAGCGTAGCGTTTCCTGTTGTCGGGTCAACGCGTGTTACAACGGAATTTATTATTTCTTCCTTTTTCTCCTCGTACTCCTTGATCATTATACCTCTCTCCGCCTCGCGGATTCCCTGTATAATAACCTGCTTTGCCGCCTGAGCAGCGATTCTGCCAAAGTTTTTTGTTTTAACCTCAACCTCTATCACATCACCGATGTCGTATTTCTTTGATTTATTCTGAGCATCCTCAAGCGATATCTCAGCCTTTTCGTTTACGACCTCGTCGACAACAGTAAGCTGCCTGTAAAGCTTTATGTCTTTTTTTACCGTATCGAGCTTCACACGTGCGTTTTCTTTGCCGCCACTATCCTTTTTGTAGGCGGACAGGAGAGCCGCCTCAACACGCTCTATCATATATTCCTTAGGAATGCCCTTTTCCTTTTCGAGCATATCGAGTGCGTCGAAAAACTCCTTGTTCATTTTTATTAACCAATCCTTTCAATATTTATAACTGAATCGTTTCAATCAACAGCCCTGATCTTAGACAATCCCGAAGCATGCGGTCATTTTTGAAATGAGTTTTCTCGGTAATGAAATATCACCTGTTTCATCGTTTCTTTCTATTGTTATTATATCATTATCAAAGCTTTTAATAGTACCGTAATATTCCTTTCTACCTTCTAAAAGCGAAAAAAGCTTGAAGTTTACAGTATATCCTCCGTCCTTTGCAGCACCGATTTGCTCGTCGTTACGCAGTTCCCTGTCGATTCCCGCACTGGAAACCATAAGACAGTAGGGCTCGCTTATCGGGTCAAGCTCGTCGATAATCGGCTCGATTTTTTTTGTTATGTCGCTGCAATCATCTAAAGATATGCCGCCCTTTTTATCGACCGACACTTCAAGAATAAGCTCTGCGCCCTCCTTGTAATAAGCCACATCCCATAATGAAAAACCCATTTCGGATATGGGCTTTTCAACAAGCGCTCGTACCTGAGAAGCGGTGTTTTGTTTTTTGTTAGACATTTACAATCAAAATCCTTCTTTTTTTATAAAAAACACGTGAACTTTCGCTCTTTTCAAAAACTTAAGAGTGGGAACAACCCACTCTTAACCCTTACACATCATAATTTACCGATATTGTAACACGTTTTAATCGAAAAAGCAATAGTTTTTGATTAAAAAACAATTAATATGGTTGGTTTATGCCGCTCTTTTGCACTTTATCCCAATCTACAAACAGATTTAACTGCTTTTTCATTATACCGTTCCTGCCGCGGTTGTTAAGAGTCCGCTCCGAAATATAGTCGTTCTCCATTAATTTTTTTATGGATGCGGATATCTGCTGCTTAGTGGCACCCTTGCTTTTTTTAACAACGCTCGCAACCGCATCGTTGAATGTCGGGCGCGAACTTTCCTTCAAATAATCGAAAATCAGCTGATAAAAGTTACCGTGAATATCCTGCTCGGTCGGAAGTGTAACGGTTCTGCTCGCTGTCTCCTGCAGGTTCTTTGAAAAAGAATCCTTGATACCGTAAATGACAACTTCCTTATGATAAAAGTTCTTTAGAAATGACGTCACGGAGCTGAAGTGACCGTCGCCGGAAAACAGAATAAACACTTTAATATCATCCGAAGATAATGCTTTTTGATAAATGTTATCAAGAATTATAAAATCGGTAAAATCCTTTTTTACGCCGTACGGATTTCTTGTGTCGATGATTTTGTTTGAAAATAGACGGATACGGCGAATCTCGTCAGACAAACTTTTGTGAGAGAAATCGGCAAAGAAGGATACTTCAACAAGATTAAACTGTCTGTTAAGGTCTTCAAACCATCCTTTTATGTTGGGCTGTAATCCGAAGTTGTTCTTAAGTGAAATGTACCAATGCTCGTAATCAACGAATGCGACCGCCTTTTGCAGCGTGTTTGACGTATCAGGCGTCTCCTTTACCGGCTCTTTTTTGAATAAGCCTAAGATATATCTTACCTCCTTTCCAGAATTTTTTTATATTAATGATTGTTGCATCATTTTCCAAAAATCCCTGTAAAGCACAAATAACTTTGATATACTCAAAATCCCCGCTTTGCTTTTTGTACTTCCTGCGATGACTATCTATATATAATTATATACTGAATTTTAATAAAGTCAATAGTTTTGCTTAGTAAGATACTCCTTTAGTTTTTCTATTATGCGTTTTTCGAGTCTGGAAATGTAGCTTTGGGAGATGCCAAGAATGTCCGCTACTTCTTTTTGAGTTTTTTCTTTTCGTGTTTTTCCCTCCTCGCTTATTCCGAAACGCATCTTTATTATCTGCCTGTCACGTGCCGAAAGAGAGTTCAACGCCCGCATAATGATTTTCTTGTCCTCACTCTCCTCTATGCTTTTATAAACAAAATCGTTCTCTGTACCTAAAAGATCGGAAAGCAGCAGTTCGTTGCCGTCATAATCTATATTCAGCGGCTCGTCCAGGGACATTTCCGTTTTAAGATAAGTGTTCTTCCGTATATACATCAGTATTTCGTTTTCAATACATCGTGAAGCATAGGTGGCGAGCTTGATTTGTTTTTCCGCGCGGAAAGTGTTTACCGCTTTTATAAGACCTATCGTGCCTATGGAAATCAAGTCCTCGATTCCTATTGCCGTATTCTCAAACTTTTTTGCTATATACACAACCAGTCTTAGGTTATGCTCGACAAGAATATTCTTTGCCTCGGAATCTGTTTCAAGCCTTTCAAGAAGAGCGGTTTCCTCCTCCTTTGACAGGGGCGGGGGGAGCGTCTGCGGACCGTTAATGTAAAACAGCTCATCCTCGGATATCCCGAGGAACTCTTTAATCCAAAGCATTACAAGATTATAACTATCGGTGAGTTTCATAATCAAAGACCTTTCCTTTTTCTCAAATACATAACGAGCCGGGCAGCAGACCGTCATAAGTCGCAAAATCAGCGGTTTTCGTGTCAATTGCAACTGCCGCTTCTATCGTTTTTTCCTTTTGGAACAGAGGCCGCAAAATAACTTTTTTTGGTATAAATCCAAGCAGAACACTGCTGCCGGTGCTGCTTTTTACCGGAATGACACGCAGCGGTACAGGACTCGTATCGATAGAAGGCTCATTCAAGGGGGGAGGCATGATCTGCGAGCACAGAATGATAACAGGCAGTGAGGAAAACGGCTCTGTCGCCATATTTCCGCTGTCTACAAGAAGGTTTACGCTTATAGGCTCCGTATCGAGGTAAATGTCGGCATGCATTGATTTCGCTGTCACTCTTTTTTTGCAGAGAAGGGAATAGGCAAGAGCGACAAGGGTTGATAAAACGGATATTATTATAAGGCTCGGCGCGCTGATTTCGGTATAGATACCGTCTGAAAACCTGCCTGTAATACCATAAACCGCGTTCAAAATACCACCGAGGAGTGCTGAAGAAAGTATGTAAATCACAACTGTTTTAGCGGCTTCTTTGAAGGTTAATAGTCTGAAAGAGATTTTGCATATGATAAAAGCTGCGATTATATGGAGCGGCAGCATATAAAACCAATCGATAGGATACAGTAAATAATATACGAGTGAGTACCCTGCTCCGAAAAGCGATGCAAAAAACATACGCAAAAGACCTGATCTCTTTGAAAGCAGCTTCCCGCTTATAAAAAGGCATATAAAATCCAAAACAAAGTTTATAAGTATCAGAATGTCGGCATATATTATAAACACCTCTTCATTCATCGGATATCACTCCCTGATAATATTATAAAAATCAAACGCTAAGATTTATGTCGTTTTCATGCCGTGCAAAAAATTTTTTCGGAGGTTGTTTAGTTGAAAAAACCGCTTATAATTATACGTAGGCAGAAAAGGATCGCAGCAATTATTTTGTCCGCGGTTGTACTGCTCATAGGGCTGATTATTGTTTACGAAACCAAAAACGGTGATGACGGGATTGCCGTCTTTAATAAACAGGACGGAATATCATCGTCAAACAACACGATTGAGGATTTATTAGCAAGAATAATGGAGGAGTAGCGTTATTTACATAATCCTGCCACGTCTGCGTCTGCGGATAAGTGTATTTCTGCCTGTTGCGTTGGGACTGCTTATAATACTTGAGGGAGCTTTGAGCTTCGGCATAATACTGTCGGCTGCGCTGCTGCATGAGCTGGGACATTTTATTCTTATAAAGCTGTGCGGTGCAAAAATAAAAAGAGTGGACATCGAAGTACTCGGAGCGGTGATTGCTTATTCCGAGGTGGATACCTCGCTGAATTCCGATATCTCGATCGCTTTGGGGGGGATTGTTTTCAATCTGGTCGCCGCCGTCGTGGGAATCGCTTTTTTTACTTGCTACTATGATTTGTACCTGCTGATTTTTATAGCAGCGAATTTATCGCTTGCTTTTGTCAATATGTTACCGGCAGCAGGTCTTGACGGCGGCAGGGCATTAAACGCTCTGCTGCTTAAGAGGTTTGACATCATAAAAGCGGAGAGGGTTTCACGTGTAGTCTCGTTAGTAGCAAAAATCTTTCTGATTGCACTAAGCGCCATGCTGATGGTTTTATCATGTTTCAACACTGCGATGATAATTTTATTTTTATTGAATTTTATACACATAAGCAATTGAAATACGGAAAATTTTATGATATCATTACTAAATGAACAGATAGAAATTCCACCCAAATCAAAAGTTTAAGGAGACCTACAATGAGGATGAAAAAAACAGCTGTAATTCTTCTCGTGTTTATTTTGACATTACTTACTTTGCTTGCCGCATGTGTTGAAAAAGGCGAGGAATCAACAGCAGAATCGATCGATTCCGCTTCTTCCGTTGGTTCCGAGGATTCAAAAGAAAACAGTTCGAAAGAAGATTCCGGAAGTTCTTCCGCAGAGACCGAAAGTCTTCCGGCTATCGATAATAAAGAGACGGAATACCTTAATGTTCTCGGATGCACTCTTACAGACAAAAACAGCTTTGTTGTTGTCGGACAATGCGAAAAAGAAGCGATAATTGAAGCTGAAACTGCCGGAGGGCAGAGCGTTTCTGCCGATACTGACAACGGCTATTATTCGGTAAGACTGAAAAAAGAGGGTACAAAGACAAGAGTATATATCAAAGCTACAGGCACTTTAGTCGAGGAATATGCTCTGGACGCAAAGCCGATAGTTCCTAATTCCGATATGTGGCCCATCGTAGGTGCAAGCGGATATAATTTCTTTTTCCAGAAGATGATGCCCGATTTTATGCAGACGAATACGCTCTCGGAAAAACAGCTCGGCACTCTGACCGAAAAAATCCGGAACAGGGTAAGCGAGCTTGACAACACTCTGTTCGGTACTGAGATTATATATTTGATCGTTCCTTCAAAGGCAAGTATTTATCCCGAGCTGGTTCCCGAGGATTACGCAAAAGGAACAGGGGAGAGCAAACTTGAGCAGGTGAATAACGCACTTGAAGCCGGTGGCGCTACTGTTATAGATTTGCTCGACGTGTTTTCCGAGCATAAAGATGACGAATACAAGCTGTATTGGAAAACAGACAGCCATTGGACGGATTACGGCGCATATATTGCCTATAATGCGCTTTTTGATTATATAAGCGGGGAGTTTCCGGGTGCGGCACCGAGACCGGTCGAGGATTTTGATTTTGCAGAAGATTACTACAACGGCGGAGACATGATTTTCTATATGATGATGGATCAGGATAAAGTAAAGGAATTTAACTATTATCGCACACCGGCATTTGACATGAACAGCGAGATCGCAGAAGTAAAGAGATACCGCGCACCCAATTATCTTATGTACGATGAAGGCGGAATGGTTCCGGAACGTCAATTCAGCACCGGCAATAAAGCGCTTCCCGACTTTCTCGTAATGCGTGACTCATACAGCACTCAGATATATGATATCCTTGCCGATCGCGGCAACAATACGCTTTATAAATCCATGTGGAACTATGCGTTTAATATAAGCGAAATAACCGAAGTTGCTCCGGATTATATCATTTATATATTGGCGGAGTGGAATATCGATTCAATTTTGCAAAGTTAAGAAATTTTATGCAAAAAACCCCCATAACCGGACATAATACCGTTTACGGGGGTGATTTTCGCAGTGCTGGGATTTATAACGGGTCTGTTTATCGGCGTTTTGTTCGGTGTCGGTTTGATGTGTATTTTTAGAATTAACGAATGAAAAAGCGAATGACAGGAAAGCTGTTTATTAAACTCGGCAGAGAATACTAAACGGCTTTTTTGTATGATTTATACAATAACGGATTTCCTTTTTGTGCAAAGCCAAAAAACAGTATTTTTTGCTTGATTATTTATTATTTCGGTGTTATAATGATTTTATATAAAAAATTTGCAGCCACGCCTTTTAGGAGGAAAATTAATGAAAAGAATTATTGTGTTGCTCTTATGCCTTACCATACTTGCCGTTTCTTTTGCGAGCTGCAGTTCGTTGAAGGAAGGCGAAAAGGGCGCATCTATATCTGTATATCTTTCGGAGTATCCGCAGACGTTGGATCCTGCACTGGTACAGCTCAACTCTGATGTCTCGCAAGTGCTGGGATTGATTTTTGAGACTCTGACAACAATAGACGAGAACGGTAAATTAAAGCCTGCTTTAGCCACGAAATGGTATCCGGTATACGATAAGATAACGAACGAATACAAGATGAAGTTCGCTCTAAAGGATACGCAGTGGAGCGACAAGCGCGCCGTTTCTGCCAATGATGTTATTTATGCATGGAAGAGAATACTCGCTCCTGAGACAGAGAGTCCATATGCATCCATGCTTTATCCGATAAAGAATGCAAAGCAAGTCAAGGCGGGTACAATGACCAGTGACAGCCTCGGTCTTTACTCAGAGGAGGACACTCTTTTAGTCGTTACCTTTGAGCAGGACTACAACACAGATTTATTTGCCGAAACCGTTTCGAACATACATCTTGCTCCGGTACGCGAGGATGCGGTCGTGAGGGCTTTGAAGGAGGATAAGCCGGAGGACAGAGACTGGGCGGCATCCGCTGCTTCAATAGTCTGCAACGGACCGTTCAGGGTTCAGGCTCTTGAAGAGGGCGTTAAGCTCATTCTTGAGCGTAATACTTATTATATGCGTGATATCGAGGATGACGCGCTCGATAAATATGTGCTTCCTTACCGTATTGTCTGCCAGTATCAGGAGGACAAAGCCGTAAAGGACGGAACTTTTCTGACACAAATCGAATATCAGACAAAGCGTTTTAAAGAGGAAAAAATCTTTTATCTGTCGGGATTCAATAAAGAAACATACTCGGAATTCAAGGATGACATTGAGTCTTCGGTAACATCCAACTCCTATGTTTATTACTTCAACACCAATAGTCAGGTTCTCTCTAAGAAAGAGGTCAGAAACGCTCTCTCGTTAGCCCTCGACCGCAATAAGATTGTAAACGAAATTACCGGTACCGGCGAGATAGCCGCAACCGGATATATACCTAACGGGGTATTTGATGCTACAGATAAAAAGGACTTCAGAACTGTCGGCGGCAACCTTTACACCTCAGGTACTTCCCCGTCGGATTTATTGAAACAAGCGGGTGTTTCGGGCGGATCATTTACACTAACATATCTTATTCCCGAGAGCAAGGCTTTAATAAACAGGAATAAAGACACCTGTAAATATGTCAATATTTACGAGGAGGTTGCTAAGTATGCACAGAGTGTATGGCAGGATTTAGGATTTGAAGTTACGCTTAAAGGTCTTAATCCCAATGATTATATCGAAGCACTTTACAACAGGGAGTTTGACGTTTTAGGCATTAACAATGTAATGGATTCAGTAGATGCTTTCGCTTACCTCGCTCCGTTCTCGAAATACTACAGCGGTTCAGCTGTATCGGTTGACTTTGAGAAGGAAGCTTTTACAACTCATTACACAAACCTTGAGGATAAAGAGTATGAGGATTTGATAGACTCTATTGTCTATGTAAGCGACAAGACGCAGAGAGTTAAGCTCCTGCACGATGCAGAGCAGAAATTTACCGAGCTGTGTCCCGCAACTGCACTCTATTACTACACAAGCAATTATGTCGCTTCCGATTTGCTCAAAAAAATTGATGTTAACTATTTCGGATTTAAGATTTTCGATAAACTAAAGCTCAAGAATTACAGAGAGATAAATTCGATTGAGGAAGAAGAGGAAAAAGCTGCCGAGGAAGCCGGGAGATAACCTATAGTACGGTTTTACATCGGATATATCATATGATAAAACAAAGGGCGTGCCTTGTTGGCATGCCCTTTGATGTTATGTTCCGGTATGTGGTTATTATACCTCTTAGCTATATAATATAGGTAAAAATGATGGCTGCAGCGGACGCTGCAGCCATATTCACTAATTTGGTTTTACTTATCGAATATATTATATGTACCGAGGAAATGACGCTTGATTTTCAGATAATCAAATGCTGTAGGAAGCTCAGTGTTTTTGAGACATGCCGATTTCAGTTGGATTTGAGTGAGTTTGGTAATTCCTAAAAACGCTCTCTTTGCGAACAGATAGTCCTTAGCATTAATTTGACCGTCACAGTTAACATCTCCGAGTACAACAATTTTAAAGTCCTCAAGCACGGTGTTGCCCGATATATACTTAATGGTACATCCGGTACCAATCAGCTCGCTCTGTGAGGTTATCTCTTTTCCGTCTTTATCATAAACAACAAGGTTTTCGGAGGGCTGAAGGTTGCCGAGAAGCTCTGATAATGTGGTATCATCGGTTACACCAATAAGATAATCGCCCTCTTCATAACCGGAACTTGCCGTCGGGATAATGCCGCCCTCTGCGCCTATTACGACAGTTATGGGTTGTGTATAAAGGACATAGGTGGAGTTTGCTGCCGTTTTTGTTGTAAAGCCGACCATAAAGCTTGCGGTTCCTTCAGAGGCTTTAGCGGTAACAACTCCATTGGATACGGAAATCAGATCCTCACCCTCCAAAATCTTCACAAAGCTGCTCGTGTTGGTGGTTATATTGGTTTCGGTTCCGCTGTATGTAAATGAATTGACTGTATAACCGGATTTTGAGTCTTTGCCGCTGAGCATAATAGCGCTCTTGTTCGAAGTTATGTTTTTCACCATATTCTTAGAATACTGAGCGTCGTTGGTAGTAAGTCCGTCCAAGCCCCACAAGAACTGGTTATTAAAGGTTGAAGCAGAGCCGACGCTGTGAGTCCATGGCCAAATCGTAACCCCTCTGTCGATAGCCGCTGCTGCGGTGTACTTGCTTATGTTACCATAGGTAGAATTCATAGTGGAATGAGTGGATTGTGCTGAAATGAGTGCAGTATAGAAAGATTTCAGCGCGTTTATCATTGTGGTGGATATACCGAAGGAGATATTAAGGTTACCCGTCGACATCGTCGGCATAAGCTGCTGGAATCTTGTAAGCTGGGGTACGCTGAAACTTATGATACATACCCTGTTTTCCATATCGTATTCTTCTATCAGATCCACTATTGGTTTGACAATGTTGGTGTTGCTTGATTTTACCTCAAGGAATATTTTTGCTCTCGTGGGCTTTATTGCAACTAAAACCTCTTCCAAAGTCGGAATCTTCTCGTTCGGATAAATGTTTTTATAATAGTCATTATCTCCCCAGAGGTAATACTGCTTTAATTGAGCGAGAGTCATATTGCTTACAGATCCGGTGCCGTTTGTGGTACGGTCGATGGTAGCGTCGTGCATGACGATAACATTGTTGTCGCTTGAGAGGTGGACGTCTGTTTCAATCACATCTGCTCCGTTTTCAATTGCCATAAGATAGGATGTGATTGAGTTTTCCGGGGATTTTGTGGGATTTCCTCTATGTCCGATAACTAATGCTGTTTTTGTAAGCGTGTTTTCTACGAACAGAGTTTCAAGTGCGGTATTGATAGCAGCAGAATTATTTGTGATAATTCCGGTCGCACCGCTGGTTATAAGCTTTGCTGCATTTGTATTACCCACGAGGTTTTCGTCCATAACCCATACTGTAGTGGCAAGGGATTGCAGCTCGCTTACGTATTTTTTGTTCGCAAGGTTTGCGGGAAGAATAGCTATCAATGAGAGAGCAGACTTTACATCGCCTCTTATATCGAGTAGCTGTTCATCCGTAAGGGAGATTCCGGTAATTGAGGAAAAATCTATTGCGGAGCGTGCAATATTATATGACTGCCTTGCGTATTTTGCAACAGCGGTATTGTCGCTGATGAAAAGCACATCCTTAAAATCGGCACTCTTCAGAGCACTCACCAGTGAGTCCACCGTGGTGTTGTCCTTGACATAGAACGCGGGTATATAGGGAAGTGTCTCTGCATCCCCCATAAGCTCGCTTATAGTGCATATCGCCGTACCGTTCTTTGTGGTAAGGTTTACACCGTTTGCATAGAAAATCAGGGTTGCAGGAGCATTCTCGGGAGTGGTCTTATAAGACTGATACTCTGCAAGACTCTGAACTATACCGATGTTAGTAATATGGTTAAGCGTATTGGATTCGGGTTGGTTTGCTTTAACCAGTTCGGTATCTGTATTAACAACGGGAGGTACAGGTGCCGTCTCCTGAATGGTAACCTTTACGGAATCCAGGATCAACTTGGATTTATTAACCTGAAAACCTATATAGCCCTTGTCAACGTTAGAATTGGTTGTGGTCGCAATGGAGGGCAGCTCGGTAAAGTGGATAACCTTGTCGCCGTTAACCTGATATTGAACCGTTCTGTCCTTGGCAAGAACGGAAAAAGTGTAGTTCTTTGCCGCGCTTATAGACTCGGTATAACTTGTGGATGTGTAATATGTATAACCGGATGATTTATGGGAAACGCACTCGATTCCGCCGGTTCCGGTATTTTCATTTACCGCCGCCATCATATTGTTACGAATACACATATGATAATACGGAGTTATGGATGCGGCCGGGGGTTGTGCCCGGAAAATTACTGAGAACCATCTCGATGTATCATACGGGTTTGTCTGCGTGCCAACCGCATCGATTCTGTAATTAGCAAAATCAGCGAGCCATGCCGGAAGAAAAATCCGCAGATTTGCCGAACTTGTTGCGTCGATGCTCAGCTTACCATTGCTGACTGAGAACAAACCTGTTGCTAAAGAGGTGTTCCAGCCGTCGAGCGACGAGCTGCTGAAATCGTTGTTATACAGAACATATTCAGTATCGGAAGTTGCTTTAGCAACAATATATATGTTCTTTGAAACTGAGGAATTGGATTTGCTTTTGGCAGTAACCTTCGTTACTCCTTTTTCAGACGGGGTAAAGCTTGTAATCGGGCTTGATTCGTTGTACCAGGTGATATTGCTCGCTGCAAGTATTGTGCCGTCGTCAAGTTCAACAGAATAATCTGCCAGGTTGACAGCAGTGTTTACGGTTGCTAAAATTGCAGGTTCCCTATTGCTTATCTGTATAGGGGGTGGGATTGCACCCACAGATAATGCAGGGAATGAACCTAAAAGACCTGTAAGCACTGTTAAAACAAGAAGAAAAGATAAAAGCCTGTTTTTTTTCATTTTTGTTGATCCTTTCTGGTTTTTACTTTTTATTTGATTATATTATTACTAATCACGAGAATAATCCTAATGACCGCCCTCTATGTTATCGATAGCGTCCGCAATAACATTATTCGCTTTCTCAAGTTCGGCTGACGCAGTTTCGTAGCTGACGCCCGTTTTTGCGGAAATTATTCTTATCGCTCTGTCAACGAGCTTCTTGTTCGACGGAATCATATATGCCATATAATTTCCTCTGACCCTACCGAAGCGGATCATTGCGGCGGTGGAGAGCATATTGAGTATCATTTTCTGAGCTGTGCCCGCTTTCATTCGGGTTGAGCCGTTGATAACCTCCGGTCCTACCTCCGCGACAATAGCCAACTCGCACATAGGAATAAGACCGGAATTCCTGTTGCATGTTACCGCTATCGTATGTGAACCTGCCTTTTTTGCAAGGTCGATTGCACCCATGACACAATTAGCCGAACCGCTTGCGGAAATCGCAACCAGAACATCCTTTGAGCAAAAACCTTTCTCCCTAAGTTGCTTTGCAATCGATTCAAAATCGTCCTCAGCGTCCTCGACAGAATCGAAAGCAGCAGCGCGTCCGCCTGCGAGAACACCCTGGACAACCTCGGAGGAAACGCCATATGTAGGCGGACATTCGGAAGCGTCAAGCACTCCGAGCCTGCCGGAGGTTCCCGCTCCTACATAAAAAATTCTGCCACCGTCGTAAAGCGCGTCAGCTAAAATATCTACACCCGCGGCGATCTCGCGAAGAGCCTTTTCAACCGCAAAAGCGACTGTTTTATCCTCGTCATTGATGCATTTGACAATTTCCAAAGAACTCATTTTATCTATATTCGCGGTGTTATTGTTAACCGCCTCGGTTTTCAAACCGGAAAAATCAATCATGGGTAAATATCCTTTCAAAACAAAGTAAATTAGAACTATTATGCTAATATTGCTCAGTTCGTAACAGTTACAAGTGTATCACAAGTATGATGAATAGTCAACATAATTGTATAGACAAAATGAAACGATTCTATAACGATTCTATATAAAATAAACTATTTTAACAATATGAGCTATGTTGACAAGTATAACACTATATGTTAAAATATTAATCGAAATCGGGAAAAACGGGGAGAAAATAATGGAAGAAAAAAAGAACAATCTCATCAGCATTATAGTTCCTTGTTATAATGAACAGGAAGCTATACCTTTCTTTTATAAAGAAATAATCAAAGTCGCCTCGGAAATGACCGGCGTTGACATGGAGATTATTCTTGTCGACGATGGTTCTGCAGACGGAACTCTTAGTGCCTTCCGTATGCTTGCGGAACAGGACACACGGGTACGTTACATATCCTTTTCCCGTAATTTTGGCAAGGAAGCGGCTATGTTTGCCGGACTGCAGAGCGCAAAAGGTGATTATGTGGCTATAATGGATGCCGATCTGCAGGACCCGCCTTCTCTTTTGCCTGAAATGTACAGGATTGTCAAGGAGGAGGGATATGACAGCGTTGCCACAAGACGCAGCACCCGAAAAGGAGAGCCGCCTGTCAGGACTTTTTTCGCAAACGTTTTCTATAAGCTGATAAATAAAATTTCGAAGGTAGAACTTGTGCCGGGAGCACGGGATTACAGGCTTATGAACAGAAAAATGGTTGACGCTGTGCTGTCGGTCACGGAATACAATCGCTTTTCAAAGGGTATTTTTCAGTGGGTGGGTTACAAAACAAAATGGTTATCATATGAGAATATAGAGAGGGTTGCAGGCACGACAAAATGGTCGTTCTGGAAACTGTTTAAGTACGCTCTTGAGAGTATCATTGCCTTTTCCACTACGCCTCTGTCTGTTTCCTCGTTTTTCGGGTTTTTGTTCTGCCTGCTTTCTGTAATCGGTATTATCGTCGTCATCGTAAGGCAGGCAATCTGGGGTGGCTCCGCCTACGGCTGGGCTTCAATGGTGTGTATAATTCTTTTTGTCGGCGGCGTGCAGTTATTCTGTATCGGAATATTGGGGCAATACCTTTCTAAGACCTATCTTGAGACCAAAAAACGCCCGATATATATAGTTGCGGAGACAGAGAGGGACAATAAAAAAGAAGCGGATTGAAATACAGGCAGATAGCGTTAATATGCTCTCTGCCCTTATTTATAATAGTATTTATAGTATAACTGTTTTACTGCTCCTATTTATATTAATAAAGTGTTAAAAGCCGGAAAAATCTTCCTGAGCTATTGTATTTTTTAAACGAAATGTTATAGTAAAAGCAGTAATATCAGAGAGGAAGTTTATTTATGAAGCTTGGAATTATTAGTCCGACGCACGACGAGGCGGGAATAAAGAAAATAAAAGATCTGGAGCTTGATTTCGCCGAGTTTGATGTAAATGCAGATGATATTTCCTATCTCAAGACCGATGAAATAAAGAGAGCTCTTTCAAAATACGGTGTTACGCTCGGTGCAGTAGGCCGCTGGGGCAGAAATAGGATTGAGAGCGACGGGAGCTTCAATAAAAAGGAGCAAGAGGATGAGTTTTCTCTGATTGATTTTTGTAAAACACTTAAATGCCCCGTTTATATTACAGGAATAAATTATATCGATACCCTTAGTTATTATGGAAATATAACTGCTGCTATCAAATATATAGAGTCCCTTATTGATTATTCGGCAGGAGGAGTGAAGATCTGCACATATAACTGTAGTTGGAATAACTATATCGATAAGCCTCTCGAGTGGGACATCGTGCAGGGTCATATAAAGGAGCTGGGCATAAAGTTTGACCCATCTCACACGATAAACGGCGGCAGGGATTATATGTACGAAGCGGTGAATTACGGCGGTAATTTCGATCATGTGCACCTGAAAGGTACAATAAACTTAAACGGCAGGCATATTGACGATCCTCCTGCGGGACTTGATACGATAAACTGGGGCGGCCTTTTGTCGGTTCTGCATTATCATAATTACTCGGGCATGCTCTCTATCGAGCCCCATTCGCAGACATGGCAGGGTGAGCTTGGTGAAAAGGGCGTAAAATACACGATAGAGTATTTTAAAAAGCTTCTTTTTATAAATTAATAAACCCCAGTCGGAGCAAAACATGAGCTTCGGCCGGTGAAAGGTATCTGCTATGTTTGGTTTTTCTAAAAGGAATAAGCCTCCCAGGGACACCGAGAGCGTTGCATTCAAACGCTGGATGGCAAATAAATTAGACGGAAAGCAGCTGAGATATATCCTTGAGCGCAGCGAGGACAGCGTTGAATACGTAATCGGAAAAGGCGGATTTATAAGCGTTCTCGAGGGAGAGCTTTCGGTTATCTGCGGGGAAAAAACCCTTTTTAAAGCTAAGGTCGATACCCTTAAAGCATGGGAATTCTTATCCCTCGAGGGTGCCACACTTACCGGGTTTGACCTAATGAGCGGGAAAGAAAGAACGATATTGGCGTATTATAAGTATTACAGGGATTAATAATAGCATAGTAATGATGCTTATGCTAAAAATAAGAAATATTTTTAAGATAAGGGAGTAATGTTATGTCACAAAAATTAAGGATCGGAATAATCGGTTGCGGAGGAATTGCCAACGGTAAGCATCTGCCCTCCCTCAAGTCAATTTCTGAAGTTGAAATGGTTGCTTTCTGCGATATCATCGAGAAGAGAGCGCAGGAGGCGGCAAAGAATTACGGCATTGAAAAAGCCGCCGTTTACACGGATTACAGAAAGCTGCTCGAGGACAAGAGCATTGATGTAGTTCACGTTTTGACGCCCAACCGCACTCACAGCATCATTACCGTCGACGCGCTTGAAGCGGGCAAACACGTTATGTGTGAGAAGCCCATGGCTATTAACGCTGCCGAGGCAAAAAAGATGTTAGACGCCGCAAAGTGTACCGGAAAGAAGCTGACCATAGGTTATCAGAACCGTCATCGCGCGGATTCACTGTATGTAAAAAACGAGGTGGATAGCGGCACAATCGGCGAAATCTACTATGCAAAGGCAACTGCAATCAGAAGAAGAGCGGTACCGACATGGGGAGTATTCCTCAACGAATACGAGCAGGGCGGCGGTCCTTTGGTTGATATCGGTACGCATGCTCTTGACCTTACCATGTGGTGTATGAACAACTACAAGCCGAAATTTTGCGTTGGCACTACCTATAAAAAATTGGGCGACAAGTTCCCGACAGGCAATGCGTGGGGGGACTGGAAAAAAGAAGATTTTACCGTAGAGGATTCCGCTTTCGGATTCATTGTTATGGAGAATGGTGCGACGATTTATCTTGAATCGAGCTGGGCATTGAATATACTTGATCCCAGAGAGGCGGTAACAACGCTCTGCGGCACAGAGGGCGGCATTGATATGGTAGGCGGCGTCAGAATAAACGGCATCCACGGAGGAAGACAATATGTTATGACACCGGATTTCGGTGCGGGCGGCGTTGACTTCTATGCGGGCGATTCGGGCTTTAACGATCCCTCAAAGAGAGAAGCTAATCTATGGATTGATGCTGTCATAAATGATAAAGACCCCTTTGTTCTTCCGGAACAGGCATATGCGGTTAGCCGCATATTGGACGGCATCTATCAGTCGGCAAGGACAGGCGAGCCGGTATACTTCAACAAATAACAAAACCCTGAGCATAACGAATTAATTGAATGAGAGGTATAAAAAGATTATGAAGCTTGGTGTAATCACTGTTCTGTTCGGGGATAAACCCCTTGACAAGACACTTGAGTACCTTAGGTCGATCGGAATTGAAGAGCTGGAAGTCGGAGCCGGCGGTTATCCGGGTAAATCGCATTGCAATCCCGAGCTGCTGTTATCTGATAAAAAAGCACTCGATACCTTCAAAGGCACAATAGAGGAGTTCGGAATGCCGATTAATGCTTTCGGCTGTCACGGTAACCCCGTTCATCCCGATAAAGCTACGGCAGAGAGATTCAGAAAGGACTTTCGCAATGCGGTTTTACTTGCCGAGAAGCTGAACATTCATAAAATAATCGGATTTTCGGGCTGTCCCGGTGACAGCGAGGGTTCAAGGTATCCTAACTGGGTAACCTGCCCGTGGCCTGAGGATTATTATCATATACTGAAATATCAGTGGGAAGAGGTCCTTATCCCGTTCTGGAAGCAGGAGGCTGAATTCTGTAAAGAACACGGCGTAACAAAAGTCGCTCTGGAGATGCATCCCGGATTTTGTGTTTACAACCCGGCAAGCCTTCTCAGACTGCGCGAGGCATGCGGCGATGTTATAGGTGCGAACTTTGATCCCTCCCATCTGATCTGGCAGGGAATCGATCCCGTTGCAGCAATCCGGGCTCTCGGAAGTGCAATTTACCATGTCCACGCAAAGGATACAAAGGTCGATAAATACAACACCGCCGTCAACGGCGTGCTTGACACCAAGACATACGCTGATGAGATAAACCGTTCATGGATTTTCAGAAGCGTAGGTTATGGTAACGATATGCAGTACTGGCGTGATATGATCAGCAACCTCAGACTTGTCGGCTATGACGATATACTTTCAATAGAGCATGAGGACAGCCTTATGACGAGCAGGGAAGGCCTTGAAAAAGCAGTCGGCTTTTTAAAGGACGCGATTATAACCGAAAGCAAGCCGACGGGAATGTTCTGGGCGTAGAATTGTAACAGCTAACTAAAAACAAAGGACTGTCGTAATTTATTGCGGCGGTCCTTACTTTTTGTGCATTTTATATATAACAATGGCGGTGATACATAAAATTATTGTTATATATTAATTTTAAATATACCTTGACAGGTGAGGTATATAATGTTATACTGCTGCTGTGATAAATAACCACACACATAAAAATCAGCGAACATTTTGCAAAAGCGAGGAGGAACATAACAGATGTCAATTGCATCCGACCTGATAAGAGGGCATACAGAAACAATAATACTTGCAAACCTTCTGAATGGTGATAGCTACGGCTATAAGATAAATAAGGCTATACTTAAAAAAACTGACGGCAAGTACGAGCTTAAAGAGGCGACACTATATACAGCTTTCAGGCGGCTTGAAGAATCGGGTAGCATAACCTCCTATTGGGGAGACGAGAACAGCGGCGCGAGGCGTCGTTATTATTCCATAACTCCCGAGGGGAGAGCAGAGTATGATAAATTAAAATCCGAGTGGGAGAAAACCAAGCTGTTAATCGATAAATTATTAGTAAATGGAGGAAATATTGATGAATGAAAAACTCAGGGCGTATATAGAGAATCTTTTCGAGGACGCACCCAAGAACAAAAAGACAATCGAGTTAAAAGAGGAAATACTACAAAATCTTATCGATAAGTATAACGATCTTATTGACGAGGGAAAGGGCACGGAAGCCGCCTACAATATCGCCATTGCGAGCGTGGGAGACATAAGCGAGCTGATAAACGAGCTTAACAAGAGCAATCCTTTCTCGTCTGAATATGATCAAACAAATCATTCGAAAAAAGCTTGGATGGTTGCGGTAAGCATAATGCTCTATATATTCTCAGTAATACCGCTGATGATTTTTCAGGATGAACGGGGAGTCGTTTTTATTCTGCTGTTTGCGGGAATAGCGACAGGAATGCTGGTTTATTACGGTATGACGAAGCCTAAGTATCAAAAGATTGACGACACCCTTGTCGAGGAATTTAAGGAATGGAAAGCTAATTCCACGGAACAGAATAGCTTGTTCAAATCGATTTCCACAGCAGTGTGGGTGTTAGCAACAATTATATATATTATCATAAGCTTTACTACATTTGCATGGCATATAACATGGGTTATATTTCTGATAGCTCAGGCAGTGAATTCAATAATAAAAGCTGTTTTCGACTATAAGAAAGAGAAAAAATAAAACAGAAAGGAATGGTTGCATATTTTGAAAAATACAGCGGTTGCCAGAATTATTATATACTCTGTTGTTGTCATTTTATTGATAGGAGTGCTTTTAGTGGGATTATTTACAGATAAAATCGGTTTTTTTGGGAACTTTTCATTTGATTTTAGTGGGATATCATATAAAAACGCTGATTTATATAAATCCGGAAATGTTGAGCTATCGCCGGACAAAATATCTAATCTGAACATAAACTGGATATCCGGAAGCGTAAAAATCTCTACTCACGCCGGGGATAAAATCCTTGTCACAGAGGCAAATTCGGAGAGCTTTGAGGATGAGAACAAGCTGCATTATTATGTAAATGACAGCGGTACTTTATATGTGCAGTTCGCTGCTCTGAGGAACTTTTTTTCCACGATAGGATGGAAAGAACCGAGCAAAAACCTTAGCGTACTGATACCGGAGAACAGATCTGACATAATAAAATCGCTAAAAGCTAAAGCTGTTTCTGCCGACATATGGGTGGATAAAGTAACGGCGCAAACGATTGAACTCGAGGCGGTTTCGGGTAAGATAACCGCCGAGAGTATAGGCGAATCGGATAGAATCTCTGCACAGACAGTCAGCGGCGGGATTAATGTCAATGCCAGAACCGGCAAAATTGATTTTGAGACGACCAGCGGCGATATTCGATTTGATGGTCAGGCGACGGACAGAATAAACAGTGAAAGCGTTTCGGGGAAGGTTGAGATTTATTTAGCGGATACTGTCGACAAAGTCAATATAGAAACGATCAGCGGATCGATTTCTATCGCTCTTTCCGAAAACTGCGGTGGCTTTAAGGCGAGACATGAAAGCGTAAGCGGAAGCTTCCGCTGTGAGTTTCCCACAACCGAAACAGATGATGATGAATCGGTATATAGTGACGGCAGTGCAGATTTCCGTTTTGAAACAGTCAGCGGCAGCATTACTATAAAAAAGAAATAATAACACAAAAAATTAAAAAGAGCCGTTGCAAGTAAATTATTTTACTTGCAACGGCTCTTTTTAATTCGATAAATAAAAAAAGCAGAAAAGCTCCTCAAAAACGGGAGCTTTTACAAATATCTTTGGAAAACTACAAGAGAGCGTGATTTTTTGCTGATACACAGATAATTCTGCGCAAAATGAATGAGCACCTTCCTCCATTTCGTGTATTCTTATCTTATAATATACCAATCATCATAAGCAGAATTTGTGATATCGATAATAATCGAGTTCACATACACGTTTAGCATACCTGCGGGAGTCCATATATCGCTTACATAGCCTCAGCATATGCTCTATCCGAGAACCACAATGGTACAAAATGAAGTCTGGCGTTACCTTACACAAACGGGTTCTATGATAATTTAAAGACTTTTGTACCGGTCAGATTCAGAGAACAGTATTTGCCGATGGCAGCGTCGTACTTTTTTCGGGCAAAAAGATACTCGCGGTTTGTGCGCCTGTATATACCGAGTTTACCGGATGAACAACCCGCGAGTGCCGAAACAGCGGAAATCAGCACCACCGCAAGAAGTACCGAAAGTATTCTATGCTATATGGTTTTGTCCCAGTTTATTTGAACAGTGGGTTGCCGCAGCTATCGCAAATATCGTTATGTATATCATTGAATTTCCTGCACATCATGCACGGTATCCAGCTGTCGCGGGATTTGTCGTATTTTTCGTAACTAAAACTAAGCTGGGGGTAATAACGGACGCGGTCTCCGATCTCAAGGTAATGGTAATAATCGGCATCGGCGGCACGTCCCCGAAAAAATCTTTCAACACTGCGCTTCTTTTTACCGCTGTCGGTACGGAAAGTGACCACGTATTCCTCGTAATGTTCAATCTCCGAGTTGTCGCCGTTACTTACCCGTCTCGTTTTATTTTTATGGCGCTTGTCTGTAACAACGCCGTCCCATCCACGCTTGGCATTTGTAATAAAGTTTGTAAGCAGGTTGAACAGGAAAAAAACACCGGATATAGCACCGCCGATGACAAGTGCGTCGGTAGTATCCACCTCGTCGGACACGAAGCTGACCACCAAATAGATAATGAGCGGCAACGGTATCAGGATAAAAGCGCAGCCGCGCGCGGACTTTTTACCCTTTTTTATCGATTCCGTGATTCTCGGATCGTTAATTTTATCGGAAAATCCGACACTTCCGCCCGGCTTGGAGTTTACCTGCGTTGAATCTGTTTCAACTGTTTTACTTGTGGTGGCTTGTCCACATTCAGGACAGAATTTCGCTTTTGCGTTAAGCTCTGCGCCGCAGTTCTGACAGTATTTTGCCATGTTTCCGCTCTCCCTTAGTTTCGCTGCAAAAAAGCAGTTATACTCATATAAAGACGATTAGATATGACCTTGATTATATTATAGCAAATAAATATTTCAGCGTCAACTGCGATATTTATCCTGCCCAAACACTAATAAAGTACTCTATTTTCCCACATGTCAAAAAACTGCCTATTTTTAACCGAATAAGCAGTTTTTTCATGCCCGAAATGTAATATGTTACAAAAAAAACCGGAATAATTAAACTTGACAATACGCATTAAATAATCTATAATAAGCGTGTAAAAGTATGTTCATTTAAAGCATGAAAAAAGATACTTTCTACCACAAAAGCCCCTGCAAGCAATGGGAAGGGTTACCGAGCATAGACTGGTAAGTGCGAAATAAGATATTATTTAAATGGAACAGTATTTGATGCTAATCATTTTAACGGTGGTTCCTACTGGGTTGTGAGTTCAGGAGTTGGTGGTAAAATAAAAGTTAAATTTTAGAATAAAACAAAAAATGATAAACATTGGAAGTGTTATTACATTCAATGTTCATTAGTAACATTTTTAGAAGATTTTGAATGCTGTAGAAGACGATAAAGGGAGGATAAGCATATGCCGGAATGTAATCATCATTTTTTTATAGGATGTAAACAAGTTATAATTAACGCTTTAAACTCAGACGATAATTACACGTTCAAATGCAAAAAATGTAATTTGCTAAAACACAAGAATATCAGAATAAAAAACAGCATCTATATATTGCCCGGATTGTTGAACTTATTATATATTAAAGTATTTATGTTTTTTTCAGTTAAGACGGTTGCTTATTTTATTGTGTTTTTTATCTCAGAGATATTTATATTTCTTATTTTTATGATAATGACTCGTATATTTTATATAAAGTCATTTAGGTACCGGAATATGTAGCAAACACGAAAAAAGGAATTCAATAAGAATCGTCCGGCTTCATCTTGAGGAGGGACGAACCATCAGAAGCCTTGCCGATGAATACGGAATATGCCACGGTAGCATTATAAATAAAAGGAGAATTTATGAAAATATCATTTATTAGTATTTTACTTGTATGCATAATGATTTTTTGTGGCTGTACCAATGAAGTCAAGGAAAGTATTTCATTCGAGGAAAGCACAAAAATAAACAATGATACTATTTCAGGTGAGAGTGCTAATGTAAATTCAGACCATGATGTATTTAACGAGAGCACGAATTATCATACGGAATATAATGTTGATGCAATTGTATTAGATTCACTTACAGAAAACGTCACGATAAATATCCCTTATACTCCAAGCTACTCAAACGCATTAGGAGTTGATTTTGTTCAAGCAATGGCGAATAATCCTATTGATAAAGCATTCGAAGAGGAATGGAGCAAAAGTGATTGCGATTATACCACATTGATGTATTTAGTAAAAAATAAGTATTCAATTCTTTGGTCTGCAGAAATCGATTATGCGATTGAAGCTCTTGCTACAAAATTAGATGAAAATAAAATTAACGAAATTATAGAGTACTCCGATAATTTTCTTGAAACAAGCCTGAATAAAATTGCGATTGAACAAAGTGTTTTTTTGCGTATGGACTACGATGTTTACATGGGAACAATGTGTAAATATGCAATAGGAAGACAAATTATGGATACTTACAGAGAGTTAACGTTCACACTTAAATACTGGATGTATTTAATGGAAACAGAAAATTATAAAGAAAAACCTACTACTTATTTATCAATGAAATTCGTTTATCCTGAAAATTAATATTGAGATTAACGTGCTGATCGATTGATTTGTAACATTATGACCTAATAATCTTTTTGCCAAACACTAATAAAGTACTCTATTTTCCCACATGTCAAAAAACTGCCTATTTTTAACCGAATAAGCAGTTTTTTCATGCCTGAAATGTAATATGTTACAAAAAAAACCGGAATAATTGAACTTGACAATACGCATTAAATAATCTATAATAAGCGTGTAAAAGTATGTTCATTTGCGGCATGAAAAAAGTTACCTTCAACCTCTAAAACCCTTGCAATCACGGTTGGAGCAGATAGGTTCCTACCGTCATAACATAGATTAATGTGACTATGGACCTTTCGATTGGTGCGACGATGTTGTCGTTTGGGTTGATGCTGTGGTATATACAATTGATAAAGTGGAAAATAATATGTCAGGTCCAGAAGATAAGCCTTTGAAGGTTGAATCCGCAGCAACACATAAAGTGGGTTTATTACTTCATGGTACAGCATGGTTAATTAGAGCTATTACCGAAGAGGAGTAAGCTTTTATGAAAAAATATAAAATCATAGAAAATATGCTAACAGGAGCTATTCTTGATGATTATAGTCGCTCACTAGATTTAATATGGTTTAATTTTATAAAAGATCAGACTATATTTGCTTTACATATTCAATGTTTTTTAAGAATAGAAACAAAGGAAGATATCTTAAGCACATCAAACGACATATATATGTGTGTTAATAAGGAAAAAGATTTTAATTGGGAAGTGGTAGGGGATTCAAAGTTTGACAAAGATAAAGAACATATTCTAAGCTTACTAAAGGGCTCAAAAGTTGTAAGTGTCAAATTTAATAATAAAGGAGATGTTAAAATTTTGTTTGAAAATAGTATTAGTCTATCTATTTTTAGAGACATAACAAGTAATGATGAAGTATGGAGATTTTTTAAGTATAAAGCTGGAGAAGAACATTATGTACAATATCTTGAATTTAAAAAAGAATAATCGGTTGATAGGAAAAGTTGAAAAAGGTTTTGATAAATACTTATAATTGTTACCGTTAAAATAAACCCAATGAAAAGAAAATAAGAACAAGATGATGGGGCTGTTGTAAGTTAAAGCTTACAGCGGCTTTTAAACTGATAAAAATCGCGAAACAGAGTAACTATTAAATAACAACCTCATAAAAAGGGTGTGTAAATGTGTTTTTCTCTAAACTGATGTAAAAGTAAAAAAAAGATGAAAAAAGGAATCAAAAAAACGCTTTTGTGGAAAGAGTTGGACTGATTACAACTAATCGGCAAAGTTGATCGCCGAAAAAGATGCTAAGAGAACAATGAACATCTGCTGTGATAGCATACGACATCCAATCTGTGAGTCTTTCAGATAAAAAACGACATTTACCTGATAAAGGTATTGAACCGGTGTTTTGTATAGAGAAGAACATCAAAATTGAATTTGGCGCTGAATAAGCTTCCGTGTAAATGTCAATAATCTCCACATAGAAAGATGGAGGTTAGACAGATGAAAAGAAGAAAAACAGGACTTACAGAAAAAGAACAAGAGCTTGTAGGTTTGCTGATGCA
>JAQVPJ010000015.1 GCA_028702135.1 Eubacteriales bacterium | reverse complement strand
ACTCGATATGGTCGGGATGACAGGATTCGAACCTGCGGCATCTTGGTCCCAAACCAAGCGCTCTACCAAACTGAGCCACATCCCGTTGTATTTAATTTTTAGTTTTGTAAGTGGTCAAAATTGTGGTCAAATGCTGTTTTTAAGTGAATTTGCGATTTTTATAATGCCCTAAAAATGGCTTGAAATAAGGCTCTGTCAGACTTTTTGTTTTCTATCGAACGAGGTCGGGTTCGCGCTCCCAAACCAAGTGCGCTACCAAACTGCGCCACATCCCGTAAGTATTTTGTGAGAAAAACAAACGAGCAACAAACCGAACAGCTTATCATAACGTTATCTGCGCCTATGATCCATGCCCGAGTTCACTGCTCACCTAAAGAAAGTGTTTTTAATTGGGGTGGATAACCGGATTTGAACCGGCGACCCCCAGGGCCACAACCTGGTACTCTAACCAACTGAGCTATATCCACCATTTGGCGTGCCTTGGGGGATTCGAACCCTCGACCTACTGCTTAGAAGGCAGTTGCTCTATCCTGCTGAGCTAAAAGCACATGCCGCTTTGTTTTTTGGAGCGGGTGACGGGAATCGGACCCGCACAGCCAGCTTGGAAGGCTGGAACTCTACCATTGAGCTACACCCGCGTCTTTACAGAGCAGTTAAATACCGTAATAATTATGCTCTGTATGCAGCACTCTAATACAAGCTTCGTTTTTTTGTAAACACGAGGCAAAGCAAAAAGCTTTGCCTCCGGGGTTGACATATATAAAAAACTTACGCCATATTATTCAGCATCAGTGTATACTGACTCTTTTTTCTTGCAGCGTTATTCTTGTGAATAATACCCTTTGAAACTGCCTTGTCAATCTTGCTAACTGCATCGAGATATGTTTTGGAGGCAAGCTCCTTGTTACCCTCGGCAAGTGCAGCCTTGTACTTCTTGACAGTAGTCTTTAACGAAGTCTTGAACATTTTATTCTGAAGTGTTTTAGCATCTATGACTTTGACTCTTTTTTTGGCGGACTTAATATTTGGCACGCAACTCACCTCCTCGACCTTAAATCGGACTAAAATATAATATCACACTTATTTTTATTTTGCAATACCTAAAAACAGAAAAATCAGGTTTTTACCAGAAAAACTATTATATATCCAGAACTCTGCAAATGCATATGAGAGGATAACATGATTTTTGTAAAAAATCATGTGCTGATTTTTGAAAACGCATGTAATTCCTAATTCCGTTCTTGCAAAAATAACTCCGATGTTATATAATTGTCCTGTAAAACAAAATCAATACAGAGTCGAAAATTTATTTTAAGGAGTCATTTCGATGTTATTTCTAAAGCGGCTGGTTATTTTGATATTGTGTATTTGTCTCTTTGCTCCGTTTATCTCATCCTGCAATAAAGCAACTGATACTGAGGAGAGCGGGACAGACGTTATAAGCGGAACGGAAAGACCGGTATCCGTTGTAAAAACCTTAATCGATTCGATATACACGGGCGCAGTTGACAGAAGCGGGAAAAAAATTTCGGTCACAAAAACAAAACCTTACACTACCTCGCTGGAATCGGGAGAAGGTGATAACTGGAAGGACTCCGGAAATCTGTTGACAGACGGTGAAATCGGTACCGTCAATTTATATGCCGAGCCGATAGCCTGGGTCGGGTATGTTCAGAGCAGCGGCATGGACATAACTGTTGATTTAGGTGGTGTTGTGGAAGGCATATGCGAGTTTCAAACCACCCATTTTTTGCTTAAGGAATGGGCGATAAACACGATTTCCGGTATTACAGTATCTGTTTCCACCAACGGCGATGACTATATAAAGCTCGGTAATATGTCCATGACTGACGAAGCGAAGGACGGAAATTTCTACTACTTATCCTTATCACTTCAGGAGGGCGTAAAAGCATCTCATATAAAATTTACTTTGATAGGAACGAGCGGATGGTCCTTTGTAAGTGAGGTCGCAGCATACAGCTATGCCGAAGCGGAAGACTCCACGCTCTATAATATTTATCCGAACAGTAAAATGCCCGAAAAAATTGAAAACGAAGAGCTTTGGGACGCCTCTGATGCTGATTATTCAAAAAGTCAGAATCTTCTTTTAAACATTATACCTCAGATGTTTTCCGCCATTCCGCTCGAAAAACGCTTTTTAGAGCTTAATACAGAACCGGAAAGCGGATTGCTTACCGACGGAGTTTATTCGCCCGAGAACAATTATGCCAATGCGGCATATTTCCATATGACAAGAGGAGTTGACAGAACTCTTGTTTTCGATTTAACAAAGACAAGCTCTATATCGGGATACAAGCTGTCCTTTTGCCATACTCAATCTGCAGCTGTGTATCTCCCCACGTCCATAACGGTTTTTGTGTCGGAAAACGGCACCGATTGGTATCAGATAAAACGCATTACCGATATTTCCAGCGAGGATCGCACGAAATGCATAGTCGAGGGCAAATTCGGTAACATCTGGAAAGCAAGATTCGTTGCGATTTCCATGCCCGTTCATACACATCTGTATTGCGATGAAATTGAAATAATCGGTAAAAAAAGCATTGCCGGCGCCACATCAGCAAGCGGCGGCACAAGGGCTCAGGTTGCAATCAATCCCGACAAATATGCATCCCCCGATAAGCTCTCAGATGTCCATGACGTTATTCTGATGTATAACGCAAGGGATATTTCGGAATACGAATCAGAGGAGCAGAACAAGGGACTGATAACGATTGATGAAAGTCTTTCCTATGTGGCTTACCGCGACACCGACGGCAAGATCATAGATTATATGGCTGACTCATATCTATACCTTCCTTTCGGCGCTTTTGATCATACCACCGCCGAGGGATGGCACAAGTATGTTGAAAACACGTTTACGCAGGGATATAATCTCGATGCGCTTAACACCGCAGTAGGTATGGCAAACGAAGTACTCGGTAACAGCGATTATAAGGTAAAGGTATTCTTATCGGTACTGCGTCCGAACCTGAAGTATGACGAAAACGACAACCTTATCACCTTTGGTGATATTGACGGCGATGGTAAAAACGAGGATTTTACAAAGTTGGAGGACAGGGTCAAATGCCTTAAATGGGAGGTTGATGAGAACTTATGTCTGTTTAACGAGGGTAATTACGAAAACCTTGAACTTGTGGGTTTTTATTGGTATGAAGAGCAGGTTTCCTACCAGGATGCCCATGAACTCGATATGATAAAATTTGCCGTTGATTATGTGCATGGAATCGATTATGCGGTGATCTGGATACCGTATTATCAGGCATCGGGTTTTTATGATTGGTACGCCCTCGGCTTTGATGTCGCCTGTATGCAGCCGAACTACTTCTGGAAGGGATTCGGCAATTATATAGCCGAAAACGCTATTATCACCAAAGCACTCGGAATGTGTGTGGAATTTGAGGTCGATAACGCAGCACTCGGTAGCAGTTTTTTCAGAAAGAACTACAAAGCATACCTGAAGGGCGGTATCGAATACGGGTATATGAAGGACACGATTCATATGTATTATATAAGCGGCGGATATGGCGCACTTTATGATTCATACCTATCCAAAAATAAATCAGATCGTTCGATTTATGACGACACATATAAATTTATGAAGGGTACGCTTGAGATAGAAACCCCAAAAACGCCTGACGAGCAGACCTTTGAATGCAAAATGAACAAAACCCTTTCGGGTCAGTCGGTCCAATTTGACAGTAACAAGTCGAGTCTTTACCTTGCGTACGCACCGAAATATGGTTCTTTAATCTTGAAAAATGACGGTGGTTTTATTTATACTCCCACAAAAGATTTTTATGGCGAGGATTGTTTCTATGTTTATGCCGACAATGATTATTTACAAAGCGAAATTGTAAAGGTAACCATAAATGTTGACTGATAATTATGACAGACTAAAAAATACCGAGCTCTTTATCCTTGATATGGACGGGACAATCTATCTTGGAGATAAAGTATTCGAGGATGCGGTTGATTTTATTTCAAAAGCAAAAGCTTGCGGTAAAAAAATCGTTTATTTTACGAACAATGCATCCAAAAACCCACAGATTTATTATGAAAAGCTAATCAGGATGGGTTTTAATGCCGAAAGAAGCGAGATAGTGTCGGCGGGAGATGTTACGGCTGAATACCTCTTGAGGAACCATCCCGGTAAGCCGGTATATCTTGTCGGAACTCCGGCACTTGAGGAGAGCTTTTTGGAGCGGGGGATCGTTTTATCCGAGGACACGGATATTGTCGTGTCCTCCTTTGACACAACTCTTACCTATAAAAAGCTCGAGACAGCTTGTCACCTGATAAGAAACGGGGCAACGTTTTACTGCACACATCCCGATTTTAACTGTCCGACGGAAAATGGTTTTATACCGGACAGCGGAGCGATCGCGGCTCTTATTACAGCATCAACCGGAAAAACACCCAAATACTTCGGCAAGCCGTACGGGGAATCGGCAGAGTATATTTTTAATATGTTCGGCGTGCCGTTCGAGAAAACCGCTATGGTGGGCGACCGTTTGTATACGGACATCGCTTTCGGAAAAAACAACGGTATCCTGTCAATCCTTGTTTTGACCGGTGAAACAAAAAAAGCGGATATAAAAGAGACAAACGCTCCCGATATTATTTTTGGGAGAATTGGTGAAATTTTAACATTTTTGGTGAAAAAGTAGTTGACATTTTTTACCATCTATGTTATTATAAGGTGAAAAGAGGGATCGAAAGAAATGAAAAGCACCGGAATCGTTAGAAGGGTAGATGAATTCGGCAGAATCTCTCTACCCGTCGAAATGAGAAAAACAATGGGGCTTGAGGAGAAGGCACCCGCGGAATTTTTTGTTGATGGTAACACGATTATCATCCGTAAGTATTCTCCTTCATGCGTTTTTTGCGGAGAATCCGATGAGGTAGTGGAGTATCTCGGAAAACTGGTTTGCTCTAACTGCATAGCTACATTGTCCGAATTAAAAAAGTAACATCGTAATTCTACGTAAAAAACACAAAAAGCATCCGTTTTTACCGGGTGCTTTTTTCTTGCCTTTTTATCTAATGCTTTTGTCGAACATGGCCGATAAGCTTGCCGTCGATATCTAAGCGGCTTAAAACTAAAACTGAAGTTTTTGCCTTTTCATATTGGTTATATTCTGCCGAGGGTATAAATTCGTATTCATCACTGTTAATCATCATACCGAGCGCGGATGTAATATCCTTTATGATCGGACAGAGCGCTATATTAGGCGCATTATACAATAGATATGAGTTTATGCAGTTATACGAATCAGACAGCGGCATCCCGTCGTTTATATAAGACGGCTTTATCAGATAAACCTTGTCCCCGTCATTGGCTTTTGCATATCCGACAGAAAGGCCAACATCGGTTCCTTCCGAAAACAACAGCTTCACAGCCGAAAGCGAAAGAGCCCTTAAAGCGTAATTAATACCCAGAAGCACCGTAAAGATTTGAGAAATATCACTGCTCGCACCGATTACGATTGGGAATTTACGCATTGCGGATAAACCGTACTTATAACACAATACCGAAATATAACCTTTTTCGAACTGCTCAAGCATATTACTGCGTATATCTATTGTAATCGGTTCCCCGTTATCGGAGGGGATAAGCATTGATTTGTCCAAATTAACCTCTGCTTTTCCGTTGTTGCATATTGTTACACGCTTCTCGCTCGTCACAAATCCGAGTTTATATATTGAAATACCCTCAGCGAGAGCTTTTTTACGGTATTTTTCGGTTCTTTTTTTATCGGCAAAAACAAATCGCTTTTCCATAAGTCCGGCGATTGTACCGGGCTCAAGGCCGGAAATCTCTATAGCGAATCCGTTTGTACGATCGATAAGCTCATACAGTCCGTTGACCGAGTTGCTGTATATCCACTTTACTAATTTTTTCTCCTTCGGGTTCTGTGCAAAACATAATATATTGTCTCCGACTTTTCCGTAGGAAAAGGATTTTTTGCACACGCTTTCGTTAAAAGACAAAAAGTCAACGAGCCTGAAGCTCATATCATCTCTGCTTTTATTTATAAAACTACGAAAAGCTGCGATAATTGTGGGATGATCGATATTGACCTTGTCAATTCGCCTCCATAGCTTGCAGGCGATGCCATCGTCACTCCTGAAATCATAAAGCAGAGCCCTCTCCTGCTCTGTAGGTTCTCTTCCCAACATTAAAGTCATTTCCCCCGAAAAATCCTGTCCAGTCATATTTTCAATCCCTTCAAAACAAACAGTTCTTGTATAAAGCCTTACTATAACCTGACCTTACTCTGATCTGCCGATTAAATATTCGCCATCGGTTGATGATATGTTAACCTCGGCAATGTCTCCTATTTTTTTTTGTGTAAAAGAGGTGAACTTCGTCTCTAAAAAGTCCTCTGTATGTCCCCGGTACTCACCTTTTGCAATGGATTCTATAAGCACCTTGACGCTCTCCCCGTTATAGCGCTCTAAAATCCGCTTTTTTACATTCCGCGAATGTTCTATCAATATTTCGTTCCTTTTTTTCAGTTCCCGTGCCGGTATTTTACCTGACATGGAAGCGGCAGCAGTACCAGGACGTGGTGAAAACGGAAAAGCGTGAACATGGGATAATCCATATGCGTTTACAAAATCTATCGTCTGTAAAAAATCGCTCTCGGTTTCGGTGGGAAAACCGACTATAAAATCTGCGGAAATAAGCATATCGGGCATTCTTGTGTTAATCATTTCCATCTTTTTTATCATCTGCTCTTTATTATAAGGGCGGCGCATCAGCTTTAAAATTCTATCGCTCGCCGACTGAAGCGACAGGTGTATATGCGGCATGAACTTCCGGGAGTCTGCGGCGGCGGTTAAAAAACCGTCGGTTATTGTATTCGGTGATAACGAGCCGAAACGCAGCCTCTCTATCCCTTCTATACCGTCGACTATATTTATAAGCTCCGAAAGAGGAGCATAATCATATGCAGAGGTCTCTATTCCGGTAAGAATAATCTCTTTATACCCTTTTATGGCAAGTCTTTGAACCTCAGAAATAATTTCCGCGACAGGTCTTGAACGAACCGGACCCCGCACCTTTGGAATGATACAGTAAGAACATCTTCCGTTGCATCCATCCTCGATCTTCACATATGCGCGACAGGTAGAGAAAACATCAGTCCTCTGCGTTCCTATGCACAAACTTTCATAACCGGGACCGGAAAGGTCAAAGCTCTCCTCATACCGTGTACGGCTGTTTTCGAGCAGCTCATCCGCTTTACGAAAAACCGCTGCTTTATCTCTGTTTCCTCCGATATAGCTGACGCCTTGAATTTCATTAATAGTGGGGTCGAGCTGAGAATAACATCCAATCACCGCAACACAGCCTCCGCGATTCAGAGCACGGCGGATAATCTGCGCACTTTTGCGACCACTTTCCGCAGTTACAGCACAGGTGTTAATTATATACAAATCACTTTTCTCGGAAAAATCAACAACCAAATAATTATTCTTTAAAAAAAGCTCCGCGAGCGCTGTTGTTTCATATTGATTTACACGACAGCCGAGCGTATAAAAGGCTACCTTTTTTATTATAATATACCTTCCTTTGAATTGTTTGACAGAGCAGATCGTTTTGCACTCTCATATTCTGCGCGGGTGACAAGGAGATTTATCGCCTCCAGCAGTGCGCCTGAGGTCATATTCTCGGGAAGCGAGAGCTCCTTGGCAAGCATCCGTCTGTTTCCGGAAGCATCGTTCCTGCCCGAAAAACCGTCGCTAAAAAATTCCGCTTTGGTTATCTGTGCACCCATCTGTGCAGTATCAGGACAATCTGTGCAAAACCTTTGGAGCAGCGATCTGATTATAGAGTCTTCTATCCCCTCAACGCCGAGGATACCCTCTTTTGAATCCCTGTTCTTGCGTTTTTCCCTACCCTTAATTCGTGGCACATAGACATTTATAAGTTTATCCTTTTCAACCATTCCTTTGAGCTTATTGCGAATAATCATACCTGCGCTGTCACTGTCGGTTAGTATGATAATGCACTTTTTCAAGGACATTTGTCTGATAAGCGCAAGCTTTTCGGAATCGTTAAACACCGAAAACCCTCCAAGTGCGATTACGGGTGAGGATATAATATTCGACAGTCGAATTTTATCATATTTTCCCTCTACCAAAACAGGGTATTTCAAGCACAACCTATTCTCTGCCATAAAGACCAATCCTAAACAACATTATCTCCAGTACAATATAAGGATTAACGCTGTATCTCTTAAGCTTTCTGTCAGCATTATCGATGCATTCGCAGGCAAATTCTATATATCCCGACGGCTTCTTTGCCAGACACGAAATCGTTCTACGCACTAACCATTCACCCTTTTTGATTTTCTGAGCGATCTTACCGGGACTTAATCCCTCGTCAAGCGAGGTTTGAATAAACAGCATATCTGAGTACAATTTTGACAAATAACCCAGCAGAAGCGAGGAGTCGGTTTTGTTGATTACAAGGTTATCATAGATACGCTTTACCTTCTTCAAGTCGCCGCCCGCAAGGGAGTCCGACAGCTCGTATACCTTGTAGTTCTCGTTCGGACAACAGTAGTCCAGTACATCCTGCTGACTGATTGTACCCGTCGCCGCTTCGCTGCATAATAGCTTCTCAATCTCGTTGTGTAGCGTATACATATCGTTTCCGCACAACGCAATAAGCGTCTGTACCGCAGCCCGATCTGCGCTTACCTTCCCGGCGGCAAAATGCTTTCGTATCCAGTTCTCAAGGCGCTCCCCGCTCTCATTCGGAAAGTTGACTGTTGTACCGTGTTTTTTAAGAGCATTTATAAGAGTGCTTATGCCTTTGCCCTGACCCTTCTGCGCAGTCTGTCCGTCGTCATTTTCTGAATCAGATTCATCCTTTGTCGGGCGATTTCCCTTTTTTGCTTTTGAGCCTGAAAATCCTCCCTCCACCAAACTGTCCTCAAGCTCCCAGCTTCTGAACATAAACAGTAATATAACATAATCGGGTGTCTCCGATATTACCTTTGAATACTCCTGTGCATCCTCTTTTGTCAAGGTGGCGGGATCAAGGTTTTTTATCTCAATCATCTTGTAATCCCACATATACGGCAGGGTGAAGACCGCTTCGAAAAACTCTGATACATCGGATTTTTCGGCATCGAAAACAATATGATTAAACTCCGGCAGAGGAGAAGAAGTTACCTTTTTACGCAGCTCTCGTACATAGTGGTCCTTTGTGTACTCCTCTTTACCGTAAAAAAAGTAAACGCCGCAGGGTTTATCGGATTTCAGGCGTTGTTTGAGTATATCAAGGCTCATTCAGATTCACCTCCACGCTATTTTCGTTCATTGTTATCATTACATAATCGCTCTCGGAATAGTCAAAAACCCTCTCTCCTTCACGAAAAGCCTTAGGGGAATTTTGTCTGTTAAGCCTCAAGCAGCGGTAAACGCATAAAATATCATCAAAAATATCGGATTCTTCAGAACTGTTAACCAGTATCACGGCATCGCTGAATTCCGTGTTTTTGTCTGCAATGCTGCTGACCCGGCTCCCGCCGTAAACCCTTGCGGTTCGTCCGTTACCGTTTACACTTGCCGAAAATCCGTCTGAAAGCATCTCTCCGTCTTTGATTCTTAAAGCGACAGATGAATCTCCGATACGGAAAGTCGTATAAATGTTATATTCGATTATATCACAGTCGCGACTATTTGCCAACTGTTTTATTTTGTTGTATTTTACCGTGTCTTGATGTACGGACATAGGAATATAAACGGAAGCGACATTTATTTCCGCCAACGCACTCTCCAGTTTAGCTATATCCCCCGGTGAATCGCCGTTCATTATGTAGTAATCAAGCCGGCAGTATCCATGCTTATATACCGTAGATATACCGCTTCTTTTTCCACCCAGTTCCATATACATACATTCTTTGCTGTCAGCGATAAAAAGCGATTTTTGCGAATAACTGTCGTTAAGCACTGTTATCGAGTTATTCTCACGACGGATATTGAAACTCACGATGCAAAAGACAACCGAAAGGACAAAGCATAACGACAGAGCAGCGACCGAAATATACATATGCCTCCGCCTTAACAGACATAACGCAAGAATTACCGCGAGCGAAAAAATGAGCGGTATGAATAAATACGGAATATATGAGGAGAAACTGCCAATGTCAGCCTCATATAAATCCACCAGCAGCTTATATGAATATTCGATAATTTTTCCCGGGATAAACGACAGAAACCCCGCCGGTGTGCCGATAACCGAAAAAATCAAAATACAGGGGATAAGTATAATAAGAAGATATGTATATAACGGTGTTATAAGCAGGTTTGTAAGCGGTAAAATATAAGAAATTGAATCGAAAGTGATTAAAAGCACAGGAAAAGTGAAAATCGTCGCCGCAGAAGTATACACCAAAGGCGCAATCAGCACCCTGATTGCCTTTTTCATTCCTGCCGCACGTCCGCTTACAGGACGCAGCAAATACGGTGACACTATGAGTATCGCAAGGCAGGATAAAAACGACAGTCCAAGACCAACCGAAAAAATATTATACGGATTTACGAGCAGCAGTATTAATAACGCAAGAAAAAGCGAGGTTATGCTGTCCGCACGTCTTGTTACAAGCATACATAAAAGCATTATTCCCGTCATTATCGCTGCTCTTGATACAGACGGAGTCAGTCCGGTAAATAACGCATAACCTATCAAAACAGCAAAACATATCGCACTTCTTATTTTTCTATGAACGGTAAAGAATTCAAGCAAACCGAACAGGCTCATCACAATCAGAGTTATCTGCAGACCGGAAACAACGAGCAAATGTGAGATGCCGGCGTTGCGGAACATCTCGTAAACATAAGAATCCATATCGGTCGTTTCTCCGATAATCAGAGTTTTCGATATTGTTGCGACTTCATCCGGATAAGACTCGAACATGGCGTCTATCTGGTTTTCCGAACTGTTTCTTAGCTTATAGAAAAAGCCGCTCCCCGGCTTAATACTGTCGAGCGTCCCCTCTGCTGTCAGGCTGATACCCTTTGAATACAGGCTTTTGCTGTCATGGTTACGATATATGATCGTACAGCTTACTATATCTCCCCTCCTGACAGAAAATTCTCTTCCTGTTTTTTCGTCATTAAGTACGCCTGTATAATAAAACCTTACGCCGGTTCCCTTTTTTAAGCCGTAATCGCTGCTGATTAACGAGACATCAAGAAATCCACCCTCAGCATAACAACCTATATTATTTACATTTACTGTAATCATATCGTTTTTTTTGTTTAAAGAACCGCTCCCTGAAAAAACAAGCATCGAATAAGCTCCGGAATAGAAAATCCCGAACATTACGATAAAACCCGCTATCGCTGCTTTTTTTAGCTGCAGAGAGCAAAAACGGTGTGCCACGAGCGAAAGCACGCATAGCACACCGATGATGGTGAAAAGTATGATTCTGATTTTCCCGTCAGTATATAAGCCGATGCCTACACCGATAGTAAAAGCTATTATCCATCCCGCTAAAATACGATTTTTTAGCAAATGGCACACCCACCTAATTTTTTATTCAGCCAAAAACAGGGGAAGCTGTTCCAAATAAATAATATCCTTGCGGGACGCGGCATCACCTTCGGCAAGAATCGCCATCCTGCCCGCAACGGTTCCGCCGCATTCGGTGACAAGCTTTTCGACAGCCATCGCCGATTCTCCCGTGCTTATGACATCATCCACAATAACAACTCGTTTTCCGCGCATATAATCAGCGTCATCCTTGTCTATGAACAAGGTTTGCGTTTTTGCAGTCGTAATTGATTTAAGCTCGGTAGAGCGCGGACTTTTCATATACAGCTTAGGCGATTTCCTTGCGATAAGATATCTTTCCGCATTAGTCTGGCGTGCCATCTCGTAAACAAGCGGAATTCCCTTCGCCTCCGCGGTGATAAGAACATCATGCTCTGGGAGCCTTTTTACAAGCTCTGTAGCCGCTGCGACTGTAAGCTCCACATCTCCGAAAATAATGAATGCGGCTATGTAGAGGCTGTCATTCACTCTGCATATAGGAAGATCGCGCTTTACTCCTGCCACATTAAGAGGATATACCTTGTATTCGGCAGGGTTGATTTTTATCGTTAATGACATGATTTGATATAACTCCTTAGTTTAACTTTTCGGACAGCTTTTTACCGCCGAGGATGTGAAAATGCAAATGGGGGACCGTCTGACCGCCGTCCGTGCCGCAATTCGTTATTACCCTGTAACCGTTTAACAGCCCTAATTGCTCAGCAATTTTGGGTATGGAGAGCAGCACGTTACTTACAGTCTGAATATTTCCCTCGTCGACAGTATTCAACGATTCCATATGCGTCTTTGGGACTACAAGCACATGAACGGGCGCACTCGGGTTTATGTCATAAAAAGCATAAACAGCCTCGTCCTCATATACCTTTTTGGAGGGTATCTCACCCTCAATAATTTTGCAGAAAATACAATCCATAATAATCTATCCTCACTTTGACAGTTGTTTTTCAAGAACTGCTGCAGATGCCTCAAGCGCTTCATCAAGCCTTGTTGCATCCCTGCCGCCGCTGGTCGCGCTATCAGGTCTTCCGCCGCCGCCCCCGCCGACGATGGGAGAAACAGCCTTTAGAAGATTACCGGCATGAGCACCAAGCGAAATGGCTGTTTTACCGCATCCCGCAACGAAAAGCACCTTGCCGTCAATCACTGTTGCTAACAGACAGACCGATTCTTTATGCTTGTCTGCAAGCACATCAGCAGCCGTTCGTAGAGCATCTGACGGAATATTGTCAAACCGGTAGGTCACCAGCCTTGTGCCGTGTATTTCCTTTGACTTTTCATATATTTCCTTTATTTTTGCAAGTACGAGAGCGGTATTTGCGCGGTCAAGCTCTTTTTTTAAGTGCTTTACCTCATCCTGCAGACTCTGGGCTCTTTCAGGTAAATCGCTTACATTGTTGGCTTTAAGTGCGTTTTTAACCGAATTCAGCGTATTCTCGCTGTGATTCATAAAATCTATCGTATTTCTACCTGTGATCGCCTCTATTCTGCGAACACCTGCAGCTACCGAGGATTCGGATATTATCTTGAACATTCCTGCTCTCGAGGTGTTTGTAAGGTGTGTGCCGCCGCAGAGCTCAGCCGAAAAATCACCCATTTTAACCAACCTGACGATATCACTGTATTTCTCCCCGAACAATGCCATCGCACCCTCAGCTTTTGCCTCAGCTATCGGCAGCTCCTTTACCGTTATTGTCTCGCCTTTTAGGATTTCATCGTTTACAATACGCTCGACCTCGCTGATTTCCTCGCTTGTCATAGCACTAAAGTGAGTAAAATCAAACCTTGCGCGCTTGTCGTCCACATATGAACCCGCCTGCTCTACATGAGCTCCGAGAACCTTACGCAGCGCGGCCTGCAGAATATGAACGCTTGAGTGATTGCGCATGATGTCCCTGCGCCGTTCGGAATTTATGCGGGCGAGAGCGTTTCCGAGTGAAACAACGCCCTCTTTCATATGACCAAAGTGCAGGAATTGCCCTTCATGCGTTTTTTGTGTGTCCTCAACAAGGAATACTCCGCTTGCGGTGATAATCTCCCCGGTGTCTGCCACCTGTCCGCCGCTCTCTGCATAAAAAGGTGTTTTATCGAGCAGAATTACTGCCTTTCCGCCTGAAAGTTCGCTTACGGGCTCGCCATCCTTGAGTATCGTAATTATCTCGCAATCGTTTTCAAATAGATTATATCCGGTAAACTCAGTTTTTACGCTCCTGTCAATAAAAGCGAGCTCATCACCACTCCATCCCATGTCGCCAAGGCTTGCTCTTGCATCCCTTGCACGCTGCTTCTGCTGCTTCATAAGAGCGTCAAAGCCTTCTTCGTCAACTTCTATACCTCTTTCCGAGGTAATCTCCTTTGTCAAGTCGATTGGAAATCCAAAGGTGTCATAGAGTTTGAAAACCTCCTGACCGGAAAGAATACCTTTGCCGGTTTTTTCGACCTCTGAGATCATACCGTCAAGAATATTCAATCCCGCATCAATCGTCTGACGGAAACGCTCCTCCTCGACAGAAACCGTCTTTTTTATATAATCCCTTTTTTCGTTAAGCTCGGGATAAGCATCACAGCTTTCGTTTATAGTCGTGTCACATAGCTCGGAGAGGAACGGGCGGGTTATACCGAGCAACTTTCCGTGCCTTGCAGCGCGCCTTAAAACACGGCGCAGTATATACCCTCTTCCCTCGTTTGACGGAATAACCCCGTCACCGATTAAGAAGGTCGCCGTGCGGATATGGTCGGTGATAACCCGCAGCGAAACATCGCTGTTATTTTCGCTGCTTGTATATTCTATCCCGGCGATTTCACAAACCTTATGCATAATATTCCGTATTGTATCAACCTCAAACAGGTTTCCGACATCCTGCATGATGCATGCAAGCCTTTCAAGCCCCATTCCGGTATCAATATTCGGATTTGCAAGCCGCGTGTAGTTCCCGTTTCCGTCGCTGTCAAACTGCGTGAAAACTATATTCCAAACCTCTATAAAACGATCGCAGTCGCAGCCGACCTTACAATCGGGTTTACCGCATCCGTATTTCTCGCCCCTGTCGAAATATATCTCGGAGCAGGGACCGCATGGTCCTGCACCTATCTCCCAGAAGTTGTCCTCCTTGCCGAGTTTTACGACTTTATCGGCAGAAACACCATTCTTAACCCATATATCAAAAGCCTCATCGTCCTCGACATATATGCTCGGATAAAGACGATTTTCGGGAATCTCAAGTGTTTTTGTAAGGAATTCCCACGCCCAAGGAATCGCTTCTTCCTTAAAATAATCGCCAAACGAAAAATTGCCCAGCATCTCAAAAAAAGTACCGTGGCGTGCTGTTTTTCCGACGTTGTCAATGTCAAGCGTACGCACGCACTTCTGACAGGTGGTAACAC
Organism: Eubacteriales bacterium; assembly: GCA_028702135.1. Taxonomy (GTDB): domain Bacteria; phylum Bacillota; class Clostridia; order Oscillospirales; family CAG-382; genus UBA1049. The sequence goes on along the minus strand of JAQVPJ010000015.1, from coordinate 37,324 downwards.
GCTTTGACGGAGGAACCTGCTCTCCGGTAAAAAAACGCTTGAACGGCGCCATTCCCGCATTTATTAACAACAATGAATTGTCATCTTTAGGAACAAGCGGGAACGAATCAAGGCATAGATGTCCCTTGCTCACAAAAAAATCGAGATATTTTTTTCTTAAAACATTCAGAGACAGCGGTTTCATATATAATTCCTCTCAAAAATAAATACACAAATTAAACTATATCAATTTATTATACTACAATCATAAAAAAAGTCAATAAAAAAGCCGATAAATCAGTAAAAATCCGCCCGCACATAATGAGTGCGGACGGAGAATTGTTATGTTTTTATCACTCTTCGGCGCTCTGCTCACTGCTTTCTTCGCTTTCCTCGATACTCTCCTCGGGGGGCTTTTCAGTAGTTCCGGTATAAGAGTTTTCGTTGATATATCTGAACATCGTACTTCCCTCGTCAGCGACTACGGTAAGGGATGGACAATAATCGAAAACTCCCTCTCCCACTTCGGTCACACTGCTCGGTATAATCGCATATTCCAGCGCGTCACAGCTCATAAACGCCTTTTTACCTATCGAGGTGACGGAGGAGGGTAACTCAATCCTCTTCATCGCTGAACACCACGAAAACGAGCGTGCACCTATTTTTGTAACGGTAGCGGGAACTTCTATTTTCTGGAGTGAAATACAGTTGTTGAACGCATATTCGGGTATCTCTGTGAGCCCCTTCGGAAGCTGTATTCTCGTAAGCGAGGTGCACCAGGCAAAAGCTCGATCGCCGATATAAGTCACAGTGTCGGGAACAATCAGCTCCTCAAGCTTTGTACAGCAGTAAAAGCCGCTGCTTTTTATTGTGGTCAATGTTCTCGGAAGGGTTATTCTCACCGGTATTTCATTCTTATGGAAAGCGAGCGAGGCTATTGTGGTTACGGGCTTCTCGTCAATTTCTGCGGGAATAACAACATTTGGCTCTTTGCTCTTGTATTTGGTTATGGCGATATAATCATTATAAACATCATATGCGAAAAGCTCGTTCTCCCTGCTCTCGATAAACCCGGCGTCCTTCTGCTCTGCATCTTCGGTGGCGGGAAGATAACTTTTAATCCTTTCGCAGGAAGAAAAAACCGATGCTACAAGCATGGTCAGAATGAAAACGATTATCTTTTTATGTTTTTTCATGTCTTGCACATACCTCCCGGCGACAAAGCCAGTACTGTTCTATACGTTCGCATTATATCATTAGCACAACCGAATGTCAAACAAAGTTTGATTAAAAGTATGTTGACAATTTTTATTTTTTTCCGGTAAATCTGTTGTAATCTGGAATTTATTATGATACAATCGCACTTGATGGTACTATAATAAATATTCGGAGGTTCGTTTAAATGTCAAAAGTTAAAGTGGCGATTATAGGCTGCGGTACAATCGCAAATAACGCACATATTCCCGCTTACATGGCAAATCCCAATGTGGAAATCAAGTATTTCTGCGATATTCTGCCCGAAAAGGCAAAGCAAGCTGTTGAGAAGTATAACTGCGGTATCGCGGTTACCGATTATAAAGAGGTAATTGCGGATCCCGAGGTTGAAGCCGTTTCTATTTGTACACCTAACAAAATGCACTCGATCATTGCTATCGACTGCTTAAAGGCAGGCAAAAATGTTTTATGCGAGAAGCCGGCAGCAAGGATTTATTCCGAAGCAAAGGCAATGCAGGATGCTCAGCATGAGACGGGCAAGGTTCTCAACATCGGCGTTGTAAACCGCTTTAATCCCGCAGTCAACAAGCTCCGCGAGATGATTCAGAGGGGTGACTTCGGCGAGATTTATCATATTTACATCAGCTTCAGAAGCCAGAGAAGCATTCCCGGTCTCGGCGGTGCGTTTACAACAAAGGAAATAGCAGGCGGCGGAGTTCTTATCGATTGGGGCGTTCATTATCTTGATATAGTTATGTACTGCATGGACGACCCGCTTCCCAAGACGGTTTCCGCAAAAGCGTTCTCAAAGCTTGGTGTTGATATGCCAAATTATGTTTATGAGGGAATGTGGGCCGAGAATACAAAGGACCTTAACGGAACTTACAATGTAGACGACTTTGTGACCGGTTTTGTCCGCACCGAGGGTCCGACGTTAACATTTAACGGCGCATGGGCACAAAATATCGGAGTCAATGAAGCCTATATCGACTTCATAGGCACAAAAGCCGGCGCACGCCTCAACTACGGCGGAGACTTTACTGTATACACAACAGCTTGCGGCGGACTTGTGAGCACAAAGCCTAAATTCCCGCAAAAGGCGATGTTCCAGGAGGAAATCGACGCATTTATAAGATGCATAAAAACAGGAGAAAAGCTCCCCTCGCATATAGATAAGGCTGTTATAACCTCAAAAATGATGCAGGCTATGTACGATTCCAGCGAACAGGACAGGGAAATAGTGCTGTAACCGGAAAGCTCTCATAGAAATTCCATTTAATAATAATTAAAAACAAGGTATTGGAAACGGTAAGACCTCCCAATACCCTGTTGTTTTTATACTTTTTTTCTCTGTATCAACTTAACAAGCTCTACTATTGGAATAACTGAAACGGCAAGTCCGAGTGAAATTGCATATTCCATAAACGAGATGTGTGTAAACTCGAAAACATCGCGGAAGAACGACACGTAGATAACAATAGCTGTAAGGATTATAGATGCCAACATACCACCGTAAAGGTATTTGTTATGGCTCTTTAAGCTGAATATCGATCCCCTTTGAGAGCGCAGGTTGAATGAATGGAATATCTCCGCCATGGACATTGTTAAAAATGCCATTGTAATACCGTCATCGCTGTTTACAAATTCCCATAATCCCGATTCGATCCGGTGGCCGATAAGATACGCCAAGAGCGTCAGCACAGCTACCATAACCCCCTGATAAATTGTATCCACTCCGGTGCCGCTCGAGAAAATTCCCTCATTTTTCTTCCTCGGAGGCCGGCTCATTAGATCAGGCTCCGCCTTTTCCATACCTAAAGCAAGAGCCGGAATACTGTCGGTTATTAGGTTTATCCAGAGTATGTGAACCGGCTTTAATATGGTGAACCCTAACACGGTGGCGGTGAATACGCTTATAACTTCGCTTAGGTTTGAGGACAACAGGAACTGTATCGATTTCTTTACATTATCGTAAATCCGTCTGCCCTCGTTTACCGCCGAAACAATCGTCGCAAAGTTATCGTCCCCAAGAATCATCTCCGCCACATTCTTTGTTACGTCGGTGCCCGTTATACCCATGCCTATGCCGATATCGGCACTCTTAATCGAGGGAGCATCGTTTACGCCGTCTCCGGTCATTGCGGTAATAAACCCTTTAGATCTCCATGCGTTTACAATTCGCACTTTATGCTCGGGTTGCACTCTTGCATACACTGAGTATTTTTCAATGACTGTATTAAGCTCCTCATCGCTAATCTTATCTAACTGTGAGCCAGTAATCGCCATTGACCCGTCAGTTATAATCTCAAGCTCGGTTCCGATTGCCACTGCGGTATCTATATGATCTCCCGTTATCATAATGGGGCGTATGCCGGCGGTTCTGCATCTCGCCACCGCATCCTTTACCTCGGGGCGTATAGGGTCTATCATTCCGGAAAGTCCTATGAAAATGAGTTTTTGCTCCAAATCCGCCGCCTCAAAGGAATCCGGCTGTATATCGTATTCCCTGTATGCTGCGGCAAGTACTCTTAACGCCCTGTCTGCCATCTCTTTGTTTTTGTCAAGAATCTCCTGCTGGATGGACATTGTCAGCTCAGTAACCTTGCCTCCCTTCAGTACGTGGGTGCAAGCTTTTAAAAGTTCGTCCGGTGCTCCTTTTGTATACTGAATGAACCCGGCGTTGTTCCTGTGAACGGTAGACATCATCTTGCGCATGGAATCGAAGGGTGCCTCACCTACACGCGGGAATTGATTTTGTAAATCATTCTTATTCAGGGAGTTTTTATATGCGAAATTAACCAGCGCAGCTTCCGTCGGCTCTCCGGTGACAATGCCGTTTTTATCTATTACAGCATCGCTGCAAAGCGCCATCGATGCTGCCAGCAGCTCCCTGTCGTCCGTGCTGACCTCAACAACCGTCATTTTGTTCTGTGTCAGCGTTCCGGTTTTATCCGAACAAATAATCTGTGTGCATCCGAGCGTCTCGACAGCGGTGAGCTTACGTATTACGGCGTTCTGCTTTGCCATTTTGGAAACGCCGATCGAAAGCACTATCGTAACGACTGCGCTCAATCCTTCGGGAATTGCGGCAACGGCAAGCGAAACCGCTACCATAAAGGAATTTAAAAGAACATCAGTGTTAAGGCTGCCCGCCTTTATAACACCGAATACAAATATAAACAAACAGATTCCAAGTACAAGAACGGTTAGTATTTTGCTTAATTGCGCAAGCTTTTGCTGAAGCGGGGTTTTCTCATCCTTCGCTTCGTTTAACGCCTGAGCGATTTTACCCATCTCGGTATTCATACCCGTTTCGGTGACTACCGCAACGCCTCTGCCGTAAACCACAGAGCTGCCCATATATACCATATTTTTACGGTCACCCAGCGTAATCCCGTCCTCTGAGGCGTTCAGTTTTTCCGCAGTTTTTGTGATCGGAAGCGATTCACCTGTCAGAGCTGCTTCCTCTGTTTTCATAGAGGCAACCTCAAGCAGTCTTGAATCGGCAGGAACGGAATCTCCTGCTTCGAGCAGAATAACATCACCGACGACAAGCTCTTCGCTTTTAACTATTTTCACTTCTCCGTCACGAAGAACGCGGCTTGTCGCTTTTGTCATCTCCCTCAGGGCGTCTATCGCTTTTTCTGCCTTGTTTTCCTGAAAAACGCCGAGAACAGAATTTAGAATCACTACGAAAAGGATTATAAACACATCCGCAAACGATTCGTTCGCATATGCTGAGGTGATGCCGGAAACAAGTGCGGCGGATAGCAGAACTATTATCATCGGATCGGCTAACTGCAATAAAAAGCGTTTTAGCATAGACACCTTGGGAGGTTCTGTGAGCTTGTTTGCTCCGTTTTGCAGCAGACGAGCCTCCGCTTCTGCTTGCGATAATCCTTTTTCGGTTGTTTTAATCCCACTTAAAACCTGATTTTTGTCCTGTAGGTAGTACATCATGGATAATCTCCTTTTATGCTGTAAAAAAGACTTCTACAGCGTAATCACTGTAAAAGTCTTGCTTGATACTTTTCTTGGATATATCATGATTGACCGAGCAAAATAAAACAATAAGTTTATTTGCCGTAATGACGACCAATCATGCACAAAATGTGCAAGCTACTCCCTCTCACAAGATAAATATTATCATACTTATTATTTTTTGTCAATAAGTGAATTAGTAAAGTTGACTTTTAGCGAGTATTATTATATAATAATATACTAAATTTATTTATATGAGGTTTATTAAATATGGATTATAAAGCTTTGTCTGAGCTGCTGTTTCCGGATGTGACAAATACCATAGAATTTTACGAAAAGAAATACCCCGAGCGCAGTCTGCCTGAGGGTGCAAAGGTTACACGATTTGCACCCAGTCCGACAGGTTTTGTTCATTTCGGCGGGCTTTTTCCGGTTTTGGTAGATCAATATCTCGCACGACAGAGCAGCGGTGTATGCTACCTCAGAATCGAGGATACCGATTCAAACAGAGAGGTCAAGGGTGCGGAGCTTGATATTATAAAATCCTTTGAGCTGTTCGGTATATCCTTCGACGAGAGTATCATAAAAGAAGGGCTTTACGGTCCTTATAGGCAGAGCGACAGGAAGGAAATATATCATACCTATGCAAAAAAGCTGGTTTCCGACGGGTATGCATACCCCTGCTTTTGCGCAAAAAAGGACCTCGACAGACTTCGCGTTAATCAGAAAGCAAAAAAACTCAACCTTGGTTATTACGGAGGATTCGCAAAATGCAGAAACCTGACCCTCGATCAGGTAAAGGAAAAGCTTGATGCCGGTATACCTTATGTGCTTCGCTTAAAATCCTTCGGCGATTGCAACAACAAGATTAAGTTTACCGACCTTGTAAAGGGTACATTAGAGCTAACCGAAAACGATATTGACCATGTTCTGCTAAAGAGCGATGGGATGCCGGATTATCATCTCGCGCACGTCATAGATGACCATCTGATGCATACGACGCATGTCGTAAGGGGAGAGGAGTGGCTCCCGAGTCTGCCGTTTCATATACAGCTTTTTAACGCTTTCGGATTTAAATTACCGAAATATATGCATATAGCACAGCTAATGCGGCTCGATGGCAATGCCAAGAAAAAGCTGTCAAAGCGTGATAAGGGTGCCGGTCTTACTTCTTATATTTCAAACGGTTATGCGCCTGAGGCTGTAATCGAGTATGTTCTTACGCTGCTCAACTCGAACTTTGAGGATTGGCGCAGAGCAAACCCTGATTTACCCGTAAACGAATTTCCTTTTTCAATCAAAAAAATGAGCTTGTCCGGCGCATTGTTCGACCTTGTAAAGCTCGCAGATGTGAGCAGGAACGTGCTGTCACGCATGACGGCAGAACAGATTTACGACCGCCTGTGTAACTGGACGCAGTCATACGATAAAAAGTTCAATAAAGTTATAACACAAAATCCGGATTATACACTCTCTATCCTTTCAATCGGCAGAGGAGGACAAAAACCCCGTAAGGATTTCGGGTTATGGAGTGAGGTTAAACCGTATATAGGCTTCTTTTTTAAGGAGTATTTCAAAATTACTGACCAGCCCGAAGGTGAGTTCGACAAATCGGATATAAGAGCAGTAATCGAGGAATATTTGAATCTATTCGATCCCGGTGACGACAAGGACACATGGTTTGAAAAGCTGAAAACCGTCGCAGAAAAAACAGGGTTCTGTCCGAGTACAAAGGAGTATAAGCAAAACCCCGAGGGCTGGAAGGGACACATCGGAGACACGAGTATGTTTATACGCCTTGCGATTACGGGCAGATTGAACTCACCCGATTTATACACCGTGATGCAGATTTTAGGCGGTCAAGAGTGCAGAAGAAGATTGCAAAAATACCTGACAAAAATTTAAGGAGTCTGTTCTATGGATGAGAATACAAAAGAAATTAAGAATTTCCTGTATGACATTATTGACGCCGACTTAGAGAGTGGTGCGGTAAAGGAGATACACACCCGCTTTCCTCCCGAGCCAAACGGTTATCTTCACATCGGACACGCGAAAGCGATTTTTATAAACTACAACGCCGCAAGGAAATACGGCGGAAAATTCAACCTGCGTTATGACGATACAAATCCCTCCAAAGAGGGGGATGAGTATGTAAAATCTATTTATAACGATCTCGTCTGGCTGATAGGATCCGAACCTGATGAGGTTTGCTACGGCAGCGATTATTTTACCGAGTGCTATGATTTTGCTGTTAAGCTTATAAAGGACGGGAAGGCGTTTGTATGCAATCTTACCTCTGAGGAAGTCAGTGAATACAGAGGCACGCTTATAGAGCCCGGGAGAAAGAGCCCATATCGCGACAGGAGCGTTGATGAGAATCTTATGCTGTTTGAAAAAATGAAGAACGGCGAATTCCCTGACGGATTCTGTACGCTGCGTGCAAAAATTGATATGTCTTCTCCCAATATCAATATGAGGGACCCCGTAATATACAGAATTCTGCATGTTGACCATCACAGGCAGGGCAGCAAATGGTGTATTTATCCGCTATATGATTATGCTCATCCTATACAGGATGCATTAGAGGGCATCACCCATTCGATGTGTTCTATTGAATTTGAAAATCACCGCCCTTTATATGAATGGGTTGTTGATAATATCGGGTTCGAAAAAAAGCCCAAACAGCGTGAGTTTGCAAATCTTAATATAACCTATACCATTACAAGCAAACGCTTTTTCCGCCGCCTTGTGGAAACAGGCGTGGTCGACGGCTGGGACGACCCGAGATTACCTACATTATGTGCCATGCGCCGCCGCGGGTACACGCCGGGCGCAATCGCCGATTTTATTGAGAGGGCGGGAGTCGCAAAGAACTTTTCGATTGTGGATATCGCACTTATGGAGCATTGTATTCGTGATGAGCTGAATAGTACCGCTCAGAGAAGAATTGCAGTTCTTGACCCGATAAAGGTTGTTATCGAAAACTACCCGGCGGATAAAAAAGAATTCTTCGATGTGAGCAATAACCCGAATGATGAAAGCGCAGGAAAGCGGGAGGTTGTTTTCACCAAAGAGATATATATAGATGCCGAGGATTTTTCAACCGAACCCCCTCCTAAGTTCTTCCGATTAAAGCCGGACGGCGAGGTAAGACTGATGGGAGCATATATTATAAAATATAAAAGTATTGTTTTGAACGATGACGGCGGAATCAAAGAAATAATCTGCACTGCCGATTTGGAAAGCGGCAACAGAAGTCCTGTCGACGGCAGAAAAGTAAAAGGAACCATACACTGGGTTTCTGCAACCGAATGTATAGAATCTGATGTCTACCTTTATGACAAGCTTTTTACCGCTGAAAACATGAGTACTATCCCCTCTGCGGAGTATGATAAATATCTGAACCCTGATTCTGTCATCGTAAAGAGAAACTGCAAGCTCGAAAAAGCTCTTGCAGCCGCAAAACCGGGCGACAGATTTCAGTTCATGCGTACAGGGTATTTCTGCAAGGACACCAAAAATAAAAATGCTTATAATCTGATTGTATCCCTTAAGGATTCAAAATAGCGTTTTTTCGAAAGGGTGGTATATTTGCCGGTACTGCTTATTATTGCTTTATCAATAGCCGGTATTCTTGCGCTTATCGCTGTTATTTCGGCAATTCTTGTTATAACCTTAATTTTGCGAAAGCCGGTTATTGACATTGCCAACGACAGGATAGTAAGAATGACCCAGTTGAAAGAATACATCCCGCTTCTTAGTGAAAGTATTGCACGGCTTAACAATATGCAAAAGGAGAGGATAATACGGAAAAGCCATGACGGTCATGACCTTGTAGCATATTTTTTTCCGTGTGAAAATAACCCGACGAGCAAAAAGTATGCTGTCCTTATGCATGGTTACGCTTCCTGCGGCAAAAATGATTTTGCAATGGGTGTCGAATACTTCAACGGAATGGGCTACAATGTTTTGCTTCCCGACCATAGAGCACACGGGGAGAGCGGAGGCAAATACATAAGCTTCGGTATACTGGAACGTCTTGACTGTAAAATGTGGGCGGAATACCTTGTTGAAAGATTTGGAGAGGATATAAAGATTTTACTCGGCGGAATGTCGATGGGTGCGACAACGGTGCTTCTGACAAGTGAGCTTGATCTTCCTCATGCTGTAAAGGGAATTTATGCTGACTGCGGGTTTACTGAGCCTATCGAGGAACTGAGGCATATAGCAAAGAGTTTTTTGCATGTCTCCGGCATACCTATCCTAATAATTGCGAAAATTATATGCAAAAAGCTTGCGGGATTTGATGTGACGGAACGCTCAACCATTGACGCCCTTAAAAATTCGAAAAAACCCATCCTTTTTATTCACGGCAAATCGGACAAATTAGTGCCCTACCGTTTCTCGGAACAGAATTATAATGCATGTGTAAGCGAAAAGATGCTGTTGGTTGTGGACGGAGGAAAGCACGGAACAAGCTTTTTTACGGACAGTAAGGGTTATAAGAAAAAAGTTGAGGAGTTTGTATCAAAATACATAGATTAGGAAATTCGATAGCAATATGCACCGCAGGAACATCATTCCGACGGTGCATTTTTCATTTATGAATTATTCTTTTTTACTTTCCGATAAAATCTTTTATTTTTTTATATGCTTCGGAGGGATTGTCAAGATTCATACACAACTCTTCCATCGGGCATAAACCGTCGCCTCTGCGGTTTTTTATATGGGGAACGAGCGTTCCGTACGAAAAGGGAACACCCGCAGTTTTTAATACAGAAACGGCGCTTTCGCTCATAACATCACCGTATACCGCCGATATACCGCCCTTTATAAATAAATAAGCTGCCGCGGTTCCGACAACTCTATCGGCTGCCACAGCGCCGAATAAAGGCTCCCTTTTATCTTCTAAAAACTCGATTACGGGAAAAACTCCTTTTTTTTCGGAGACGTAAATTTCACCTTGCTTTATTACTACAAGCGACAGTTCATTATCTGCAAGTATCTTTTTTGCCGTTAAGGTTTCTTCCTTCAAACAAATACCTCCTCAAAGCATAAACAACAGGCGGGATTAAAATAAGCTGTACAACAATCCCGGGCAACCCCTTTATAATAGCCGCCCATGCTGCTGCGGGTGCTGCGTTCTCCATATCTAAAATATAAAAAGCCACAGCAAGAGAAATCGCATTTGCCGCCCTGCCCAAGACCATAGCAGGTATTAAGCAGGGAAAAACCCGAGTGCTTTTTTTGGAGAGCGCACCGCTTACAAGGCCGTAAACAAAAAGCTCGATCACCATAAAAGGCAGTCTGTCGGCAGCGGGCATTGAGGTTATTAAAAAGGATAAGAGTGGTGAAAAAATTCCGAAAACACTTCCGAAAACAGGCCCCAAAAGAAGCCCTCCGATAATGACCGGAATATGCATAGGCAGCAGTGTCGCGCCCATAGAAGCGCCGCCGATAAGATGGAATATCTGCGGCAGAAGCACGCCTGACGCCAAAAAAAGCGCTGCATACACCAACTTTTTTGTGGTTATCAAGTTTTAAACCTCTCGATTATCGATTTCACACGCTTCATATGCTCCGGTATCGGAATAAACTGCGGGCATAAGCTCACGCATCTTTTGCAATCCGTGCAGTTATTAGGAAGGCTCTCGCTTGGCATCCTTTTTATATCCTCCATAAAATCCGACTCGTCTTCTGTAAGAGAGTATCTGTTTACAATTCTGAACACGCCCGGGATATCCACACCGAAAGGGCAGTCCATGCAATATCGACAGCCGGTGCAGGGTATTATTTTTGCCTTTTTATATGCTTCAAGCGCATCATCAAGGACTTTTCGTTCTTGCTCCGACAAAGGCATAAAGGGCGACATACTCCCGATATTGTCCTTAACCTGCGAAAAGTCGCTCATTCCGCTCAATACCGTGAGCACATTAGGTAGGGATGCCGCGAAACGAATAGCCCATGAAGCAACGCTTTTTTCAGGCGAATGCTTTTTTAAAATCTCCCTTGCTTCGGGGCACAGGTTGGCGAGTGCTCCGCCTCTGACCGGCTCCATTATGATGCAGGGGATTCCTTTTGCTTCTATAAGTTCGTATTGCTTTTTTGCGTTTTGAAAGTCCCAGTCTAAATAATTCAGCTGTATCTGCACGAAATCCCAATCATAAGTATTGAGCATCCATTCCAGAACCTCAGGTGTATCATGGAAAGAAAAACCGAGATTTCTTATTTTTCCCTTATCCTTATATTCTTTGAGCTTATCGTAAACATTCAGCTTAATCGCTTTTTCAAAGCTGCTCTTTGACATAGCATGCATAAGGTAATTATCAAGAAATCCCACTCCGCACTTATCGAGCTGTTCGTTGAATATTCTGTCAATATCCTCCTCGGTATTCAATGCCCAAATAGGTAGTTTGTCAGCAAGGTAATAACTCTCTCTCGGATATTTTGCAAGCACGCGTGAAGCAAATAATTCGCTTTTTCCTTCATGGTACATATATGCGGTGTCAAAGTAATTAACGCCCTGTGATCTCGCATAATCCACCATTTCGAAGGCTTTTTTTTCGTCGATATCCGCAGGATTGTTCTCAATTACCGGCAGACGCATAAACCCAAAACCCAAAAGAGAAATTTTTTCATTTCCTTTAAGTAACTGTCTGTATTCCAACTGACTCAGGCTCCTTTTGTGTTTTTTTATAAAAACGGGATTACCTTGAAATGGCAATCCCGCTGTCGTTATTAAGATTTAGCTGCCCTTTACAAGCTTATCAATCTCTTCGGCAAAATTCTCTTCCTTCTTTTCAAGGCCCTCGCCTCTCTCGTACTTAACGAAGGAGACTATTTTTATCGAACCGCCGAGTTCTTTTGAGGTGTTCTCGGTATATCTGCCGACTTTTTGGTCCTCTTCCTTAACATACTGCTGCTCTATGAGGCAGTTGGTATCAAAGTATTTTTTGATTCTGCCTTCAACCATCTTTTCCTTGACTGCGTCCGGCTTGTTCTTCAGCTTGTCGTCGTTCTCGATCTGGCTCATCAAAATCTCCTTCTCGTAGTCAAGAACACTGGCGGGTACATCCTCTTTACTCACATAAAGCGGATTCATCGCGGCGATCTGCATACAAATATTTTTTGCGTATTCCCCAAAAGCCTCAGTCTTTTCTATTCCGCTGTCGGTCTCAAATACAGTAACAACGCCTGCTGCACCGCCGCCATGTATATAAGTTCCCGTAACGCCTTCGAATATGGCGAAACGGCGTATGGACATATTCTCGCCTATTGTGAAAATTTTATCCTTGAGCGCCTCTTCCACGGTCATATCGCTGCCGGCAAAGTTCATCGCGAGCAACTCCGCAACGGTTTCGGGTTTATTCTCGAGAACTGTCGAAAGTATACCTTTTACGAATTCCTTGAACGTAGCATTTTTAGCTACAAAGTCCGTCTCTGCATTTACCTCGATTATTGCTGTCGTACCACCCGACTTCATTATATCAACAATACCCTCGGAAGCAATTCTGTCCGCTTTTTTTGCCGCAACCGAAAGACCCTTCTCACGAAGAATCTTTATTGCCTCCTCAAAGTCGCCATTAGCTGCAACGAGCGCCTTTTTGCACTCCATCATGCCGACTCCGGTTTTTGTTCTTAAATCCATTACTGCTTTAGCTGTGATCTCAGCCATTATATATCCTCCTCTGCGTCATCCTCGATCTCGTCTGTGTTATTTTCCGCTATTTCGCTGGAATCCGTGAACTGTTCGCCCTGCTTGCCTTCCATTACGGCGTCGGCAATAACGGATGAGATAAGCTTTATCGCACGGATAGCATCATCGTTTCCGGGTATAACATAATCGACCTCATCGGGATCGCAGTTCGTATCGACTATTGCGACGACGGGGATACCGAGCTTCTTTGCCTCGTCAACGGCGTTCTTTTCCTTTTTCGGGTCAACCACGAACATAGCCGCGGGAAGCTCCTTCATATCCTTTATACCGCCAAGGTTTCGTTCAAGGTCGGACATTTCCTTCTGTAAAGCCGCAACTTCCTTTTTAGGGAGCAGGTCAAAGGTGCCGTCCTCTGCCATTTTGCTGATATTGTTCAGCTTTTGAATCGATTTCTTTATCGTTTTGAAGTTTGTAAGCATACCACCAAGCCAGCGTACGTTTACATAAAACATTTCAGCTCTTAACGCTTCTTCCTTTATAGCGTCCTGCGCCTGCTTCTTTGTTCCTACAAAAAGAATGCTTCCGCCGTCAAGAACAGCATCGCGGATGAACATATAGGCTTCTTCAATCTTTTTGACCGTCTTTTGAAGGTCAATGATGTAGATTCCATTTCTCTCCGTAAAGATGTATTCCGCCATTTTCGGGTTCCATCTTCTGGTCTGATGTCCGAAATGAACACCTGCTTCGAGTAACTGCTTCATTGAAATTACTGACATGACTAAACTCCTGTTTCTTCGGGTTATACCCGCCACCGCATTGTAAATTTACACAGATCAAACGAATAACCCCGTTTAAGGATTTCTTCGCACCCGAATCTGTGCATATACGGTGTGTGTTTTTGCCTTTTGAAAAAAGCTTATATATTATATCACAACATAATTGTCTTTGCAACACATTTTTTCGGAAAAATCGTTTGAAAATGGTTTTCATGGATGGTTTATGCTTACACATTCCTGCGGATAGAAAGAACGCCCCGTAAAGGAGCGTTCAAATCATTTGCCGGCCATTGAGGGGGACGGCAAATTCTATCAGGGAGGCTTATTTCTTATAAGTGAAGGACAGGGTTTCTATCAGCTCAAAGTTGTCGATATTATAAGACTTTATAAACATATTTTCCGCGAAGATATAAATATAATTACCGATATAAAGCCCTCTTAATTCACTGATGTAATAATTAGATAAATCAATACCCCCTACCTTGACAAAACTATTATTCTTGTAAGTGTAGAATTCATACCCGCAACTGCCGGATTTGAATACCGGGAAGCCTATGAGGTTCTTTTCCGAATCGACGAGTATTGCCTTGTGGTTGTCGATTGCTTCACTGTGATAATACTCTTGACCGAGATTTAATACAGACTTCTCCTTAACGTCGGTCTTGTCGCTTATATCAAACATCGAGAGCTTAAGACCTCTTACTTGGCCATTTTCGTTTGCGTCCTTACCGAACCCGAACAGCAACCCTTCTCCGTAAGGGTGCATATAGCTCGAAAATCCGGGGATTTTTAGAGCCGACAAGATTTTCGGATTGGTTTTATCTGAAAGGTCGACAGCGAATAGAGGATCCGTCTGACGGAAGGTTACCATATAACCTATATCCCCGTCGAATCGTACCGAGTAAATTCTCTCGTTCGGTGCAATTCCTTCTATTTTTCCCGCGATACTCAGTTCTTCATCGAGTATATACAGGTTGTTGTAATAGGATGTCTGCCGGTAATAAACATAATTGTTGTTATTATTATAGCTCTGTATTTCTGGTTTATATTCGTAAACCGTTGTCGCTATACGGAAATCACCCTCGTATTCATCCATTGAGAACTGGTTTAAAAGGCTGCCTTCAACGCTGTTGCTTGCAGAATATACCACAACCCCATCGTCGATGCTAAAACGGTATATATCAGTTTCTCCGTTAACAGTTTTCTGACCGACAATATCTTTTTCATTGATGATACTACCGTAAATATTGTTCGAACGGAAAGCCGTAACATAGATATTGCTGGTGCTTGAATAAACCGTTCCCGCAAACCCCAGCACAGAGGCGTTGGAAATATGGTTATACGGATTTGTAACGTCAATTCCTGTAACAACCGTATAAACAGCATTGGTTACCTCGTCTGCGACATAGATGCAGTCCGCCGGCACAAGATAATCCGAAGAATAGGATGAGCAATACGGGATATAGGTTTCCGGTTTATTCTCATCCGGATTGTAAACAGTGTGCGTAGTGATGATATAAAGATCCTCGCCTATCATCCTTGAGGAATTGTAATAACCGCTCTGATAAAGCTCGTTTTGAAAAACGGGATTAGCTCTGTCTGAAATATCGTATATCTCAACCGAGGTTGTATAAGTGTATCTGTTATAGCTGTAATACTTAACCTCCCTGCTCTCCTCAGTAGTCATCGGCTCGGCGTGTTGTCCCGACTTTATAAGAATCATAATATCTTCAAATAACAGAATTTCATTAAGTACATATTGCGTGTCCTTTTCGTCATCACGGATCTTTACCGTTGAGACAAACTCCATGTTCCCATCGTCCGCCGAAAGAATGTATACCCTGCCTTTTTGTTCCTCTTCGTCTGTGATTTCTGCTTCAGAATAGTAATATCCGTAATGGCTATACTGACTTGTTTTGCCGCAGGCGTAAATATACTTTCCATCGGTTTTTATTATGTCTGCTTCCTGCACGCCTGATACCTGATTATTCGTATCCGAATATTTGTCGTCAGCACCGGTTGTCGTAGATTTATTCTGTGGTGCTTCAGCATATTGAATATCCTCTTCAGCCGTTGCTCCATCTGTTAAAAAGTCAACTGCCATATATTCGTTTTTGTTCTGCATTGAGGCATTTTCAATCTTTTTGAATATACTTTTATAGTTGGCGCCTGATTTTAAAGGTATCGCACTACTGCCCGGCACATTGGTATCCGGAATAACGATATATGGGTTTTCATAATCCTCATACTCTTTGTTGTTAAAAGGCTCATTCGCCATAAACACAACCGCAAAGGAACCGGCAATAAGGCAGAAGCATGCAGCAAGAGCGATAAGCTGCTTTTTGCCGAACACCCTAACATTTCCCGCCTTTGCTCCTGACATTTTTATGCGTGTTCTGCTCAGCGCATCCTCACTCGGTTTAATATTTTCCATATCCTTGGAATACTTTTCTCTAAACATAATTTTCCTCCTCCAAAAGCGTTTTCAGTTTGCTTCTTGCGCGCATAAGTATCGATTTTACATAGGATTCGCTTTTATGCAGCAAATCGGCGATCTCCCGGACGGCGTAATCCTCATAATAATATAGATGAATTACGGTACGCATATCCTTGGGAAGCGCCATAACTGCATAATAAACCTCGCTTTTTTCATCCATATTAACGGATAAATTATCCTTTAGCGAGGTTGTCTTTCGGAACCACGATGAAGAAAAAAGGCTGTTGGTACGATTGATGGTAACGCGTATAAACCATGCTTTTTCATGCTCGGCGTTCTCGAAAAACGGGTTGCTTTTTATGTATCTCAGAAAAACATCCTGCATAATATCCTCCGCATCGTGTGTGTTTTTTGTTCGTGCAAAGGCTATTCTGTATACCATGTCGGAATATTTCCCAAGAACATACTCAATCAAATCATTAGTATGTAACGATTGACTGCCCATCTTTAAGACCTTTCCTTTCCAGGAGACCGGAGAGTCCAATCCATATGGTGCCGTCTTTCAATAGGATAAACTCCCGTACCCGAAAGAATGCTCCTTCAGGCAATAATCCTCCCTGTATAAATTCATTTACAAAGGCTGCGCAAGTAGCCCCTGCTATCGGTACCGCCCTCATCAGTACGGATAAAAAGCTTTGCTCACTTATAATACCCGTGTGAGTTTGGTTTGGTTGCATAGATAAACTCTTTTTTAAAAAGAAAATTATTGAGCGTGCGGTGGCACGCTCTTTGATATAAACATTGTCAGAGAATCGTAACCATTTCCTGCTCTTTTTCGAGTTTTTCAAGAATCGTCTCACAGTTCATAAGACAGCGCGGATAATGGAACGGGCCTTTCCACATAGAGCCCTTCTGTGTATGGGAGACGGTGCCGTCCTTATGCAGATAACCATACCACTCGCCGCATTCCTTATCGGCGAAATGACCGAACGAGTAGAGGTGCGTTTTTTCGAACCAATCCCAATACTTTTTATTCTTTGTAAGCCCATATGCAAGCAGGGTTGCAATAAGGACTTCGTTGTGAACCCACCAGAGCTTCATATCATGTTCAAGCTGCTCGCAGGGTCTGCCGGAAATATCGGTGAAGTAAATAAATCCCCCGTACTCCTTATCCCATCCAAGCTCAAGCGACCAGTCGAGGATATTAAGCGCTTTTTCTAAAAGCTTGTTATCTTTTGTATAGATAGCCTGATTCATCAAAAACCAGCTATTCTCGATCGAGTGACCGGGATTTATGGTCCTGCCGGCCGGATTGTCTATAAATTCGCCGTTTTCCCCGACGCATTCAAGCACACATTTAAGCTCGGGCTTGTAGTGGTAGTTTATAATCGTGTCAACCATCTCGGAAGCGATTTTGGTATAATAACCCGCTTTTGCGGGGTCACAACGGCGCAGGAGCTGTGCCGAGCTTACCATTACCATCGGTACCGCAGAAGCACGTTCGGAACGGGTGGACGCATAAGTTTTGGGCGTTATCTTATACGGATCGGTTTCGGGGTTACGGAACATCCGCAGCATAAGCTCATAACAATCCTCCGCTTTTCTCAGCGCATCGCTGTCGCCCGTTGCGAGCGCATACTCTGCCATAGAGAGTACATAAAAGCTCTCTGAGAACATATAACGGCGTTTTCTGAGCGGCTTGCCATCCCTTGTGACCGTAAAGAACATCCTTCCGTCAGAATCTGTGCACTTTTCCTCAAGGAACTTTTTGCCCAACTCCGCTGCGTCAAGCCATTCCTGCTTTTTCCCGTACTTATTACAGAGCGCTGAAAAGGTCCAAAGGCATCTTCCCTGAAACCATACCGATTTATCGTCGTTATAACTCCTTCCCCTGCGGTCTACGCTGGTGATATACCCGCCGTTTTTCCTGTCAAGAAGATCGCTGTTCATCCAGAACGGAACACAATCGTCCATGAGCTGATCATGATAAAACTGCCTGTATGAGGCAAAGGTCTGCTTATCCAACTTGCCACTTCCTTTTTATAAATATAATATAATTGATTCTACTTTTTTTGTCGGCGCTTGTCAATATGCTTTATGGTATAGTCCGTTTTTCTGTTTTTCGTAAGATTATACAAATATAGCGGTACGGCATAAACTCAACCGGCCAACCATATGTTAAATAATTGTATTGCGCTGATCATGTTCGCATAATATTATCTATTCCTTTGATGAGCTCGGTCGGGCATGATCTTTGATTTTATAAACCGGATGAAAACAGCATCCGGTTTTATTGCCCTTTACGGGAACACATATTTGTGCAAAACCACAGGATTTCTCGATTTATCAATAATATGTTTACAAATAGAAATGATTATGCTATAATTTGTATAAAGGAAGGGAAGTGAAATGAAAAAACTAATAGCTTTGTTTGTTTTCCTGTTGTTGCTTTTTCCCATGAGCTTTTTACCTGCCGGCGCTTCGGAAACGACGCTGAATAATAAAACGTCCGTATTTATCGACTATGATATTACATTGGATACGGTTTGGTCGGGGGAATATAATTATTTTATATGTACTACCGGCAAAGACTTGCCTAAAATACTCAACGGAGCTACACTTACAATCGAAGAAGGAGCTACGCTTTATTTCGCTGATTACATCAAGAACGGCGTAACCACACCTTATGAAAACGGCAAATTGGCTTCTATATATTTACAGATAGAATCCGGTCATTTGATTGCCGACGGAGTGAGGTTTACTGTTGTTCCAAGCAGACGTGACAGAGGATATGGCGGAGTAAGAATTTATGCAAATGATATCAACCCTTCGAGTGCTGTTTTTAAAAACTGTATCTTCGAATACGGTGCTGATATGATAATGGCATCCGAACGGGCAACTCACGAAGGTGGGCAGACAATCGATTTAACTGTTTCCGAATGCATATTCCAAAATCCCGTTCCCGGTTCAACAGGCATTGTATATGGTAACGGATACCATAAAAACGGAAAAGGAACCGTACGCATTGAAAAATCAACCTTTACCGGTTTTGGAAGAGGTGTTCAAATTCTTAGAAGCGATACCGGACAGGAAATAGACACATATATTGATCAATGCACCTTTAACGACTCAAGCGTACACTCACTCGAAATCATGGACGGCCGATTGGCGAGTGTTACAAACTGCACCTTCAACAATAACAATCCGGAATCTCATAGCGTTCAGCTTTATTATGGCTATAACGATTCCAATCACCCTGACGAGGTTGTTTTATCCGGAAATGTATTTAATGGGAGTGCTTCAACCTACCCTGTTGCTGTTCATGCCGCTTCAAAAATCAACAAGGACAGTGACTTTACAAATACATTCGGAAACGACTTCCCTGACGAATACAGATATGCGAAAATATTCGGAAATGTCGGCCAGTCTCCCTGGTCCAATATTGCCGACACGGCGATATGGGGCAATGTCGGGATGCCTTATATTTTAAATGAGAATGTCAGTATAGGATATAATAAAGATGATCGTATGAGCTATAGTCATTTGGTTATAAAGCCGGGGATTCGGGTGTATTTTGAAGGTGAAAGCAAATTGATATCTCAGGGCAAGCTTACTGCAGAAGGTACGGCTGATTTACCGATTGAATTTGCGCCCAAACCCGGCAGCACAAACAGCGCCGCATGGATTGAGGGCTCCCGTTACGGACAGGTTATACTCAAGCATTGCAATATTTATAACTTCTGGAAAGGCCTCTGGTTTGATTACGATAGGGAGGATAATTTAAACGAGGTTCTCGTTTCAATAGAAAGTTGTAAAATAAGCAATACGCAGGCCGCTGCCATACATATTGAAGAAAATAAAACTCCAAACGGCCACATCAGTATTAAAAACAGCGAATTCGGAAGTGAATCCGATGGCGATAACGGTTTTGTGATCCATCAGAGTAAAAATGTTTCAATATCAAACTGTTTGATTTACGGATATAAGGGAAACGGTATTATCTTCCACCTCAACAGACAATACATGCTTCTTTATCCCGAAGCACTGACGGTGGAGAATTGTACGATTACGAAAAACGCTTTTAGCGGAATAAAGCTTGAGATTAATCCTTATTTTGAGATATTGCCCGATAACGGCGTTGTCGTGAGCAATTCTATCATATCGGGAAACGGCGTATTAAATATTGCCGAAGATGAATTTAATAAATATGAAACATTATCCCATCCGGTTCAAATAAGTTATTCTTTGCTCGGGAACGATTCGGCAAAATATACAGAGGGTGTATATCAGCATGAGGCTGAGGACAAAACCAGCTATGTATATGTAGAGATTCCCTCCCGGAATTATAAAGACTGTATTTACAAAGATCCCTTGTTCGCAGATGCCGAAGGGTATAATTTTCGTTTGAAATCCCAGACCGGCAGATGGGACGGGGAAAGCTGGGTTACCGATTCGGTTACCAGCCCCGCCATAGATGCGGGTAATCCCAATGATGAATACAGTTCCGAACCGGCTCCCAACGGCGGCAGAATCAATATGGGTTATGACGGAAATACTGTTTTTGCCTCTAAATCCACTGCCACAGAGGATGCGGCGCCGGAAAAAGAAAGCGAAAAGTTTGATTTTTGGATATTATTAATAATATTAGTCTCACTGATACTCATCATTTTCACACTTTATATTATTGTGAGAAAATATTCAAAGAAAAAGAAAGAAGCACAGCTAAGAGATTAACAAAAAGCTCTTAGCATGAAAAAACGTTTTTGCACTTTTAATCAGGTCTTATTCATATGAATATATACAAATCCCTGGGATATTTCATCCTGAAAAGCAGGGGCAATACTTATACTGTCAGCACATCAACAGGGACGCAATTCGCGCGTCCCTGTTTCCTTTCTTATGAAGCTTTTTTCGCTATTTAAAGGTTCTAATTATTAATATAAGATTTGAAATTTTAAGAAGGTTGGTTTATTTCATGATCATCAATGTATTTCGGTTTTCGTTTTATAATATCATAATTTAATACTAAAGCTAGTAAAATAAAAAATATTATAATTTTTACTTTGTGAATGTATATATAATTAACTAAATCAATCAGATTCAAAGTATTTAAATAATTCTTATACCCATTAAACGTTTTTATAACAGGATAATCTCCTGTTGTTATTATTGTTTTTGTTTCTATATCCACCGGTATGATGAATTTATCGTTGATATACAATAAATCCATACTGTTGTTATAATAATTATTAAAATTCTTATTGTTAATAAATACTTCTGCTTTTAATCCGTTCAATTCAGTGATTTGACGAATATCATACTTTTTTGTATTACTATCGTATTTATAATAAGGCGTAGAATAATTGCTGCCTATAATAACTAAGCTTTCTTTTGTGCCTATAATTCGTGAAATTGTTGCATTTAAGCCATTTGAATCAAAATTATTTTCGCCTCGGAGCCTTCCGTCTGACTCAAAAGAACAAACAACAGGAACAGCTATATAACTTTCGTTTGCTTTATCATAATTTATATCGGTACCACCAACATAGATTATATTGTTTATAATGTTTAGACTATTGAATTCACAACCAACTCTCTTATAACTCCATAAGGTATTTCCTGAATAATCAAAACATTCTGTTATAGCTGTAAATATCTGTTCTTCAAAAATCGAAAATGTGACATAGATTTTATCAGCTGTTACTTTATGAATTAACATATTAATATGTACATTATCTCTATTGGTATTTTTTACATAATTTCCCCATGGTAGGGTAAAAAGTAATTCTGTTTCGTTATCAGAATCCATTCTGTATAAATTAATCTCTTTATTTAATACAGAATTGCTGATAGCTAGAATTTCATTACCATAATTTTTAAAAGTAAAGAATTCCTCTGTTTTTCGAATATTTTTAATATTCAAATTTGTATCTAATGTATAAACATATCTGCTGGTAGTGCCATCTAATTCATCAAAATATACAAATAAACAATCATCACCTTCGATAAGATTCATATCTAAAATATACTTTTGATTTTCATCTTCAATAATTTTGTGAGCAACCAATTTGCCGTTTAAATCATATTTATTGATATATGATTTATTGATATATGAACTAGAGTCGTTAGTACTTTTTGTTTGATAATGGCCAAATTGATATATATATTTTTCGTTTCTGCTTATAAAACTTGGATATGTACCAATATAAGAAAAGTTATCATCATTGAGTTCGCTTTTAAGGTATGAACTTGTAATCTGAATAATAGGAAATATCGCAATAATAATTAATAAAAAAAGAATGCCTGCAGACCGTCTTAGAACTTTAAATGTCTTCATAACTTCGGTACCTCACCATTTTTTATAATTATATTAACATGTATAGTTTTATTTGTCAACTTACAATAATTTTTAACACTATATTGGCTATCCAAGTCGGAGTGAAAATATATGTTAGTCATGCAGATAAAGTCATGACAGAATCAATATGAAGGAGACAGGAATGAATAATAAACCGATTGATTTTTGGACGCTGCTTCAACTAGTACAGGAACATATATCGAACAATTATGCTGATTTGCTTAATGATTCAAAGAAAAACAATCAACTGCGTCCGTATATACAAAAATTCTTACGGGATTCCAAATATGCGGTTGCTGAACATACTTTTGTTGAGCTGACTGAACGGATCATAGACGAAATGGCAAACTATTCGTTTTTGACGAAATATCTCGGATCACCGGAGCTTGAAGAAATCAACATAAACGCTTGGAACGATATTGCTATTACATTATTAGATGGAAGCATTGTAAAACTTAACGAGAGTTTTCACAGTCCGCAACACGCAATAGATATTTTAAAAAGATTGTTACAACATTCGGGGATGGTTATAGAAAATTCAACACCGATTGCACAAGGACATTTACCAAACAACACAAGAATTACCGTTCTTATTTCTCCGATTGTTGACGAGGATATAGGGGTTTACGCTTCAATTCGATTTTTACATCCTAATAAGATCACAAGAGATATGTTATTAAAAACCGATTTTGCTACTGATAAAATGATTGACTTTATAACAACTTGTATCAGATACGGAGTTTCTGTTGTTGTAGCCGGAGCTACAAGCACAGGCAAAACAACATTTATAAATTGTCTGCTTGGGGAAATGCCGGAAAACAAAAGGATTTTCACAATTGAATCCGGCGCAAGGGAATTATCTCTTGTAAAACGAAAGGATGAAAAGACACTCAATATATCATGCCATGGACTCCTAAAATCGTGAGAGGACTTTCTGAGATAATATCGATTACCGGTGGCGGTCATCATTTTGTCGCATTGAAAAGTGACAGAACCGTATTTACATTTGCCGCAACCGATAACATAAAGAAAATCGATTTACTTTCTGATGTCGTCGGTATCGCAGCCGGAACGTCTCATTCGGTTGCCGTAAAAAAAGACGGTACGGTCTGGTCTTGGGGTGAACTTGAAAACGGACTTGGTGATGGTATAAACACAAGAAGTGAAGTACCGGTCAAAGTGAAAACGATAACGAATGCAACCGGGGTTTCATCCGGTAATTGGCATGTTATTGTAACTGCAACAGATGGTTTATGGGCATGGGGCAATAATTATATGGGGCAGCTCGGATATGGGGTAAAGCCGGATGATTCGTATGATACATCGACAGACCGCAATACACCGGTGCAAGTAAATATGAATGGTAATGATGCTTCTGAAGACTCTTCATCCTCTGATTCATGCCAATCAAAACCGGATGAAACATCTTATGAGACTTCGCAAGACGATACTACATCCCACGGACCTTTGAACGCCAACGGATTCGTCGCGACTGATCTGGATGAGATTCGCCGGAAAATCAACGTGGATAATACGGATATGGTAAAATATTATGATCCTGACCCTTCTGAATTTTTACCTTTATATCCACCGTTTTTAAAAATGGACATCGACACGCTTTTTAGTATCTTTGAGACGATAAAAAAGTATGATTGGGAACCTTATTATTATAATATAAATCCCGTGGAAGCAAAAGCATGCAGAATTACTCTTGTCTGGGAGAATAGAGTTATTACATATTTAACTTTTGCCAAAGATTCTGAAGGCAGATGCTATGTTTTATCGGATTATGACGATCGGATTGCGTATTTTTCAGAGACGGATTTTAATGAGATCAGGGAAAAATTTGAAGCAGCGCCTGAATGGCCGGAAAAATATTATGAGCGGTATGGGTATAGGCATTACAGCGAATACAGCTCATAATAACGAGCCGATTTGGTATCTCAATCAGCTGAATGGACTTAAATATAAAAACAATTTACATTAGGCACTATCTCTTTAGAGGAATATGAAGAATAAAAAACTAACTGGCCCGATACAGCTGACATGTGCGGTCATACTGTGCCAAGAAAACAGTGGAGAAAGTGAAATATAAACAGTTTTCCTATAGGTTTTTAAGTAATGGATCAATCAACATCAGGGGTAAAGTAATGAAAATCATTTATCATATAGGTGAAAAAATCGGAGCAGAAACAATTGTAAAAAAAGGCTTTTTAACTGAAGATACCCAATGCATGTACATAGAATCAAATAACATAAAGATTGCATTAGATAACATAAATTCTGTTGAATTTATTAAGTTTAACTTAGGTACTATGGTGCAGATTAAAAACTATGCTGATACAATCTTTCTTGCAGTTCCACGTATTTTTATCGACAAGGGAACTGGTTTTGCAATCATTAATTACTTTAAAACCAAGAAAGCAGGGCATTTACTTAAACTTGCCATGCAATATCAAGAAAAATAATTTATATATGCGTAGCAAAATCCCCTTTCGAATGAATTTAACATTCAAACGAGAGGGGATTCCTCTGTTCAAATATTACTGTTGGAATAAAAAGGATAGTATCAAAATGGTATCATTCACCGTTTCGATATGCTAAAAACCCGGTAGCCATAAGGGTTTGCGGTATTCCTGTTCTTATTCCCACTCTGTGTATAGTTGTTTTTCTGTGTTTTCACCCATTTATTTTTCCGCATTTAAAGCCATTATTATAATTATTTTCATTTATGTAATCAGGCTTCATAAATTAATAGTACGGTTTTAGTACACCTATTTTCACTCATTGCTTATATTATCACAGGTGACATTTCCAATATACTCATTTAATTTCTTTAGTGATATGTGGTAAGAATATTTTTCGCCTGACAACTTGACTGCAAACCCAAAAGGTGCAACCCCCCTTTGAAGGGCAACCCTTACAAATTGCCTTGATTTACCAAGAAGCTTTGCTGCCATTTCAATAGAAACATTCTTTAAACCGTTTGGGTCAGCTGTTATGTCAGGGCAATCAGTTGTTCCATTCAAGAATGACACTGAACAATCAAGTGCTTCTGCAATTTTGTTCAAGGCAATTTCCTTTGGTTTATTCTTGCCTGATACATATTGACTGATGGATGACTTTCCGATTCCAGTCGAAGCAGAAAGTTCAGCTTGTGTCATGTTCCTTTCCACCATTGCTTGTTTCAATCTTTCTGAAAAATTCATAATACCCCCATATTGAATATTAACTTTCAATAATCGACACCATCAAGATATTCAGGTTCAAAAGTTCATCAAGCATCAATTTCAACACCTTCCTTGAAAAAATGACCTTCAAAAATGCACTGTAAGCCGTTTTAATTACCTTCAAGGGGATAAAACCCCCAGGATACAAAGCAAAGCATCTGACCACGCTGTGTGGGTTCAGGTGCTTATTTATTTCAATCCCAATGTTGGTCTTTGGGTATAAGTTCAAGAATGTCATAGTATTTTGGGATTTCGCTGATAGTCTTGCCTTCTTTTAGCAGGGAAGTCAGGACTTCAATTTTTTCATCAAGCAGTTCATCACTGTCAGGATCAAAGTACCTTCTGATAAGGTCATCATCCACTGACATCAGCAAGTCAAATATTTGTTCCTTCCTCACTAACTATCACCCCCTTTTTTGAAAAGTTAATTTCAAGATATTATATTGTATCACACTTTGTTTGAAAAAGCCATATTTGCTTTTAGAAGGTTTTATTATTGGGGGTATAATTTCTTACCTTGTGCCTTATCTCTTGCCACAGGGGCAAGCAGGAAGATTGGTGATGACCGAATCAACTTACTTTTCATCACAGTCACAGAAGGATGCTTTCAACTCACTGGATGTGGAAAAGTTTGAAATTGTTGCAACACTGGACAGTAGGACTTCTGCAATATGTCAAGACCTTGATGGTCAGGTGTTTGACATGAAGGACTTTGAACCAGGTGAAAAATGAATTTTAAAGGATGGTATTTACAATGTCCTTTTCCCTTTTTGGGTGTTCACTATTTACTTTTAGTCGACAAAGAAAACCCTTGAACTTGATTGTTCAAGGGTCTGGAATCAAGTTATGATGAATTTGTATTGTTGATTTTATAATGTTTTCAATTGCATCCATATAAAAATCATAAGCCATTATTCATGCACCCCTTCCGCAACTGCTTCAAGCGCTTCATCAACCTTTTCTTCCAGGTAAGAAACAACACCGTCAAGATCAGCCGTTTCACGCACATCACCAAAGCTGTTGGTTTGTTCAACTTTGATTTCTGCAAGGGTGAACTTATTGACCGCATCCCTTTCAGCAATGTCACGCAAATATTTCAGTTCTTCGCCTGTCATTTCCATTGAATCTGCAATGCTGTCTGTGTCATCAGCTATGTTGGACAGGTACTGTGAAGGGTCATAACTTCCTGTGTAATCATTCACATCAGGTATATCAGTATTGAACAAGCTTGCAGGGTCAAAGTTTCCAATTGCTTCTTCAAGATTTTCACCTGCTGAATATCCTGCATCCCAAGCATCACTGTATGCCCATCGGTTCAGCCCCAAATTTTCAACACTCAAATCAAGTTCATCTATGACTTTTTGATAGTTCTCATTTGGTGCATACTTTTCAACAGCTGAATCTGCCATGTCTTTCAGACCTGACCGCCATCCTGCAACTGTATCTGCCATGCTTGACCCAAACACAAAATCCATAGCAGATGCAATTTTTTCCAGTACAGCAAGCACCCCATCTGCCATCCCTTGGAACATATAGATGATTGATGATATTGGGTTTGCAAATATATTCCCAATAAAGTTTGCAAACTTAATGAATGGGTTGACCAGTGCTTCAATAATGCCAAAGACCAATTCTAACAATCCCAGGAATAAGTTCCAAAGGAAAGCACCCAGTGTTGAAAAAACACCAAATATAATGCCTGTTGCACTGACTGATGTTCCTGCAACCTTATTGATTATTGCAACAACCGCATACAATGCAGCAATGATTGCAATAATAATTATTAAAATCCAGGTAATAGGACAGGCATACATTGCTGCATTCAATCCCATTTGTGCTGTGACTTGTGCCCAGGTTGCTGATGTGGTAGCCCAGGTAACCGTTGCCAGAATTCCCTTTGCAACAGCCATTACACCGCTTCTTGCTGCACTAATCAGTTCAAGGGCATTTACTATACCCAAATAACCTGCATATACCGCAAGTGCAGCAGCCACACCATAAATCACTGGTGAAATAATTGACCAGTTTTCATATAGAAAACCACCAACATCACCAATCAAACCAAATATCCAATTTAAAACACCGCCAACAGCAACTATTGCACTTGTAACCCCATCTGCAAATTGATTGAATCGTTCTGAATTTGCAATTTCATTCAGCTTTTTCAGAATTGGGTCAAAGGCAAATAGTGCTTTGTTTTGAATGCTTGTCCATATCTGACCAAAATTCATTGGCATTTCATTGAACCTTCCATCCACATCATCAGCGGTGCTGAACAATGCATTTTTGATGACAGAAGCTGTCAACAATCCTTCGGATGCCCAATCCTTCATTGAACCTTCTGCCCCTTGTACATTCACCATATAATCTTCAATTGCATTAGCAAGCAAGGGGGCATTCTCTATGATGCTTCGGTATTCGTCACCTTGCAGCTTTCCTGCTGACATTGCTTGTGTCAACTGATACATTGCAGATGCTTGTTCCGTTGCTGACGAACCACCAACAATGAAGTTCTTGTTCATTAGTTCCTGAAAGGTAATTATTTCATCCATTCCACTAAATGATTTACCTGCAAGCAGTCCAAGCCTGGATATACTATTAACATTGTCCTGGTAAACTGAACTTGACCTTTGCGCAGAAGCAAAGATTTTGTTTTCCAGTTCCTGAACAGAACCGCCATCATCAACAAGAAGGGAAAGCCTTGCTTCTGACATTGCTACCTTATCAGACACTTCAATTTCTTTTTTTGCTGTTTGAAAGGTCACATATGCAGCAGCCATCTTCTTGACGGATGACAGAAGCTTGTTTCCATTGGCTGCACCCTGGTTCATGGATTCATTCAACTGTTCTTGCTGCTCAACATTGCTCCTAATGTTTTGTTCTGTCTGTTCATATGCTGTATTTATCCGATTGACTTCCATTTCCGCTGCTTCAAGTCCACTGGTGTTAAAGTTCATTGAATCATCAACCCTGTCCAAAGCAGTATAAAGCCTATCAGCGGATGAAGCCATATAACCCATTGGTGCAGATATTCTATCAATCAACTGAATCACTGTTTGTATTGTTGCCATATTTTTTCACCATCCTTTCTTTGATATTATTTATAACGAAAAGCAGCTTGTGCCTTTTGTTATACTCTTTTTGAACAGACCGCCTTTTGATTTCCCACTGAATCATGCAATGTGTCAATTTTGCAACATCAGCTTTTTCAGGATTGTTCATCTGCTTCTTTGCACTTACAGATAAAGCGGTAAGTTCTTCATCAGTCCGCTGCATCAGGCAAGACATAAGTCCAATGATGGTGGTGCTGTATTCAGTTTCTTTGTTGACAATCAATTTCCCATCATCAGACAGTCCTGCATAATTGCTGCAATCATCCTTTTCATCCAGGTAACGCAGACCATCAACCCAGTTCATGCGAATATGCCCAAAGTTGACCACCCAAAGATTTTCATTGACCACTTCAATATTTGGATTCATGACCATTGCACCCCCAATTTATGGATTGATATATTTCATTACCTGAAAACACAGGCTTTTTCAATGATTTTGTTACTAACCTGTTATTATTCATAAAAATCCCCTAACTGATGAAGACTGAAATATCAGTCAAAGCATCATTGTGAATTCTGTGTAATTGTTTTATGCTATAACTCATTTTCTTTGCAATTTCTTCCCACTTCATAAAATTCATGTATCTATATTGAAGGACAATCCTTCTCTTTGAATCCTCTACCTGATGAATTTTTTCTCTAATTTCAATTTTTAGTTCCATCAACTGTGCCATTTCTTCATCAATTTTCTTTTCAAGGTCAACAATGCTAATTACATACTTGGTAAACTTTGCTTCAAGTGATTTTGTTTTCTGAACTCTTTCCTGTGAAAAATCTGTGCTTGGTAAGCTTGTTGACAGTATCTTTAATTCATTTAGTTCTTCAATTTTACTGGTTATCAGTTCATTTATCTTAAATGCCTGTTGTAAATACCACTTTGCCTTCATCTGTTGTTCTGTGCGCATTAAACTACCCCCCTTATTTGAAACACTGTGAAAGAAACCGTTGCAGCTTGTTTTCAATCACCCTTGGTGCATCAGCTTCAAGTTCTTGTTCTGAAATAGTCAGCATGAATTTCCCTTCAACCCATCCTTTGTGGTCAGGTGTCCTGTGTCCATATTCAACATAGGATGCATAATTGACAGGATTTATAATTTCAATCTGATAATTGCTGCCAACCTTTTGAACTTTAAGGGATTGGGCATATGTAAAAGCATCAGGTGTTCCACCGCTTGCAGCTTGTGCTTCTGTTTTCGCAGTCCATCCACGCTTTAATGTACCGCCCTTTTTCCCTGGATGTGGGGTGAAAGACACCCGCTTTCCATCCTTTGTGGTGAAGTTGACAGGCTTATCATATACACCTGTGGGTGTCTTTTTTATAACCTTTGCAAGCAACCTTGCTGCAAGTTCCTTTGTGCAGGATTCCAGGAACTGCTGAACTTGTTCTTCATGCAGTTGTTCCAATTCATCCCTGAACTTCCCAAGCTGTTTAATGTCAACCTTTATTGATTTCCCCATCTGAACCACCCCCCCTTGATTGAAAATTTATCGAACAATAAAACCAAATCATTATAATTACTGGTTTTTATGCTGATTTTGTTACTACCTTGTTACTAACAAGCAAGGGAACAAGGTATTTTGCACCTGTTCCCTTGCTTTTGAAAGTTAATTTTCAATTAGGGAAGGAAGGGGTTCAGCCATTTCTTCAACACTTTCAGCAAGCTTCACAATGTCCATTTCACCTGCTATTTCTTCATAACCATCCTGTTTGACAGTGAAGTATGTACCAAAGAAGTTGAATGCTTCGCCCTCTCTCTTTGGATGGATGAAAAGCTGTTCAGCAAGTAGTTCAATTTCACTGAACATATTCAGGAACACTTCTGTATTGTTCAGTTTCCCAAATGTCTTGGGGAAAGTGGTGCTTCCAGAAGCATCAATGATGTTGACTTTCTTCTGAATGACATTCTTGAACAACCGCATCTGCTCATAATCATCCAAGAAGGGTTTCAGAATGATGTATGCACTTTCATCAGTCAGTTCATCACCTTCATATTCCAGGAATTTCAGGGCATTGCTTACCTGAACCGCATAATCAGCAGGTTTATCCAAGTCCTTGAAGTAAACAGGCATCAACTGTTCTTTCACCGCTGCAATGACCGCTTTCAGCTTCTGATTCAGAACAACATCCACCTTCACCGAACTGGTAAGAGTTTCATTCAGTTCATCCTGCATGGACTGTGCAATAAATTCCCTGGTGTATTTATTCGTAAGTGCAGGGGATTTCCACTTTTCAAGCACCGCAGTCATTGCTTCAATGCACTGTTCATCATTCGTTCTGTGTGCATCAACCAAGTCTTTGATTCTAACCATAAATTCAATTTTCATTTTCAATTACCGTCCTTTCGCTTCTTTCAATATTTTATAAATCATGGAATTTTCATCAAAAATACTTTGAAATGCATAACCTTCATAGTCACCTTTGATGATGTATGACATTTGGCTATACATTCTATTTCTTTCATTGGATAGCTGATTGATCTGTCTTGCAAGTTCAATCATTTGGTCAACCAATGCATGGATTTGCGGATTGTAATGCTGAATTACCTGGTTTTGCAGGTTTGTTGTATCTGTGATATTAGCTGACTTTGCAAGCTGCTTCATGTGTTCATTGAATTCATTATTTGTCATTTTCGATTACCTCACTTTTTATTTGATATGGGTTGAAAAGTTCAGACATATTTGAACTTTTCAGTTTTTTGTTCAGTTCCGTATATATGGAACTGATTTTGTTGGAATAAACCGCTTTTGCCTTCTGAATCATCCGCTGCTTTTCTTCCTGTGATATGTTAAGTTGGAACTTACCCCTTTTTTTAGTACTACTTTCCCTGATAACCTTAATTGCTGCATCCATTTCAACCACTGTTTTCAGCACCAGGTCAAGCTGCTGAATGATGTATTCATGCGCTTGTATCACCACCAGTCTTGAATATGGCATTCAGTGCAGCCATGCAATATTCAAGTTCCTGCTGATTCTGATTAATTCTTTCATCCGTCAGTTCACCCAGGTCACCAGGATAAGCAGCAGTAATGTCATCAAGCAAAGTAGCAAGATCACGATAATTTGTGTTGATTTTCAGCCTTTCTGCCTGAACAGAAAACATCAAGTCACGCATCCGTTTAATCTGTGCTTTGGTCAGGGGCATGTAATGGTCAAGAACCTTCTGCATCAGAGATTGAAGCTTCTGCTTGTCACCCTTTGCTGCTTTCAGTTCGGATGCTATTTTCTGTTGGAATTTCTCATTGTTTTTCACCTGTTACACCGCCTTTCTTTATAAAATTTATTGTTCAATAAGTTCAAAGTGTTTATTTTGCTTGCTTTTCCAGTGTTTATGTTACTAACATGTCACTATTAGTCATCTTCATCACCCATATCATCAATGATGACCACTGGAATTGACCCTTCAATGTTCAGCTTTTCAGTTGCCTTGAATCCTGCCCTGTCAAGAATATCTTTAGCAGCCAAGAACCTGACCATTTCATTCTTTGCATTCAAAAGGCTTGTTTGTGTCTTGAATGCCTTTGCAGCCAATGACTGGATGCTTATTCTGATAAGCCTGTCAAGTTCATTGGTGAATTCAGCATTCTTTTTCCAATTGCAGATGGTCTGTTCCGTCACTTTAATCTGTTCTGCAATTTCTCTTTGTGTAAATTCGCCTAATGCCATCAGTTCAAGACACTTTTTCTGCTTCTTATGTAACATATGGTCACCCCCTTTTCCTTAAAATTTATTCAAATTATTTCAATGCCTTAACAACAGGCTTTAACTGTTCATCATTCATCAAATCCTTGTAAACTTCACCTGGTAGTAACATTTTCAGAATAAGCTTTGCAGCCTTCTTTCTTTCCCTGCTATAATCACCAATCAGAACCGCCACTGCATTTATAATCATTTCTTGTTCATTCATGTTCATGTAAATACATCCTTTCAAAAGTTTATTACCTTTTCTGCCCCCTGGTTGCTGCCTTTACAACCAGGGAACAGCAGGTCAATCTAAAAGAAAAAAGAAGATGGAAGAAAGTAATTATCAACCATCTTCATTGTATAGGGCAGCTCCCTGAATGTACATAGCAAAACACCATATATGGTTGTTTTTCTGAAATATGACGGAAATGAATACTATTTGTAGTGTAACATCTGTAACAAATAATCTGAATAAAATAAGAACCCTTCACAAGTGGTTTTAAGGCTCATGGAAGGGTTCTTGTTATCAAGGGATATGTAATCACCTTTTGTTGATTAACTTTCTCACATGGTCAACTGACAGATTCATTTGGTCAGATATATCACTTAATGACATTGCACCACTGTAAAATGCATTTCTTGCAAACAATTCTT
Organism: Eubacteriales bacterium; assembly: GCA_028702135.1. GTDB lineage: Bacteria > Bacillota > Clostridia > Oscillospirales > CAG-382 > UBA1049. The sequence goes on along the minus strand of JAQVPJ010000015.1, from coordinate 4,242 downwards.
TTGATTCCTGGTCAGGGAATTCGATTGCCTTTGGTTTCTTGTTGAAATAGAATGTCCTTCCTGCAAAGTTATCAATTAGTTTTTGGGTCATATCTTCACCTATGACATCTATGATTTCAAGGATTGAAACTGATTTTGACATTTTATCTTCCTTTCTGTGTTTGGGTTTATGTTACACATTGTTACAGTTCGAAAGGTCAATGTGTAACATTGGTAAAAGTCAGTAATATCAAGGGTTTCAAGGTGTATTTTCTTTAAATGTTACACATTGTTACAGTAATATCTCTTATATTCTTTTTTTTAGAGAATCAACAATTTTTAATGATGTCTAAAAATGATATGTTGTTATTAAGTTGAATGTAACCGTAACAATGTGTAACACTTCAACTTTGAACTCTGAAACTCTTGATTTTCAAGGGTTTTATGTGTTACGGTTCAAAGCGTTTTGAACCGTAACAATGTGTAACACAACTGTAACATTTTCATTTTTCAACCTTTTCCACCATGTATTTCAGCAACATTTCATAATCATCATAGGAAACCATGATGTCACCTGAACATACACTTTTGACGATTTGCATCTTTTCTTCCACTGGTGCAGCTTTCCAGTTGTCCATTCCTATCACTGAATAAGGTTCTATGGGTTTCTTTATCTCAATCCTTTTGACAAAAATTCGGTCAAGTTTATCCCCAAACCTTTGCGGTTTTGTGGTGAATCCAAAGTACCTGCAAATCATTTTAGAAAATTCATATTTGCTCATTGTTTGTAAACCTAATTCTTTCGAACAGAAAGCATACATATCATAAACTTCCGAATTGATGTTGTTTTCAATATGACCGCCCTTAATCAAGACATCAATCAGAAGTAGTGCATCAAATTGATGCTTCCTGAGAAGGATGATTTTTGCTTTTTCCTTTTCCTTTTCCTTTTCATTTACATAGTCCAGCTCACTGTACATCTTATAAAACAGGGTTTTTACCAGTTCATACTTCCTTGCTTTACTCATATCAATGTTATTCATTATGCTTGTACCATCCTTTCTTTTCTAATCATCTGAACCGCTTCATGAACCTTTGCTTCCAAGTAACCAACCTTTGCAGTAATCAGGTTCACTTTGTCTTTATTTGAAAGCGTTCCCAGGACAATGAAATTCAATTCATCAGGGGTCACCCCATTAGGAAGTTCCATTGAATCCATCATTCTTTTTATCCTCAATGTATTCATGCAGTTGCTGATCATAAATGCATACTGGTTGATGGAAGCTATTGAACCATCATAAGGAAACCAAATTTCCATTCCCAGGTTCAGTGAACGCAGGAATTCATTACATCTGTGAATCTGAAATGAAGTCATCAGTGGGAACAGGAAAGCCTGTCCATTATCCAAGGTCACTAATACCCCAAGCTTTTCCAATTTCATGTTCTGAATCCTTGAAGCAGTGATTTTGCTGACATCTGCTGATGTCTTGATTGTTGCTAATTTTTTCATACTATCATCCATCCTTTCAATTTTTGGTTGCTTTCTTAATCCTTAGTTATTTCAAGATGTTGCAGCATCTTATAAATAGACCTTTTCTTCAAAATATCTTCTCGATACTTTTCCTGCTGTGACAATTTTCCCTTGTTGCTTTAGCTCATCATTTAATTTCTTTATAATTCTGTAAGCTGTGGTTTCAGAAACTTGAAGAATTGAAGCAACATCAGAAGCACAATAGAACCTTGATTCTTGCTTAATTGCATAGCTGCTTGACATATTTTACACCTCCTTTCTTAATCTTGGTTTGGTTGCTTTCTAAATCCTGTTTACTGATTGGATGTTGCAGCTTCATATTCAATCAGTTCTTCAACCTTAACATTCAATGCCTTGGCTATCTTACCAATAGTTACTGGTCTGGTATCTACTTTATTGGCAAACATCTTTTGGATAGTAAATCTTGAAACTCTTGATTTCTTTGCAAGGTCATCATAAGTCATACAATTGTTAGCCATGTATATTTTTATTTTTTCCTTACTAATACGCATTATATTCACTCCTTTCTGTTCCGTCTGTATACATTTTATCATAGTTTGTTCTGAATGTCAATACTTTTTGAAAACTTTTTGTATATAAATGTTGACTTTGAAAACATGATGTGCTATAATCGATGTTATAGAAAGGATGGTGAAGCTGTTGGAAATCGTCAACATTAAAATCAAAGAATTACGGGAATCTTTAAATTTATCACAAGAAGAATTTGGCAAGTCTATTGGTTTATCTAAATCTGGAATTTCAAATATTGAAAAAGGCATTAGAAAGGTACGAGATAATTACATTGAATTGATATGCACGAAATACAATATCAGTAAAGAATGGTTGACTACTGGAGATAAACATGCAAAAGAAGCTCATCTTTTTGAATCATTTGTTTCCTATTTAAAATCTTTAGAATATACCTATGACTGCCAAATTGATGAAATTCTTGATAGCTATGAGCAGGAAGAATATGATGGATCCGGCAATGTAATTGGTCATTCAACAGTGATTGAAGATGCAACTTATATTTCCACTTTATCCAAAGATGGAATCACAGCAACATTTACACAAGAGGAATTTGAAACCTTGCAGAACAGAAGCAAGGAATCCATTGAAGGAATGATTCTTCTGCAATATCATAAAAACAAAAAAGAACCGCCCTCTGCTGTAACAGAAAACGGTTCAGGCGAATCCAATGAAAATACAAATAAATAATACATCACCACTGCAACGGTGAACAAGAAGAATCCCCACGGCTGCAACCATGAGGATTCAGAAAGCAACCAAATCAAGAAACAACGAAAGAATCATGAATGGTTAATTTATTATATCATTTCATGATTCAAAAGTCAAATGAAAGGAATGATATAATGCCTGTCTACAAAGATAAAAAACGTAATACTTGGTACTGCAAATTCTATTACAAGGACTGGCAGGGGAACAACCGCCAAAAGAAAAAGGAAGGCTTTACAACCCAAAGGGAAGCCAAGGCTTTTGAACGTGAATTCCTTAATAAAGCACATGCTTCCTGTGACATGACATTTGGTAGCCTGGTTGAACTGTATATGGAAGATTGTAAAAGCAGATTGAAGCCAACCACGCTTGAAAACAAACAATATACAATAAATTTAAAATTATTACCCTTTTTTCAAAACATGCCCTTAAACACCATTACCGCAACAACGGTCAGGAAGTGGCAAAATGAATTGATTTCAAATGATAGTAATTATAGCCAAACTTATTTAAAAACAATAAACAATCAGCTTTCAGCTTTATTCAATTATGCCATGAAATATTATAAATTGCCTTCCAATCCTGCAAGAACAGCAGGTTCTATGGGCAAAAAGAATGCAGATTCAATAGAGTTTTGGACTGTTGAAGAATTTAAGATGTTTATGAACATTGTTGAAGATAAGCCAACATCAAAGGCTGTTTTTAACATTCTATTTTGGACAGGTATGAGGTCAGGTGAATTGTTAGCATTATCATTAAATGATTTTGATTTTGCTGTTCAAACAGTAAGCATCAACAAAAACTATGCAAGGATGGGCAACCAGGACTTGATTCTTGAACCAAAAACACCAAAAAGCAAAAGAACTATCACCTTGCCAAAATTCCTATGTGAATTGATTCAAGACTATTCATCCAGGCTATATGATTATGAACCTAATGACCGATTATTTCATGTAACAAAATATTTTTTACATCATGAAATGGACAGAGGATGTAAGAAGTCAGGTGTAAAGAGAATTAGAATTCATGATCTGCGACATTCACATGCTTCATTATTGATTGAAATGGGATTCTCCCCGTTGTTGATTTCTGAAAGGCTTGGACATGAAAACATTGAAACCACTTTGCAAACTTATTCACATCTATATCCCAACAAGCATTCAGAAGTGGCTGACAAATTAGAGCTTCTAAATAAAAAGTAGTACGCTTTTAGTACGACTGCAAAATAAATAAGCCTGAAAACGCTGCAATATCAACGCTTTCAGGCTTTTTGTTTTTTATTCCCACTCGCCAAAACAAAAGGTGAGTTAAACGGTTTTGTTTTGGTCATTTGATTCCTTTTTACTCATTTTGATTCCAATTATCCATACCATACGGTATATACTGAACTTCTGTTATCAAAATGCTATCAAGCGTCTGTTATCAACGGTTTAATTTTATCATAAAAACCTTGTGATTACAACCAATTTAATTGCCTTTATAGAGCCTTATTGTAG
>JAQVPJ010000036.1 GCA_028702135.1 Eubacteriales bacterium | reverse complement strand
CAAATCTGATTTTGCTTGATATCATGCTGCCCGGAGAGGATGGCATGAAAATTATGAAACGTTTGCGTTCAGACATTTCTACAAGAAAGATACCCATCATCATGGTAACAGCCAAAGGCTCCGAATACGATAAGGTAATCGGTCTCGATTCGGGGGCAGACGACTATATCTCAAAGCCCTTTGGTATGATGGAACTTGTTTCCCGAATCAAAGCGGTGCTTCGCCGTACCGAAAATATCGAGGATTCCGAAGAATACATCTACAACTCTATTGTTCTCAATACGAGTAAACACAGCGTGCTTGTGAATGGTGCGCCTGTTGATTTGACATACAAAGAGTTCGAATTACTTAAGCTCTTAATGAAAAATGTGGGGATTGTTTTAACCAGAGACGTGCTGCTTGAGAAAATATGGGGATATGATTTTGATGGTGAAACCAGAACGGTAGATGTACACATACGCACCTTAAGGCAAAAACTCGGTGAGGCAGGAGACTTCATTGATACCATACGTGGAGTTGGTTATAGAATAGGAGGGGTATAAATATGCGGAAAAGAGTTTTTCGAAGCATATGCCTTGCCTGTTTCATTACCCTCCTGTTAACAGCAATGTTGGTTATCAGTGTAATTTACAACAACTCGGCGGAAGTGCTAAAAAAAGAAGTTATCAATCAGTCTATTTTTATCAGCAAAGCCCTTGAGTCTGACGCAGATGCAGATATGGAGTATATCGCTGCAATCGGTAAAGAGAGCGAAAACCGTATCTCCCTGATCTCACCGGAAGGCACAGTTATATACGACAGCTTCGTAAAGGCCGACACCCTTGAGAACCATTTGGACAGGCCTGAAATCAAATCTGCAATTTCAAATGGCAGCGGGGAAATTACCCGCTTATCAGATACTATAGGCCAAAAGACATATTACTATGCCGTTAAGCTGAATACCGGTGATATTCTAAGGGTTGCCGCAACCAGTAAAAGCGCTTTTGGCATCATCAGCAGCGCTATGATTTGGATTGTTTTAATCGCAATCGTTATTCTTGTTTTAGCTGTGATCAGTGCCAAATGGCTTACTGATCTGATCATAAAGCCGATAAATAATCTCAATTTAGAAGAGCCCTTATCAAACAGTGCCTATGAGGAGCTGTCGCCTCTTTTAACAAGACTTGAAAAGCAAAATCAAAAGATATCCTGTCAGCTGGAAGAGCTGACCGCAAGACAAAAGGAATTTGAAGACATCACAGGCGCTATGAATGAAGGTCTTGTGATATACGGAGAAAAAGGCAATATCCTTTTTGAAAACAACAGTGCAAAACGGATCTTAGGTGATGCCGTAGGAAAGTCATATCTCGAACTTTGTAGGGATGTTGATTATATAAAAGCCATTGATTCCGCTATTTCCGGAAAACCCTTAAGTGTTAAGCTAAATAAACATGGGAAAATCTATCAGCTTTCTGCAAATCCCGTTGAAAGCAACTCTAATTCCTATGCCGCAATTTTATTTGTCGTTGATATTACTGATAAGGAACAAGCGGAGAAAATGCGCCGTGAGTTTTCAGCCAATGTGTCCCACGAGCTTAAAACACCGCTCACCTCCATCATGGGTTGTGCCGAAATCATAGAAAACGGGATAGCTAAGAAAGAGGATATTCCGCGCTTTGCCCATGATATTCATACCGAGGCCGCCCGCTTGCTCGCTTTGATTGAGGATATTATCAAATTGTCCAGAATGGACGAGGGAGATATCAATCAAGAATTTGCAGAAGTAGACCTATCCGAGCTGTGTGTATCTGTTATAAATACCTTATCTGATAAAGCACAATCCAAAAACATAAAGATAGACTACCGTGGCGATACGTCATTGGTTTACGGTATAAAACCAATCCTGTATGAGATGGTTTATAATCTTTGCGATAATGCCATTAACTATAATAAACATAACGGCAGCGTCACTGTAAAGCTGCAGAATGAAAGCGGTAAAACCATCCTGTCGGTTGCTGACACAGGGATAGGTATTGCACCCGAACACCGGGATCGCATATTTGAACGGTTTTACCGAGTTGATAAAAGTCATTCAAAAGATACCGGTGGTACGGGGTTGGGCCTTGCAATAGTAAAGCATGCCGCTATGCTCCATAATGCTGAAATTGCTCTTGAAAGTAAAGAAAGCCGAGGAACGACAATAACTGTTTTATTTAAAAAATAAGGTGCGAACATTGAGCATGCTGTCCTAACCTTTTTTAATCGCTGTTCGCTATGCGGCATTGCGTTGAATGAGAACGACGTATGTCCTGAATGTGGATATAAGAAATAATCTAAATCAAACAAAAAACATAACGAAATAATTTATACCGTTCAAACAGCCTGCATGAATGAAGTGCGGGCTGTTTTATATGCATTTCAACAATGGTTTTGACTACTAAATTTATGCAATCCTTTATTATTAACTTCATTAATACACACAGCCTAAATTTTAAGTTGCTTATGAATAAATTATAAATCTTGGAAAATTTACGTTGACAAGATAGCTTTCTTATGCTATTCTATACACCAGTTAGCGGTGACTAACTTTTTTGGTTAGTTTATCGCGTTTTTTATAAGCCGGGGTTAGTCACGGCTAACACAAGCAAGAGGCTTTTTATTTTTTGCATCAAAGTTAGCCTGCGCTAACTTTGCGAAATTGTATATTTCTATGGATGGGTTAAAGGTATGATGATCAACAAACGACTGCTCGGTACAGTTAAAGAAAGCAAAAAATACATAGCGGGAAATGTGATTTGTCAATGGATTTCTTTGATTGCCAACATCACCATGATGGTAGTTATTGCTAATTTGCTTCAAAGTCTGTATGAGGGAACGGTTACAGGCGGAAAGATCGCTTTGACCGCAGTAATTGCGATAGTGGCCGTTATTGTGCGCTATGTATGCGTAACAGTCTCAAGTGGTCTCGGGTATCTTTCCTCCAAAGCTGTGAAGAAAACTCTTCGGGAAATGATTTATAAAAAGCTTCTGCGACTGGGGCCATCCTATAAGGAGCAGATAAACACTTCCGAAGTTGTACAGGTCGCCGTGGAAGGTGTTGATCAATTGGAAACCTACTTTGGAGCATATCTTCCTCAGTTTTTCTATGCCATGCTGGCTCCCCTGACGCTGTTTGGCGTTTTGATGTTTGTGAACTTTCCCAGTGCCATTGTACTACTGATCTGCGTTCCTATGATACCTGTCACCATCGTTATGATTCAGCGTTGGGCAAAAAAGCTGCTGAGCAAATATTGGGGACAGTACACCGCTCTTGGCGATACTTTTCTTGAAAATCTGCAGGGGCTGATCACAACGAAGATTTATCAGGCGGATGAATTTAAGCACAAAGAAATGAATGAACAGAGTGAGCATTTCCGCAAGATCACCATGAAGGTACTGACAATGCAGCTGAACTCCATCACTGTTATGGATATCATCGCCTATGGCGGTGCAGCGCTGGGTGTCATTTTGGCAACAACACAATTCCGTTCCGGTCATGTGAATCTTTTTGGATGTATATTGATTATTCTACTGGCAGCAGATTTCTTTCTGCCTATGCGCATTCTAGGCTCCTTCTTCCATATCGCCATGAATGGTATGGCTGCATCTGATAAGATTTTCCGTTTGCTTGATCTGCCGGAACCGGAGCAAAAACACGAAGTTG
>JAQVPJ010000014.1 GCA_028702135.1 Eubacteriales bacterium | reverse complement strand
GCCGAAACCGGCCTCGTCTGCCGCCGGATTGACGGCGAAACCCTTTACCTTTACGCATGAGATGGGATACCCTGCTTTTGGAACAAGACTGCTCTCGATGCCGTGCTCAGTGCCGATGAAGGCTATTTCGGTGTCGGGCATTTTGCTTTTTATCGTTTCCGCTATCGTAATCGCAGGATTTACATGTCCGCCAGTACCGCCTCCGCAAAATAAAACACGCATAAAATTCCCCTTTTTCCGTTGAGTGATTTGAGCTTAAAGCTGTGCAATAACGAATTGACGCAATCCATTGAATTAGTTCTACTGACCCTTTTCCAAATAGGAGTATCTTGATATGGATAAAATTATACCCATCTCGGCAAGCAGTATTATGAGGTTTGTTCCGCCGTAACTGAAAAACGGGAGTCCGATTCCGGTACTCGGTATCGTGTTTGTAACCACGGCGATATTTAAAATAACCTGCAAAACAACCTGTGAAGTGATGCCCATAACCAAAAGAGAGGTGAATCTGTTCGGTGCGTTTTTTGCGATTTTAAATCCACGCCACGCAAAAGCAATAAAAAGCCCTATGACCATTGTAGCTCCGAAAAAGCCAAGCTCCTCACAGAGAATCGCGAATATGTAATCGTTCTGCGGCTCGGGAAGATAACCGTACTTCTCGATACTCTGACCGAGACCTAACCCCCAGAATCCGCCGGAGGATATTGCAAACAGCGACTGCGAGGGCTGCCATCCTCCCCAGTTTGTTTCCGCATCCCGCATATATGCTATCGGGTCTTCCCAGACCTGTAATCTTTTAACCGCATGGGGAACTAATTTCCCAAGGACCTCGCGACCGGTTCCGGTCAGAACAAAAGCCACAGCAGCAACACCTGCTCCGAGAGCTCCGCCCACCCATATACCTTTTGTACCGCTCAAATACATCATAACCAGCACGATGAGGCATATTATTATTGTGGCTGAAAGATGCCGCTGCACCATTATCGATGCTGCTGCCATACCGCCGAAAATAATGAACGGCATTACTCCTTTCCGGAAAGTGCGTATTTGAGCATGATTATCGCTTACATAGGCGGCAAGTATTAAAATAACAAAGAATTTCATCAGTTCCGAGGGTTGAAAGTTGATAAAACCGAGGTCTACCTGTCTTATCGCACCCTTAACCTCAACTCCGATCACCGGAACAAGAAAGTTCAGGACGAGTGAGAATATATAGCCTACAAATGCCCATTTTTTTATCCAGCGGTAATCGACAAACTTTGCGACGAAGCCCATGATTGCAAGTCCTGCAACCACCCATCCGAGCTGCTTACGGGCAAAATAGTACGAATCGTTAAACTCATTTTCAGCAAAAGCATAAGATGCGCTGAAAATCATAACGGAGCCGATACATAAAAGAGCCACAACAATAACAAGAAAAGGTCTGTCCACCTCGCCGATCAGCCTAATTATCGTACCCTGGGATTTGCTTATGGAAAGCGATGTACCTTTTTTCCGTATAAGATCTGGTGATTTCTTCACAGGCGCAGCAGAATTCCGGGCGGGTTTATCAGTCCTCCCGGATGTACCCGGTTTTGTGCTGCGCACTGTTTTGTTATTCACTTCCCTTTTGTTTACAGGGCTCATACTCTCTCTCTCTTTATTTTTGTTGGTTTACATAATATAAATAAAATATGCCGCACCGCACATAAACGCGGTTATTACGGAAAACACCGTGACAATCTTGAATTCGCTCCAACCGCACATTTCGAAATGATGATGTATGGGTGCCATCTTGAATATACGCTTCTTTGTGAGTTTGTAATACCCCACCTGTAAAATATCTGATACACCCTCGATAAGCCAGACGAACATGATAATGAAAATCAGGACTTCCATATTAAAATAAAACGCCATACCGACAAGGAATCCGCCGAGGTAAAGCGCGCCGGTGTCGCCCATAATGATTTTTGCGGGATGGAGATTGAATATAAGGAAGCCAATAAGCGCACCCACCAGAGATGCTGTCAGAATACCTGAATTGTTCTCAGGCATCATAAAAGATATCAGGAAGAAGAAAATACCTATAATAACCGAAATTGTTCCGAGCAAGCCGTCGATTCCGTCTGTCAGATTCGAGCAGTTAACCATATAGACAATCACGATAATAGCGGCAAAATAGTAAAAAACACCGAGATCGATGCTTCTGTCCCCAATCGGAAGATATAGCGAGCTGTCTTTGCCGCAGTAGCTGCTGTTTATCCACAAATAAACGGCGGCGACAAGGAATTGCAGCACTAACTTTTGTGTTGCCGAAAGCCCCTTGTTACGTTTTTTGAAAAGTTTTACATAATCGTCGATAAACCCGATTAATCCGAAAGCGAGCGCCATTCCGAAAACCGCCAGCAAGCCGTAGTCGTTTTCGCCAAGATTCTCGGAAAACAAGAATATTACTACAACCACAATCATCGGTGCGATGAAGAACAGACCTCCGAGAACCGGAGTTCCCTCCTTGCACTTATGCCACGCGGGGCCGATTTCGAGTATTTTCTGTCCTAACTTCACCTTACGCAATATGGGTATAAATATTTTGTATAATATGACGCTTATTACGAAAGAAAGTCCAAATGCCGCCAACATCCGGTAATCCATACTGTTATTCCCTTCAGGCTTTTTTTATGTACGATTGGTTTTTTTATTATACAAGCTCAATGATTTTTTGGAGCTTCATACGATTGCTCGCTTTATATAAAATGGTGTCGCCGTCTTTAAGGATATCCCTGAGTTTACCCGCTGCTTTATCATATTCGCCGTCCTCAAAGGAATATACCTCTATTTTGCCGTCACAGGGAATAGCGATGCTTTTTGCGAGCGAACCGACGGTCAGCAGAATGTCGGTTTTGCTCTCGAGAACGTATTGCCCTACTTTTTCATGCAAATGCGGTGCAAACGAACCGAGCTCAAGCATATCCCCGAGAACTGCGATTTTCCTTCCCTTTTGCTCCGCAAGAACGGAAAGGGCAGCCTGCATAGATTCCGGAGAGGCATTATAACAGTCTGCAATGACGGTGTAATTATTCTTTTTATATATGCGTTGTCTTAATCCGCTTGTCTCAAAACAGGAAAGTGCGACTGCGGTTTTTTCCATGCCGACTCCGAGCAGATAAGCGGAAGCAAGAGCGAAAAGTGAATTCGATACGTTGTGAATCCCAAGTGTTTTAAGAGTGATCGGAACGATATTTCCGAAAATGTGTGCATTGAAATGCGTCTGTTCATCCCGCTCGAGTATATCCGAAGCGTAACAGTCGCAGGAGCTGTCACTTACAGAGCAGTAGACCTTTCTTTGAGGGTGACCGTCATTTCTTAAAATCGGCTCATCGCCGTTAAGAATAAGAACACCGTCTTTGGGCATATAATCCGCAACTTTCAGCTTTTCCGCCCCGATATTCTCCCTTGAACCGAGAGACTCTATATGTGAAAAACCTATATTTGTTACGATGGCGATATCCGCCCGTGTTACACGGCTGATTCTTTCCATCTCACCCGGCTCGCTCATACCCATTTCTAAAACTGCCACTTCGGTTTCGGGATCTGTTTCGAGAATGGTTACGGGTAGTCCGAGCTGACCGTTGTAATTACCTCGTGTTTTGCTCGTTTTCAACTCGACGCCCACCGAAAGAGCTACCATATCTTTTGTTGTGGTTTTACCCACGCTGCCGGTAACGGCGATTATTTTTGTTTTTTTCAACCTTGTACCCCTGTACCATTCGGCAAGCTTTTGCAGGGCCTGCCTTGTGCTATCGACAAGGATACAGTTATCGGTGAAATAATCCTCATCCTCTATAAGGGCATAACAACCCTTTGCCGTCACATACTTCACAAAGCAATGCGCGTCAACATGCTCGCCCCTTATAACGACAAAGAGTCCGTTCTTATTTATATCCGCCTCACGGCTGTCTAAGAAAACACTGTTTACTATGCTGTTTTTGTTTGTTCTTCCGCTTATCCTTCCGCCAACCGCATCAGAAATATCTTGTATTGTCAGTTTCAAGCGAACATCCCTCTTTTCGTGTCTGCCTTTTTTATATTGACTAATCGATTCCTCCGTCACCGTAAAGGAAGTTTACTGTAATTACAGTTCCGGGGGCGACATATTCGCCAGCGGCAGGCGACTGGGATATCGCCTTGCAGTCCGCATAATTATCGTTGAAAATACCAGTCATCGCGATATTCAGATTATTGTTTGTTATCGATTTGTTTGCCGCCGATGGAGATGAACCGACGACATCAGGTACTCTGACGGTGTTTTCAGGCTTCTCATCATCGGTATAAAGTATTATTACCCCACCCTCGGGTATTATCGTGCCCGGTGCCGGTAGTTGCCCCGTAACCGTCGCTCCGCTGCCCTTTACAACACACTTTAAATTTTTGCTCTCTATCTCGCTCTTTACCTGTGCGGTATCCATATTTATGTAATCGCTTATGGTGAAAGTTACCTTATTCGACGAGGTCGGCTCTATTCCGAGATATGGGAGCACTTCGGTAAGTACGCTCGATATGACGGGAGCTGCGACAAGACTTCCGTAAATCTGGTTGTTTGTTGTGGGGTCGTCGACTAAAATCATTATCGCAATCTGTGGGTCCTCATATGGCGCAAAAGTAATGCAGGAACTGATATAATCGTTATCGGCATCGGTATCCTGCTTCTGCGATGTACCGGTTTTTGATATGACATTATAACCGCTGACATTGGCGTTTTTTGTTGAATTTATAAGAGCATCCCTGATAATATCACAGGTTGCTTCCGAAATGACCTGTCTTTCAGTTTCATACTCAAAGGTGCGAACAGTATTTCCGTCATTGTCAACCAATGCTTTTACAAGGTGAGGCGTGACTAAATCACCGCCGTTAGCTATTGTAGAAACAGCGCGAAGGTGCTGGATCGGTGTTATTTTGAAGGTCTGACCGAAGGAATACACCGCAAGCGAAACGTTGCTGAACTTCTCTCCCGTGGAACCATAATAAATCGAACCCGCCTCTCCGGCGAAATCAGAGCCGCTGAGCTCTGTATATCCGAAAATATCGAAATATTTTTTAAAGATAGTATCTCCTACCCTTGTACCTATCATAACGAAAGCGGGGTTGCACGAATTTTTTAGTGCTTGCGGAAAGGTCTGCGTACCGTGAGTCCTCGTACATTTTATGGGTCTTGAATACCCCGGAATCCTTATTGAACCGGTGCAGGTAAACGTATCATTGATATCGCATATGCCCTCTTCAAGCGCCATCGCACTTGTTATGACCTTAAAAGTCGAACCCGGCTCATAAGTCTTTGTAGCGACGGAATTATCACGCATGACCATCAAAAGCTCGCTCTCTTTTGCTGCAATCTGCTCCTCGGTAACTCCCTCGGTAATTGTAGCATATTCAAGCAGCTTTGCCTGATATACTTCTGACAGGACATTATAGTTATTGGGATCATAGTTGGGATATATTGCCGAAGCTAAAATCTCACCGTTTGTCACATCCATAACTATGCCCTGAACCGTTCCGTTTGGTTTTCGGTCCTCATATGCCTGCTTTATATATTTTTCAAGGATGGACTGAACGGTATAATCTATGGTGCTGACTATGTTTAAACCATCCTCGGCTTCAATATAACTCTCGTATTTAAAGGGAAGATTATCCCCCGCTGCGTCCTTTGCTTTTACAACCCTGCCGTCGGTTCCGCTCAGATATTCGTCATATGTATATTCTATACCGGCAAGACCCGTATTGTCTGCTCCCGTAAATCCGAGAATATGACTTGCCAACGAGCCGTACTGGTAGTAACGCTTTGTCGTTTCCTCAAGATTGACAATGCCGGTAAGCTCCTTTTCGGTAATAAAGGTGCGTACAAGGTGCTCCTCCGCATCACTTATAGCTTTTTTTATAATCTGATATTTGCTCGAGGTTTTTTGCAGCTTTTCGGTTATAACCGATCTCTCCACGCCAAGTATTTCCGAAAGACCGTATGCGATAATACTCATCTGCTCAATGCTCAATACATCGTTGGGTGACACAAACACATCATAGACCGTTGCGCTGACGGCGAGCTGTTTTAAATTGCGGTCGTAAATAGTGCCGCGTTTCGCTTCTATCTTTACCTCGTGAGTATACTGGTCGAGCGCCGTGTTTTTGTAGTCCTTCGCATCGATTAGCTGAAGGTTTGCAAGGCGGGTAACAAGCATCACAAGCAGCAGCGTAATAATGATAGCGGTAACCTTTGCCCTTACCACTATCGATCTGCCTGTTTTTTTAACTTTTTCCGATGACTTCATCGCCCGTCTCCTTCTTATCGTATGCGGTTTCCATTTCATAAATAAAACAAATATTAATATTGCCTCAGAGATTATTATTAACAAATAAACCTTCTTTGCGTTTAAAACTATCGGTTTATGTTTTTAATATACTCGGAGGCATATAGAGCCGGGAAAAACGGATACAGATACCTCCCGATAAAATATATTTCGGTAAATAATAAAAAATACCGGGAAACTGATTTTTAATACAACAACCCGTACCCTTTTTTCAGGTACAAACATATTATATATGATACCAATGCAAAAATCAAACTGTTATTTTATATCTTTTTTGTAATCATTAACATAATCCGTTATTCGTTTTCGAGAAAATCTTTCAATACTTCCCCTACCCCGTTCAGCAGGAAGCCGAATCCTCCCTCGCTGCCGTCGTCATGCCTGATAATCTCGCTTCTGTCAACGGAGGGCAATGTAACACGATGATGCTCCAGGGATTCGATTTTTACCATACCGAAATCCTGGGTGGCTTTCCTTTCGATTTCAGTAAGATCGATCTTTTTGTCGAGCTTTACGCTCAGCTTGTTGAGCTCACCCTTCATATCGGTAATTTTTGTCGTAAGTTCCGCGTTCTCGCTGTTATACTTATTTATCTCGGCATAATTCATCATCAAAAACAGTAATAGCGCCGTAAGTATTATTGATGAAAACACAATGGCTATCGGGAAAGGAGTTTTTTCTTTTTTCCTTACAGTTATTATATTTGGATTCCTGACAGCGCGGAGCTGTGACCTTCCGTTACGCTTCAAACCGACAACGGAATTGTCTTTTCTCTTTGCGGCAGGTCTAACCGGCTTTCCTTTACTGGCTGTCGGAATAACATTCTTCATTCCTATGCTCTGGGAAACCACATTATTGCTTTTCCTTGCAGGAACGGTTTTACCGCCGCTGCGTGAAGTGATTGCTTTTCTGTTATTTTTCCCACGATTTTCCATTGCAAATCCTCTCATTTACAGTATAAAATAGTGCTTTAAACATATTATAAGCTCTTCATTTATCTATATCTTTTCCGCCACTCTGAGCTTTGCACTGTGCGAGCGGCTGTTCTCTGCTAATTCCTTTTCGGCCGGTACCATCGCTTTTCTTGTAATCAGTCTGAGCGACGGTTTCTTATTGCACACGCATACGGGGAAATCCCTTGGACAAGTGCAGGGAGAGACGAGGCGGTTGAAGACCGTTTTTACTATCCTGTCCTCCAAAGAATGAAAGCTGATGACAACTATCCTGCCACCCGTATTTAGAAGCGAAACCCCTTTTTCAATAGTTTGTCCGATAGCGTCAAGCTCTCCGTTTACCTCAATCCTAATAGCCTGAAAAGTGCGTTTTGCGGGACTTCCTCCCGCGTTCCTGCTCTTTGCAGGTACGGCGGAGGCGATTATATCCACAAGCTGAAGCGTTGTTTTAATAGGCTCTTTTTCTCTTCTTCTTATAATGCTTTCGCTGATTCTTCTTGCATACCGCTCCTCACCGTATTCAAAAAGAATTCTCATAAGCTCGTTTATGTCGTAACCGTTGACAACCTCGTAAGCTGTAAGCGGTGCGCTTCCGTCCATCCTCATATCCAAAGGTGCGTCATAACGGTATGAAAAGCCTCTGTTTGCATTGTCGAGCTGGTAAGATGACACTCCGAGATCCATAAATATTCCGTCGACACCGTCAATCCCGCAGTCGGAAAGGATAGTATCGATATTCACAAAGTTTTCCTTTATAAGAGTAAGCCTGTCATCATCTATGCTTTTCGCGTTCTCTATTGCTTCAAAGTCACGGTCTATGGAAACAAGCCTTCCTCTGGCGGACAATCTTTTTAAAATCTGTCTCGTGTGACCTGCTCCGCCTAACGTGCAGTCGCAGTAGATTCCGTCTTTCTTTATGGCAAGTCCTTCAACGGCCTCCTCAAGCATAACGGGATAATGTATATACTCCATTTAAAAATCCAACTCTTCAAGCTCTTTGATAATTTCTTCGTTATTTACGAACTGCTGCTCGGTATCCCATGCTTTTGCGTCCCAAATCTCAAGGTGACTGCGGTTTCCTGCAATTATGACATCCTTGTCGAGCGAAGCGAAATCTCTATACATCTGCGAAAGGACGATTCTACCCTGGGAATCAAGAGAACATTCATACGCACCGGAATAAAAATAACGTCTTACCCTTCTCTCCTTGGCGACAGGCAGCTTCTCAAGGCGCTCGGTGAAATCGTTCCATGCCTCCATCGGATATATGGCGACACACTTGTCCAGCCCGCGGGAGAGCATAAACTTTTCTCCGAGCTCCTCACGCAGCTTTACGGGAATAAACAGTCTGCCCTTGGCATCTATGCTGTGTCTGTATTCACCGTAGAACATGCTTATCCCGTCCTTTCAGTTTTGAATTATGTTTTATGAGAAAATTGTTCTCGTTTATCAGAAATGGTTGAAAATGGATTTTTAATGGTATTTTATGGGAATATGTTCCCTCTTGCTCCACTTTTTCCCACCTGATGTTTTTATTATAATATGAAAGTTTGATTTTTGCAATAGGTTTTTTAATATTTTTTATATTTTTTTTAGTCGGTTGTATAATATTATGTAAATCATGTTAAAAACATACAATTTGTTGTGTTTTTTCTTAATTTTAGACTATATTTAATCTTATATGCGGCTCATTATGTAAACAAACTGATGTTCGTTTTTATGACATTTATTGTCTAAATAGTACAATTTTCGAACATATGTTTTTTATAAGCAAAGTTATATATCATAAACCATAAAGCGACTTTCGGAACGGCGGAAAAATACAACTTTCGCCTTTCGCTTAAAAATCAGCATAAAAAAACGATTTAAAAAGCTATCATCCGCTATGATTCGGCAGGATTTTTTATAAAAAAAAGAAACCACATCAAAGCGATTCCTTATAAAATGACATATTTTTTTGTCTAAACATATGACGGCAAACAACAAAAAGCCACGGCAAAGCCGTGGCTAAATGCGTTCCCGCAATAATCCGCTTATGTTAATATATTATTAAACTACAGCTTTAGATTACTGATTTTTGCTGGCAGCATAGCAGTCGCTGCAATATACCGGCCTGTCGTCTGACGGCTGGAAAGGAACCTTTGCTTCTTTTCCACACTGCGCACAAGTGGTCACAAATAACTCCTTAGGTGCTCTTGCAGCGTTCTTTCTGATGTCTCTGCAAGCCTTGCATCTCTGGGGCTCGTTCTGAAAACCGCGTGATGCGTAGAACTCCTGCTCTCCTGCGGTGAAAACGAATTCGCTTCCGCAGTCCTTACAGGTTAAAGTCTTGTCTTCGTACATTTGCTCTTCTCCTTAGTTTGATATAACTGTTTATTTTACCCTCGGGCGGAATCACACCGCCGTTTTTGCCATAACGATCTGTTATCTGCAATGCTTTTTTAAGCTACAAAGGTATATTATCGGTTCGGTTTTATGGTTTGCTTCAGTTTTTTCCTGATTCTGTAAACCGCATTACTCACGCTTTTAGGCTGCCTGTCTAATTTTTTTGACATGTCTCCGTAAGACATATCGGAAAGATACATATCAAAAACGATAAGCTCATATTTTGAAAGCACAGAAGAAACCTTGTCGTAAAGTATTTTTACGCTTTCTCTGTTTATAAAATCGCTTTCCGGTGATGATGAGGTGGTTTGTGACTTATCGTCAATATTATCCTCATACGGAACAAGCGTGTTGTAATTTTTATTGAATTTGCGAACCGCACTGATAATATTTCTTCTGATACACACAGAAGCATATGTATTGAATGAAGAAGACTTGCCGTCGTATGTTCTTACTGCTTTTAAAAGGCCGATAAGCCCTTCCTGCAAGAAGTCCTCCGTCTCAGATACCGGAAGTCTAAGTTGTCTGACATACCATTCAAGCAATCTCTTATATCTTCCGGCAAGGACTTCAAACGCTCTTGCATCCCCCTGTTTCGCCGAATCAATAAGGATTTTCTCCGTATTTTTATTGTCTGTTTCGGTATTCTTTTCTGATAACAACAAAGGCACCGCCAAATTCTGTAAGTTCAACATCATCATTATACACATTTTCGTAATAATGTCAATAGTTTTATTAACTTTTTCAAAAATTTTTTTATAATAAATGTAAAAAGTTGAATAATATTTCTGCAGAAAATGTGTTATTTAACCACAATGACAAATTTTTCGAGCCTCGCCCTCATCTCGGGCAGCTTTTTTTCAACATCCCTGGCAAGCGCTATCTGGCATCTTGCCCTGTAAAGGTTGTGCTTGGGTTTTTTGCATTTGAAATAAACGTCGCCGTTAAGGTAATCCGTAAGAAACCGCGCTGCAAGCTCAAGGGTCAGAATCATCACACTGTCAGGCAAATTGTCAAGCTCCGTACGGGTAATCATATCGCTGACCTGCGGAATGAATCCGTGCGCAAAAGCCTCGTATTTGTCAAGGTCCAGCGAAACTTTTGACAAATCCTCCTCGTCCTCGTCCGCAGTATTTGCCGCGAACCGTACAGCATCGCCGAAATCATGTCCGACAAAACCGGGCATAACGGTATCCAGATCGATTACAGCAAGCGGTGCTCCGGTCTCTTTATCAAACATAACATTGTTGCATTTGGTGTCGTTATGCGTTACCCGGTAGGGCATCAGGTTACGTTCGTGCAGTTTTCTGAACCTTGAGGCATATTCCTCACTGCCTCTTAAAAATTCAAGCTCGTCGAGCACCTCTTTTTTTCTGTCGAATGCGTCTTTTTCCGCCACTTCGTACAAGTCGGCGAAACGCTTCTCCGTATTGTGGAAATCCGGAATCGTAATATAGAGTTGCTCTGCCGGAAAATCGCTCAAAAGTCTTTGGAACGAGCCGAAGGCCTCTCCCGCGGAAGCGAGTATCTTGGTGGTCGTCTGCTCGAAGTTAGACGAATTGAAAACATAGGAAATAACCCGCCACCTGTCGTCGTTTTCACCTATATAAAAGCTATCCCCGCGTACCGTCCTGTAAATATGAACGACTTTGCGCTTAAGTTCGGGATCCCGCTGTTCCTTTAACTTTCGCATGATATGCGAGGTTACAAGCTCGGCGTTTCTTACGATTTGGTCGGGATTTTTAAAAACCCTTGTGTTTACTCTCTGTACTATATATTGCTTTTCGCTTCCGTCTTCTTTTTTCAAGTCGATTACATAGGTATCGTTGATATTGCCGGATTTAATTATTTCGTATCCGACATATTCACCCTTGAGGGCGAACTCCTCGCAGATTTTCCTAAAAAGAGAATCCAATAGATATACCTCCAAAAATATCGTGTCAAAAATATTATATCCATACAATAAGCTTATTAGTGGCAGTCAATAAAATAATGCGGATCCCTTGAATATGCATCAGCGGCTTTTTCCCACATGGCTATTGCATCGATTAAGTGGCAGAACGCTTTTAAAACATATCCTTTTTTTATTTCGCTTCCATCGGTAAGAAGCTCCTCAATCCTGTCGTAACGCTGAACGACACCGACAAAGCCATGTGAACGACAACTGTGCGAAAAGCTTTTGCCCTCCCTGTCGGTCATATTGTATAAAACCGTTTCCCCGAACAGATAATCAGGTTCAAAAAGCTCCTCAACAGCATGCATCGAAGTGTTCGGACGCAGTCCGCACCCTATAAAAAGAATCTTGCCTGAAAGTTTCTTAACTCTGGAAAAAGGCGAATTCTCGCCACAGGGAGTGTTGTCGAGGATGTGTCCTGCCGTGATGTAGTCCGCCATCGCCCCAAAAGCACAACACGAATGTGTCGGGCACAGACTGCGTATGACTCCTTTTACCTCTGTACGGAAATATTCCGGTATCACGCCGATATTGGACGGTGTTTTATAATAGTCGAAAACCGGATTGTTTTTGTTGCAGTAAACATAACTTAAAGCGGGCAGAACCAGTGTTCCCGACTCTCCCAACGCGGCAGAAAGTGCAGCTATAACCTGCGACGGAGATACACCTCCGGCAAAAGATTTTAACGAAGAATGCACCAGGACGGTGTCTCCGTTATTGATGCCCAGGCCTTGCAGCTGCACTTTTATGTTGCCAGTTATATCCATCTGTAATTCGCCTTCTGAAAATATTCATATTCATTTTGTAGAAAATAATCGTAAGATGATTATATGTTTTTCATAAATAGTTATGTAAGTAATAATTTCTGTGCCATATTATTCCGACGAATTGAAACAGCCGAAAGAGCTCATTATACGCCTTAATTTCTGACAATAATAATTATATGCGATAAAACTTCGACTGGATAATACACAAAAAATCATCATTTTATGTTATAAAAACGCCGAATATTGATAAAATATAATACGACTTGTTTTTAATCCGCACTCTCATCCGTATAAGCGTAATTCAAAGCATACTCGTCCTTCGGCGTTGTATATGGAAAGTCGTCGCTGTTTACAACCGCGATAAAAGCGCAGGTCACGCCGATTAAAATTATGAATGCGATCGCCTGAATCAGCCTGTCAAGCATTTTTCCCGATAATTGCATATTATGCCTCCGTATACGGTTTTATTATATAATATCATTTATCTTTTTATCGGTCAATAGTTATTTTCATCGAAAAAGCTCCCGCTTCATGTAAAATTTTATATTAAAACAAACCTTTTTCTTCCAAAGCTATTTACAAAACTAAAAATATATGTTATATTACTCCTTGCGCGTTTTAACTTTACCGGTTTTGCGCTGTAGGTATTGCTCGGTTCAGGGGTATTCGGCAGCTATTAATGCAGCCATCACCGTCCCTTTGCTTAGTTTTACCACAATTTATGAATACGGAGGTGAACAAAGACAATGCTTTTAAAGGATGAAAAAGCAAAAATCATTACCGATTATGCGGTACATGAGGGCGACACCGGCTCTCCGGAGGTTCAGATTGCAATTCTTACGGCAAGAATCAAGCAGCTCACGGAGCACCTGAAGGTCAACGACAAGGATCATCATTCACGCAGAGGTCTTCTTAAGATGGTTGGAAAGAGAAAAAAGTTCCTCAACTATCTTATGAAGAAGGACATTAACCGCTACCGTGAGATTATCGAGCGTTTAGGAATCAGAAAGTAAGCTGATGAGGACGGGATGATAAAATCCCGTCCTTTTGGCAAAAAAATAAATGTCTGGGTTATATTAAGTATTTACAGGCGGTTTAGCAATTAAATATGATTTAAAACAATGTGCATTGATTACAATAGATTTCAATATCGGGCTTTAAATCGTATGTAAGTGTTAAACCAAATGCTTGTGATTCCTTATATGATGCTTCGGACATGAATCATTGAAAGGAATATACAAATGTTTGAAAACTACAAAAAATTCACTTATGAGCTTGCGGGAAGGCCTTTGACTATTGAAACCGGCAAAATCTCGCAGCTCTCAAACGGCTCCTGCCTTGTACGCTATGGCGAGACCGTAGTCCTTGCAAATGCAACCGCTTCCGCAGCTCCGCGTGACGGTATTGACTTTTTACCGTTATCTGTCGATTATGAGGAGAAGCTCTATGCGGTCGGTAAAATCCCCGGAAGCTGGAATCGTCGTGAGGGCCGCCCCTCCGACAAAGCTATCCTTGCTTCACGAGTTATTGACAGACCTATACGTCCGCTGTTCCCTAAGGACCTTCGCAACGATATCGTTCTTTCGCTGTTAGTTATGTCCGTAGATCCCGACTGTTCGCCTGAAATTGCGGCTATGATAGGCGCTTCAATCTCATTATCTATTTCCGATATTCCGTGGAACGGACCTATCGGAGGCGTTTTTGTAGGTCTTGTTGACGGCGAGATTGTCATCAATCCCACTTCAGCACAGCGTGAAAAGAGCACGCTCGAGCTTACCGTAGCCGCAACCAAGCAGAAAGTGGTTATGATCGAGGCAGGCGCAAAAGAGGTCGAGGATGATATTGTTTATGATGCGATTATCAAAGCACACGAAGCAATCAAACCTCTTATAGGTTTTATAGAAAAAATCGTTTCCGAAATCGGTAAGCCTAAGTTCGAGTATACCTCCTGTGAAATAGACCATGTAATGTTCGACAGAATCTCCGATATGGTCGGCGAGGATGTAAAAGCCGCTCTCGATACCGATGATAAGCGTATCCGCGACGAGAGGCTTAAGCCTATTTATGATAAGGTATATGAATCGCTTGAGGAGGATTATCCCGACAGCAAGTCGATGATCGACGAGTGTATGTATAAGCTGCAAAAGCAAATCGTACGACGCTGGCTTCTTGATGAACAGAGACGTGTGGACGGCAGAAGAATGGATCAGATCCGTTCACTCGCCGCAGAAGTGGGTTTACTTCCGAGAGTACACGGCTCTGGTATGTTCACCCGCGGTCAGACGCAGGTTATTACGAGCTGTACCCTCGCCCCGATAAGAGAAGCCCAGTCGCTCGACGGCATAGACGAGGAAGATACAAAAATATATATGCACCATTATAATATGCCCGGCTATTCAGTCGGAGAAGCGAAAGCAAGCCGCAGCCCCGGAAGACGCGAGATCGGTCACGGCGCTCTTGCAGAGCGTTCCATTATACCCGTGCTCCCCTCAAAGGAGGATTTCCCCTATGCTATCCGCTGCGTTTCAGAGGTAGTATCCTCTAACGGTTCAACAAGTCAGGCATCCGTATGCGGCTCTACTCTGGCGCTTATGGACGCCGGTGTTCCGATAACGGCTCCTGTTGCGGGAATCTCCTGCGGTCTGATAACCGAAGGCGAACGCTGGATGACGATGATAGACATTCAGGGGCTTGAGGATTTCTTCGGCGATATGGACTTCAAAGTCGCCGGAACAAAAAAGGGTATTACCTCAATACAGATGGACCTTAAAATTGACGGATTGACTCCCGAAATTATAAAGAACGCTTTGGTTACCACTAAAGAGGGCAGATACTATATCATAGACAACTATATTCTTCCCTGTATCTCCGAACCGAGACCGGATGTATCAAAGTACGCTCCGAAAATGCTCACCACCAAGATCGATGTGGATAAGATACGCGAGGTTATCGGAACCGGCGGAAAGGTGATTCAAAAAATATGCTCTGACACAGGAGCTAAGATCGACATTGAGGATGACGGAAACATTTTCATTTCCGCCGTCGACAAGGAAGCGGCTTACAAGGCACTGCGTATCATAGAATCAATTGTGCTTGATCCCACGCCCGGCACCGTTTATATCGGTAAGGTAACACGCATAATGAATTTCGGCGCTTTTGTCGAGATTGCACCCGGAAAAGAAGGTCTTGTGCATATATCACAGCTTGACAGAAAGCGTGTCGCAAAGGTTGAGGATATCGTTTCGGTCGGTGATGAAGTAAAGGTTCTGCTCACTGAAATCGACGACAAGGGAAGAATTAATCTCTCACGCAAGGACGCTCTCGATATAATCGAGGATTAAAAATACTAATTTTACAACCAAATCCGAAGTTTAGGCATAAAAGCCGACTTCGGATTTTTCCTTTGTTTCCGAAATATGTATAATAATCTTGTTTATCCATAAAATAACTGAGAAATTTCATAAATCGCAAAATGAAAAAAACACAAAAGAGGAATGTCTATATGAAGAAAACAACTATATTACTTTTATCGCTTATGCTTGTCTGTGTATCGGTTCTCTCCTTTGTTACAGCTCAGTCCGAGATAGACGGGTTTGAGTTCAACATCGCTACCATAGACGGCTCGATAGCCGGAGAGGATGGTGTTATAGTAACGACACAGGCGGGACTTGCGGACGCAAACCTGAACTGGGCAATCTCTATTCTCTGCGAAAAGGTTTCGGATAACGTATACAGGGCGAAGCAGGATGCTATTCAGGGCTCGGGCGGTACCCCGGATGTGACTATGAGTTCCGGCGACATTGTTATCGGAATCCATTCATCTACAAGCGACGTATCGCTCGCTACCGAATATCCGAATGTTTATTCAAAAATCGCAGCGATGCAGGTCAAAGCGGGAATGTACTTCACTCTTGTCAATATCGACCTTGCAGCTAAAACGTCCGACAACGGAAAAGCGGTGCTCAGCCTGACCGAACCCGGAGGAGGAGAGGATGTAAGCTATGATGATATTATGGGCGAGCCGGTGCAGAACCCGGGTTATGTCCTTGATGTAACAGTAGAAGAAACCTATAGACCCGGCGACACCCTCAATCTGACAGTAACTATGAGGGATATTATGCCCGAAACAGGAATCGGACTTATCAATATTAAACTTTATTACGATCCGACAAAGGTCGATCCCGTTATTTTGAACGATGGCTCGCTGAACACGGCGATGGATGCTTTCCTTACCGTCGCTCCTAATATCAACAACTGGGAGGGCTTGTCTAAACTCGAACCCGAACAAAACAGGTATGATATTTCCTTTTCCACAACCGATGCCGCTTCTCACGCCAAGGACGATGGTTCTTTGGTCATAACGGTGCCGTTTACGGTTAAATCAAACGCTACGGGACAAATCATTTTCCAGGTACCTCATAACCAAACCTCAGCGCTTGATTATGATTTGAACAATATATACGGCAATGCCGGTATTGCAATATCCAATCCGGCTGCGGCTTCCGAATCCTCTGTAATCTCATCCGAGGCATCAGTATCAATACCGCAAACCGGTGATAACGGTGATAAAGGCACAATCATATTGGTTTTTGTTGCATTAAGCACACTTGCCGGTGTTGTGGTTGTAACAAAACGCAGGAGATATAATCAGCAAAAATAATTAAAAAGCTTTCTTACAGAATTAACCCGCCTTTTCGTTTAAGAAAACGGCGGGTTGATGTATTTATTATTCAAAATGCCGTATATGTATTGACTTTTAAGTGTTATTGAATTAAACTCTTACTGAGAAAAAGGACGGAGGCGGATCTTTCGGCAAATGGAATTACCGTTATTGAAAAGAGTATTTCTTATCGTGCTTGACAGTCTCGGAATCGGCGCGTTGCCCGATGCGGAAGATTACGGTGACGCCGGGAGTCATACTCTCAGAACGCTTGCGCTCTCCGGCAAGCTCCGCATACCGATGTTGACTAAAATGGGTATTTTCAATATAGAAAAAGCCGGACTGACGCACCTTGCTTATTCCGGTACTCCCATCGCAAGTTACGGTGCGATGACCGAGAAAAGCCGGGGTAAGGACACAACCATCGGCCATTGGGAGATTGCCGGAATAGTCTCACCTTCTCCCCTGCCCACCTTTCCTAACGGCTTTCCGGACGAGGTTATCAACGATTTCCGTGCCAAAACAGGCAGGGACATACTTTGCAACAAACCCTATTCCGGCACGGAGGTAATAAGGGATTACGGAAAAGAGCATATAGAAACAGGCAAACTTATCGTCTATACCTCTGCGGACAGCGTTTTTCAAATAGCCGCACATGAGGATGTAGTCACCCTCGAGGAGCTTTATGATTACTGCAAAACCGCAAGGAGTATCCTTACGGGTAAATATGCAGTCGGCAGAGTGATAGCGCGCCCTTTTTCAGACAAAGACGGAGTTTTCTACCGTACCGGAGGCAGGCATGATTTTTCGCTTGAGCCATATGGGGAAACGATGCTCGACAGCATATTCAAAGGCGGAAAAGAGGTCATCTCCATAGGGAAGATAAGCGATATCTTTGCCTCGCGCGGTGTAACCGAATCAAACCCCACAAAGGGTAATTCCGAGGGAATTGAACTGCTTAAAGAAATCGCAAATCGTGATTTTGAGGGACTGTGTTTTGCCAATCTGGTGGATTTTGATATGATGTACGGTCACCGTAACGATATAGAAGGATATGCCGCCGCCCTTAACCGGTTCGATGAAAGTTTACCCGATTTTCTTGAAAAGACCAACGAAGAGGATATGATTATAATAACCGCAGACCACGGCTGCGACCCGGGTTTTCCCGGAACCGACCATACAAGGGAATATGTGCCGCTGCTCGTTTACGGAAAAGGCCTGAAAAACGGGGTAAATCTCGGAACACGCCGCAGCTTTGCCGATATTGCGTCTGCAATCACCGAGGCTCTCGGTGTTCAAGGAATAAAAACGGGAGAGAGTTTTTATAACGAGTTGACGGTATAGACAATAAAACGGAGGGAAACTTATAATGATGAGAATGTATGACATTATCCAGAAAAAGCAGAGAGGGATTGCTCTGTCGGAGAATGAAATCAGCTTTTTTATCAAGGGAGTCAGCGACGGTTCAATCCCCGACTACCAGATCTCCGCACTGCTTATGGCTATTTATTTCCGTGGAATGACCGATGAAGAAACCATTACACTTACCGAATGTATGGCAAACAGCGGTGACAGAGCAGACCTTTCCTCAATAAAAGGAAAGAAAGTCGACAAGCACAGCACGGGCGGTGTCGGGGATAAGACCTCTCTTATCATCGCACCGATGGTAGCCGCCGCCGATATGGGTGTTTCGATAGCGAAAATGTCGGGACGCGGTCTTGGTCATACCGGCGGAACAATTGACAAGCTCGAATCCATTCCGGGTGTGAACACAAATCAGAGCTGTGATGATTTTACAAGAATCGTAAACGAAACGGGGCTTTGTATTATCGGTCAGAGCGGCAGTTTCGCCGCTGCTGATAAAAAGCTCTATGCGCTGCGTGATGTCACCGCTACTGTAAACTGCCTGCCGCTCATAGCGTCGAGTGTTATGAGCAAAAAGCTTGCGGCTGGCAGTGACTGCATCGTAATAGATGTAAAATGCGGTAGCGGAGCTTTTGTAAAGACGTTTGAGGAAGCGGCTGAGCTTGCGCAGCTTATGGTAAAAATAGGCGTCGGTGCAGGTAAAAAGACTATCGCACTTATAACAAATATGGATGTCCCTTTGGGGAGAAGCATAGGCAACAGTCTTGAGGTTATGGAGGCTGCCGATGTTCTCAGCGGAGACGGCGATGAGGATCTGACGGAATTATGTATTATACTTGCTGCAAATATGCTGTATGTTGCAAATGCCGCTCCTTACGATGAATGCATCAAGGCTGTGACAAAAACGCTGAATGACGGAAGTGCAAAGAGAAAACTTGCAGAGCTTGTCTCATCCCTCGGCGGCAACAGCGATTATATTTACAATCCTTCCCTGTTTGGTGAAAGCAAAGTTTCGGCATTCTTAGCGGCGGAACGGAGCGGTTATATTTATAGAATCAACGCTGAATCGGTCGGTAAGGCTGCTATGATTCTCGGTGCGGGACGCAGTAAAAAAGAGGATTCCATCGATCATAACGCAGGTATAATTTTTCACCATAAGGTCGGGGATTATGTCAAGGAGGGCGAAGTCCTCGCCACTCTTTACACAAGTAAAATAGACATGGCGCAGAACGGCATTGAACTGCTGTTCAGAGCGATAAAAATAAAGGACAGTCCGCCCAAAAACAAAAAATTGATATACAGGACAATCGGAGGCAGAGTTTGAAAACAGACATTGAAATCGCAAACCAGGCAAAGATGATGCCGATTACGGAAATTGCTTCAAAACTCTCAATTACGGACGATGAGTTGGAGCCATACGGAAAGTACAAAGCAAAAATAAGCAGCGGGCTGATTAAACGCCTTTCTTCGAAAAAAAACGGGAAGCTGATCCTTGTTACCGCAATAAGCCCTACTCCTGCGGGAGAGGGAAAAACCACTACGACCATCGGACTCGGACAAGCAATGGAAAGGATCGGGAAAAGAGCTGTTATCGCTCTGCGTGAGCCGTCACTCGGTCCCGTTTTCGGCGTAAAGGGCGGAGCAGCGGGAGGCGGATACTCGCAGGTTCTCCCTATGGATGATATAAATCTGCATTTTACAGGTGATTTTCACGCGATAACGAGTGCTAACAATCTTCTCGCCGCCATGATAGACAACCACCTCCAGCAGGGAAACACGCTACGCATAAATCCAAAACGCATCATATTTACACGCTGCCTTGATATGAATGACCGCGCGCTGCGTTCCGCAGTGATCGGTTTGGGCGGCAAGGCGGACGGTGTTGCCCGTGAGGAGCATTTTATGATTACCGTCGCAACCGAAATAATGGCGATACTGTGTTTATGCACCTCCCTGAACGACCTTAAAGAAAAGCTCGGCAATATTCTAATCGCATATAATTATGATGAAAAACCTATATATTGTCGTGACCTCAATGCACAGGGCGCGATGTGCGTTCTGCTTAAGGATGCGATAAAACCCAATCTGGTTCAGACCACAGAGAACACTCCCTGTATTATTCACGGCGGCCCTTTTGCGAATATCGCCCACGGTTGCAATTCGGTAATCGCGACAAAAACGGGTATGAAGCTTGCGGATTACTGTATCACAGAGGCAGGGTTCGGAGCAGATCTCGGTGCAGAAAAGTTTATTAACATAAAATGCCGCAAGGCGTCTGTTTCCCCCTCTGCTATCGTTCTCGTAGCGACTGTACGCGCACTCAAGTATAACGGCGGCGTTTTGAAGGAGAATCTGAAGACAGAGAATATAAAAGCGCTCGAAGCAGGCAGCTCCAACCTCAAAGCGCATATCGAGAATCTTTTAGGTTTTGGTATCCCTCTCGTCGTGGCGATAAATCATTTTTATACCGACACCGAACGGGAAATTGAGTGGATAAAGGATTTTTGTGCCGGAATGGGCGTAAAAGCCGTGGTGTCAAAAGCTTTTGAATCAGGCGGAAGCGGTTCTACGGAACTTGCCGAGGAGGTTTGCAGAGCATGCGAAACAGATTCGACGCTGAAGTTTACTTATCCCGATGAGTACACGCTAAAGCAGAAGATTGAAACGCTCGCTACTAAAATTTATCGTGCCGATGGCGTGGATTATACGCCTGCAGCTCTTTCCTCTCTCGCGGAGATCGAAGCTATGGGTTACGGCAGTCTTCCGGTTTGCGTAGCAAAAACGCAGTATTCTATCTCCGATAATCCGCTTTTGCTGGGATGCCCGTCGGGTTATCGACTTACCGTGCGTGAGGTGAAAGTTTCCTCGGGTGCAGGTTTTGTCGTGGTTCTTGCCGGGACGATTATGACAATGCCCGGCCTTCCGAAAAAACCGGCAGCTGAGAGCATCGATATCGATAATGACGGCGTTATAAGCGGTTTGTTCTGATTTTTTACGGAAGAAAGGAACAGTATTAAATTTGGATGAATTTTTATCAAAAAGTCTCTGCGACACCGATAATATAGCCGCAGAGGTGGCGAAAAAAATGAAAAAGGGCTGTTTCCTCGCACTTTACGGAGAGATGGGCGCAGGCAAAACAGCCTTTGTAAGAGGAATTGTGAAATCGCTGATACCCGAATGCCTCCCTCTCGTACACTCCCCTACTTTCGCCATTGTAAACGAGTATGCAGGGAGCACGCTTACTATTTACCACTTTGATTTATACCGGATAAAAAACGAGGATGATCTGTATTCAACGGGTTTTTATGATTATCCGTCTGATGATTGTATAATAATTACCGAGTGGAGCGAGCTTTTTGAGGGAGCGATTCCCGATGAAGCCGTAAGAATAAAGATTGAACGCTTATCAGACGAGGAAAGAAGAATAGTAATATGCTGATATTGGGAATAGATACAACCGCAGTAACCGCCTCCGCCGCCATTGCCGAGATCGATAAAACAGTTAAAACATACAGCTTGTTTACTGTCAAGAACCGACTTACGCACAGTGAAATTCTAATGCCGATGATAAATCAGGCTTTCGAGCTTTACGGAGCAAAACCGTCAGAACTCTCATTAATCGCTGTCAGTGCGGGACCGGGCTCATTCACGGGCGTTCGTATCGGAGTTTCAACTGTCAAGGGGTTGGCGATGGGCATCGGAAAACAGATTCCCTGTGCGGCGGTATCCACGATTGAAGCCCTTGCACAGAATCTTTCGGGGCGGGACGGGGTTATTTGTCCCGTGATGGACGCACGCCGTAACCAGTTTTACAACGCTCTGTTCCAAGACGAAAAAAGGTTGTGTGACGACAGGCTTATCTCCGCCGGGGAGCTATCAGAGCAACTTACCCGATATGACAAAGCCGTTACATTATGCGGAGACGGAGCGGATTTGTTTTATTCTCTTTGCAAGGACAGCAGCAATATGATAGTTGCTTCTCCTTCATCAAAGGATCAGAACGCACTATCGGTCGCACTTTGCGGTTACAGAGCGCTTTTGGAGAACAGAACATTCACACCGAAGGAGTTAAAGCCGATATATCTGCGTGCCTCCCAGGCAGAGCGTGAGCGGAATGGGCTTGAATAAAAACCTTTGCTGATGCATCTCATTAATTTTCTTATTAATTCTATATCATACGGAGCTATTCCGGCGAAAAGGTATCCGTAAAAAATTCATATCGCCGGAGAAAGTGTATGGTTATGATTGCTCTTGGAAGCGACCACGGAGGCTTTGAGATTAAGGAAGCAATAAAGACATATCTTTCGGATAAAGGTATACCCTTTATCGATTTCGGTACGGACAGCCTCGAATCGGTGGATTACCCTGTGTATGCACGGAAGGTATGCGATTCTATCACACGCGGGGAGAGCGAGTTGGGTATTCTCTGCTGCGGGACCGGTATAGGAATGTCCATGGCGGCAAATAAGCATAAAGGTATACGTGCCGCCGTTCTGAACGAAGAATTTTCTGCGGAAGCGACACGCCGGCACAACAACGCCAACATTTTATGCCTGGGCGGCAGAATTATTGATGGAAAAAAAGCTGTAAAACTTACCGAAATCTTTATAAACACCCCCTTTGACGGCGGCAGACATACGAAAAGAATCGGAATGTTTGAGTAAAAGGTGCTTTTTTTGCAAATTGCTATTGACAACACGCTTTATTACTGCTAAAATAGCTTTACCTCTGGATTCGGGGTATTTTTTGTTGTGCTTATTCGGGTTCGATTTCCTCCCGATAAGAGCAGCCGGATATAATCAGAGGGAGGTAACATAATTGGAGGTGCCGATAAAGAATGAGAGTTAAAATCACAATGGTTTGCAACGAATGCAAGCAGAGAAATTATGATTCCATGAAAAACAAAAAGAACGATCCCGACAGGCTTGAGATGAACAAGTACTGCAAGTTCTGCCGTAAGCACACTCTCCACAAAGAGAGCAAGTGAGGGGGAAGAAGATGTTTTCAAACAAATTAAAGACCCTGTTTCTTGCAGTGCTGGTTATTCTGCTCGCTTGTTCACTTACACTGTTCGCATATGCCGAAGAATCGAACGACATTTCGGACATATCCGTTGCGGATGATGTTTCGGGGAACACAAGCGATACAGATGAGAGCATTACCGATGAATCGGGAGAAGCAAGCGACACTGAGAGTTCGGCAAGCGACGGGAGCAGCGAACAGGCGCAGAGCATTACCGAAAACAGCAGCGAGGCTGAGGGGGCCGGAAGCTCCTGGACCGGTTGGATTATCGCCGGAGCCATATTGATTATAATCGGTACGGCAATATTCGTTTCCATAAAGAAAAAAAATGCTTTCGGACAGCGGCTTGTTAAGTTTTTCAAAGATTACAAAAGCGAAATAAAGAAGATAGTTTGGCTTTCCAGAAAGGAAACCTTTAGGCAGACGGGAATAGTTCTTATTATTATCGTTGTCGCCTGTGTTTTCCTCGGCTTGCTTGACTACGCCTTTACCTCGCTTATTCAGTTGATTTAAGGTAGGATGATATGGGATTACCGCAGGAAAGCACTCCGCTCTGGTATGTTGTACACACATACTCGGGTTATGAGAACAAGGTTAAGTCAAATATTGAGAAGATAGTTGAGAACCGCAATCTTGAGCATCTTATTTTAGCAGTTAAAGTTCCTGTCGAAAAGGTCATCGAGATCAACGGCAAGGAAGAAAAGGAAATCGAAAGAAAGCTTTTCCCCAGCTATGTGCTCATTAAAATGGTAATGAACGACGAGAGCTGGCATATTATCAGAAACACATCAGGTGTCACCGGCTTTGTCGGTCCCGGTTCCAAACCTGTTCCGTTAAGCGATCATGAGGTTGAAGCTCTCGGAGTTGAGGTTAAAATCATTGAGATCAACTATGAAGTAGGTGACAGCGTCAGGATTTGTGACGGTCCCCTTTCCGGCTTTATCGGCTTGGTCGAGGAGATTTCACCCGATAAAAAGACCATTGTCGTTTCGGCGTCTATGTTCGGCAGAGAGACAAAGGTTGAACTTGGTTCGATGCAGGTCAAGCCGCTTGATTAACGCAAAAAAGTACAGATTATTATAGTATCGATAACACAAAGGCTCATTTTGCCGATGAGCTTGTTGTAATGTGGGAGGGAGCAAAGCTCCCGAATTTGTTACCACTATGGAGGTGTATTTAAAATGGCAAAAAAGGTATTAGGTTATATCAAACTCCAACTGCCGGCAGGCAAGGCTACTCCTCAGCCCCCGGTAGGACCGGCACTCGGTCAGTACGGTGTCGCTATACCGATGTTCACAAAGGATTTTAACGAACGCACAAAAAATGACATCGGACTCATTATTCCTGTTGTTATCACAGTATATGCGGACCGTAGCTTCACATTTATCACAAAGACTCCCCCTGCAGCCGTTCTTATCAAGAAGGCATGCAATATCGAAAGCGGCTCCGCCGTTCCGAACAACACAAAGGTTGCTCAGATTACAAAGGAGCAGATAAGAAAAATTGCCGAGCTGAAGATGCCCGACCTCAATGCGGCTTCTGTCGAATCTGCAATGAGAATGATAGCCGGTACTGCCCGCAGCATGGGCGTTACCGTCATAGATTAAGGGGGCGTTCAAAATGAAGAGAGGCAAGAATTACAAAACAGCGATACAGAGCGTCGAGAGGACAAAACTCTATGAAAGCGGTGACGCACTCGCTATTGCTTGCGAGATTTCAAAAGCAAAATTCGATGAGACTGTTGAAGTTCATTTTCGTTTGGGCGTTGACTCCCGCCACGCAGACCAGCAGGTCAGAGGAGCCGTTGTTCTACCTAACGGAACCGGCAAAACTGTGAGAACTCTCGTTTTCGCAAAGGGAGACAAGGCGAAAGCTGCAGAGGAAGCAGGCTCCGATTATGTCGGCGCAGAGGATTATGTCGCAAAGATTCAACAGGAGAACTGGTTTGAGTTCGACGTTATCATAGCCACCCCCGATATGATGGGTGTTATAGGCCGTCTCGGCAAGCTGCTCGGTCCTAAGGGCCTTATGCCCAACCCCAAAGCGGGAACTGTTACCAACGATGTCGCAAAGGCTGTTCAGGAAGCCAAAGCGGGTAAAATCGAGTACAGGCTTGACAAGGCTAACATTATCCATTGTCCGATAGGCAAGGTTTCTTTCGGCAGGGATAAGCTACAGGAAAACTTTGACACTTTGTTTCGTGCCATTATAAAAGCAAGGCCGGCTGCAGCTAAGGGTCAGTATATAAAATCCTGTGTTATCGCTTCCACTATGGGCCCCGGTATAAAGGTAAACCCGAACAGGGCAACGGATTAAAATAATCAAAATTTAATTATTGACAAGGGATATATTATATGATATACTCTTTGTCGGTCAAAAAATTTCCCAAAGACAGTAGGCACGATAGTTTAATGGTTTTTACCGCCTGCCGAGGAGAAAATAAAAGCAGAAAATACTGACTGTATGATCTTTTTTATGCTCCCCTCGCGCAAGCGGCGGAGCATTTTTCTTTTAATTTACGGAGGTGAAGAAATTGCCAAGTGCAAAAGTTTTAGAGCAGAAACAGCAGATAGTCAAGGAACTTGCCGACAAAATGAAATCAGCAAAGAGCGGAGTTCTTGTGGACTTTAAGGGTATATCCGTAGCGGACGACACCAAGCTCAGAAGTGATTTGCGCAAAGCCGGCGTTGAGTATGCGGTTGTTAAAAACACTCTTACCTCAAAGGCTTGCGATATTATCGGTTTTGAAAAGCTCAATGAGGTTTTAAGCGGAATGACCGCTTTAGCCATAAGCAATAACGATGAGGTTTCGGCAGCGAAGATATTGAATACATTCGCAGAAAAGAACGAAAATTTCGTCATAAAAGCGGGCTTTGTCGACGGAGGTGTAATCGACGCCGCCGGTGTAAAAGCTCTTGCGGCTATTCCCGCTAAAGAGGTTCTCATCGGTAAGATTATGGGCTCGCTGCAATCGTCGTTATACGGATTCGCTTATGCTATCCAAGCGATTATCGACAAGCAGAGCGAGGGCCAAGCAGAAGCTGCAGAGGCATAAAAAAGCATTATTTTTCAGTTACAAACAAAATAAGCTCGTCTTAAAAAACAGCAGGACTGTCTTTAGCGGGCATAACAAATTTGGAGGTATATTATAATGGCTAATGAAAAAACACAACAGATTTTAGACCTTGTCAAGGGACTTACAATACTTGAGCTTGCTGATCTTGTAAAGGCTCTTGAGGAGGAGTTCGGCGTTTCTGCAGCTCCCGTTGCCGTAGCATCAGCTCCCGGTGCAGCAGCAGAAGCAGTAGTAGAGGAGAAGACCGAATTCGACGTTGAGCTTACAGGTTATGATGATGCAACCAAGCTCAAAGTTATCAAAGAAGTAAAGGATATCACCGGTTTATCGCTCGGTGAATCTAAAGAGCTTGTCGTATCCGCTCCCAAGATGGTTAAGACCGGCGTTCCGAAGGATGAAGCTGAGAAGATTAAGGACCAGCTCGAAGCTGTCGGCGCAAAGGTTACAGTCAAGTAATTTTTCCACAGATAAAAACAGGTTGCATATCCTTGCGGTATGCAGCCTTTGTTTTATAATTTACATTTTTTGCATTGAATTAATATGCCTACAGGAATAATATAACAATAAGATTAAACAATCTTTCGGAGCTGAAAATGAAAAAAATATGCTTATTTCTCTCATTATTGGTACTGCTTTTGCCCTTTACGCATGCTTGCGAAAATAAAGCGGACGAGAGTGGTACCGAAATGCTAAATCTGACTTCCGGTTTTGATGAATTCTATAAAGCAAGACATCTCGTCTGTTGGCAGGATGTAGCCGCAGTATACTCAGCAAAGCTGAAAATAAGCGATTATGAATACACTTACTCGCTCGAAAAAACAGAAACGCTTACTGACAGAGCGGGTTATGTTATTTCCGTGTCGCTGATTGCCCGTCAGGGGAATGATGTTTCTGCGTATGACACGGATAATTATATCGATGAGATAAAAACGGCACTCGATAACGGGTATGCCGCGCTTACCGTAAAAGAGATGGCACTATGTTTTTTTGCGTTGACGGCTGCCGAGACCGATTTTGACTATGAAAAAGCCGCAAAGCATCTCGAAACGCTGCAGGAGGAAAACGGAGGCTTCCCCGTCTCGGCGGATTATGCGAATCCCGATGCGGAAAGCAGCGCGTATGCTCTTAACGTAATAATGCTCTCAAGAAGGTATATTTCAGATAATTGTTATAACGGCGTACTCAGATACCTTGGCAATAAAATTAACGATGACAACACATTATCGGATATTGATAACAAAAAAAGCGCTTTTACCACAGCTTTGACGCTTAATTCGCTTATTTCCGCAAGCATCCCGCTTGACGGTGAGATTTCGACCTCGCTTACAACTGCAATCAATTCGGGATTTAAAGTTGAGGAGAACCCGTCGCTTACAGGATATAAGAGATATAAGGACGACACCGCAATAGACAGAACCGTTACAGGCGAGGTGATGCTCTGCTTTGCTGCGACCTCATACGGAAACCTCTGGATAAATTTTATCACGCAGGATAATTCGGATATATAAAAAAACGGTAAGCATTAAAAGATGCTTACCGGAATTTTTTATGCCTTGCCGTTGCAGCCGAGAACGTTTATGAGCTTATTCTTAACAAGCGCTTTGATGTTTGCTCTTGCCGGCTTCAAATACTGACGGGGGTCGAAATGGTCGGGATGCTCATTAAAATACTGACGGATTGAAGCGGTCATGGCGAGTCTTAAATCGGAATCGATGTTTATCTTGCAGACTGCGGATTTTGCGGCCTGGCGGAGCATTGATTCCGGAATGCCGATAGCATCGGGCATCTTTCCGCCGTTTGCGTTGATAATCTCAACAAACTCGGGAATAACAGACGAGGCTCCGTGCAGAACTATCGGGAATCCGGGAAGCTGCTTTTCGACTTTTTCAAGTATATCGAATCTCAACTGCGGCTTCTGGCCGGGCTTGAATTTATATGCACCGTGACTTGTTCCTATTGCGATAGCAAGCGAATCCACACCGGTTTTTTCAACAAACTCGACTACCTGTGCGGGATCTGTGTACGAAGAGTCTGCTTCGCTTACGTTTACCGCATCCTCAACTCCGGCGAGTCTGCCCAGCTCACCCTCAACTACGACGCCGTGTGCGTGCGCATATTCGACAACCTGCTTTGTAAGTTTAATATTATCCTCAAAGGAATGGTGCGAACCGTCTATCATAACCGAGGTAAATCCACCGTCTATGCATGATTTACATAGCTCAAAGGTATCGCCGTGGTCAAGATGAACACAGATGGGAAGATTTGTATCCTCTATTGCTGCTTCGATTAGTTTCATAAGATATACATGCTTTGCATAATTCCTCGCACCGGAAGAAACCTGCAGGATAAGAGGTGCGTTCTCCTCCTTAGCTGCCTCTGTTATACCCTGGATAATCTCCATATTGTTGACATTGAAAGCTCCGATGGCATATCCGCCCTCATAGGCCTTTTTGAACATTTCTTTTGATGTTACAAGTGGCATAAAATTTATCTCCTTTAGTTTATTTCACTAAATTATTTTAGCAGTTTTTGTTAAAGAAGTCAATAGTAAACCGACTAACATACGGGTAATTTTGAAAAAAACAATTGATTTTTGTCGTAGTATATGATAAAATAATTTTTTGATGGGAATTATTTCTCATATAGGGTAACATCGGAACATAACACCGCTTCCGAACAATAAAAAATCTGACGAAAGGGAAATTTATCCGCTGTGTTTTCCGGATAAATCGGGTAAGTAAAAATGAGTACATTAAAAGGCGCTGCTATAATAGGACAATCGGGGGGGCCTACTTCCGTTATCAACTCCAGTGCTTACGGCTGTATCAAAACAGCTCTTGAAAACGAAAATATTACAACGGTATACGGTGCTCTCAACGGAATCAAAGGAGTTCTTAACGACAACCTCATCGATATGGGAAAAGAAGATCCCGAGGAGCTTGCGCTTATGAAGCAGACACCCTCATCTGCGCTCGGATCCTGCCGCTACAAAATCAAGGATCCGGAAGTTGACGATACCGATTACAAGCGTATTCTTGAGATTTTTAAAAAATACGATGTCCGCTACTTCTTCTACAACGGCGGAAACGACTCGATGGATACATGCAATAAAATTTCCAAATTCATGCTTAAAAACGGTTATGAGTGTCGTGTAATGGGAATTCCCAAGACTATTGACAACGACCTTGAAGGAACCGACCATTGCCCAGGATACGGCTCTGCCGCAAAATATATAGCGACTTCCATGATGGAGATCTACCGTGACGCAAGGGTTTACGACACGGGAATGATAACTATTGTCGAAATTATGGGAAGAAACGCGGGCTGGCTAACCGCAGCAGCATCCCTCGCTTCATATAAGGGCAACGGACCGGATCTCATTTTTCTGCCGGAGGTTCCCTTTGATATAGACAGTTTCATGGCGAAAGTAAAGGCTATTTATGAAAAGAACAGCAAATGTATCGTAGCTGTTTCGGAGGGTATAAGGGACAAGGACGGCAAATACATCTCCGAGTACGGTGCGGATCTTGCCAAGACAAAGGACTCCTTCGGTCATGCACAGCTCGGCGGTTTAGCTTCATTTCTTGCAAACTATGTCAAGGAAAAAACCGGCGCAAAGGTCAGAGGAATCGAACTAAGCCTTCTGCAGAGATGCGCAGCTCACTGCGCTTCCAAAAACGATGTGGAAGAATCCTTCACTTCGGGTAAAGCAGCCGTGGAAAACGCGGTAGCGGGTATCACCGACAAGATGGTCGGATTCGAGAGAAGCTATGTTAACGGCAAGTATGTCTGTAATATAAAGTTGTTTGACCTTACAGTAGTTGCAAATACCGAAAAGAGGATTCCGCTCGACTGGCTGAATGAAACAAAGGACGGTATGAACGAGAAGTTTATCGAATATGCGCTTCCGCTGATACAGGGTGAGCCTGACATTATCAAGGAAGACGGACTTCCCAAGTTCGTACAGCTTAAAAAGATTAAATAATATTCAAAAAGGTAAAATCAACAAGGCACGGATAATAGTCAATCCGTGCCTCTTTTTTATAATGATACAATTCTAAAACTGGTTTTTTACAAATCAATGCTATCGTGTCTGCGGAAACCCTCTCCGAAAACCTGATTGGCACTCGTCACTATCATAAAAGCGTTTTCATCGTGCTGCAAAACGATCCCGCGTGCCCGTGGGAGAAGTTGTTTGCGCATTGCGCACAGCATAACTTTTTTATTCTTGCTCGTATATGCTCCCCTGCCCTGCAGATAAGTTACACCGACATCAAGTTCCTTCATAAACCTTTCCGCTATATCGTTCTCATTATCACTTATGATGTATAAAAGCCTCGCTCCGTCGGTTCCGTATAATACCAAATCGAGTACAAATGACTGAATAAGTACAGATATTCCCGCATAAAGAGCGACATTTATATTTTTGAAAACGAACCCCGATATCGCTACTACAATACCATCGGAAATCATAAAAATCCTGCCGGTTTTTATATGCTTGAACCTGAGCCGTAACAGCTTTACGATTATATCCGCTCCACCCGTAGTCGCACCCGCCCTGAAAATCAGTCCGATTGAAACGCCAACAAGAACCGCGCCGGTAATCGAGGCAAGAAGCAAGTCGTCGGTGACCGGTCCATATGGAGCGAGAAGATTTATTGCGAATGACGAGATGATCAGGGCGTATATTGACGAAACAAAAAGCTTAAAGCCCAGCTTTAATACCGCTATGACCATGATGGGTATATTTATTATCAGCACTAAGGTTCCAGTCGGAAAATCGGTAATATTGTTTATTATTATCGCGATACCCGTAACACCTCCGGGAGCGAGTCTGTTAGGGTCGAGAAAAAGGCTTATCCCGACAGCATAAATAAAACATGATACTGTTATAAGCGCATAATTCTTTAAAATATTCAATGCCGTTTTTTTCATCAACACCCTCCCCCGAAACATATTTTACCATTAAGCGGCTTTATTTACAAGCGGAAATAATAATCATTCGTAATATTATTGATTTTTCAGACAACAATATGATAAAATATAATAAAGTCTAAAAGAATCGAAGTTATGTTTATGGAACCAAAACTGAAAAATCTAATAGAAAAAAGCAAAAACATAGTGTTTTTCGGAGGTGCCGGAGTTTCCACCGAGAGCGGTATTCCCGATTTCCGCAGTGAGGGCGGAATATACAGCCGGGTTTATGAGTACCCTCCCGAGGTGATACTCAGTCATACATTTTTTTGCAGTAAAACCGAAGATTTTTTCAGTTTTTACAGAGAAAGAATGCTGTTTTTGGATGCCCAACCGAATAAAGCGCACTATGCCCTCGCAGAGCTTGAGAAAGCGGGAAAACTGAAAGCGGTCATTACCCAGAACATCGATAATCTGCATCAGAAGGCGGGCAGCAAAACGGTTTTCGAACTGCATGGGAACGTCTATCGAAACTACTGTACGTTGTGTAATAAGTTTTTTCCCATCGGGGCTATTACCGCCACAACCGGAGTTCCGCACTGTGACTGCGGCGGAATCATCAAGCCGGATGTGGTGTTATATGAAGAACAGCTTGACGACAGGACTCTGTACTGCTCGGTTGAGGCGTTGCGCAGAGCTGACCTGCTGATTATAGGCGGTACTTCCCTGAAAGTATACCCCGCCGCCGGGCTTATAGA
The DNA here is from genome assembly GCA_028702135.1 of Eubacteriales bacterium. Taxonomy (GTDB): domain Bacteria; phylum Bacillota; class Clostridia; order Oscillospirales; family CAG-382; genus UBA1049. Next base: position 21,733 of record JAQVPJ010000014.1, on the reverse strand, counting down.
TTATTACGGAGGCGACAATATTGTCGAGATAAACAAAACACCGACGGCAGCGGACAGCAGAGCGACATTGATATATAACTCCCCCATCGGTGAAATACTCGGGTAAAAGCTTGGCGCATAATCAAAAGGATTATGCGCCAAAATATTTATATGTTCCTAAACCCGCAAAGCCGTGTCCCCATGGAACGAAACCCTGCCTTTGTGCAGGTGGGTGTCCTCTCTCGGGTTTCAGAGCTTCCAACGTCCGCATATAAGGTGACAAAGCAGCTTATATGCGGGAGGCCTGCTCACCGCCGTTGAATGTGAACTCCCTTTCGTAAATGTGGGTTTTTACATAGGGTCGGGTATTATCCTGTAAAAGGATATACCCTCTCACGAACTCCGCAGGCATTCTTTAAAAACCTGCTTATATGTCGAAAACGTTTACTCAGTCGTCCTCGCCGTCGTCCTCTTCCTCATCGTCATCGTCGTCTTCTTCATCGAAATTCTCGTCAAGGTCATACTCGTCCATAAAATTATCCTCAAAAGCGTCAGCAACTCTATTGAACTCGTCATCGTCATCGATAGTAAGAAGTATCTCGTTACCGTTATCGTCCGTACTGATTTTCAATATGACATATTCGTCATCCTCTCCCTCAAACGGAATCAGAGCTACATATTTATTGCCTTCAATCTCAAGGTTGCCCAACAGCTCGAATTGACTCTCGTTACCTTCCTCGTCGGTCAGAGTGAAAACGCTATATTCGCTATTATCGTTCATATCTGCCATAACTCAATACCTCCCTAACATTCTTATTGCGGATTTATTCTACAACACTATTATATAAAAGTCAAGATGTTTTTGTTTTCTATCTTTTCCCTTTTTCGACAATGTGCACAAAAAACTACGGACTTTTTCCGCATTGACATTTTTATGTATATATAATATAATACTGACACAAAACATATTTTTATATCTTTTTAGTAAAGATAAGGACGTGTCATAATGTCGTCAACCCCACGAGTATTTATCACCGGTACACCATTTTGCGGAGATACGGTTCGCATTTCAGGCAGCGATGCGCATCATATCCTAAACGTGCTCAGACTACGCCGCGGCGAGAAGATTTTGGTCTGTGATATGAAAAGAACTGAGTTTGACGGTACGATTACTGAGATTTCAGACGGTGAATTATCGGTAATTCTCAGCGGAAGCAGGCAGAGCAGCAGCGAGTTTCCGTTCTCGGTTAATCTGTATCAGGGAGTACCGAAAGGCGACAAGCTCGATACAATCGTGCAAAAAGCGGTCGAATTGGGAGTAACCTCGGTAATACCCGTTATATGCGAACGCAGCGTTTCAAAGCCGGACGAAAAAGCCTTTGCAAAAAAAATCGAGCGGCTCAACAGGATTGCAGCATCAGCATCCTCGCAATGCGGACGCGGAATTTTACCCAAAGTATTACCCCCATTATCCTTTTCGAATGCCTGTAAGGAGATGAAATGCAGTGAAATCAGCTTTATATGCTATGAAGGCGACGGAACTGTACCTATAAAGACCTTCCTATGCGAAAAAAAGCCCGGTAGTATTTCATTTCTCATAGGTCCGGAGGGCGGCTTGTCTGCCGGGGAGGTAAATACCGCCATAGCGCACGATATCCCCATTGTCGGGCTCGGAAACCGGATATTACGCACCGAAACCGCCGGCAGCTTCGTTTTATCCGCAATAAGCGTTTTGATTGAATGATATGAGCTTTTTTACAATAAAAATGAGGTAAGTTTTATTTTACTATTGCATTTTAACCAAAAATATTGTAAAATGAAGATTAAAGTTGGGAAAAAGGTATTTTTGAACAAACTGCGGTCGAAACACTGGTTCCGCGGCGCTTTTTCGTTTTTTACAAGAATGACAATATGTGTTAGAAAGGTACGGTCTACAATATGAGCAATAAGCTTTTTCAGGGCTTAATTTACCAGATGAAAGAGGCAATTGACCGCAATATAGGCATAATCGACGATAAGGGAGTAATCATCGCATGCAGTCAACTCTCGAGAATCGGTGAGTCACACAAGGAAATATTAGAGGAAGTTTCATATACCTTCGACACAATCACCTGGGAGGGTTTTACCTATCGTCCCATCGGTTCACACGCACGGATTGAGTTTGTTGTTTTTGTAGAGGGTCAAGACGAATCGGCATTGAACATTGCCGCCCTGCTTGCAATCTCTTTTTCAAACATAAAAACCCTTTATGATGAAAAGTACGACAGAACGAATTTTATCAAGAACATCATTCTTGACAATATTCTGCCCGGCGATATTTATATTAAATCAAAGGAGCTGCATTTTGACAGCGAGATAAACCGCGTGGTTTATTTGATACGCTTCCAGAGCAAGAGCGAGGTTATACCGTACGATATTATACAGAATATGTTTCCCGACAAGGGGCGCGATTATGTAATAAGCGTCGGTGAAACCGATATTGTTCTCGTAAAGGAGCTTAAGACATCCGTCGAGAACAAAAGCATCGAGTCTTTTGCTAAAAACATAGTCGATACCGTGTCCAGCGAATTTTATATGAAGGTTGTAGTCGGTATCGGTACTGTCGTAACCAGTATAAAAGAGCTTGCCCGGTCTTATAAGGATGCGCAGGTTGCGCTTGAGGTCGGCAAGGTTTTTGACACTGAAAAGAGCATCATAAGCTACGAGAACCTCGGTATCGGAAGGCTTATATATCAGCTTCCCGCCACGCTTTGCGAAATGTTTTTACAGGAGGTTTTCAAACGCGGTTCACTTGAGAGCCTTGACCGCGAAACCCTGATGACAATTCAGGCGTTTTTCGATAATAACCTCAACGTTTCCGAGACTTCAAGAAAGCTGTTCGTTCACAGGAACACGCTCGTATACAGGCTTGAGAAAATAAAGAAACTGACCGGGTTGGACCTACGGGAGTTTGATCACGCCATAACCTTCAAGGTCGCGCTGATGGTAAAAAAGTATTTGATAAGCAAACCGAACAATTATTAAGGAAAAACACTGAAAATGATAGAATTCACTGATGTTTCGATGGTATACCCGAACGGCACCGTCGCTTTAAGAAACGTAAACCTGAGAATTGAGAACGGTGAGTTTGTGTTTATTATCGGTCATTCCGGTGCCGGTAAAACAACGCTCACAAAGTTGCTTTTGCGGGAGGAGAGGATTTCCTCGGGCAAGCTGATGGTAAACGGATTCCGGCTTGATAAAATCAGGCAGCGCAAGATCCCCTATCTCAGACGTACGATGGGCGTGGTTTTTCAGGATTTCAGGCTATTTGACGATAAAACCGCTTACGAGAACGTGGCTTTCGCAATGCGTGTCATAGGAGAAAAGCCCGCGCTTATTAAAAAGCGTGTCCCCTTCTTTTTGAATGTTGTCGGTCTTGGCGATAAATACGACAGCTTCCCAGACGAACTTTCGGGAGGAGAGCAGCAAAGGGTCGCCTTCGCCAGAGCATTGGTAAATAATCCGCAGATAATAGTTGCGGACGAGCCCACCGGCAATGTTGACTCGGATATGACTAATGAAATCATGGAACTTCTGATAAAAATAAACAAGCTCGGAAAAACCGTAATCGTTGTAACGCATGACCGTGAGGTCGTTACCCGATATAATAAAAGAGTTATTACTATAGACGACGGCGAAATTACCTGTGATAAAATTGGGGGCTATTGTTAAATGAGAAAAATCGGCACCTTTTTTTACCATATAGGACAGGGATTCATCGGTATTTCCCGCAATATCGTTATGTCCTCCGCTTCCGTGCTTGTTCTTGTTTCCTGTATGCTTATTGTCGGGACATTTTACCTTGTAATTGACAATTTCAGCGTAAATTTAAAATCCACTGACAACATAAACATGATTAAAATAACCATACCGGACGAGTTGACGGACGATCAGGTTACCAGAGTCTTCAGCGATGTGCTGGAATTAAAGGAAAAATTGGACAATGTGGAGAAGGTGGAATTCTTCACAAAGATGCAGAACCTCCAAATATACCGCGAGAAGAACCCGAAGCTCAGTGATTATCTTGTGATTTTTAATGAGGACGACAATCCCCTTCCGGCGAGTATAGAAATAACATTTACGAGCTTTACCGACCCTGACTTTGAAATGGACGAGGTTTATCAACTGAAAAACAAGCTCGAGGAGATAGAAAACATACATAATGAGGATATTCATGAGAATATCGCTCTGTATGACAAGGTTACAAGCGTTACGGACACTCTGACCATGGTTGCGCTTTATATGCTTGTTATTCTGCTTTTGGTTTCTTTGTTTGTTATTATGAACACCATTAAGCTCGGAATGCATTCAAGGCGGCATGAGATTATGTTTATGCGTTATGTGGGCGCAACAAAGAGCTTTATCCGCACTCCCTTTATTATAGAGGGTATTATTATAGGTTTAATATCAGCGGCAGTCGCATATGGTTTGCAGTTCTATGTTTACAACTACATAATAGCTGATATTCTGACAGAGAATTCTACTATCAACAGCGCTTCCATTATTGAGCTGGCGCCGTTTGAAAATTACAGAACACTGCTTATATACGGCTTTCTCGGAATCGGTTTTTTTGCCGGTGTGGTTTCGAGCAGTCTTTCGATAAAGAAATATTTAAAGGTTTGATAAAAGCATTAGTAATGCGGTCGTTAATTTGAAAGGATGATTTTCTTTGTTTAGAAAAACAAAAATCTTATCAATGCTGGTGTGTTTGGCATTGTTGTTCACTGTATTTTCTGCTTTCTCCCCGAAAGAAGAAGCAGAGGCGAGGACTCTTTCACAGGTTGAGGCAGATTTAAAGCAGTATCAGGATTTGCTCACAAAGCTTCAGGGAACAAAATCTCAACTATCCAGTAAAATAGGTGACCTTGACAAGCAGTCTTCATATACATCACAGCAGTTAAATATCTACATAGACGAAATCGAATATCTTGAAGCTGAAATTGCCATCACCGAGGAAACTATCGAGGCATACAATTTAAAATTAGCCGAGACTGAAGCGAGCATAACGATTGAAGAAGAAAATCTTGCATATTATAAGGATATGTACGCTTCTATCGTAAGGCATTCGTTTATTGAGGGCACTCCGAGCTATTTTGAGCTTTTGTTCGAGTCCGAGAATTTTTCGGATTTCCTTTCAAAAGTCGACAATTTAAATTACTTTCTTGATTATACTGATACCATAATGAAAGAAATCGAGATTGTCACTGAGGATCTCGAAACGAAAAAGGCAAATTACGAGAGTGCAAAGCAGACTCTCAGCGTGTATCAGGCAGAGCTTGATACCAAAAAGACGGATCTTGAGCAGAAAAAAGCTGCTCTTGAACAAAAAGCGCATGATATTGGAACAAGTCTTGCACAGCTTAAAGATCAGTATTCTACCTCGGACGCCCGCATTAACGAGGTAAGAGTAAAGATAGAAGCACTAAAAAAAGAGCGCACCGCTTTACTTGAGGTAAACGCCGATTTTATATGGCCGCTTAAAACAAACTTCCGCATTTCCTCCGGCTTTGGCTGGAGATCCAATCCTTTCGGCGGTAGAGGTACTGAATACCATAGCGGTATAGATCTGCCCGCTCCGCTTGGAACGCCGATTTACGCTTCGAACGGCGGAGTCGTTACAAAATCTCAGTATTCAAGCGGTTACGGTAACTGTGTGGTCATTAAACACGACGATATCACCTCCACGCTATACGCTCACGCAAGCAGATTGGCTGTAAAACCCGGTCAGGTGGTAAAGCAGGGTGAAGTCATCGCTTATGTAGGCACGACAGGAAGATCAACAGGCTATCACCTTCATTTTATGATTATGGTAAACGGAACGGCGAGAGACCCGATTAAATATCTGCCAAAAAGATAAGAGCATCTAAACAATAAGGAGTATAGCGGAAAAATAAACAAACATAAATTTTTTATCGCTATTTTCTCTTGCAAGGAGTGAATAATTCTCTAATAAATGAAAAAGCGTATATCGATAGGAACAAGCATTGTTCTTGTGTTGTTTTTCTGTATCGCAACATTTCTTATTACAGCAAATGCATTCCAGACACAGCATAACAAGGAGCTTGCATGTCTTAATAAAAAAACGGCTTTTTATGATAAGCTCTCGGAAGTATATGATAAAGTAGCAGATAGTTTTATTAAGGACACCACCAGCGAGGATATGACCGATGCTTATCTGAGCGAGTATATAGACAGTCTCGGGGATCGTTATTCAACTTACCTTGCAAAGGATGAGATGGAGGCATATACTGCCGAAACATCAGGTGATTTGGTCGGAATCGGAGTACATGTCGCATATGACAGTGATTCCGGGGGTATATATATATCAAACGTTATGAAAAACTCCCCCGCCCTTGAAGCAGGAATTCAGGCGGGTGATATTATCATACAGGTCGGAGATATTGTTATATCCTCCGACACTTATTATGAAGCGATTAACGCTGTAAAGGGAAAAGCCGGCGAGGCGGTTAGCCTTGTTATAAAACGCAGAAGCGAAAATATAAGTATTTCAGTTGTGCGTGCGGAAATCGAGAGCGAGTCGGTAATATATGAGAAGCTTGACGGAAATATCGCATATGTTTCTATACTCGAATTCAACAACTATACTGCAGAAGCCTTTAAAGAATCGCTCGAGAACGCAAAGAATGATGGCTGTACGAAATTCATATTTGATGTCCGCAACAATCCCGGAGGGGATTTGGATGCGATTGTTTCTGTACTCGATACCATTTTACCCGAAGGCCCGATTATTAATATAATCGACAAGTCCGGTAATGCAGAGACGAAAAATTCGGACGCGGCTTTTCTTGACTATCCGATGGTAGTGATATGCAACGGGAATACCGCCTCGGCAGGAGAGCTTTTTACAGCGGCACTACGTGACTACGAGCTTGCAAAGATTGTCGGAACCACCACTTTCGGAAAAGGAACGATGCAGACGATTTACTCACTCCCCGATGGAAGCGGTCTTAAAATATCCACCGCTTATTATAACCCGCCGTCAAATATCAGCTATGACGGAACCGGTATACTCCCCGACTTTGAGGTTGTTATGTCTGATGAGGATATGGCGAGGTTTTATAAGCTGACAAAGGAAGAGGATAATCAGCTTCAAAAAGCCATTGAAATAATAAACAGCGAGATAATTGATTAACAATAAAGGAGATTTTTTATATGTCCAAGCAACTAATCGTATCCAAAGAGGGTTTAAAAAAGTTAGAGAATGAGCTTGAGCACCTAAAAACTGTAAAACGCAAAGAGGTTGCCCAGGCGATACAAAAAGCGCGTTCTTTCGGCGATCTTTCGGAGAACAGCGAATACGATGAGGCAAAAAATGAACAGGCGGAAGTAGAGGGTATGATCGCCCATCTTGAGGAGACTCTTAAATACGCTATTGTTCTTGACGACAAGGACCTCGGCACTGATAAGGTAAATATCGGAAACAAGGTTGTCATACACAATATTGACACCGATGACGAGATAGAATATAAAATCGTAAGTACGACAGAGGCAGATCCCCTGAACTTCCGTATTTCGGACGAGAGCCCTATAGGTAAAATGCTGATCGGAGCAAAGAAGGGCGACAGCATAAATGTCGAGACTCCGGGAGGAGTTGTAAAATATACGATCTCCTCGATATCTAAATAAAACTTGTAAAGCAAAGTTAAAGGATGAACCCATAATGAGCGAAGAAATCATAAACGGACAGGAACCCGAACAGGATATAAACGAAATACTGAGAATACGCCGGCAGAAGCTGTATGATTTACAGCAAGCAGGCAAAAACCCTTTTTCCCTTGTAAAATACGATGTTACCGACCATGTTACAGATATAAAAAACAGCTTTGAGCAGTATGAGAACAGGGATGTATCGGTTGCCGGAAGGATTATAAGCCGCCGCGACATGGGCAAGGCGAACTTTATTGATATTGCGGATGAAAGCGGCAGAATTCAGGTTTATATCCGTATCGACGACATCGGAGAGGATGCTTTTGCGGAATACCGCAGATGGGATATTGGAGATATAATCGGGTTAAAGGGCTTTGTGTTCAAAACCCGAAGGGGCGAGATTTCCATACACACAAAGGAGCTTGTCCTGCTATCAAAATCCCTGCTTCCCCTGCCCGAGAAGTGGCATGGGCTGAAAGACCAGGATCTGCGTTATCGCCAGAGATATGTCGATCTTATCGTCAACCCGCAGGTGAAGGATACTTTTGTAAAGCGTTCACAAATAATATCGGAAATACGGAATTATCTTAACGCAAGGTCCTTTTTGGAGGTTGAAACTCCGATGCTCCACAATATGGCGGGCGGAGCGAATGCACGTCCGTTTACTACCCATCATAATTCGCTCGATATTGAGCTTTATCTCAGAATCGCCCTTGAGTTGCACTTGAAAAGGTTGATTGTCGGCGGCTTTGAGCGTGTTTATGAAATAGGCAGGGTTTTCAGAAACGAGGGTATGGATACCCGTCACAATCCCGAGTTCACTCTTTTAGAGCTGTATCAGGCTTATACCGATTATATCGGAATGATGGATTTGACCGAGGATTTAATACGCACTGTGGCGCAGAATGTACTTGGAAAGACTGTTATTAATTACGGTGACGTTGAAATAGACCTTGAAAAACCATTTGCGAGGATTTCGATGGCGGATTCTGTAAGACAGGCATGCGGAGTGGATTTCTATACCATTGACGACGATGAAACAGCAAAGGAGCTTGCTAAAAAGCATAAAATAGAAGTTGAGCCTCATCACAAAAAGGGAGATATTCTCAACCTTTTCTTTGAAAAATATGTCGAAGAATCGCTTATTCAACCTACATTTATAATGAACCATCCTGTGGAAATAAGTCCGCTTGCGAAAAGAATGATCGAAAAGCCCGATTATACAGAGCGTTTTGAACTGTTTATAGTCGGCAGAGAACATGCAAATGCTTTTTCGGAATTAAATGATCCCTTAGATCAAAGGGAACGTTTTGAGGCGCAGGTGATAAAGAAAGCAAAGGGCGATGAAGAGGCGAACGATGTCGACGAGGATTTCCTCAATGCGCTCGAATACGGTATGCCGCCTACGGGAGGTCTTGGAATAGGAATAGACCGGCTTGTTATGCTGCTGACAGATTCCGCATCGATAAGGGATGTACTCTTATTCCCCACAATGAAGCCGGTAGATTAACAGATAGAATCACAGAAGGGTGATGCTTTTATGGAAAGACAGGATAAGCTCTCTTTTAAAGAATGGTTCGAAAATATTTGGTATCATTACAAATGGCCCATAATACTTTTGGGTTTTATAGTTATATTTCTGATAGGCGGGATTATTCAGTCAATAACACGCCATGATCCCGACGTGAGTTTTATGTATATCGGAGCTGCTACTGTTACCGTTGACGGAACAAATGAGCTCGAATCTACCGTAGAGGAGATTATCGACGATTATAACGGTGACGAGTATAAGAAAGTCGATTATCTCGAGTTTACCGCATTGACCGACAATAGCAATAATGTAATCTTTGATGCAGACCATAACAAGAAGGTTTTACAGCGATTTTTTGTGGAGATCGCAGCAGGTGACAGCATAATATACCTTGTAGACGATTATTACTATAATATGCTGCTCGGTAAGGAACAGCTTGATGTATGCGTTTTGGCAAAACTCTCGGATGTTTTAGACGACGCCGATATGCCGGTAAACGCTCTTGATGAATACGGCGTTTTTATTAAGGATCTTGACATCTACAAAACCGAAGGCTTCAACCAGCTGCCGGAATCAACCATTCTGTGCATTCGCCGCTCTCCGGAGCAAGATGAGGTAAAGTACGGCAGGACAATGGATGTATATAACAATAATAAAAAGTGTTTTATAAAGTTGATAACATATAAAGCTCCGCAAGAGGATTAACATAACTCTTAATCGGAAAAATAATATTGTAAAATAACCAATAGTGTGATAAAATCTATTTTCGGAAAACTAAAATCGGAGGACACTTAAAATGGCGACTTATAACAGGAAGAAGCAGAAAAAGAGCTTAATTTATTCAATTGTCCTGTGCGTTCTTGTAGCCGGCGCAATCGGTTATGTAGCGATCTCATCCTACATCAACAGAAACCCGCTCTTCAAGGATCAGGACTTTGCTAAAGCTATCGCAAAGGCGATTACTGACAACACCGAGGACGAAAACGACGAGCTGCGTCCTTATGAGCTTACACAGGAAATGCTTGATGAGTACCAGACGTTTGTTTACGGCTGTGATATCGGTGTTGATCAGAATAATAAATATGCCTCATACGCAAACCCCTATATTTTGCTTGCAAAATCTGAATATACTAATTTCATGTTGGAACAACTGAGAAAACCGGCTGCCTCTGCAAATGCCGAGAGCGAAGAGGATATAGCAGACGCTCCAAAGGATTTTATCCTTGTCCCCTTTGTAATATCAGAGGTAGAGGATTTATCAGTTTTCAGGAATCTCAAAATTCTGTCTGTTTTTGATGCTGCAACAGTTTATCAGATGCAGACCAGCTCTGCGATAACATCATCTTATGCTTCTTACGGGCTTGGAACAACCGAGGTAAACTTTGGCAGCGTAATTAACGCTATGGCACTCAACGACCTCAAGGATTTATCGCAGCTGTCCAATCTGTCGCAGCTCGAGGTTCTCTCAATAGAATTTACAGGAATAAAGGATTTCGACGGCTTGGAGAGCTTTCCGAACCTGACAAATCTTGATATCGGCTCGACACAAATTAAAAAGCTCGACGGAATAAACAAGGCTTCAAAGCTTGAATCCCTTATGATGAGCAATCTCGGAATCGATAACCTATCCCCTCTTTCCCAGATGATTACGTTAAAATCTCTTTATGCCGACGGTAACGGTCTTACCGACCTTGAAAGCATAAAGGATCTAAAAAACCTAGAGACTTTATCCATATCAAACAATTTGCTAAAGAACCTGAACAGCATGAACGGTTTGACAAACCTTACGCTTTTGAACGCTGTTTCAAACGAGATTGAAGATTTAAGCGGCATCTCTGAATGTACAAAACTTGACACGCTTTATCTGTCTGATAATAAATTCACAAATCTTGATGCTCTTTCAAATATGTCGGAACTCAAAAACCTGACAGTAACAACCTCACAAGTAGCGGACGAGGATAAAGGCGAGGACACCTCTGATACATCAGGTGATGTGGACTCCTCGTCCGAATCGGAAAGCTCAGAAGCAGAGGAATCCGTTATTCCTGATATATCAGATGAAATCTCCTCTGAAAATAACAGTGAACCGGATGCTTCGGATACCTCTGACGAGACATCCTCTACCGGCGACGAGGAGGAAGTTGAAGACAAGCCTGAATTCGGAGTTCTTGTCGATATCAAGGGTCTTGCCGGCTGTACAAAGCTGACTACACTTGACCTGACCTATAATAAAATCGCTGATATAAGCGCACTTGAGAAATGCACTGAGCTTACCGATGTCAAGCTTAATTATAATGAGATTGTAAGTGCGAAGGGACTTGACGGCTGTACAAAGCTGACAACCCTTGAGATAACTAACAACAAACTCTCTGATATTTCAACTCTCGAGAAATGTACCGCTCTCACGACGGCTAATCTCAACAACAACTCGATTGTGGATATAAGTGCTCTTGAGAAATGCACCGAGCTTACTTCCCTTGAGCTTAACTACAATAAAATCGTGGATATTACAGCGATTAACAAGCTTATAAAGCTCACGACAATCAATATCAGTCACAACGAAGTTACCGATATGACGCCTGTAAAGGGTCTTAACACTCTAACTAAGATTGATCTTTCCTACAACAAGATTTCGAGCGTTGAGGGTATGGAGGATGCCTTTGAGGAGGATTATAAGGGAACAATAGACCTCACCGGAAACCTATTAAAAGGCAATGCATGGGAGCCTCTCTGGAACAGGATATATGAGGGTGCAATCATTACCGGTATCGAGCCCGAGCCTGTGGATGATACCTCGGATACCTCCGATGATGCATCGTCAGATAATTCGGAAGAAGAGACGGACGAAAGCACCGTTTCCTAATAAATAAACTTACAACAATACCCATTTTGCTATTGACAAAATGGGTATTTGCATTATAATTATACTAATTATCAAAAAAGGAATGATATATAATGCCGGATATGCTTGTAAAATTGTACGAACTCCCCGACAGTACCGAACTTTACAAGGAGCTTAGCGAATCAGGTATAAGAATCATACGGCCGCTTACACCGAATAAAACAAAAATCCACGATTGGGTAAAAACCCAATTTTCCGAGGGATGGGCAGACGAAATCGATGCGGCTTTCACAAGGCACCCCGTTTCCTGCTTTATCGCATATAACGATAACGAGAAGAGTGTTGTCGGATTTGCCGGATATGACTGTACTTATAAAGCGTTTTTCGGGCCTACGGGAGTTGATGAAGCTTACCGCGGAAAAGGTATAGGCAGGGCATTATGCCTGCGTTGTATGGAGGCTCTGCGCGATGAGGGGTATGCATATGCAATTATAGGTTCAGCCGGGCCTCTGGATTTTTATAAGAAGATTTGCGGAGCTGTCGTTATTGGCGGCAGTGATCCGGGTATATATGCGAATTTAATTTGAAAAGGTATCAGCGAAATAAATGTTAAATAAGACCTATGTTTTAACGTATCTCAATTGATTATTTCCGCTGTTTTTACTGGATAAAAGGATTGGTGACTGACATGAACAGAAAACTAAGAACAGGTATCATTGGTGCGACGGGAATGGTAGGGCAGCGCTTTATTACGCTGCTGGATAATCATCCGTATTTTGAAATAACCGCACTTGCGGCAAGCGCTTCCTCAAGCGGTAAAACTTATAGGGATGCCGTCTCCGGTCGCTGGAAGATGCATGTCGGTTTTTCCGACCGAATCGGCAGCATGAACGTGCTTGACGCTTCGGATATTGAAGGAGTAAAGGAGCATGTCGATATTGTTTTCTGTGCCGTCGATATGTCAAAGGATGAGATAAAAAAGCTTGAGGAGGAATATGCGAGAGCGGAGATACCTGTTATTTCCAACAACTCAGCAAACCGCTGGACAGAAGATGTGCCGATGATTATTCCCGAGATAAACGCCGCACATTTTGATGTTATTGAAGCGCAGAAAAAGCGTTTAGGTACGAAAAGGGGCTTTATCACCACAAAGCCGAACTGCTCGATTCAGAGCTATGTCCCTGCACTGACTCCCCTTCTCTCTTATGGGATAAAAGCTGTAGTCGCAACCACATTCCAGGCAATTTCAGGAGCAGGCAAAACTTTTGAGACTATGCCCGAGATAATAGATAATGTTATTCCGTTTATTTCGGGAGAGGAAGAAAAGAGCGAGAAAGAACCCCTTAAAATTTGGGGTAAGGTTATGGACGGCAGAATAATTCCGGTCGATTCTCCTGTAATCTCTGCTCAATGTATCCGTGTTCCGGTTACCAACGGTCATCTTGCCGCAGTATCTGTCAGCTTTGAGAGAAAACCCTCAAAAGAGGATATAATTAAAGCATGGTCAGAATTTCGCGGAGAACCTCAGGAATTGGGACTTCCCCACGCTCCAAAGCAGTTTATCACCTATTTTGAGGAGCCAAACCGTCCTCAAAGCGGTCTTGACCGCAATATTTACGGTGGTATGGGTATTACCGTAGGCAGACTCAGGGAGGATAATATCTTCGACTTTAAGTTTGTATGTCTTTCCCACAATACGCTGCGCGGTGCGGCGGGTGGTGCTGTCGAGACAGCCGAGCTTCTTTATAAGAAAGGTTACTTTGATTGACTTCCTGTAATCCTATTCCCTTTTGAGGTGAAAACGGAATCGTGTTTAACAAACCCGATTCCGTTTTTCCTTTATATTTAGACTATATTTTACAAAAAAAGCCCCGCCTATCGGCAGGACTCTTGATAAAAGCTCTATTTGAATTTGCGCTTTCTTGCAGCTTCCGATTTCTTCTTGCGCTTTACGCTGGGCTTCTCGTAATGCTCTCTCTTACGGAGCTCGGCCTGTACTCCACTCTTAAGATAGGATCTCTTAAATCTGCGAAGAGCGCTGTCTATACTCTCATTTTCCTTTACCTTTATCTCAGCCATTTATATATCCCTCCCTCCGATATCTTCCGGGGAAATCACAAAAAACAATACAAATATCAGTTTTTAATACGCCGGATAAAAAATAATTTTTATATTAACCGTCGATTTAGAATCCGGATATTTCTGCAATATTATATCAAAATCCACGAATTTTGTCAACAGTTTTCATAAAAAAGAGCATTGACTTTAAAGTGCTGCCTTAGCTGTTTCTACAAGCTTTTCAAAAGCGTCCTTATCGCTGATGGCAAGCTCGCTGAGCATCTTGCGGTTAAGCACTATGCCGCTCTTTTTTAGTCCGTACATAAACCTTGAATAATTGATATCATAATCCTTTACCTGTGCTGAAATACGCGTAATCCAGAGGGAACGAAAATCTCTCTTTCTTTGCTTTCTGCCTATAAACGCATAGTTGCCGCTCTTCATTACAGCCTGTTTTGCCATCTTGAAGTGCTTGCTTTTTGCACCCCAATAACCTTTTGCAAGCTTTAGTGTTTTATTTCTTCTTTTACGCGTACTTAACGCGCCTTTTACTCTTGCCATTTTATGTTACCTCCAATAATCCTTCTTTATTCGTAAGGGAGCAGCCTCTTTAAATCATGCAGACGAGCCGTGCTGACATAACCGGCTTTTCTGAGGATTCTCTTGCGTTTTGCCGTTTTTAATCCCAACTTGTGTCTGCGGCCTTCGTGGTTCATTTTAATCTTGCCGCTTGCAGTCACGCTGAAGCGCTTTGCTGCTGCCTTATGAGTTTTGATTTTTCCCATCTTTATCATTTCCTTTCGAGGTTATGTTTGGTTTCTTTGGTGCCAGTATCATTATCATATTCCTGCCATCAAGCAGCGGCATTTTCTCCACTACGCAGTTTTCACCGCAACCCTCGGCAAATCTGTTGAGCAAATCAATGCCTTTTTCGGTATGTGCCATCTCTCTGCCGTAAAACTTCACTATCGCCTTAACCTTGTTGCCCTGTGCGAGAAATTTTACTGCATGGTTGAGCTTTGTGTTAAAGTCGTGAATGTCGATACGGCATTTTAACTGAATCTCTTTAAGTTCAAAAACCTGCTGCTTCTTTTTTATCTCTTTCTCACGCTTTTCTTTTTCAAAGCGATACTTGCCGTAATCCATGATTTTACATACCGGTGGTGCTGCCTCCGGTGCGATTTCAACGAGATCAAGAGATTCCTCGTTGGCTAATCGTAAAGCCTGCTCGATTTTTAAAATACCAAGCTGACGACCATCCGAGCCGATAACCCGTACCTCGCTTGATTTGATCTCCTCATTGATGAGCGTTTTTTTACTGATAGAAAGACACCTCCATAATAATAAAAACCATGCGCTGAAATTCGTATAAAGAAGATCATAGCATGGTATAAACCACAAGTAAAAATGCTATTAACCACGCTCTTGATATTAAAAAAGCGGGTGAGAAACAAGTTCTTCTTCTTTGTACCCGATTATATTATCATAAAAAGCAGTGCTTGTCAATACTTTTTTTATTATTTTGATAGTCCGGGTAATATATTTTTGATTTTCGCTTTTTGCAAACCGCCTGCATATACTTAAATAAGAGCTATAAGGTTCTTTTGAAAGGAGTTATATATGGCAAGTGTTTTTTTGAGCCCTTCCACTCAGGAATATAACATCTATACCGACGGAAGCGGCAGCGAGGAATTTTACATGAACAAGCTTGCTGATTTAATGGAGCCCTATCTGACGGCAAGCGGAATCAAATTTACAAGAAACGATCCAAACCAAACGGTGGGTGGCTCGGTAAGACAATCGAACGCCGGCAATTACGATTTTCATCTTGCGCTTCACTCCAACGCGGCAGGAAGCGCAAATATGGGTAAGATAAGGGGCAGCGACGTATATTACTATACATGGAGCGATGAGGGAAGACGAGCAGCAGATCTTGCCGTCGCGCAGATTAAAAAAATCTACCCTATACCGGACAGGGTAAGAGCTCTTGGAACTACCGGTCTTTATGAGCTTAACAATACGATTGCTCCCGCAATTCTCGTAGAGGTCGCTTATCACGATAATCCTGAGGATGCAAGATGGATTGAGGAAAACCTTCCGGCAATAGCGCGAGCGTTGTCAATATCGACCGCGGAGTTTTTAGGAGTGCCGTTCAAAGAACCCTCCTCAATGCAAACCGCCAGAGTAACAACGCAGGGAGGCAGGCTGAACATAAGGGACGCACCATCCGGAAAGGGTAATATCATCGGACAGATACCAAACGGTCAAACCGTGAATATTATATCACGGACCGGAGACTGGTACAGAATCCGCTATAATAACATAGACGGATTTGTTTCGGCACAATATATAAGGTAACTTATAGAAAATCAAAAATCTCCTGAAGCTGTATAGTTTCAGGAGATTTTTTACGATTTTTACTTATGTGCCGTCGGAATCCTGCCCGACATGATTATTCGTATCCGCCGGATTTTCCTCATTCAAGTCGGCTCCGACGTTATTGAACGCCTCTTCCTCAATTTTATCGACATCAATTTTTTCTGTAACAGTGATGATATCATCTTCTTCATAATAGTCTTCAAAGAAAAACCTGTAAGAAGCCTTTTCTCCCCTCTTCTTATTGTAAAAAAGGTATCCGAGAAGAATCACAATTCCTGCACCTGTAATAATAATACCCTCATACATACCGGGAGCGCGGTAAGAAAACTCTATAACGCTGTCGCCCTCCGGGCACTCAACCGCCATAAAACCGTATGCGACTTTTAGCACCTTGGCTTCCTCGCCGTTTACCTTTGCTTGCCATCCGTCGTCATAAGGAACGCTGAAAACCACCACATTCCTTGAATCGAGTGTTGTTGTTGCTCTGAAGCCCGAGCTTGAATACTCAAAAGTATCGCAAGCCATCGACCTTCGTTCTTCAACTGCTGCTTCAAATGCAAGCTTTGATTCTGATTTAGTAGCCATTAACGAAATGCTTGAACTCTCTGAGGAGTCGTCGCTCTCTTGTGATTCCTCATTTTCGGTAACGGGTTCGGTTTCCTCAGCATCCATAGGTTTTCCCTTGTAGTTTACCTGTGTCATAAACTGACTGTAATATTCGGCAAGCTCATCGGGGACCACTATATAAAAACACAAATATTCGTGACGCTTTGACTTGGTTATTTTCTCAAACTGCTTCTGCGTAATGAATTTCGTATAAGAAAAGCCCATCGGGATGAAATTTTCATTAATATATATATCATAACCATTCTGAGTGTCATATTCAGAGAAACCGTAAAATGTATTATCATTGACCTTGCTGGTCTCCGACACTAATGAGTATTTTACCGAGGCGAACGCACGCAGACCGAAGTATTTTGTTTCGGCTCTCGAACCGACCGAGCGGGAAACGCCTATTTTCGGATAAAAATCCATAACAGAGCCGGGTACGACGGTATGGAAGCACTCAATTGACGGATACCCCCAGTATAAACCGAGGTTGTCGAACGGTGAAATGCTGCTGTCACGGTAGAAATCTATTCTAAAGAAATTATCCTCCGCCAACTCAAGTTCAACCTCACCCTCTACAACCTGGTTGACCATAAATTTGCTTGAATTTGAGTGCTGCTTTCCGTTTGTTATGTGAACAACGCTGTAAACGACAATGACAGCGCTCATGGCAATCATACATACCTTTTCAAAAGCAGGAGTATGTCTGTATTTCTTGAAAATATACCACAAGATTGCGATAGAAGCCAGGGTTATGGAAACATAGATCCAAAACCTCCATAAGAAGGGCATACATCCGCCCAATGAGTAACGCGAAGTGTCCGTGTTATCGGAGAACATCAGACCGAGTGGGATTATGAAAGCGGCGGCACCGATAAGATAAGCAACTATTCCGCCCTTCCATTTTCTGTCGCTTTTTGTGTTGTCGTCGTCAAGCATAACGACTGTACCCAAAATCATCATTAGCACCATCATATAAAACCATCTGGCATAATATGAAGAGTTAAACATATAAAACATACAGTTCAAAGCAGGTACAACCGAGCAGACCATAAGGAACATTATCAGAAACTTCAGCCATGTACGCTTTTTTCTTGTCGCAAACAGAGCGAACACACCGCTCAGACCGAACATGGGAACATAAGCAGCAACTGATGCCCAGCGCGTTGTATGCCCATAAAACAGGTTGACGCGTGAAGGTATGTCGGGCGGGAAAAAGAAGGAGGAAACGATATGTCCGTATCTCTTCCAGTAAATATTGTCGTTTTGTTTCCAGATAAGACCGTTTTTTATGTCAAGAAAATTATCAACCCTGTTGTTTCCTGTGATTTCAAGTGCGGCAGGCAGGAAAATCACCATAGATAGCATTGCGCCCAATACCGCCTCAAACGCCAGCGCTCCGAACTTTTTTAAAGTCAATCTGAAGGATTTTTGTGAAAAACGGAACAGGAAGTATATAATGCAGAAAGCAACCTGTCCGGCGAACATAAAGTAATTACACATCGCGTTTAAAGCAACCGCAACCGCAAACAGACCTCTCCTGTTGTTCTGAACAAGCTCCTCCATTCCAATCAGCAGCAGCGGAAAAAGCGCGACGCATTCATGGAATTGGTTGAAGAAGGTGTTATATATCTGAAAACCGCAGAACGCATATAAAAGTGCACCCATAACTGCGTAATTCTGATGTTTTACAAAGCGTTTTATATAGGCGTAAGCAAAAATCGCCGCGGTTATATATTTGAGAATAAACATCGGTGCCATAAGATAGGGTGTCCATGACGAAGGGAAAGCACACATTATCCAGAAAAACGGACTTCCGAGCATATAATAGGAGTAACTTCCAATAAAGTTAGAACCTAAATCAGTGTTCCAATCCCAAAAAATATCTCCGTTTCTGACCATCTCCACGCAGTGCCTGTAAAATGCAATCTGCTGAGCATTGTAATCCCCGTAATACAAAAAAATAGGCTTGCCGGTTTTCATCAACTCGACGAGAACAAACGGCACGGTTATTAAAGCGCTTATGACAAGCGAATATAAAAGCACTCTCTTATAATAATAAAAAGGGTCTTTTTCGGCATTTATATCGTTATAGGAAATCGCTGTATATTCATTCAAATCAACTCACCTACTCTGCTGGAATTATGGATATTACTATGTAACTGTAAGATATTTTACACTATTGGGCGTTATTAGTCAAGCCGTGCGAGGAAAATAAAAAAATGCAAAAAAGTGTCTTGACAAAAAAATAGCCGTATGATATACTATCGCTTGTCGCAGGCAAAACGCTGGTGTGGCTCAATGGCAGAGCAGCTGATTTGTAATCAGCAGGTTGGGGGTTCGACTCCCTTCACCAGCTCCAAACATTACTGCTACGCAGTAATCTAGAGAGAATTTCAGTTATCCAAACTAAAATTCTCCTTCATGTACACAATCACACATAAAATAAAATGGGGGAATTCCCGAGCGGCTAAAGGGGGCAGACTGTAAATCTGTTGTCACTGACTTCGGTGGTCCGAATCCACCTTCCCCCACCAAAACAGAAAGTTCATCCGAAAGGATGGGCTTTTTGTTTTGTGCCACGCGGGGATGGTAGGATTCGGACAAGGAGCGATAGCGACGCAGCTTGTGGCTCGCATAGCGAGACATTGAATCACACCTTCCCCCACCAAAAATCTCTTGATATATAAATAGTTTCTTTATTTTTATCTTAATTCTCCGGTCTATTTCAAACTATCATAATATTGTGTTTCATGGAAGGATGCGAGAAATGTTAAAGGTCTAAAAGAAGCAAGGGAGGATTATCCGATACTTCTTACATTTATCTGATATTTCATTAGAAATCACAGTTGTTCAGATGTACTCAGTCTGTAAGTCCTTGATAAATGCTACTATATTATATATTTATAATTACAATCATCTCGTCATATTTTAATAATACCTTGACGCTGACATCTAAATATGTTATTATAAATTAGTACATATTTAGACAGATTATAGCAGTTAGTTACGCGAAATTATTAAATCTATTGACAGATAAGATAATGAATAGAACGAATCTCAAGGAAGCCTCCGGCAATTAGCATGAACGCTATTTCAACACTCAGTAAGAAAAAAATGGTGTCGATGGAGATACTCGAAAAAAATTGCCAGACAATTGAGTGTGATATCGAATATACAGTCGGAATTGTAAACACAAATAATTTATAACACAGGAGGGAAAAAATGAAAATGCGGACTTTTTTGTTTACAGCATGCTTGCTTATGGTGACTTTATTATTCTCGTCTTGTGAAACTTCATCCCAATCTAATAAACCTTCCGTATCTAATGAGCTTTCCATATCAAATGAGCTTTCCATATCAAATGAGCTTTCAATTTCTAATGAATCTTCAATTTCTAATGAGCCTTCTGTTTCTGATGAGCCTTCCGTTTCTGATGAGCCTTCCGTTTCTGAATGCATCCATGTGTGGTCAGAAGCAACATGCACTTCACCTAAAACATGCTCAAAATGCGGCATAAATGAAGGAAAAGCGCTTGAACATACATACAACGTAACCGATATAACCGAAGCTACATGCACGGAAGATGGAAAAAAGATTTATGTTTGCTCATTATGTGGAAATACCTATACGGAGGATATTCCTGCTAAAGGTCACTCATGGAAAGATGCTACTTGCACAGAACCGAAAACATGTAAGCTATGTGGTACGACTCAAGGTAACGCATTAGGACATACCGATGGTGAAATATGCACACATTGTGGAAAAACATTAAGAACATTAGGGCAATCTAATGCTTTGAAATCGGCAAAGTCATATTTAAGCTATTCTGCATTTTCATATGAAGGATTAATAAATCAATTGAAATATGAAAAGTACACTCACGACGAAGCTGTATATGCTGCTAATAATTGTGGCGCTAACTGGAATGAACAAGCTCTGAAGTCCGCAAAGTCGTATTTGAACTATACTTCATTTTCATACAAAGGTTTAATCGGTCAACTTGAATATGAACAGTTCACATATAGTCAAGCGAAATACGCCGCAGACAATTGTGGTGCTAACTGGAATGAACAAGCAAAGAAAACCGCTGCTTCTTATCTTAAGTTTTCATCCTTTTCAAGGGAAGCTCTGATAGAACAGTTGAAATATGAAGGTTTTACTCACGAACAAGCTGTATATGGTGTAGAAGCCAACGGATATTGAGCAAAATTAAATTTCCCGAGCTTTTTTCTTCTGTAGTTACTAAAAATAAGTAATTGTAGGTTCAGTTTATAAGCTTACATCAGCTTTTTTGTTATATTTTCTTTTAATGAATTTTATTTTGTTTTGCCAAGTTATATTGTGCTTCGCACAAGTGTACTACCCTTCGGGAAGTATAACAACGAATATAATATAACTTATGGCCGCAAGATTTCAAGATTACTATTCATAGAATAACATTAATAGCCATAAAAAATGAGTGTTCATAACTCAAATACGTTATGAACACTCATTCTGGTGCGGGTAACAGGAATTGAACCTGCATGAGGGAATCCTCACTAGAACCTGAATCTAGCGCGTCTGCCAGTTCCGCCATACCCGCTTATTAAATTAATCAGTATTTCTCTTATACTGTTGTGATC
>JAQVPJ010000013.1 GCA_028702135.1 Eubacteriales bacterium | reverse complement strand
CAGCGATGATAAATAAAATGTGGGAGTATTACGAACTCTGCAACGCTGCCGCTGCACATAATTTTGAAAGATGGGACATATTAAACACTTATGTCTGGCCCAATCCCCCCAAGGTAATGCAGGCAAACACTTTTAAAAAGCAAGTCGAATACCTTGAGTGGTATGTAAACAAACATACCGACTGGTTGGATGACAGGTTTAAGGAATATAAATAACCAAAATTTGTTTCTTGGAGACAATAATACCCGCCGTAAGAGTTTTTTCTCATACGACGGGTATGATTTTTAAGTATTATTGAACAGGTACTATTAATGCTTTTTTGCGTTTTAAGACTGCGTTTATTATTATTGCCGCCGAAATGAATAAAGCTCCTACAATAATCGTTACGGCACCGATGAGGATCAATGTGAATATAAACGGCGAAACCAAATCGGCATAAAAATCAGAAGGCAGGAGAACCTTATACAAAAGTCCGAAGAGCACCGGTAACAGCCCTGCTGCGGCAAGGGAAACTCCCGTATATAAAAGCCCGGAGCTTATCTTTTTGTTGATTAACCAAATAATTGCTGCAAAACCCAAAATAAGAAATGCCGATACTACAATATACCAGATTGAATTGAAAAACTTAAGAAAACCGAGATTCAGAGTGCCTATGTTCTCCTCAAGATTTTCAGTGGTCAGAGCGTTCAGATAATCGCTGTTGTTTTCGTTTATATACTTTTCCATATAATCGAGGTCGATGTCAAGAATCTCAATACCTATGGTCCTTTCAATCGTATTTCTATTCTTATCATCCCTGATAAAGTCAACAAGCTCACCTGCCGTTATCGGCTCCTCTGTGCCGCCATCCTTTGCGATTTGCAGAGCTTTGGCAGTTTTTTCAGCAATAAAATCCTCAAATTGTAATCTTTTTACCAGAAGATCGACTTCTTCCTGTGTAATAGGGTTTACGAGCTGGTCCTGATCGATACAGCGATAAATCGCCTGTGCTAAGGTTGCGTCCTCTGGTATTTCGGTTTCATATTGCTCCGATAAAACATCAACATCAATAATATCATTAGCTTTTAGGTTGTTGTAATCAATATTGTTTATCGCATATGTGATATTTTCCTCTGTTACTCCGAAAGTTATAAAAAGTTGTATATTTAGCAAAAGGACAAGTAACCCGATAATTACCGCGATAAGAACGGAGCATATTTTTATAGCAACTCGTGTGCCTTTTGAGCGCGGTTTTTTTGATGTTATTTCTTTTAAAATCATATCGGCGGGCTCAGACGAAAGCATTGAATCAGTATGCACTTCTGTTTTGGGCTGTTGTTCAGGGTCGTTAAGTACTGTGTTTTCTTCCGGCTTATAAGCCGGAAGGTCTTCGGCTAAATCAGCAAAACCCACGCTTTGTTCTAAATTGTCAGACGCTTGTTCTGCTTGAGTTTCTGTTGCCGTATTGCCCGACTCTTCGGGTTCTTCGAAAACACTTTCGTTACTATTGATAAAAGAAGCGGAATCCTGCTCATTGCCGGATTCCTCGGCTTTTGGTATAAAAACCTTTGTTCCGCAAACATTGCAAAAAATGCTGTCTTCGATGAGTTGCGTGCCGCATTTATGGCAATACATTTTCCTACCTCCAAAAATATTTTCAGTTACCTTATATAAACTTATATCATAAACGGAAAAGAATTACAATACAATTATTAAAATTTGGTAAAGAATAAATCATAATTAATTGCTACCGCACGGTATTATTGATAAATATAAAAATCTATGCTATATTATTATATACATATTGAATAACAGTGGGTGAATCATATGAGGTTAAATTATTTACGAACTTTTTTTGTCGGCTTTGCTTTTCTGTCCATTTGCTCTTTCTGGAATTTATACGATAGTATAATTCCGCTTATACTTGAAAATAATTTCGACAAGAGCGATACCTATATTGGCGTTATTCTGGCGCTTGATAATATCTTTGCAATTTTCATGCTTCCGTTATTCGGAACATTGTCGGACAGGGTACATACGAGATTCGGCAAGCGTACACCTTTTATAGTTTTGGGAACCGCAGTGGCGGTTTTTGCTATGATTGCACTGCCATTTGCGGCGAACTCCTTAAGGCTTGTCGTTTTTCTTGTCGCACTCGGAACTGTACTCATAGCGATGAGCACCTACCGTTCACCTGCTGTCGCACTTATGCCGGATTTGACACCTAAACCTCTGCGCTCAAAAGCGAATGCCATAATAAACCTTATGGGTGCGATAGGCAGTATTTATACGCTTTTGGCAATAAAGTTCCTTACCCCAAAATCCAAACCCGGCGAATACACCGATTATACATATGTTTTCATTGCAGTCGGAGCGCTTATGGTCTTTTCTGTAATCGTTTTGCTTTTGAAGATAAACGAGAATAAGATGTCTATAAAAAATGATGAATGCGAGGATGATTCAGAGCATATCCGTGGAAAAGGGCGAATGCCGCGTGAAGTCAGAAAAAGTCTGATTTTTTTGCTTTTATCTGTGTCTTTTTGGTTTATTTCCTACAATGCGGTGGCATCAACATATTCGCGTTATATCGAAAATGTGATGAACATAAAGGACGGCGGTTTTGCCACAAGCCTTTTAATCGGCACGATAGCAGCAGTTATAAGTTATATCCCGGTTGCACAGCTGTCAAGCAGATTCAGCAGAAAAAAAATCATCATAACCGGAGTTGTAATTATGACTATAAGCTTTGCTGCTGCTATTCCCATTGATAGTTACAACGCTTTTATGTATATAATACTCGTTGCTGTCGGTTTCGGCTGGGCAGCTATCAATGTAAATTCTTATCCCATGGTTGTGGAGATGAGCAGCGGATCTGACATCGGTAAGTATACCGGACTGTATTACACCTTTTCCATGGCGGCGCAGGTAATAACTCCTATACTTTCAGGGTTATTGATCGACAACCTCAACATAGGTTACAGGGTTTTGTTTCCCTATGCGGCATTCTTTTCCGCACTTGCTTTGATTACTATGCTTTTTGTCAAACACGGAGATTCCAAACCGATTCCAAAAAACAGTCTGCTTGAGAGTATAAGCGGAGAAGATTAAAATGCTGCCGATATTAATTATTACCGCAATAATAATCTTTTTATATATTTATATGATTAAGCCGAATAAAAAAAGAGAAAGAACACGGTTTTTTTCCGGCTATAAATACGCTCACAGGGGGCTTTTCGACAACCAAGGAGAATATCCGGAAAATTCGCTTTCCGCTTTTAAAAAAGCAAAAGATTCGGGATATGGCGTAGAGCTTGATGTACAGATAACCGCCGATAAAAAAGTCGTCGTTTTTCATGACGGCGATTTAAAACGGATGTGCGGCTTGGATAAAAAGCTATATACACTAACATACGAAGAGCTGTGCGGTCTTACATTGTTGAATACGGGCGAGAGAATTCCTCTGTTTAACGAAGTGCTCGAACTGCTCGGCGATACACCAATCATCTGCGAGATTAAAATGCATTCCTCATATAGGGATTTAGAGATATGCAAGCAAGTTTCGGAAATCCTTGAAAATTACTCACCTAAATTGTGTGTCGAGAGCTTCAACCCTCTTGCAATTAGATATTTCCGCAAAAACAATCCTGAAATTGTGAGGGGAATACTTTCTAAAAATTTTTCCGAAGAAAGACGGGAATTAGGCTTATTTATAACTTTTGCATTAAAGAATCTGCTGCTTAATTTTTTAGCAAAGCCTGATTTTATCGCCTTTCGTCATAATGATAAAAAATGTTTTACATTCCGAATTTGCAAAAAGCTTTACAGACCCCTGACAGTTGCCTGGACAGTTCGGGGTAAAGACGAGAAGGCGCCGGCGGATTTTGATACCGTGATTTTTGAGGGGGTATTTACCTGATAAGGAGGAAAAAGTATGAGGCACCTGAAAAAAACCTTGGCGTTGATTTTTATCGCTCTTGTTGTTATTACTACTCCCGGATGTATTGATACAGGAACAGACATTTCAGGCAAAGAGAGCATCGTTGACACGGAGAGTTCAAAGATGGTTAAAAACGATTTAGGCACACCGTATATGACTAATCTTAATTACAGCAACGGAAGCGGTAAAATGGGTGACACTGACGGCCCCGCATACGCTGTCTATTCAAAAAAAGGCTATAATAAAGCGTCCGTCGATATAAAGCTGAGCCAAATCGAGCTTAACAACATAAGAAAAAGTGACGGGAAATTCGTAAACGCATATTTATTTCTCGGAATCGATATTTTCGATGACGGTGGGAATTGGGTAAACTGCCTTGACGCCGGACTATGCTATTCGGGAACAGAAGGTGCCTGGCATGCTTTCTATAATCTTTATACAGCAAGCGAAGGTACACCGACATGGTATGAATCCCATACACTTCTTGAATACGACCGGGACTACAGACTGTTACTCGACTCCTCCTTGAAGGATGGCAGAGCTTCTCTCACCATTTTTGACATTACGGAAAACAAAATTGCAGACAGCATAGAATTTGAAGCCGCCTACTCGTTTTCAGACGGGAGCAATACCTCATATCTGCAAAACTATGCTCTGGATTATCCGGACGACGTGAAATTCAACACTGACGGAAAATACACGGATGACGATTTTGTTGAAATAACCCTGTATAATACTGATGAAAACCTTTATTTGAAGAATATCTGCATAACTGATGCCAAGCTGTATGACAGCAATAATGAAATAACATGGAGCGAGGAAAGAAGCCAAAACCGCAGTATGTGGCCGGATATGAATATCAGTATCGATTACGAGGTTGTTTCTGTCTGGAAAAACAGTTTTGACAGCAGCTATACGGTATCGCTGAATATGAACAGGAATTAGCCGGTAATGTTTATCGTTAAAGAGAATTTTTTATACGGAGAGGACTATATAGAACATACCGCCGCAGATGAGGCGGCAGTATGCTTTATGCTGTTCACAGGTAAACCTTTTGGTAATACCGCGGCAGAACCCGAGAGTATTAACAGGTTATTTGAAGAAATGTTCGGTTTTGTAAAGCGGTGCGACGGATTTTTACCGGCTTATGAGATTGTCTGCCTGCATACAGGAAAATGGCGCTGTAACCGCTGCTTATGCACGGTACAGCAGTACGACGGTTCAATTGACGATTTTATACGGTTTTTTGTAAAAAACAAAGACGGTGATATAATGGGAAACCTATACAGACCCGACATAAACGATACCGTCCGCATTATGGAGCTTCTTGATAACGGAGCATGCCCTGTATGCGACGGATGGGAGGACGGGCTCGGCAACACCTGCTCACCTCAGGGATGGGGTAAAACCGAATTTTTCTTTAAGGACTTTAAACCGATTGGAAAATAAAACTCTAAAATAGATTTATACTGAATAGACCTAAATCCTCTAAAAGTATTTTTATACCGAGCAGAATCAATATTACACCGCCTAAAACTTCGGCTATCTTTTGGAATTTACAGCCGAAAAAGCCCCCGACTTTTGCGCCTATAACGCATAAAATAAATGTGACCGTACCTATCAGAGCGACCGAAGAAAAGATTTCGGCTTCATTTATCGAAAGGGTTATTCCAGCCGCAAGCGCATCAATGCTTGTAGCGACGGCAAGAGGTATCATATCTGTAAATCTGATCGTACTTATTCCGCATTGATTGTTTTCTTCTTCAAACGCTTCTTTAAGCATTTTTATACCTATGAGAACAAGGAGTCCGAAAGCTACCCAATGGTCAAAGGATTTTATCTGCTCGCTGAAAATGTCCGTGAACATGTACCCGACAAAAGGCATAATCGCCTGAAAAAACCCGAAATACAAGCCCACTGCAAGGGCTTTTTTAAAGTTCATATTCCTTACTGTAATGCCCTTGCAGATGGAAACGGCAAAAGCGTCCATAGATAATCCGACAGCGAGTAGTAGCAGGTCAAAGAATTGCATTGTATTTTATATGCCTTTCAGATGTAAACATCCTTGTTTTTCTTATGATAGTATCATAAAATACTAACGAATACAATAAAAACTCGTAAAAAAAGAAGCCCTTACGGACTTCCTTTTTTATTTTTATTCAAGATTCAGTTTTTTCTTTAACAACAAATAGTTTGAAATATAAGCCGCTAACGCGAATATTGCGGATAAGACTATATCGAATAATAAAAGCCTGTGAGGAATGCTGATAAAAGCGTTAATTATCTCATCCTCATCTATTACGCTAAAAGTGCTTATGAACATTGACGATGTAACAGTGCTTGTCAAAGAGCTTATGACAAAGCTGATCAAAATATAAAACCCGACTGCCGAGAGTATTTTATGCTTTCGTGCGATAATACCACCCAGGGTTATTGCCAAATATATCATAAGCAGCCTATAAGCACAGGATACCATAAAAGATACTATAATTTCCGTTATGTACAGTATATAATTACTTGTGCCCACTTGATCCTTTAATTCAGAAAGTATGTTTCCTATTACGTTATACAACTCTTTATTTATAACTTCACCACTTGTTGCCGTTCCGAAAAGCAGGATTATTATGCCGGAAATTATTATTGTAATCATGCCTAAAACTGTCCAAACAAAACCGCTGATAAACTTTGATGTCAGTTGCTGACCTGTTGTTGCCGGGAGCGTAAAGGTAAGGTATCCTTCGTCTGCAAAGAAATTTTTGTAATATCTTGCAAACAGAAAAATCGTCAACACCACTGCCGAAGCGAAAATCGCAAACAAGGAAAAAATAGAAAAGGTAGCAAATAAAGACATAAGAACGTTTGAAAGAGCGTTTTCCTCTATGCTCGACTCAATGTTTCTAATACTGATAGTCATAATGACGGAAGTAAGAATCGACAACGCTAAGGTTGAAAGCAGCAGCGGTATCATTGTCTTTGAGGTGGATTTGAATTCATATTTTAATAATTTATTTAGCATCTGAAAACCTCCCTGAACAGCTCATCGATAGAAATATTCCGCTCTGCGCGTACTCTATCGACCTCACCGCCCATAACTATTTGACCTCTGTTAATGAAAACAAAGTCATCAAGTATCTTCTCTATCTCATAAATAAGATGCGTAGAAATGATAATTGTGGAATCCTCATTATAATTGGTTATGATGGTGTTCAATATATAATCGCGTGTTGCGGGATCCACGCCGCCGATCGGCTCATCCAAAAGATAAAGTTTTGCGCGTCTTGACATTACAAGAACAAGCTGAACCTTCTCTTTTGTGCCTTTAGAAAGAGTTTTTATTTTATTTTCAGGTGTGATTCCGAGTCTTTGCATCATATCACGCGCTCTTGCGATATCAAAATCAGTATAAAATTCGTTAAAAACTGTCAGGATGTCGTTTACAGTCATCCATGAGCTGAAATACTGTCGTTCGGGCAGATATGAAATCATATTCTTAGTCTCAACCCCCGGTTTCATACCGTTGATTGTTACCGTGCCGCTTGACGGTGTCAAAAGACCTGCGACTATTTTAATAAGCGTGGTTTTACCGCTTCCGTTAGGACCCAAAAGACCTATTATTTTTCCTTTCGGAAAAGAAACGTTTAGGTTATAGAGCGCCGGCTTTCCTGAATAATACTTAAAAAGATTGCTGCATTCTAAAATGTTTTCCAATTCCGTTATCACCTCTTATAGATTTTTAAGCAGCTCAATCGCATCTTTTGAACTATAACCGAGCTTGCTGATTTTTTGTTTGAATTCCTGAGCAATTTTTCTTGCGAGAAGCAGCTTTGATTCTTCAAGTATATTATAATCCTCCGTAACAAAACGACCTGTTGTTCGCTGCGAAATCAACAGACCGCTTTCCTCAAGCTCACTCAGAGCTCTCTGCATTGTGTTTGGATTGACGGACGCTTCGGCTGCCAGCTCTCTTACGCTCGGTAGCCGTACACCCGGGGCATATTTTCCACTAATCACGTCTGCCTGAATATGCTCAATCAGCTGCAGGTATATCGGACGATCGGATGTGAAGTTCCAAGCCATTTTTCGTAATCCTTTCTGAACATTGTATTAATTACATAATACAATTATACACAGATTTTCGCTGTTGTCAAGAGTTTTTTTACATAAATATAAAACAGAGCATGCGTAATAACTGCAATACTCCGTTTATAAGTAAACTTCAGTTGTTTAAAATACATATGGAAATATTAAGATAAGCTGCGTAAGAGACCCATAGAATATAAGGTATTTGCAGCAGAGCGGCTTTTTTGTTTATTTTCCAAAACAATACCATCATCAAAAAAATCATTGCCCATAAAAATACAATAATAACAAAAGCAAAAAGGCACCTCCTCATATTAAAAAAGATTAGCGGCCATATAGAATTGAGCAGTAACTGTACGCCGTAGATTTTTAGCGCGGTATTTTTGCTCTTTGCTTCGGACGAATAAACCATATAGGCTGAAACTCCCATAAGTATATACAATACAGACCATACTATCGGGAAAACGAAGCTTGGCGGAGATAGCCCGGGCAGCTGTATTTCATCATAAAAATCAACAGTGCCGGTGGTGATTATACCCGCAAATGCGCCAACACCGACGCTGATAAGAATACTTATTAATAAAGGCTTTAATTTTATCGCATACACAAAAAAGCACCCCTGTTGAATATATTAAGAAATGCTCTTATGTATGCATATCAGGGCATAATATCCTTAAAAACCTATCATTTATATGCGCTTGTTCATCTTCAGCCACTCGATTGTATCAACTAATGTCTGCTTAAAATCCCTTGTTTCATATCCCAGCTCCGCTGATGCTTTTTCATGAGAAAAAGATGCGTTTGAGTTGATTGTATATATCGAATAAGGTGTAAATAAGGGTGGCTGTTTGAGAATTTTATAATACAGCTCGGCGATTGGTGCGGTGAGCTTTATAAACCATAGGGGTAAAAAACTCTTTATCTCTTTTCTGCCGGTAATCTCGTGAAGCATGTGTAATACCTCCCTGACAGTATAATACTTGTTGGAAAGTATATAGCATTCCCCCGCCCTGCCTTTTTCACAGCAAGCAATAATTCCGTCCGCAACATCCCGAACATCAACAAAATCATAACCGCCGCCCACTCCGGATGTAAGGCGTCTTTTTATGTAATCAATAACGAGCGTGGTGATATGACCTCTACCGTTATCGTACGGCCCGCATATGCCCGAAGGATGCACAACGCTCGCGTCAAGACCGTTTTTCACCGCAGAGAGCACATATCCGGTCGCTTCCGATTTTGTTTTTGCGTATAGACCGATTACATCATCGGGGTTGAATTGATTCACCTCTGTTATGGTTTCACCCTTTTTCTTCTCCGGAATGGCATGAACCGAGCTGACATAAACCAATTTTTTTACCTTGTGCTCAATACACAAATCAACTATGTTTTTTGTGCCTGTAACATTGACATCATAAACTTTTTGAATATATTTTGACGCTATCGAAACAATACCTGCGCAATGCACGACTATAAAATCGTCTTTAGATTGGTTATCGAAAAAATCCCCAAGGCTTTCCTTTATGCATACATCACCGTGAAAAAGCTCGTAATTGCCCTCGGGTAAGTTTTTCTCGTCCGGTAGTATAAGTATGCGTATTTTCTTACCCATTTCGGTAAGCTTGCGGACAATGGTGCTGCCGAGATGACCGGCAGCGCCGGTTACTAAATATACTTTACTCATATAAAACCCCTTTCTTTTCAAGTAAAAACAACGCTTAAAACAAGTGGGGATGTTCAATCCGATAAATTTTATTATGGCTATTGGATATTATTACAGCAATTCATTGTAAGATTTCATATCGGTTTTCAATCCCTCGAAGTCTAAATAATCTTCGATAAATTGTTTTCGCAGAAGGTCAACCGGTATAAATTCATTATACTTCCCGTCAATCTGTATATTGTCTGGTAAAAACAAATCGTAAAGGTCCAAATCAGAACTTAAAATATCCTCTATAACACTTTCAAGCTCCTCTGCCGTCCCGTTATAAAAAACCTCAAGATAAACACAGGTTCTCCAGGGTAGTTTGCTTTTTATCTTTCTACGTCTAAGGGCGTAATTCAGGGTTATGAGCTGTCGTGTTCCCACCCAGGGAAAAACTGCGTACTTTGTGTCCGAAAGCGGTGTTACCAGATTAGTGAGAATCCCGCTGTTACGTGCGATATACTGTATTTCAGTCAGTCTTTCACGGCACCTCTCGCTAAGGTACGGATAAGTGCCATCGGTTTTTAGAATCTCGCGTATTTTTCGCACGAGCCTGGTATGAAGCTCCACTTCAAAATCCACATTCCAGTCCACTACGGAAATACCCGGCACTCTTTTTACAAAAATTACTTTTGATTTTATATTTACATCAACAGTTTCCCATGTCAAACCCGCAAGTGCAAAGCGTACGCCCACGGGATAAACCTTATCTACCGTACCTATGGTACGGTTCTCGTCCTTTACAAGCAAATATTCCGGTGTAATAAAAACTGTTAAAAAGTGATGGTTGTTTACAATTTTTTCACCTTCCCTACCGATGATAAGACCGCCCCGTTCGGTGCGCTGGAGCTGCTCTGTATCCAAAAGATGACTTAACAAGCGTTTATAATCGCTCTGGGGAATGTTTGTAAAGCACCCCAAGGTGAGTATAGCCTGTGAAAGAGCTGCCGGAGAGAGCTCTCCGCTGCTTTTTAAGTAGCTCATTGTCTGATGATACAATAGATTATAAGCGTGACGCTGGGGAGGAATCGGCTCCATCCAATGCTCTTTGGTATACAGTTCGACTATTGCAATAATGCGCAGAAATTCCCAGTTTATAGGACCGAGAGTATCTGCAGAATTTATTCTTATATCTTCGACAAAAGTAAACAAAAGCTGAGGAATTTGACCTCGCCTCCCGCAGCGTCCCAACCTTTGTGCAAAGCTGGAAACGGTCAGCGGAGCGCCGATCTGCACAGCCTGATCGAGAGAACCGATATCTATTCCCAGTTCTAAAGTAACGGTTGCGCCGGTTACTATCTTTTCATCGGCGGACTTCATCTCATCCTCGGTGTTCTCCCTTATAAGTGCGGAGACATTTCCGTGATGCACACGGTAAACATCGGGGGATTTTTTTACAGAGGCGATTTCTTTAAGGTTTGCAATAACAAGCTCGGTTTCTTCCCTGCTGTTTGTGAATATTATTGTCTTTTTATCAAGGGTTATGTTGAACAGATATTCGTAATGTTCTCGGTTGCCTATGTTTCCTCCCGTTGAAATTGTGTTGTCGCTGCTATCGCTGTTTTCGGTGTCCCTTATATCGTGTAGGTTGACAAATCGTTCGATAAATAACTTTATCTTCTTTTTTCCCTCATCGGTTAAGGGAGCGGCGCAAACGCGGTCTGTGCCGGTATTCAACCATGACTGAGCCTGTGAAACATCCCCGAGAGTGGCAGAAAGCCCTATTCTGCGCGGAGTTACACCCGTAAGCTTTTGCAGTCGCTCCAAAAGGCATAAGAGCTGCACTCCCCGAACATCGCGCATGAATTGGTGAACCTCGTCGATGATGATGTAACGCAGATCCGAAAACATTTGCAGACATGCTCCACGCTTGTTGGTCAGCAGGCTCTCCAGCGATTCCGGAGTTATTTGAATAATGCCCTGCGGATGTTTTATAAGCTCATTCTTTTTTGTCATGGAGGCATCGCCGTGCCATTTGCATACAGGGATATTGGAATCTATAAGCAGCTGCTCGAGTCTCTTGAACTGATCATTGATCAATGCTTTCAGCGGTGAAATATACATTACTCCCACCGATTTGGAAGGTTTTTCGTAAAGCTCCGTAAGCACCGGAAGAAAAGCGGCTTCGGTCTTACCCGATGCCGTGCCGGACGAAAGCAGAAGGTTATCATCTCCGCCAAAAATCACCTCGCAGGCGGCGACTTGAATGCCGCGCAACTCCTCCCAGCCACTCTGATAAATGAAATCCTGTATAAAAGGCGCAAGTCTGTTAAAAACATCCATACTGTCTAAACCTCAAATTCCTGAAAATCTGCGTGTATTTCCTCATCGGTAATACCGCCCTTTGCCATTTCAAAGCTGTTGCTGCCTAAGATCTCCGATATGCTTTTTTGCGGGTTCTGGTGCAGTATATTTACAAGTTCAATAAAATCACGTATTATTTCACGGGGGGTAATATGTGTCTTTGCGCCTACCCGGTTATATTCCACTGTCAGAAAATACAGCAGATCGTTGTGGCTTACAGTAGGAGTATAATCAAATAAAAAAGCATGTATATCCCGTAGTTTTTCGATCAGTACATACATTTCCTCCTGAGTTAACATTTGAAGTCGGATTATCGGTGCAGATAAATCCTTTGTATCCTCTGTTGAAAAATGCCCTTCCGCCAGACGGGAACGCAACGCTTCGTAGCTGAAAATTCCCTTGTACTTATCCTCTATGCACTGCGGTGTTCCACCCATAAGAAAACCGATATATTTCGCCTTGCCCTGCAGTACATCGTTGTACATGGTAAGTATTTTTTCGTAATTGTTCTGTCTTGTAATAGAGTTCGGTATCTTGAAAATATTTACCAGCTCATCTATGATTACGAGCAATCCCTTATATCCGGTGTTTACAAGAAATACTGCGAAAATTTTCAAAAAATCATACCAGGTTTCATCAGTTACGATGAAATTTATGTCAAGGTCTGTCTTTGCTTCCTTACGGGTGGCATACTCTCCTCTGAACCACTTAAGCACATTGGACTTTGTTGCAGCATCATCGTTTCGGTAAGCTTTCCAGTAAATTACAACGGCTTTTGCGAACTCAAAACCGTTCACCATTCCCTCAAGAGAATTAGCGACTGTATATATCTGTTTTTCAACTAACCCGTCAAATTCCTCGCCCTCAGCATCGGACTGTGCTCTTACGGACGCCTGAATACCGGAAATCCATTTTTCCAGGATCAGCGGTAGTGCGCCGCCGTCGGGTTTTGATTTTGTTGAGAGATTCTGTATAAGCTCCTTATATGTGGCGAGCCCCTGCCCTTTTGTGCCCGAAAAACGACGCTCGGGTGAAAGGTCGCAGTCTACTACGGCAAAGCCTTTTGCCGTTGCATAATTCCTGATGGTCTGAAGCAAAAAGCTTTTTCCGCTTCCGTATTTACCGACAATAAAGCGGAAAGATGCGCCGCCGTCGGCTATCATCTCTATATCACGCAGAATGGCTGCAATTTCCTGTGACCTGCCAACGGTGATATACTCCAATCCTACCCTCGGTACAACCCCGCCCTTTAACGCGTTGATTATAATATTAGCGATTCTTAAAGGCACCTTTACTCCCATATCACTCCACCAAAAATTCTACTTTCTCTATATATTCATCGAATATTACCGCTTCATCGCTGTAATCAAGTATATTATCACCGATTATATCGGCAGCTTTTTCATTGATAATGTCCGCAAGCACTTCGGCCATAATTCCTTTTTTATCTGCGAAATATTTAAAGTCACCACCCGAAATTACGGTTGCCAGAGCTTCTTTTTCTGTAATGTTCAGTGAGTTTTTAAAGCATGTCCAGCAATCCGATTCTTCGTCGAAATCGTCATTTTTTTCGGAAACTGGTATATCTGCGGGACTTTCGGTAGATATTTCATCGTATTTTAAATCAGATACGGTTTGCCCATCGCTATCTGGCACGATAAGGTTTTCCTGAGTGATTTGTGCCTCCTGCCTTATCTTACTTAACGAGCTCTCATCAACAGCAACAACAACTCTGTTTTCCTCAGTGTAAAAGTCCTCTACCGCATCAGTGATTTCTTTTTCCAAAGAGATACCCGTTCGCAGGATTTTTTGGGCAACCTCGCCTCCGACTGAACCCATATTTGCATAGAGTGAGTATCTGTAATCCGTCAGCTTTCTAAGCACCGACTCCATTTGTTTAAAAATATATCCCACGAGGTGCCTGCCGCTTTCAAGCGTGATTATCGAACTCAGATACCATCTGTTTTTTTCGCAGATATAAATCTCGTTTTCTGATAACGCAGTTCGTATATCGGGTTGTTTTAATACAGGGTAGAATAATGCGCCTGAAAAAGGAGTCCATACAGTTTGGCATTTAGACGGGCAAAAAATCAACTCATTTAAATTTATCCCCGATTTTTCAAACGTTTTGTCTAACCTTGTAATAACATATTCAAAACAGTTTCGGATGAGTTTCTCGGTTTCTTTTACATAAAAAACCGATTGGCATATATTGTATTTTGATACTGCGCTATATGTTTCAAATCTGTCGATATCAATTGTTTCGGTTCTCGTAACATCAGGGTAATCATCGGATAAATTATGCTCGCTTACAAATTCTGTAAAGGGCTTTGAAAACTGATAATATACGTAGTAATCCCTAACCCACCTTTTTAAATACTTCTCTATCTTGTTATCGTGCATTTTATAGAAGTTTCGAAAAAACATAAGCTTGTCAAGACCGTCCTCTGCGTTCTCCACTCCTATGTTGTTCAAAAGCTCATAGATGTAAATAAAAGCATAGGACAGAGAAGTGCTTCTGACCTCTCCCTTTCTGACGCCCGTCCGCCAAGTAAAGTAGGTTCTTAGCTGCTCGTAGCTCATCATCTGATAATACGGAAAATAAGCTGAAAAAGGAACGATTTTATCATAATCATCCTCAAAATCTTTCATAAAAACCGCTTGAAAATAAAAAACCTTCGATTTTTCGTATTGAACTTGTTTGTCGTAAAACCGCGAATTTATAAAATAAGAGGAATGATTTTTTCTTAAAATTTCCCTCATGGACTCAAATATTCCTCGTTTTTCATCAAGAACATACCCGTCTGGCTTTGTTATTGGAATGGCTTTATGTGAAACCGGTATATCGTTCTCTATATCTATTTCAGCAAATTTTTGTTTTTCAAAATAATTGCCCTGGTTATTTTTATTCGGAGGCACAGAGAACAAGAGGTTGTTTTCGTCGGATAAACCTCTTTTGGGAATTTTATATGGATTGTAATTTTTATCGTTGCTTTCGCTCATATCTCACATACCATATATAATTAATCAATTTATAATAACACACTGTTAACCTTGTTTCAAGATAAAATATGTAAAGAAAGATGCATTAAAAAAGGGCAGGAAAACATATGCTCTCCTGCCCTTATAATTTTTTTGTCAAATTTTGATGTAAAGAGGTAACAAAAAAGATGCAAGGGAAATTAATCATTTATTTTTAGCTTTTTTATAATACCTATGGCTAGCATAACAAGACCTGATACCATAACCATCAATGAAGATATCAGTAAAATCATTGGATTGAATGACCGTTGTTGAACAGTATCCGATATAATATCAACTGTTTTACCTGATATAGAATCAACTGTTTCAAATGTATGTGAAACAACACCTACCTGACTAAGGTTTATTATTAATGAAGCGAAAATCATCACTGCTCCTAAAAATGATATAATAATACCATATTTGACGAATCGGTTTTGTCGAATGTACGCTCTACATATTTTAGTGAAAATATTGGCAATGATATTTTTAGAAATCAACAGTAAGCCTAAAAAACTAAATACACAACAAATTAAGAACATAATCCACATATCGTTCGCTCTCAAAAAAATGTTAAATCCTGAATAAATTCCTTTTTCATTAATCAAATTTATCGGATGCAATATATACAGAATACAAAAAGTTAGAATTCCAACGAACCCCAACGATAAAACAACTATTCCTGTAACGAAACTTCTGTTAGGCTTTTTCAATTGTGTTGTGTTGTAAATAAGGCGCTTTTTATTTTGCGTTTCTTTTTCACCCTTTAAAAGATAATCAAGTGAGACATCAAACAAGTTTGCAATTTGTATGATTTTATCCGTTTCGGGCATTGTCTGATTAGATTCCCACTTGGAAACAGCCTGCCTTGAAACATTTAATTTTTCAGCCAATTCTTCTTGAGTCATTATTTTTTCTTTTCGTAAATTCTGTAGCTTTTCATGAAATTCCATATAAACCATCACCTTTTCAATATTATATCATCATTCTAATGCGAAGTGTAGTTGTGTACTACCAACCCACATTTTCTTTTTGTCAACCACAAGTTGCTTTTGTAAAAAAGTAATGTGAGAGAACCGGCATGGTCACCTGCACCCGACTTAATCCAACAATATATTTTTACAGAAATGGTCGCATGTGAGCTGGTAGCGAAGATAATATAAACCTATGCAATATCATACCATATAAAATTATTTTAATTTATCCCCTATCCTTAAAAATGGGTTCTTCATCTGATTCCTCCGGAAGCTCTTCCGGATGTTCCTTATAATAGGGGTCTATCATATATTTTTTTATCGTAGGATAAATACAGTATGCGCCTAAAAAACCGATAACAGATATAGTTATTACAAACGGAAGCACGATACCGAGATGAGGTAGCAAAATAGACAAATAAATGCTGATTAATATCAACGCAGCACTTCCGATAAGAGCGACAGCATTCCGCTTAAAACCCAAAATGGAGAGAATAAGGGCGTTTTTAAAAATCTTCTTTATGGGGAGATCGAAGGTGACCAGTATCGTATAGATATAAAAACGCATAACAAAGTATATGAGTATGAAAAGTATTATCGCAAAATAGAAAACATTGATTAAAAAATCTCCGGAGTTCATATAATAGGATGCAAAATCATATAAAAGTACATATATTATGAGCGAATCGATGACTCCGATAATGATACCCTGTTTGAAATTCTTCTTTATTGCGTCAAAAAAATCGCGCCAGACCGATACATATTCGCTTCTCGCAAGGCCACGAAGAACATAAAAAAATCCAATGCTTGAAAGTCCGACAGTAATAACCAGAAGAAGTCCCAAGCACATAAAAACTCTCGAAGCGTCGGAAACGATTTGAAGATCAGTGGAATTGCCTAATATCCCGTAAAGTGCAGAGGTTGAAGGACTTTGTTTATACTGCATAATCCCATAAAGCTGAGCGAACAACGGATTTGTAGGTGTATTTACCGTTTCGTTCAGACCTCCCAACCGTCCGATTAAAAAAAAGACGATCGGGAAATTACATAGGGAAAAAACAAGGTTCAGAGTAGTAAGCTTACCCATTGAGCGTTTTAACAGCTTAAAAAAGTAACCGAAGCCCATTTTTTTGCTGAGCTCAATCTCCTCTTTACTTACACCTGTATTGTTTTGTTTATTTGTACCAGAAAAAAATTCGTATATTTTTCCCAAAGCGTAAACCTCTAAAATAATCGATGCTATATATTATGCGACAATGATTATCCCGTAATCATTGTTTTATTATTAATTTTCTGAAAAATCGGGTTTTTATACACATTACGCCCTCGGATGATATTTCATATAGCTGTTTTTCATCTTGTTTTTCAAAAATTGTGCGTAACGCTGTGTTGAAGAAATATCGCTGTGACCCAGAATTTCCTGAATATCATGAATATCCGCTCCGTTCTCAAGCAGATGAGCAGCAAAGGAATGTCTTAATGTATGGGGTGTGATTTCTTTATGTATCTTTGCCGAATGTGCGTAGTTCTTCAATATCTTCCAAAAGCCCTGCCTTGTCATACGCTCTCCCGCAATATTAACAAACAGTGCGGGTTCGTCCTTATGCAGTATAAGCAATTTTCTCGAGTTTTCAAGATAGTTCTGAATCGATTTAACCGCAATCGGATAAAGAGGAATAAAACGCTCTTTGCTATCAGTACCGCAGCGTATAAACGAAAGCTGCAGGTTAACGTCAACTATGTTGAGATTTATGAGCTCGGTTACCTTTATTCCGGTCGCATATAGCAATTCGAGCATAGCTTTATCACGAATACCTTTGATATCATCTGTCGACGGCTGTGAGAGCAACAGCTCTATCTCCTTGGAATTAAGTACCTGAGGTCCCTTTTTTTCATATTTATCGTTTGGAACTTC
The DNA here is from genome assembly GCA_028702135.1 of Eubacteriales bacterium. GTDB lineage: Bacteria > Bacillota > Clostridia > Oscillospirales > CAG-382 > UBA1049. The sequence continues at coordinate 37,445 of JAQVPJ010000013.1, read as the reverse complement.
CCTTGCGGGATTATGGTCGCATTCACCTGAAATTATAAGGTACTGAAACATGCTCCTGAGTGCGGAAAGTGAACGGCTTACCGAAGACGGTGAAAGCCCGGAATCAGACAGGTACTTCTTATATGCTGTAACTTTATCGACATCAACATCGCAAAAAGAATATATTGATTCGATACGGGCGTAATCCATAAATTTGGTTAAATCCCGCTCGTATGCCTGCAATGTGTTATCTGACGATTTTTTTACATCCTTAAGATAACTCATGTAGTCATTAAACTGTAGGTAAATATTCTTTTCGATTATCTGACCTGTCATTTTTAGACTCCGTTCAATTTATAATAACCTTTGTATTAAGTGATAATAAACATATAGGACACAAGAAGATCAAGGATTGATATCAGCAGAAACCATACCAAATATCCCGTAAATCGCTTTTTTCTCAGCATCTCTCTCGTACCGCCCCTTGCGTAGCGCGAGTATCTTATCACCTCGCAGCAGATTAAAATATCCATAACAGCATACAAAGCGATACAGAAAAAGTACAATAATATAAAAATAAAATGGTAGCCCGATTGTAAAAAAGAAAGAGAATAACGTATTGTAAAACCTATCACAAACGCATCGCAGGCAATGAATAAGAGAGAAACAGGCGGCCCGAATACAGAAAAGCCGCTCAAAAATAAAAAAACAGAAGCAATTATATGAATTTCTCGAAATGATAATATCGAGTAAAAGCTGATATCGCTTATCTCCGCACCAGGTGTATACAGAGAAACGGGAATTCTGCCCTCAGATGTGTACGAATAAAAATAGATACCAAGTACAGAAAACACACAAAAAGAAAAAAACAAAAATCTGTAGGTTCTTCGTCTTGATTTGTAAAACTCAAAAATTATGCTGTCGGCTTTTTTTAACAGACCATCGTCCGCATAAAAATCCTTTGGCGCAGACGGATAAGGTACAAGAGACTTTACCGTGTAGTTGGGCTTTATCATTACTTATCACCCTTTATATTTTTTACTACACAGTATGCGGACAAGCAGGATATTATTCGTTCAGTTCGCGCGTAATTTCATCGGCACGTTCAGTACAAGCTCTCATAGCACGCTTAACCGAACCGGAAAAATCATCTTTATACAATGAGTTAAGAGCAGCAAGTGTCGTACCGTTCGGAGAGGCGACTCTGCGTATCAGCTCATCTAAATCGGTATCCGAATGACGTACCATACCGACAGCGCCCTCAATTGTTTTTAAGATTAAAGGTAGAGCGCTCTCGGAGGGAATACCAAGCTCCAAAGCACCTTCGAGCATAGATTTTATAAACAGGTAAACATATGCGGGAGAAGAACCGTTTACGCTGATGATTGGGTTCATGCTCTTTTCATCAACAACTGTAAGCTCTGCTATTTGGGAAAATAAACTGCATATGAAATCGAACTTATCCTCTATTACGAGAATGTTTTTACATATCGCGACTGCTCCCATACCGATAAGCATAGGCGTGCTCGGCATTGCTCTGATAACGGGAACATCAGTACCCAATTTAAAGCAAATGAATTCCATAGGCACAGCAGCTGCTATTGAAATAAAGGTAGTGTTTTCAAAAGCGTCTTCATATTCTGAAAGCTCTGACATTGAGAAAGCAACATTCTGCGGTTTTGAGGCTATGACCGTATATTCGGCAGCGGCAACAGCTTCTTTTGACGAATGAGCGATATGAAGTCCTGACATTATGTAGCTGTCATATTTTGAACTGTCTATATCAAAAATAACTATATCTTCGGGTTTGACAACACCGGTGGATAAAAAACCGTTAATTAACGCCATACCCATGTTTCCGCAGCCAAGAAAAGCAAAACGATGAGTAAATTCACTTTTTTTATTGACATTATTTTTGAAATCTGTGTTTTTATTCATTTTTTATTTCCTTGTATGACAAGCTAAAAAATTTGCAGTAAATATATAATAATACAATTATTCCGATTTTTCAAGAGTTATTTTGAGTTTTTGAAAAATTGTGCATTATGATAATGTATTATGTAAACAGCGTTATGTCGTCTGACAAAACTACCCTGTTATATTGTGCCTTCGTCTTGTCGAAGTGCCTATATGTAGAAAGAACTTTGAACTTTTTGTTTTTTTATCATTCACTTTTTTAAATTTACAAAAAACATCAATAATTTCATTGGCATTGTACACAAAGATGATACTTTTATTTGTAATTTAAGAAATTTGAAATTAAACTTTCGTCGTTCACATAAAAAAATAGCTGCATACGGCAACTATCTTTTTTATGAATGTTATTTTAGTATATGAATAAACGGAACTATAACGTGATATGATCGATTATATAGTCCAGATACTGTTTATATGCCTGCTTGTCCGCGACGATTTTCTTCATCTCATAGAACTTGTTCGGCGGGATTGTGTCCTCCTCCTCGTTCGTCAGAATATTTTTCATCAGCTTATCAACCATCAGCGCGTCATAAATATCCATGGAAATAATGCTGTTTCCCCTGAGGCACATTACCTGCTTCATCTGACCGTTAACAAGGTTTTCAACCGCAGCGCAGCCCATCTGCGTCGCCAAAACCCTATCGCGTAAGGACGGAGATCCCCCTCTTTGTATATGTGCGAGCCGTGCGAAACGGGTCTCTATTTTTGTTCTGCTCTCGATTATATTGGATAGCTCCTCGCCGTAATCCGGTCCCATACCCTCTGAAATGATTATTATAAAATTCCGCTTGCCGTCTTTTCTTGCATCAATCATCTTATCGACGACATGATCTATATCGGTTGGGATCTCCTTTATTACCGCTGTTACCGCACCTACAGCAATGGAAGTCTGAAGCGCTATATCCCCCGCCTCCCTGCCCATCACTTCGACGATATTGCATCTTGCGTGGCTCTCACCGGTGTCGCGCAGCCTATCTACGAGCTGAACGACTGTATTCATAGCAGTATCAAAACCTATCGTCATATCGGTTGAACCGATATCGTTATCAATAGTGCCGGGAATTCCTATACAGGGTATCCCCGCATCCGTAAGGTCAACCGCTCCTCTGAATGTACCGTCTCCGCCGATTGTGACAACACCGTCTATTCCGAACTTTCTGCACATTTCGGCAGCTTTTTCGACACCTTCTTTTTTGCAGAACTCGTTGCTCCTTGCGGTATAAAGCATCGTTCCGCCTCTGTTGATTATATATGCGACATCCCTTGCGCCGAGCTTTTTAATATCACCCTCTATAAGCCCCTGATATCCGTTGTATATACCCATGACCTCAAAGCCTTTATATAGAGCAAGACGGGTGACTGCTCTGATCGCTGCGTTCATGCCGGGAGCGTCTCCGCCTGATGTAAGTACACCTATCCTTTTAAAATTACTCAAAATAAATCCTCCGAATGCTCGTTTTTATGTCTTACTATCAAATTTATACTACCATCATAAGACATAAAAGTCAATTATTTTTTATATGTTTGTTCTATTTACATACGCAAAAGAATAAGTTGTAACAAACATTATAGGAGGTAAATTGCAATGACGGATTTGGGAATATACGCCGATATCGCCAACAGGACCGGCGGCGATATATATATTGGAGTGGTCGGTCCTGTCAGAACCGGAAAATCCACTTTAATCAAGAGATTTATTGAATATTTAGTCCTGCCCAATATCGATGGTGAATTCGTACGCGAGAGAGCAAAAGATGAGATGCCCCAATCGGCATCGGGTCGTACTGTTATGACTACTGAGCCTAAGTTCATACCCGAAGAGGCGGTATGTATAGAGCTGGACGAGAATGCGTCCTTTCGGGTTAAGCTAATAGACTGCGTAGGATATATCGTACCCGGAGCAATAGGTCATATTGAAAACAATGCGCCACGGATGGTTATGACTCCATGGTCAGAAAACTCTCTTCCTTTTGAAGAAGCTGCTGAGCTTGGCACGAAAAAAGTTATTAATGATCACTCGACGATAGGGCTACTCGTCACCACAGACGGTACTATCGGCGATATACCTCGTGAGAGCTATATTTCAGCGGAAAGGCGGGTTGTCGAGGAGCTAAAAGCTATAAACAAGCCATTTATCGTAGTATTGAACTGCTTGCACCCACAGAGCGTTCAATCACAAGCCCTTGCTAACGAGCTTGAACAGCAATACGACGTCCCGGTTATACCGCTTAACTGTCTCGAAATGTCTGATACGGATATAAAGGAGATTTTAAAGAATGTTCTTTATGAATTTCCTATTGCGGAAATAAAGGTCGCCATGCCCTCTTGGGTTGAGGTTCTTGAGGATGAAAATCAGTTAAAGCAGGACCTTTACAACGAGATTTCGAGATGCGCCGGAAAGTTAAGCCGTGTCGGTGAAGTAAAGGATGCATTTGATTCCTTCTCGCTTGAGGAGAACGGCATTAAAGCAAGACTCGACAGTCTTAATCTCGGCGATGGCAGCGCAAAAGTGGAAATAAAAATACCCGATAAAATTTTCTACGCTGTTCTCGGTGAAAAAAGCGGCTTTGATATTTCGGATGAGCAAAGTCTGTTCAGAATTATGAATGACCTATCGAAAGTAAAAAAGAGTTATGACAAGGTATCCGCTGCGATTGAGCAGGTGAACGAAGTCGGTTACGGTATCGTTTCGCCGACGATTGAGGATCTGACCCTTGAGGAGCCTGAAATCGTAAAGCAGCCCGGCGGTTATGGAGTAAAGCTAAAAGCATCTGCTCCATCGATACATATGATAAAAGCAAACATTGAAACCGAGGTCAGTCCGATGGTCGGAACAGAGCGTCAGAGCGAGGAGCTTGTCAGGTTTTTATTAAAAGAGTTTGAGGAAGATCCCAAAAAAATCTGGGAGTCGAATATGTTCGGAAAGACGCTGCATGAGCTTGTCGGCGAGGGACTCAACAATAAGCTCGCACATATGCCTAATGACGCGCGAGTGAAGTTTTCCGAAACGCTGCAAAAAATAATCAACGAGGGCAGCGGAGGGCTTATCTGTATTCTGCTGTAAAGACAATACTTTTTGCGAAAGGATGGTTGAAAACAATGTTTTGTCTTTACTCCTCTCTGAAAAACAAGGAGGTGATAAACATAGTTGACGGTAGACGTCTTGGTTGTATAGTAGATCTGGATGTCGATCCGCTCTGCGGTAAAATAATTAAAATCATATTACCCTCCTGCGATGGATTTTTCAGTTATTTTTCAAATAAGAACAATATCTGTATTCCATGGGAGAGCATAGAACGAATAGGTGACGATATCATTCTTGTAAAGGACTGCGATATTCATCCGAGAAAAAAAGATCATTGCAATATTTAAATCCGAAAAGACCGTTGGAGTATCCTACGGTTCTTTTCTTTTTATTGTTGACTTTATTATTAACAGGTGGTAATATGTTGATAATGATTTGCGGGATGTGATTTTATGGATATACTTAAGAAAATCGGTAACATCGGCATAATACCGGTGATAAAAATAAATGATATACAAGATGCGTTGCCGATTGCAAAAGCACTCTGTGACGGAGGGTTGCCTGCCGCCGAGATTACATTTCGCACAGACTGCGCAAAAGAAGCGATATCGCTTATTTCCTCCGAGTTCCCTAAAATGCTTTTAGGTGCCGGTACTGTGCTGTCGACAGAACAGGCGGAAGAAGCCATCGGAGCTGGCGCAAGCTTTATTGTAAGCCCCGGTCTTAATCCTAAGGTTGTTAGTTATTGCACCGGAAAAGGTATTCCTGTTATTCCCGGTTGTTCAACACCCTCTGATATTGAGGCGGCTCTCTCGCTTGGTTTAGACACGGTAAAGTTCTTCCCCGCCGAAGCGGCGGGCGGGTTGCCAATGATAAAAGCTATCTCCGCACCCTACAAGGTTAAGTTTTTGCCAACGGGCGGAATTAACGAGAGTAATATTCTGTCTTATTTAAAAAATGAACGCGTTCTCGCCTGCGGAGGGAGCTTTATGGTCGCAGACGAACTTATAAAGAAAAAGGATTTCGCAGGTATAACCGAGCTGACAAAAAAAGCTGTAAATATTATGCTCGGATTTAAGCTTGCTCATATCGGGATCAATTCCGAAAACGAAAATCAGGCGCAGAAAGCAGCAGGATTATTTTCCGCTTTGTTCGATTTTTCTATAAACGAACTCCCTGTATCTTACTTCGCCGGACCTATTGAGGTTATGAAATCAAAGGGAGATGGCAGCAACGGTCATATTGCTATCGGAACAAATTCGGTAGACAGAGCATATTATTATCTTAAAAATAAAGGATTTGAGTTCGATGAGTCAACTATAAAGCTCGACAATAACGGAAGAATAAAGTTTATTTATTTAAAAGATGAATTACTCGGATTTGCGATTCACCTTACTGAAAATAAGTAAAATTTACATAAAAAAAGTTTTCTAGGAGGTAATATTATGAAAAAGCTATTTATAACATCAGCGGTTTTTGCTATTATTTTTAGCGTATGCCTTATTTCCGCCTCTGCTGTAACCACCTCTTATTTGCCTGAAGATCCGTCGGTTTGGAAATCTTTTGCCGAGGACGGACCTGAGAATGTAACGGTAACGATTGAGGATGGCGCAACCGTAGTAAGATCAGACGGCACTGCTCATTGGCCCTGCGCTGCATTAAATCTTTCAGAAGAGGATCAGATCACGGTTCCGATAGAGGGGACAAGTCTCGAATACGACTTCACGGTTGATGGTGGCAAATCAAGCATATTATTCTTTATGAAGGGCGATTCACCCGATAGCTATACACAAAATATGTATATAAGAATGGTGAACTGCGTTCCGGAACTCGGAATGGCGTTAGAAGCGGATATAGCTCCCGGAACTTATAGTGGTACAATCACTCTTGAAGAGATGTTCAAAAATATGTCTACTTATCAAGAAGCTCTTAAACTCGCCAAAAATGACGACAACACCTTAACATTCTCTGGGCTTAAAATCTATTCTGTTGGAGGATCGGTTGTTACTGTAAACAAGTTCCAGTTTATTACGACCGAAGAGATTTCCGCAACAAGCTCCGATGAAAGCAAAGCCGTGTCCACTGATGACAGCGATGTTTCATCAAAAACAGATGATAAATCAACTGAACCCGACGAATCCAACGAATCCGATGAATCCAAAACCTCAGAGACTCCAAGTACTGTTTCCGAAAGTACGCAAAGCGAGGATGAAGAAAAAGACAATAAACTACTTTATATATTGATTCCTGTTGCGTTGGTAGTTGTTATTGGTGTGGTTTTCGTAGCAACTAAAAAGAAGAAATAATCAGACAATATTACAACAACGTCCGCAATAACTGCGGACGTTGTTTTTTTACTATATCTGACACCCTATCCAAAAATAAATGTTACCTGCGAAATAATCATATGTGAAAACGCACCTTGTTAATAACAAAGTGCGCATTACTGTATGCAGCTCTACGCTGCTGGCCCGCCCTGGGAGATTCGAACTCCCGACCGACGGAATCGGAATCCGTTACTCTGATCCGCTGAGCTAAGGGCGGCTATAAGGTTTTAGTTTTTTTCATAAACAGGCGGTATAAAAGCCAAAAAGAGAGGGTAATTAAAACAACTATAGAAATCACAAGTGCGCTGAAAACACCCTGATATTTTGTTTCCGGATATATTATTAGAAAAACAACATCGCAGAGGATGGTAGACAATATTATCGGTATCAATACATAAACTAAATCATTAAAAATAATCTTGCGAAGAGATTCGCCTGCTTTTTTATTAATAGGCGCTCGGCGCAGAGCTCTTAGCGTCAGGGCAAAGGGTGCGGTATAGAGTAATCCCAGCATAAACATTGCCGAAAAAAGATAAATCACAGGGTTTTCATAATCAAAAAGCATTGCAATTAATTCTGTCAGAAATGGCAGACATACCGCATAAACAAGTTTATACAACAAAATCTTTTTGGAATACAGCTTATTTATTGTCATTTTCTCTGATACTCGCACGTTTTATTTTTCCGCTTGTCGTCTTTGGAAGCTCGGAAACGAACTCGACGATACGTGGATATTTATACGGTGCGGTCACTTTTTTAACATGGTTTTGTATCTCCTTTTTCAGCTCTTCGCTTGGGGAATGTCCCTTTGTAAGCACAATAGTCGCCTTAACAACCTGCCCTCTTATTGCGTCGGGTGCTGCTGTAACTGCACATTCAAGTACACTCGGATGTGTCATAATCGCACTCTCAACCTCAAAAGGACCGATTCTGTAGCCGGAACACTTTATAACATCATCGCTTCTTCCCTCAAACCAGTAATAACCATCGGCGTCTCTCCAGGCGGTGTCACCAGTGTAATAACAGTCGTTGACAAATGCTTTTTTGTTCGCTTCTTCGTCATTTTTATATTCCTTTATCAAGCCGCAGGGATAGTGCTTCGAAAGGTTTCTAATGACAATAGAGCCTACAATACCGTCCTCACAAGACTTTCCGTTTTCATCGACTATATCTATATCATAATCCGGTGAAGGTTTTCCTGTCGAGCCGGGCTTTATCTCAATCCCTTCAAAATTTGCAAGCAGAACAGGCGTCTCTGTTTGTCCGAAACCTTCAGTAAGCGTAAGTCCGGTGAGTTCTTTAAACTTATAAAAAACCTCAGGATTAAGCGGTTCTCCTGCCATTGAGCAGTGCTTTATTGAAGAGAAATCGTAATGAGCTATATCCTCTTTTATAAAAAACCTGAAAATTGTGGGCGGCGCACAGAAGCTGTGCAGCTTTATCTCCTGTATTAACTGAAGTGTGTCCTTTGGATCAAATTTTTCGTTATCATATGCGACAATTACGGCCCCGCAAATCCATTGCCCGTATATCTTACCCCATGCAAACTTTGCCCAACCTGAATCGGACATTGTAAGGTGGAGTTTATTCTCCCCTACCTGCTGCCAGTATTTAGCGGTCGAAATATGTCCGAGCGGGTAACTGTAATCATGTAGAATCATCTTGGGCATACCGGTTGTACCTGAAGAAAAATAAATCAGCATGGGATCGGATGTATTGTTTTTAATCCTGTCCAAAAATTCGGGCTGTTTATCAAGCTCTTTTCTGAAATCCAAAAAGCCATCATAATTTCTCTCACCGACTGTAGCGAGCAGTTCAAGAGTATTACATTTTTCTTTTGCATTTATAACTTCGTTGACAAGGTAATCGTCATCGACGCAGATGACCATTTTTACCTGTGCTACATTGCATCTGTAAACAATATCCTTAGATGTCAGCTGATATGTAGCAGGGATGCATATAGCACCTATTTTATGCAACGCAAGGAATGCTATCCAAACCTCAGGACGCTGTTTGAGCATGAACATTACCGTATCGCCCTTTTTTATTCCGAGCGATAAAAACAGATTTGCCGCTTTATTTGATAACAGCTTCATATCCTTGAAGGTATACATCTTTTTACCCCTGTTACCGGCGCTGTCTTTCTTATCGTTGCACCATAACAGAGCATTCTTGCTCTCATCCTCATCCGCCCAGGCGTCAACAATGTCATATGCAAAATTAAAGCCTTCAGGTACGTTGACTTTATAATTTGCCTTCATGTCTTCATAGGATTCGAAATCTATTACAGGCAAGAACTTCTGTAACATAATAAGTATTACCTTCCGTAATTTTCATAGTATCAAGTATATAATATTAAAATCTCAAAGTCAAGGAAAACAAGGCTGTTATTATAATTATTTCATTGTTTCCTGTTTCGATTTTTTATCTATTATATGGCGGGAGGAAAGCTCATTTTTTACTTCATCTACGCTTATATTCATCTCATTCATAAGAACAAGCACATGGTAGCATAAGTCCGATATTTCATATATCGTCTCTTCCCTGCTGTCCTTCATTGCGCCTATAATAACCTCTGAGCACTCCTCACCCACTTTTTTTAAAATTTTTTCCCTGCCCTTATCGAACAGATAAGTCGTATAGCTGCCCTCGGGACGAATCCGTTTTCTCTCAGAGAGAAGATTATATAGTTCTTTCAACGAAAACTCTTTTTTCTCGTCGCCACTATTGAATAGAAAATCGCTAAAACAGCTCTCGGTTCCAAGGTGGCAGGCAGGTCCCTCCTTTATCACCTTGATAACCAGTGAATCCCTGTCGCAGTCAGTCTTTATGGATACGATATGCTGGATACCGCCGCTTGTCTCTCCTTTGCGCCAGAGAGTCTTCCTGCTCCTTGAAAAAAAGCAGGTCTTTTTTTCACAAAGAGAAATCTCGAGGCTCTCTTTGTTCATATAAGCGACGGTTAGTACTTCGTTTGTATAAAAATCCTGAACCACCGCAGGTATTAATCCGTTATCGTCAAATTTCAATTCGTTTATATCCATATAATCAATTCCTTCTGTTAAATCCTTACCGGAACGCCGTTTTCTTTAAGATACTTTTTTAAGTCCGATATTATAAGCTCTTTCGAATGAAATATTCCGGCTGCCAATCCCGCATCAACGCAATCAAGCTCGAACAGAGTCTTGAAATCCTCCTTTTTGCCGGCACCGCCGGAAGCTATCAAAGGTATGGAAACACGCCTTCCAATTTCCTCAAGCATCTCCAAATCGAAGCCTTTTCTAACGCCGTCAGTATCTATACTGTTTAGAACCAGCTCGCCCGCTCCGTTCTGCTCTCCTCGCATAGCCCAGTCTAATGCGTCAATACCGGTATCCTCCCTGCCTCCCTTTGCGAAAATCCTGTATTTACCGTCAACCCTCGCTACATCCATAGACAGTACAACACACTGATTTCCGTATTTTTTTGCCGCTTCCGCAATAAGCGTTGGGTTTTTAATAGCACCTGAATTTACGCTGACTTTATCCGCACCAGCTTTTAAAACATGGTCAAAGTCCTCGACGGATTTTATGTTACCTCCGACAGTGAGAGGAATAAAAACACGGCTTGCTACTTCGCTTAATATGCCTGTAAACAGCTTCCTACCCTCAAAAGAAGCGGTAATATCATAAAAAACAAGTTCATCCGCACCACTGTTATTATAGAAAGCTGCAAGCTCTATCGGATCATCGATATCTTTAATATTTTTAAAATTTACGCCTTTTACAACTCTGCCGTCCCGGATATCAAGACATGGGATTATTCTTTTCGTAATCAAAATATCACTTCCTTTAAATTGCTGCTTTAAGCACATCTTCAAGATTCAGCTTGCCCTCATAAATAGCCTTACCGATTATAGCGGAATGAATCCCCATTCGAGAAAGAGCCTTTATCTCATCTAATGAGCTGATTCCGCCCGACGCTGTTATCTCAAGCCCTTTTATTTGTGAAAGCCTTTTATATATGTCGAGATTTGTTCCGAGCATTTTCCCATCTCTTTCTATATCAGTATAAATCACCGATTTACACCCGATGCCAAGAACTCTCTCGCAAAACGACACACTATCGGTATCCGTTAAATTAACCCAACCGTCAACTGCGGCTAAACCATTTTTTGCATCAACACCGACTGCGATTTTCTCTCCGTATTCCTTAACCATTTCTGTTAAAAAAGCAAAATTCTTTATAGCAGCAGTTCCCAGGATGACTCTGCTGACACCTATGGAAAGATAGTTTTCGATCCTTTTTTGGTCGCGGATTCCGCCACCCACTTCAACAAACATTTTTGTTGAGCAGACAACCTCCCGTATACTTTCAAAGTTTGACAAATTGCCGTCCTTTGCTCCGTCGAGATCGACGATATGCAGATTCATCGCACCTTTTTCACGGAATATGGTTGCTGCTTCAACAGGAGTTATCGCATATTTATCGACTTTGTTATAATCCCCTTGAGTAAGCCTGACGACAGAGCCGCTGAAAATATCTATTGCCGGGAAAATCTTCATTTCTTATTCCTCAACTCAATTCTGCAAACGCACTCAGAATCCCAAGACCGCATTTACCGCTTTTTTCGGGATGGAACTGACACCCGAAAACATTTCCGCATGCTGTGACTGCGGGAACCTCGACACCGTATTCGGTAGTAGCAACAATGGATTCCGAACAGTTTTTCGCATAAAACGAATGGACGAAATACACATACTCTCCCTCTTTGGTGTTCCTCATAAGACAGTTGTTTTTATCAAGTATTTTCAAAGAGTTCCATCCCATATGCGGAATCTTGAGACTGATATTCATATCTACAAGGTCGGGTTGAATAGGGTATATCTCGCCTTTAAGATATCCCAAGCCGTCGTGCGTTCCGTACTCATAGCTTTTTTCATACAACAACTGCATACCTAAACAGACTCCTAAAAAAGGAATACCATTACTGACGCATTCGTCAAGCGTGGGGATAAGTCCCGCCGCTGTTAGTTTTTTCATTGCGTCTCCGAACGCGCCGACACCGGGGAGTACGATGTGCGATGCTGACGATATAACTTTGCAGTCGTTTGTCACAACGCACTTTTCGCCGATGAATTCAAAAGAGCGTGATATTGAAAACAGGTTCCCCACACCGTAATCAATAATTGCAACCACTAAATCACACCCTTTGTCGACGGGATTCTGTTTTTCGCTCCCTCATCGATTGACACAGCCGCTGATAATGCACGTGCCAGCGCTTTGAAAGCACCCTCGATAATGTGATGGCTATTATCTCCCGCAAACTGCCTTATGTGAACAGAAGCGCCGAGCGAGCGAGCGAACGCCGCCATAAACTCCTTTACGAGCTCCGTATCGAAATCACCGACCTTCTGCGACGGTATATCAAGAGCATAGCCGAGTGAAGGTCTGCCGCTAATATCAACAGCGGCAAGTATAAGAGATTCATCCATCGGTATGAGCATACTACCGTAACGCTTGATTCCGGCTCTGTCACCAAGAGCCTTGTCAAACGCTTTTCCGAGAACTATCGCTACATCCTCGACAGTGTGATGATAATCCACCTTTATATCTCCAGTACAGACAAGCTTTACATCAAAACCTCCGTGTGCTGTAAACAGCTCAAGCATGTGGTCGAGAAAACCGCAGCCCGTGCTTATTTTTGCGCTCCCGCTGCCGTCAAGCACTAAAATCAGATCGATCTGAGTTTCTGTTGTATTGCGAGTTACATGTGCTTCTCTCATTCTTCATCTACCTTTCAGAATTATTTCGGTTGTTTCAACAAACAGTCGCATCTGCTCTGAAGTTCCGATCGTGATCCTGACAAAATCCTTAATCCTTTCGCTATCAAAATATCTTACTAAGATATTATTTTGGCGCAGAGCGTCATAATAATCTTTTGCGGATATACTTCCATGCCTGCCTGCAAAAACAAAATTCGCTTTACTATCAAGCACTTTAAAACCGATTCGTCGCAGTTCGCTACTCAGGTATTCCCTGTTATCGATTATTTCTTTTCTGTATTTTTCAAAGTATTGCCTGTCTTTCATAGCTTCCTCGGCTGCGAGCAAGGAAATTGTGTTTACATTATAGGGATTGAACGAAAACTTCATTCTGTTTAAATCGCTAATAAGATCATCATTGGCAATCGCAAAACCTAATCTTGCACCCGCCAGTGAACGTGATTTCGAAAAAGTCTGCACCACTATAATATTATCATATTTCTCAATCAGTCTTACTGCGCTTTCCCCACCGAAATCTATATATGCCTCGTCAACAACAACCAGCCTGTCCGGCGATTGCAGCAGTAACTCCTCTATCATACATACCGGCAAAAGTATACCGGTCGGAGCGTTTGGGTTTGCGATAAATATTGTCTGATCAAGATTTTTATAATCTTCGACTTTGATGTTGAAATCATTGTCAAGCGGTACGATTCTTGTTTTAATGCCGAACATATCAGCAAAGACTTTATAAAATCCGTAAGTAATGTCGGCAAATGCTGCACCTTTGGGACAAAATCCGTGGAAAATAAAAGCCAGAGTCTCGTCGCTGCCATTGGATAAGAACACATTTTTGCTATTTAGCCCGTAAAAGTCTGCTATTGCGTTAACCGCGTTTGTACATGCGGGATCGGAATACAAGTTGAGCATCTTTGAAGCTCTGCCTGCTGCTTTTTTAACACCGGGACACGGTGGGAACGGACTCTCGTTCGTATTGAGTTTTATGAGTTTCTTTATACCCTTTGGCTGTTCGCCGGGGATATAGGGTTTTAGGAAAACAAGCTTTTTGTCGAGAAACCTGCTCATTCTTATCAATCCTTCTGACAATTAAATCTTGATTTTACACTTTTTGCGTGAGCGTCAAGACCCTCTTTTTCTGCAAATAAAGATACTTTATCCACAACCTTGCCGAGTGCTTCTTTTGTATAATATATATAGCTGCTTTTTTTGATAAAATCATCGACGGAAAGCGGGCTTGAAAACCTTGCGGTTCCGGAGGTAGGCAGCGTATGATTAGGTCCGGCAAAATAATCACCCAGCGCTTCGGGAGTGTTTTTACCTAAGAAAATGCTGCCGGCGTTCTTTATTTGCTCCAAATAATCAAAGGGGTTATCTAAACATATCTCCAGATGCTCGGGAGCTATCAGGTTTGATATTTCGATAGCTTCTTCGATATTTTTTACGATGATGATTTTTCCGTTATTATCGATAGAAGCTCTTGCAATATCGTACCTCGGCAGCTTCTTGAGCTGATTTTCTATCTCTTTGCCGACTTTATTTGCATAAGCTTCTTCCGTGCAGATTAATATTGCAGCGGCGTTTTTATCGTGTTCTGCCTGACTCAGCATATCTGCCGCTACGCATTTCGGGTCAGAGGTGCAGTCTGTAATAATCAGAATCTCGCTCGGACCGGCGATCATGTCTATGTCAACCTCTCCGAAAACAATTTTCTTTGCAGTGGCGACAAAAATGTTGCCCGGTCCCACGATTTTATCAACTTTTTTTATAGTTTGTGTTCCGTATGCAAGCGCAGCTATCGCCTGTGCTCCGCCGACTTTATATACATTCGTAACTCCGGCAACCTTCGCAGCAGCAAGTATGGAATCGGGAACTTTACCGTCGCTGTTTGGAGGAGTTACCATTACGATTTCTTCTACTCCTGCGACCTTTGCCGGAATTGCATTCATCAAAACGCTTGACGGATAGCTTGCAGTACCGCCAGGAATATATATTCCCACTCTTTTTATAGGGGTAATTTTCTGTCCCAAAACTACTCCGTTTTGTTTTTTTACCTCGAATCCGCTTCTTTTTTGCATATTGTGAAACTCTGTGATATTACGCGAAGCTTCCTCTAAAACTGATATAAAAGCAGAATCGGTATTACGATATGCCGTTTCTATTTCCGTTTCGGTCACTATTAAACTCTCTAATTTTACTTTATCGAACCTTTCGGTATAATCATAGAGCGCACGATCTTTATTTTCCCTGACTTCGTCGATAATTTTTCTGACATCCTTTTCGACTTCCGCAAGCAAACCCGCATTTTCAGACGCTCTGTTTTGTATATCCTTTGCCGAGAACTCTCCCTGCCTGTAAATCCGTATCATAAGTAACCCCTTTCACGAAAAAATCAAATACGCTGTTCAAGCTCCCTGCATATGTTGTCGATAAAAGCCGATTTGAACTGATAACGACTTTTATTAGCGATAAGCCTTGCGCTCGAATGAATTACCGTTGTAATTACCGAGAGATCATTCTCTCTCAATGTCGTTCCGGTCTCGACAATGTCGAAAATCACATCCGAAAGGCCTAAAATAGGAGCAAGCTCTATACTACCGTTTAGCTTAATAATCTCTATTTGCCTGTTTTGTGAGGAAAAATACGACTGTGCTACATTGGGATACTTAGTAGCCACCCTTAAAGAGCCGCCGTCGTCAATCCAGCCGTTTTTTGCTGCGACAGCGAGAGAACACTTACCTATTTTAAGGTCGAGCAGCTCATATACGTCTGGTTTTGTCTCCAGAAGGATATCTCTGCCTACGACACCGATATCCGCAGCTCCATGCTCGACATAAATCGCAACATCAGAGGGTTTTACGAGAAGATACCTTATCTCTTTTTCAGACGATTCAAAAATCAGCTTTCTGTTATCCTCGTTCATTGACGGACATCCGAGCCCGACATCGGAAAACAAAGAGTATATTTTGTCGCCAAGTCTTCCTTTGGGTAGTGCGATATTAAGCATTCAATTCACCTCTGATTCTGAGATATTGATGATATTTCTCGCCCTTATACCCACAGGAAGGGTTTTTTCAGCGCGAATACTTTCATAGCTATTTTTAAGACGTTCGACTTCTTTTACTACACGATCCGCACCGGCGTTTCCGTACAAAAGCAGTAGATCTGTGTCATATTCATCGGTTTTTCTGAAAACCCTGTCAAGCTCACCCAGATACAATGCAAAACCGATAGCATTCTGCTCTTTACCAAAACGGCGCATAAGATTATCATATCTTCCGCCGCTGAGAACAGCTCTCGGTGTACTCGGTATAAAGCCCTGAAAAACTATCCCGTTGTAATAATCGGGATCGTTCACTACAGAAAAATCAAGCTGTAGTTTTGATTCCAGCCCTGCCTCTTTTACAGCGTTATACAGCCCCTTCATTTCATCGATTGCTTCTGTCATACCTTTGTTTAACGCAAATGCTGATAACTTTTCAATGCAGGAGTATAAACCACCCGATATCGTAATGACTGCTTTTAGTGTATCTTTTGCAGTGTTTTCAAGCTTAAGCTCAGAGGCAAAATCGTTTATTCCATGTGTATTTTTTTGTTTGATGAGCCTAAGGCATTTCTCACGGTTCCTGTTTTCAACACCGCAATAATCCAAAAGTGATGAAATATAACCCATATGTGCTATATTCAACACATATTCATTATCTATAGCTTCAAGGCTACGCAATGCAAGAAGCGTTACCTCAGCTTCGGAGTAGTTATCATCTCCACCGATAAATTCAAGCCCCATCTGGTTAATCTCGCAAAATTCACCGCCCGCCTGCTGTCTGCGGAAAACATTCTCGTTATAATATAATTTATTACTCTCAGATGAATCGGAGGTGTTTTTTACGATACTCATCGTTACATCAGGCTTGAGTGCCATAAGACGTCCGTTTGTGTTTGTAAAGGTAATAATACCCTCATACTTTAAAAAGCTCTTGTTTTCGAGGTACATATCGTAGGGCTCAAACTTATCCATATTGTATTTTTTATAGCCATATAGCTCGTAAACAGCTCTTAATTTTAACGGTAGTTGTTCCTTTGCTGGTAAATTACTGAACAATACGATTACCCTCTTCCCTGTTTTATATTGCAAAACCAATGTTTTTTTATTATATAATATATTATATCACACTTTAGCGTGTTAGTCAAGTAAAATGTTAGCATAATTATATATTTTTTTAAAAGCAAGAAAGCACCCGCATAAAACACGGGTGCATGATAACGATTAATCCAGTTCCTTTAATCCGGTATGCAACTCATAATACCTTCCCTTATTTGCAAGAAGCTCCTCGTGCGTACCCCGTTCAATTATCTCGCCCTGTTCAAGAACCATTATCGCATTAGCGTTCCTTACAGTCGAGAGACGGTGAGCAATAACGAAGTTTGTCCGGTTTTTCATCAGGCTTTCCATACCACGTTCGATATGCAGTTCCGTACGGGTATCGACAGATGAGGTTGCCTCATCAAGAACCAGTATCGGCGCTCTGCTCAGAGCGGCACGGGCTATATTCAAAAGCTGTCTCTGCCCCTGTGACAGGTTTGAGCCGTCACCCTCCAATTTCGTATAATATCCATCGGACAGTTTTTGGATAAAACCGTCTGCGTTTGCAGTTCTGGCAGCCTCTATCACTTCCTCATCTGTTGCGTCAAGCCGCCCGTAACGAATATTTTCCATAATTGTCCCGGTAAACAGGTGTGTGTCCTGAAGTACCATGGCGATGTTTTTTCGTAAAGTATCTCTTTTTATATCCCTAATATCGGTACCATCTATCAAAATTATGCCGGTTTCTATATCATAAAACCGATTTAACAGATTTGTTACCGTAGTTTTCCCCGCACCGGTTGAACCGACGAAAGCGATTTTTTGCCCGGGTTTTGCATATAAGCTTATATTTTTAAGCACAGTCTTTTCCGGTGTGTAACCGAAGGTAACATTTTCCAAAACAACATGACCTTTTATTTCTGTGGGTTGTACTGATTTGGCCGAAATCTCTGTCTCCGGCTTTTCGTCCATCACGGAAAAGACCCGTTCTGCTCCTGCAAGCGCTGCGAACACGGTTGACATCTGCTGTGAAACCGTGCTTATCGGCATAGAAAAATGACGTGCATAATTGGCAAATACGGTCAGCGCACCCGGAGAAAGTCCGGAAGTACACATAAGAATACCTCCTATACCCACAGTCACCGCATAGGAAATCTGAGAGGTGTTTCCCATTATCGGTCCCATTATGCCTCCCCAGAACTGCGCTTTGAACTGCTTTTCGCGCATATCGTCGTTGAGTCTGCCGAATTCCTCTTTACATTCGTCTTCATGATTGAAGACCTTTACAACCTTTTGCCCGGCAATTGTTTCCTCTATATATCCGTTCACGGCACCGAGAGCCGCCTGCTGACCTCTGTAAAACTTAGAGGATCGCTTTGCTATATAAGCACCGCCTTGTATAAATATTGGCATGAATATTATCGTAACAAGAGCCAATATCCAGTTAGTAGACACCATAAAAAAGACCGTGCCTATAATCGTTATCGCTCCCGATAAAAGAGCGGTCAGCGAGTTGTTGAGCATCATATCTATATTATCGATATCGTTGGTAAACCGGGACATTATCTCACCGGTCGGTTTTGAATCAAAATACCGAAGCGGCAGATTCTGCAGTTTGGCGAATAAATCGTTCCGTATCCGCTCGACCGATTTTTGCGAAACAGAGAGCATCAGACGGTTCTGGGTATACATTGTAAGTATTCCTACAATGTAAATAGTACCGAGAATGGTCAAAGCTGTAAGTATATAACCCAGAATATTGCTGCCTGTCAGTTCTTCAAAAGTGCCGGAGAAGCTATTTATGATTCTATCCGCGATCTTTTCTGGTCCGCTCATATTAATGACGGCGTCGGGTTTAACAGCAAGCATTATTTTGTCTATAATGGGAGCGAGCAAATATGATCCTATCAGTGAAGTTAATGTACTTATGAGCATACATAACAAAACCACAAGCATATATATCTTGAATCCGCCCATATAACCGAGTATTCTACGCACGGTTTTCCGCATTTCCTTAGGAGTACCGGTCATACCCATACCGGCACCTCTCTTACCTCTCGGACCGCCGCCGCGCATCATACCCTTTTGAGGAGTCGCGGAGCTGTTATATCTTTTTTGTAACTGTTCAAGACTTCTTGCCATTCCGCTTACGCCTCCTTTTTGTCTGTTTGTGAATAATAAATTTCCTGATATTCCGTATTACCTGCCAAAAGAGAGTCATGAGTTCCGATGCCGGTAATTCTGCCTTCATTCATAACTATTATCTTATCGGCATCCATGACGGAAGAAATCCTTTGTGCAATTATTATTTTTGTCGAATCAAAGAGTTGATTTTTAAATGCCCGGCGGATCTGAGCCTCGGTGGCGGTATCCACTGCGCTTGTCGAGTCGTCAAGAATAATAACCTTAGGTTTTTTTAGAAGTGCGCGAGCTATACAAAGCCGCTGCTTCTGTCCGCCCGAAATGTTTGTACCGCCCTGGTCGAGTACCGTTTCATAACCCTCCGTAAAGGAGCTGATAAACTTATCAGCCTGAGCGTTTTTTGCTGCTGCTCTGACCTCGTCGTCAGTTGCGTCACGGTCTCCCCAACGGAGGTTCTCAGCTATTGTGCCGGAAAAGAGCGTGTTCTTCTGAAGCACGACGCCTACCCCTTGACGAAGATTTTTCAATGAGTAATCCTTTACGTTCACTCCGTCGACAAGAACTTCTCCTTTGTCCGCGTCATAAAGACGGCTGATAAGTGATACAAGCGTAGACTTGCCGCAACCCGTCGAACCTATGATACCCACGGTAGTTCTCGGCTCGATGCTGAAACTTATATGTTCAAGAACGTTGCTCTGAGCTTTTTTATCATAACGGAAGGATACATTCCTGAACTCTATCGCACCGTTTTTAACCTCAAGTTCGGGAAAAGCGGCGTTGTCGTCTTGTAAATCAACTTTTTCGTCAAGCACCTCACATATCCGGCGTGCCGAAGCGAAAGCGCGCGAGGAGAACATAGACATCATCGTAATCATCATCAGCGATATGAGCACCTGCGATACATACGTTATAAAAGCGGAAAGGTCTCCTATTTCCATCCCGCCTTTTAAAACGATTCTACCGCCGAACCACACGACAGCGAGTGTTGTCAGGTTCATGATAAGAGTTACAATAGGCTGCATTGCAACCATCACCTTCATAGCGGAAAGGCTTGCGTTTTTTAACTCTACGTTCGCTTTTTCAAATTTTGTTTTTTCATGCTCCTCACGGACAAATGATTTTACAACACGGATATTGGTAACATTTTCCTGAACAGTACTGTTGAGGTCGTCAATCTTTTTCTGCAGATTTTTAAAACGCATAAAACCGGTTGCTATTAATGAAGTGAGCACTAAAAGCATAAGCGGTATCGTTACGAGAAAAACAACTGATAATGTAGGCTTTATTATTATCGCCATAATCAATGCCGCAACAAGCATACCGGGAGCGCGTAACGCAAGACGCAGCATCATATTAACGAAGTTTTGTAGCTGTGTTATATCATTTGTCAATCTTGTGACAAGAGAGCCGGTCGAATATTTATCTATATTCGCAAAGGAGTAATTCTGTACCTTTGCGAACGCATCCTCACGAAGATCAGCTGCAAAATTTACCGATGCTTTTGCTCCGTAATAAGAACCGCCCACACCTCCCGCCATCATCATAACTGCGGTCAGTATCATTAGCGACATCGTACCCATACTCGAACCTACCGTAAGCGTTCCTGCGTTTCCAGCGTTAATTATCACTGAGAGCAGCTTTGGAAGTATAACTTCTCCGATAACCTCCACTATCATACAAATCGGGCCGAGTATGAAGTATTTTTTATAGGGCTTTATATACTTTAGCCATCTTTTCAATTCAATCACAGCCTTTCGACGAGCAGGGTTTATCGGAATTAAGCGCGATAAGATTATCACGCATATGCTCTAAATAATTTTTTAATTCGACTAATTCAGCATCGTCAAATCCCTTGAATACACTGTCGTTTGCGGAAGCAAGCAGGTTTTCAGACAACTCGATTATATTCCTGCCCTTCTCCGTTATATGGATTTCCTTTATCCTGTTGTCATTTTTAGCAGCGGTTCTTTCTATCAGATTGTTTTTCTGCATTTTAGTAAGAGCAACCGCGACAGCGGCAGGGCTTATGCCGAGCATTACAGCGACATCGCGTTGTGACGGTGTTTTACTGCTTTTTGTTAAGAAATACAGTATTCTATGCTGAGAATGATGACAACCCATTTTTTTGATAAGGTTCTCCATCATGTTGTGATGCAGTCTTGCAGTCGAATAAAGAGATGTACTGTTTCTTTTTGAAAAGCGGCTCTGTTTTCCATGTTTCTCTCCGTTACTTATAATTAATTAACTATTTAACAATATACTTTTTAAGTATATATATTCCATACTGCATTGTCAAGGCAAATAAATATGTTTTTAAACAACTTTTTTTGTAAAACCTATTATAAAAATTGTAGATAACTTTTTATGAAAAAGCAAAAATACCTTGACAAATGTTACTCTTTAATGGTATTTTAAATAAAACGGGATTAAAGAGTTTGCAACAATGATTAAGGATAAACACAAAAGAAGAATATTGATAATTTATACGGCGATCTTTGTTTCGGGTTTGCTGTACTTTATTGTTTTCAGTCTTATCGGTCGTTTCCCCTCATGTATTTTTTATGTCACAACCGGGTTTTACTGCCCGGGCTGCGGCATTACGCGTATGTTTTTAGCACTGCTGGACGGGGATTTTGCAAAAGCGGTTACATATAATACCGCAGCTATGCTGTTTATTCCGATATGGGTTATATATTCCATCTGCTATTACTTCAACAAGCCCGGTTTTATTCGTTCGACAAAATTTTTTTATGTTTTATTTTATACAACCGTTTCATTTTTTGTCATATACAGTATACTTAGGAATATACCCGGATTTATGTTTTTACAATTAGATTAATAATTAATTGCAAGGTCTTGACAAAATTAGATATTTATTATATAATTATTCAACACTTAATAAGGGGGATCCAGTATGGATGACAAGAACCAAAATAATCAAAATTCCTCTTCGGAGCAGCCTGAGCAGGATAATCAGCAGCAGACGCAAAATCAGTCAAATCAGTCTCAACAGCAATCGCAACAGCCACCTAATCAGTCATACCAACAACCCTATCAACAACCTTATCAGCAGTCGTT
Organism: Eubacteriales bacterium; assembly: GCA_028702135.1. Taxonomy (GTDB): domain Bacteria; phylum Bacillota; class Clostridia; order Oscillospirales; family CAG-382; genus UBA1049. The sequence continues at coordinate 15,071 of JAQVPJ010000013.1, read as the reverse complement.
TGAACAATCGTTTACCCAACCTGTCGAGGAACCTGCACGTGGTATGGCAATTGCTTCTCTTGTTCTCGGCATTGTATCGCTTATTTGTTGCGCCATTATATGCGGACCTCTCGCTATAATTTTTGGCAGTATTGCAAAAAGCAAGGGAAACAAGAGCAGTATGGCAATAGCTGGTATTATTTGCGGTATTATCGGAATTGTTGCATACATATTAATTTTAGTTTTTTACAAAAACATTTACAGCGATTTACTCGACAGAATGCAAAATACATTTAGTGCTTCCCCATACTTTCTGAATTTTTAAGTTTAAACACTATAAAACCGGACTTTTGAGTTCGGTTTTTTGCATTTTAAAAAAATATTGTTGTTTTTATTTTCAATGTAGCATATAATATGTTTATCATTTTATAAAAAAGCGGGGAGGAGGTTTTTTTTTGAAAGCTTCAATCGATCGCTCGGGTTGCATCGGATGCGGACTCTGTTCTGAAATCTGTCCTGATGTGTTCTTTATGGCGGATGACGGCCTTGCTGATGTACTTGCAGATGGAGATATTGCTTCAACAGCGGAGGACTCTGCCTCTGAAGCGCGTGACAGTTGTCCCGTTTCGGTTATTTCCATAGATTAATGAAAATCGAGTTTTTTCATGTATAATGCGATGCCGCAGCTGAAAATTTCAGCTGCGGCGTCGACTATTTAAAGTATAATCAATAATTTTTTATCAGATTTTCATAGGAAGACGGTATATACAACCTTACTGTACTGCCGTCGGTGAAAACATACTCGGCGATATAGCCCTCATCTTCAACATATGCGAACTGATAGGACGCATCATAAAGCTCGTTGATTTTTGCTTTATCGGTAAATCGGGTATAATCTTTTAAAATGTCTTCCTTATAATTTGATTCGACCATGTTCGTATCCGACTCGGCGTTAATCTCCATGCAAAACAATCTACCTAATTTCTCTTCATATGTATAGTTGTATACTTTTGTTTTTGCATCAGAAAACGGCATGATTTTTACTTCGGCAAATTCTTTTGTGTTGTCAAAGTATTTAATCATATCCTTATTATTCAGATATTTCAGTGTACTTTTCATATCCTCGGTTATCACTACGGCAAAGTGGTTAAAAGAGTTATTTTGGAACCAGACATCTTCAAAATGAGTGATTTCTTTTTCTGATGATAAGGAAATTATGCCAATCACCTTTTTAGAGGGCAGATAACGCTCCGATAGATTTGACTTCTGAAAATCCTCGTACAAACAGCCGACAAACTGAGTATAATCCTCCTCTGTAAGCATATCCGAAAGCGGTTTTTCTGATTTTTCACCGTTTTTATTGTATAAATAGTATGTATTAGCATTAGTATATTTGAAAATCCACCTGTTTTTAGAGTAGTTTTTACTCCAAATATCCTTTTTATAAACAGAAAAGACATCGCCTTCTTCTGCTTCTTTTTCACCCGGCACACCATATAGCTCATCAAGCTCTTTATCGGTTGCCATAAACTTTGTTTTTACAACATCTCTGCAATAATCGCTGTTGGCGAGCGAGAGCGCCTGCTTTATGTTTTCGTCAGAAAGATATCTGAATCCCCGCCTTACGGTTTTACCGCTTTTAAGTCTGTAAATAATACAAAAATCCATCTCCTGGTCTGTAAGCTCAGCTTCAGTGATGCTTTCATGCAGCGAGAGAATTTCCCTTATGTCATTTTCACTTGTAAAACCTCCGGTCATTTCCATATAGCCTGTTATATGAGTCAGTCCATCATTGTTACTTCCCCAACCAGATACTCTCGTACCGCCGAAGAGCATTTTATCGTTGATCGGAGAGGTAACATATGCAACCTCAACATCGTCTATATCCGGAACAGCATTCGTGTAACCCAATCCGCCGGTTATTAAAATCAATGACATTACAACTACAGCGCCAATCCCGATTGGCAGCTTTTTTAACGCCGGAACGATGTCCTTTTTGTTTCTGTATACAACTGCATTTATAACTAAATAAGCCACAGCGGATATGACAATGCTTATAATCAGTGTTGGCAGTTTTTTTAAGGGTAGATTATGAACGCTTACGGCGAAAGCACCAAACATCACGATAGCTGATAAGAAGGCTGCTGCCGGTCTGCAAGCTCCGTTACTGCCGGAATTCTCAACTTTTCGTCTGTTAAATGCTCGAACCGCAATAAACAGAAAACCTGCAGATATCAAAAGCCATAACAGCACCGGTAAATACTCTGCCGCGTTGATTTTGAGTGTTTTTAAGTTGAATTCACCATAAGACGAATAATTAATTAATCCGTTGTTATATGCGTTTATATTCGGATTACTGAAGAAAAAAAGCGGGTTAATTACTCTCGTATTTAAAAACAGTCCTCCTTTATCGAGATACAAAGATGATAAGCTTTCAGCTCTTGCAAAAGTGCAGATAAAGCCGTTAAGAAATTTGTTCATCACCCACTCAACTCCTATAGTAATCACTGATGGAGCTGATAAAAATGCAACCGAATACAGACAACTCTCAAACTTGTTTCCCGCAATAACTGTTGCGAACATTGTTACCGAAAAAGCCGTGTAAACACAGGCAAGCATACCGAAAAGCATATATAACCATGCTTTCAATATCGCAGGGTTATAACCCAAAGCATTTATGGTATTAAAAAGATTTATACAAAAAGGTACGGTAACCGAAATGAAAAGATATACAGCAGAGGAAAAGAACCTGTTTAAGAGAAGAGTTTTTCTTTTGATATTCATTGACAAAAAAACATTTGTAGCCTTAGTGCTGTTGATAAAATTAAAAGAACTTACCGCCGTAAGAATTCCGCCTATGTATAACAGTACAGGAATCAAAAATATTTCGCTGCGAATATTGCGATAATCAAAGAGTAAGTATCCTCCTTCAAGCATACCGCTACGCCTATCAAGTGCTTCAATCTGCGGTAAAGTAAGGCTAATGATTAGCAGTACCAACAACGCTAACGGAACTGCAAAGGTTGTTTTAAAGCTATATCGAAGATCGTATATCGATGCTTTATTCCTCATTGAAGAATTCTGAGAAGTCATATGTACTATCCTCCATTTCAAACAAGAATATTTCTTCCAGGCTCAGTGTATTCTCCTCAACCGAAACGGGGTTCATCTGATTTAAGCTGTCTCTTATGTTTTCAAGATCTTCCGATGCGATGAGTTGAGCGCCCTTTCCGATGATTTTCAGCCCCTTGCGGTCTATATTTTCGAAAATATCCGCATTTATCTCTTTATCGAAAACAACACAAAACCTTCTGTAGCGTTCGCTTATATCATCTGTTGGCGAATCCACAATCAAAGCTTTGCCTTTTATTAACCCGATATGATCAGATACATCGGAAAGCTCCGAAAGGTTATGAGATGAAATAAGTATAGACACTTCGCTTTCGGCAATATATTCAAGCAGCAATTCTTTTACAATACTGCGTTTTTGAGGATCCAACCCGTCAAAGGATTCGTCAAGCAGGATAACAGTCGGCTTTACGGAAAGTGCGAAAATGATTTCAGCCTGTCTTTTCATCCCCTTCGAGAAACTACGCAATCGTTTGCTGCCGTTTAGCTCAAAAACTTTTTTCAGTTTTTCGTACCTCTTTGCGGAAAAATCGGGGTAATACCCACGATAGAACTTCGCCATTGTATCCATAGTCGCATACGGCAGAAAGAACAATTCGTCGGGTACATAGAATAACCTATCCCTGACTGTGTTGTTGTCGAATGTATTCTGCCCGTCAATGTATGCGCCGCCTGATTCGGGTTTATAGATACCGGCAAGCGTTTTTATCAGTGTTGTTTTTCCCGCGCCGTTATAGCCGGCAAGTCCGTATATCGATGAGGGGCCTACGGTCAGTGTGATGTCCTCAATCGCAGTAAAATCACCGTAACGCTTTGTTATACTCCTTGCTTCAATCAAAATTACACCCTTCTTTCGGTTTTTATAGATTATTTATATATACTTTTCACAAGCTCTTCGACCTCTGATTCCGATATTCCCTTTTTCTTTGCGGATATGACCGCATTTTCCACATTATCAAGAGCTTTTTTCTTCACCTCCTCGTTTCCGAGCGCGGTTCTTGATACATAAATGCCTTTTCCGGGAATGGAATAAGTAATTCCTATTGTCTCTAATTCCATAAACGCTCTTTTTACCGTATTTACATTAAGCCGTAATTGAGCAGCGAGTGTTCTGATCGAGGGTAACTGCTCGTCCGGTTTATATACCCCTTTTTGTATAAGGAATATTATTTGTTCTTTTATTTGCTCGTAAATCGGCGTTTTGTTTTGGGGATTCAACGTAATCATATTTTCTCCTGAATTATCGCAACTGTAATATCACAAATATCACAGTTGAAGTATATCATCGTTTATTTGGCTTGTCAATAGATATTTTTTATTTAATAATTATAATACAAAATATTAACATAATAATAAAAATAAAAAATTGTCTTGCCTGAATTTTAAATTTGTGTTATTGTATATAAAGATATGAAAAATAATCGAGGAGACGATTAAAAATGAAGAGATATACAAAAATCTGTTCCATTTTTCTTTTTGTGTTGATTATGACGACTGCTTCCTGCATTATGCCGGTATTTGCGAAAGAAAGCGCAAAAAACTCCGTTGACGTAGACACCGAGAGCGTTCTTTACGGTAAAACCGCTCTGTTCTGCGGGGATTCAATATGTGCGGCTTCAGTGCGCGACAAGACCGCTCTTGCCATTAAGGGCTGGGCAGGCAGAATAGGGCTTCATTACGGTATGACTGTAACAAACAAAGGCAGGGACGGTGCATCGGTATCCACAGTCAGAGGTGAAAACCGCATACTTACACAGATTAATTCGGTAAAAAACAAAAAGTACGATTACATTATTCTGCATGGCGGCGTTAATGATGCAATGGACTCGGCGGTTGTCGGCAATATGGTCGAGGATTCATTTGAGATCAGCGACTTTAATACCGCAACATTCGCCGGTGGTCTTGAGGAGCTTTTTTATTACGCTAAGGAATACTTCGGTGAGGATGCCAAATACGGATATATTATTAACTTCAAAACGCCGAAATCGGGATGGGGCGGCGCGACAAGGAATATGAAAAGGTATGTGGATATCACTATTAAAATCTGTGAAAAATGGAACATCCCCTATCTTGACCTTTATAACGACGACGATTTTAATGATAATATCATGAAGGTTTCTACAGGTGAGAACCTGAACGAATTTACGGAAAATAACATCGCCGATTATCTTCATCCGAACACCTCCGGCTATGATGTTTTGTATCCGGTTATAGGCGAATGGATGGAAAATTTAGGTGTAAAGACAGTAAGCGAAGCGGAATCAGAGATAGTGTCCGTTGATGTGAGTAATGATGAAAACTCAGTCTCTGAGAAAAAAACCGATTCTTTGATCTGGATTTTCGGCAGTATAGCGGTTGTTTTAATTATCGCAGTTGCAGCATACATTATTCTGAGAAAAACAAAAAAATAAAAACAGATATAAAAACACTCCATTCAGTGCAAAACAATGCTTGGATGGAGTGTTTTTTTAGTTTAAAAGTTTCCCTTCTTTTAGGAGTTTTAACAGCGTCGGCTGCAGATTGAATTCCGAAGTAAGGTTTATCACTTCTTTTATTGCAGCATTTTTTACGCTGATAGGTATATTTGTTTTTACCGCTCTGATCATTATGTTTTTTGGAGTATGCTCAAAATCGATGAATTCGAGAAGCTGTGTTTTATATCCGCAGCAGGTTAGCAGATTTGCTCTTATAGCATCGGTAAGTGCGGCAGAAATACGCTCTTTGATAATACCGTATCTTGTCATAATCGAAAAGGTGTCGCTTTTTAACTGGGCGTTTAGCTCATGTTGACAACATGGTACCGAAAAAATCATCTTTGCGCCCCAGCTTACGGCGTTATACAGCGCAAAGTCTGTTGCGGTATCGCAGGCGTGTAGCGTTATGACCATATCAACAGCAAAGTCTGCCTTAAAGCTGCTGATATCACCGATTTGAAAGGAAACACCGTCATATCCGTACTTCTTAGCGACATCATTGCAGCTTTTTATAACCTCTTCTTTTAAATCAAGTCCGATTATTTTAGTTTTTATATTTTTTATAACGGTTAAATAATAATACAGCAAAAAGGTCAGATAGGATTTTCCGCAGCCGAAATCAATTACAGTAAGCTCGCTAAAAGTGCCGTTGGTTAAGGCATCGTCTACTAACTCAATAAAGCGGTTGATTTGTCTGAACTTATCGTACATAGACTGGACGACCTTGCCCTCTTTTGTAAAGACACCCATATCCACCAGCGGCTCGATTTGCATACCTTCCTTAAGAATATAGTTTTTTTGTCGGTTGTGCTCCTGCCATACGACCGGAGACTTTTTCAGCTTTCTTTTTGAAAAAAGTACTCTCCCTTTTTTTGTCAGCTTTACGGAGTATTCTATTTCGGGAGTAAAGGCGTTAAGCTGAGTAAAGATGTTTTTCATAAATTCCAAAAGAAAATCCAAAACCTCATCACCGCTTATAACACTATGAAAAGCTTGCGTTTCGGTAAGGGTTTCTACCTGAAAGCCGGAGGCTTTTTTTGTTATGTTTATTTTTCTGTATTTTCCCGTTTTGTCCAAAGGATTGCTCAATATTATTTTCACAGGATTTTCGGACAACACTTTTTCTATATATCCGTTGAGTTCTTCCATAAAATTCACCTTCCGTATTGTTAATTACAAACCACATCCCGATGTTGTATCAGCGCTCAAAGCGTCGGTTATTGATATCTGATTCAATCCTGTAGCGACACAACTGCGTAAAAGATCGGAGTCAAGCACACTCCCGCCGATATACTTACCGCTGCAGGTGATGAAATACTGCGCTTTTTTTAAGGATATTTTCATTCTCGATAACAAATTATGCGTCAGACGGCAGTATTTACGTGCTTCTATTATTCTTCTCGCATAGGTAAGACCAAAGCCCGGCACGCGTAGAAGTGTGTCATAATCAGCTCTGTTGACCTCGACGGGATACATATCCAAATGCCGTAGCGCCCAAGCTGCTTTAGGATCGATATCCTGCTGTAAAAAGGGTTCTTCCTCGGGAGTTATATCATCAGGAGTAAAGCCATATAGCTGCATTAACCTATCCGCTTGATAAAGCCGCGCCATTCTCCAGTAGGGTGTTTGAATAAATCTAAGATTCTCCTGCTCATATCCTATTGCCTCATGCCTGTAGCTAAAAGCGGTATAATATACTCGTTTTAAGCGATATTTTTTATAAAGAGCCCTTGTTAAAATCATAATCGTTCTATCATCCTCGCCGGTACTGCCCGCCATAAGCTGGGTTGTTTGAGAGGTAGCAAATCTTGTCTTTTCCTGCTTTGCACCAAAAATTTGCTTGGCGACTTCGCCCATCGGTGTGAGTATATTGTCCTTGTTCTTCTGCTTAGCTATTTTCTGGTATCCCGAACTGCGTGCAACCTCAATGTTCACGCTCAGACGGTCAGCATACCTGCCTGTATTTGCTATCAAGCGCGGGTCAGCTCCGGGCATGACCTTTGCGTGTAGAAAACCGGTATAATAGAGCTCCTCCCGCATTATTCTTACGCTCTCGGCAATCATTTCCTGCGTGATATCAGCGTTTTTATATATTGCAGAGGTTATGAATACTCCCCGCCCGTTTGTTTTCGCTGCATAAACTGCCATTTTTGCAAGCTCTTCTGGTGTGTTGCAATAATTTTCATGTGCTTCCCTTCGGCTGCACCTGCATCCGCAGTAGGCACAGTTGAACACGCAGGTGCTCGACAGGAACATTTTAGGTATCTTTGGCACGGGAGGTTTACTTTTAATGTCCGAAGCGCATAAAACAGCCGTATTCTGGGCATCGCTGTCGGAGCCCACCTCGTATTTAGCATCATCCTGCATTAACTCATATTTTTCTTCGATGGATAATTGTCTCGGAATGATAATATTGGACAATAAAACACCTCCAAAAGCGTTATAAGAACATTTGTTCGTGTTCTTATTATACCACCTTCTTTTGTGTTTTACAACCCCTATTTTACGAAAATACAGTCATATCTTTTCTTTTTTTTACATTGGTGTTATAATCAAATTGATAATAACGTTCTACGGAGAAAAAACTTAATGCTGATAATAACCGATTTGAAATCACCGCTTGAATACGATGAAAATACGCTCAGAGTTCTCGCCGCCGAAAGGCTGAAAGTGAGTCGGGAAAAAATCCTTTATGTAAAAATCGCATCAAAGGCGGTCTGCAGTACCGACAAAGAAAATATATATTTCAACATGTCACTGCTGGTTGAAGTGGACGAAAACGAAGAAAGACTGGCAGAACTGTTCAAGCGCAGAAATGTATCTGTATATTTGCCGTTTGAGTATCAAATTCCGCAGAAAAAGCTGCCAAATCGCCCAGTAATAATCGGTTTCGGACCTGCGGGTATGTTCGCCGCGCTTGTTTTAGCAAGGGCGGGTGCTATGCCGATTGTATTAGAGCGTGGCTTGGATGCCGACAGAAGAAAAGAGATAGTGCGGAATTTTTTTGAAACGGGAATCCTTGATACTGAAACAAATGTGCAGTTCGGCGAGGGCGGAGCCGGAACATTTTCTGACGGAAAGCTGAAAACCGGTCTTATCGACGCACGAAAAAATATGATTCTTTATGAGCTCATAAAAGCGGGTGCTCCGGAAGAAATAAAATACCTCGCAAAACCTCATATCGGCACCGACAGATTAAGCGAATGCGTCAAAAATATCAGAAAAGAAATTATCGAACTCGGAGGCGAGGTCAATTTCGGCGCTAAAGTTACTAAAATTCTTATAAAAAGCGGAAAAACCGCCGGTATTCGTTATACAAAGGACGATGTTAATTACGAGGTGTTATCGGAAAACATTGTTCTTGCGATAGGTCACAGCGCACGCGATACCTTTGAAGAATTATTCTATAGCGGCGTTATGATGACACAAAAGCCCTTTTCGGCAGGCGTACGTATAGAGCATACGAGAGAGTATATTGACAGGTTGAAATACGGTGTATTCTCATCGCATCCTTCACTGGACGCTTCCGATTACAAGCTTGTAACCCACCTTAAAAACGGCAGGAATGTTTATACTTTCTGTATGTGTCCGGGAGGAACCGTGATTGCCGCAACGTCTGAGGAAAAGCGTTTATGTACCAATGGAATGAGCGGTTATTCACGCAACGGTAGAAACTCCAACTCTGCATTATTAGTGACTGTGACCGCTGCAGATATCGGGTCGGAAGAACCGCTTGCGGGTATTGCTTTCCAGCGTGCAATTGAAACCGCCGTCTTTAACGCAGGAGGCGGAGGATACAGTGCGCCTGTCCAAAGGTTAGAGGATTTTATAAAAAAAAGGCCGACACGCTGTTTCGGTGAGGTTACTCCGACATATATGCCGAAAACGAGCTTTGCCGAAATAGAGGACTGCCTTCCCCTTTTTATTACCGAATCGCTCAGACAGGGAATACTCGACATGGAAAACTGGATGCCGGGGTTTGCCTTTCCCGACGCAATTCTAACCGCAGCGGAAACCCGCAGTTCCTCCCCTGTACGCATATGCCGAAAAGATAACCTTGAGGCAGAGGGTATATGCGGTTTGTATCCTTGTGGCGAAGGGGCAGGTTATGCGGGAGGAATTATTTCCGCTGCCGTAGACGGTGTTAAGTGTGCGGAAAATATACTTAAAAAGCAGAGCTGAGTACAAGTATTATAATCATTTCTCTCTGCATTTTTTTAGAAAAAGTCCGATATTTACTTCCTCTTTTATTCTGTCGACATTAGTTCTTCCAAGTCTGTCGCATAAACCAAGCAAAGCGACTTCTTCAATGTCAGTATTCCGTTTCATTCCCAAAATATCGGCAAACGGTAAATCATTTATTACAAAAAGAAACTGCATATGGTAGCGTGTAAGATTAGATACCTCGTCTATCAGGGTATCGTTGACAGCAGTATGATCGATAAAGGACAGTAGAAAATCCTTTGACAGCCTTGCTCCGATTTTGTCGTGGTCATATGATATTATTTTACCTTTCCTCACCCTTGTCGTCAGGGGCTTTCCTATGTCGTGGAGGAGTGCAGCCCACATAAAAACAGCTGCATTTTTGCTCTTTGTTTTCTGCTTTGCTGCCTCATCAATAACAAGCATTGTATGGTTCCATACATTTCCCTCGGGATGGTGTACTGAAGACTGCTCGGTTTTTTTTAGCTTTGCAAGCATGGAAAATGGAGATTGCAGGAACAGCGGGTTGTCGGAAATTTCGTTCAGAAAATCGGAAGGCTTTTCATCGTTCAATAAATGCGTGTTTATATCATCGAAAATTTTCATCAAATCCATAGCATATTCCTCCGTTTTTACATCTTTAGTTTTCCAAAAACAAACGCTTTTATAGCAAAATGCGATATTTTTATAAAAGTACAAGACAAAACAAGAAAAACATACTGACAAAAAGAGCTACAATATTTTTTATTTTTTAAGCAGCTTGCTGATAAGCTTTTTTATAAAAGACTTGCTCTCTGCTGATGTCTGCTCTTTTATAATGGTTGCTTCAGCAGGTGCTTGAGCTGCAGGTTTGGGCGGTGGGCTTTTTTGCGGTTGCGGAGTAAAAGTGGGCTTTGGGATACCTGCACCGTATTCTCTATTGCGTGCTGTTGCATTTGTTCTGTTTCTCGGGTAGTTTTGAGTATTATGCCTGTTACGGTAATTCCGATTGTCTGAACTGCGCTTGTTTGCGCTCTGACCTCTTTCCTTGTTTTTATTCTCACGCTTCGGTGCGGCGGGCTTTATGATACCTGACTGCGAGAGTATCCATTTATCTGATGCTTCCTTGCCGGCGTTTAGCTCGGAATCGGTCGGCAAATCCATGTTTTCTATGATTACTCCGATATGTTCTTCTATTTCATAAAGGCTCATTATATCGTTTGATGTGACAAGAGATATCGCAAAGCCATCCTTCCCCGCCCTGCCGGTCCTGCCTATCCTGTGAACATAATTATCCTTATCCTCCGGCACATCGAAATTGATTACCATTGCGAGGTTATTTATATCGAGCCCTCTTGCGGCAACATCGGTGGCAACAAGTATCGGGAATCTACCGGACTTAAACTGCTGTAACGTCTGCAACCTCTTACCCTGCGGCACATCCCCGTGTAACGGCAAACAGGCGCAGCCCTTTTTTGTCAAATAGTTATGAACATAATCAACGGCGATACGGGTGTTGCAGAAGATAAGGCAGCTCTCTGGTGTATAACTTAATAGTAGGCGGAAAAGCTGAGTTCGCTTTTCGTTTCTCTCAACGCGAAAATAACACTGCTTAATCGTATCGACCGTCATAGTCGGCGATTCTATTTCAATAGTAACGGGGTTTTTCATCTGCGAGTTGCATATTCTACGAATTTCCATCGGTATTGTAGCCGAAAAGAGCAGAGTTACCCTGTCGACCGGTAGTGATTTTACAATCTTCCGAACCTGATCGATAAAACCCATATCAAGCATACGGTCTGCTTCGTCAAGCACGAGAAAACGGACGTTTCTTATATTTAGACTTTTCTGGGATATATGGTCAAAAACCCTGCCGGGTGTTCCCGTAACAATAGTGACTCCCCTGCTGATAGCTTCTACCTCGGCTTTCATGCTGTGCTTTCCATATACCGCTGTAGTTTTGTGCGGAAGGTACTTTGACATCTTCTTAATATCATTATCTATCTGTACCGCAAGCTCACGGGTTGGCGTTAAAATAAGACATTGTGGGTAAGACGCTTCGGGATTGGAAAGCTGAAGCAGCGGCACTCCGAAAACGGCGGTTTTACCGCTGCCGGTCTTTGACATTACAATCATATCTTCTTTATTCAAAATATGGGGAATCGCTCTGGACTGCACTTCAGTCGGTGTTTTAAACCCCATTTCATCAAGTGCCTTTAATATAGGCTGAGTTATTCCAAGTTCTTCGAATTTTGTCATTTTTTCTTCCCTTAGTATTATAATTGTCTTGTGTTTATTGGCATATAACAACTAATCTTACTATATTCCGATAATATTTGCAACATTATTATTTACTCATACAAGAAAATAGTTCAAATAAATATGTTCCGATAAAAACGCGTACCGATTCCGATACGCGTTATACGCTTTATACTTTTTTAATATCATTATCCAAAAATAACAGCTGCACATCGTTATTTGTGCTTTTTTCTTAACTGTAACTACTGTTATTTTCACAGACAGGGCATATCTCCCTGCCCTCCGGTACAATCACTCCGCAGCATACGCAACGCTCGGCGTTATTAAAACGATACATACTGTTTTTCGTTGTTCCTTTGTTATCCAAATCATATTTTTTTTGAGTATCTGTCATTTGAACGTATTTAGTATCCATACCGTCTTTTTTTATCCTCGAACGAATCGAATTATAAAAGTACATGATGTTGTATGGTGTTATGCCGCTCATTCTGATACCCCCTTTTTAATTAAATTTCAACCGTATAATCACTTATATATTATATTAAAATATTATTCTTTTCATACGAAAAAAGTGCTTTTTTTACTTTTTAATATAAAAAAGTTATTTTATTTACCGCCGGTTCTTAATGCATGATAAGTGACAAATCCTTGTAGACTTTCACAATGTTTTATGATATAATAATACCGGCATTGTAATTTATCGGTTTTTTCGCCGTAAAATATATCAGTAAAGATTTTTCCCATAAAAGAGGTGATGATTTGGGCGAGTTAACCGAGAAGTTTAAAGAAGTATTGACATCGGTTTTGCCGATTACATTTATAGTTTTGATACTGCATTTTACCGTCAGTCCGCTCGAGTCGAACATGCTATATGCTTTTCTAATCGGCTCGGTTCTTGTAATCATCGGCCTGACAGTGTTTTTGTTTGGGATAGATCAGGGGCTTGAACCAATCGGACATGGCGTAGGAACTGCGATTACTCAAATGAACAGCTATGCTGTGATAATAACAATCAGTCTGGTTTTAGGCTTTTTTATTTCTTATGCCGAGCCGGATCTTCACATTCTTGCCAATCAGGTAGACAGTGTAACTTCCGGTCAGTTTAACAATACATTGATGGTGATTGCTGTTTCTGTCGGTATCGGAGTGATGATGACTTTAGGACTGCTGCGTATCCTCAGAAACATTCGTCTGAAATATGTTTTTATGGGCGCGTATGGCTTGATTTTTATTTTATCATTCTTTTCGTCATCTGATTTTCTTGCAATAGCATTTGATGCTTCCGGAGCTACTACCGGTGCGATTACTGTCCCATTTATGCTGGCTCTGGCTGCGGGTTTTTCAGCTTTAAAAAAAGACAGCAAAACGAGTGAAGCCGACAGCTTCGGATTGGTCGGTATTTCTTCGACAGGAGCGATTTTCGGTGTTTTGATTACCGGGTTGTTTATCAAGGACGACAAGCTGACCGGCTCTTTACCTGAAGCGGACATATCTGTCGATACCCTTCTGGAAGCATATGGCTCTAAACTCGTAAATATCGCATGGGAGTCATTTTTGACTCTGTTACCTATAATAATAGCATATATCATTTTTCAGGTGTTTTTCTTCAAACACAAAAAGAACAAAGTAATCGATATTATTCGTGGTTTGATTTTAACCTATGCAGGGCTTGTGGTGTTTTTATTGGGCGTTAACGGCGGTTTTATGGATGTCGGCTCTCAGTTGGGAATACAGCTTGCCTCGTTGGATTTTGATATACCGGTTCTCCTTGTAGCTTTACTGCTCGGACTTACAACAGTCCTTGCGGAACCGGCTGTTCATGTATTAACAAACCAGGTGGAGGAAATCACCGGAGGTTCGGTAAAACGCAGATTGGTTCTCATTTTCCTGTCTGTAGCGGTTGGTCTGTCAATATTTATGTCTGCTTTGCGGATTCTCATACCAAGTATTCAATTATGGATGTATTTGCTTCCCGGGTTTGGTCTTGCCGTGATATTGGCTTATTTTGTACCCGATTTGTTCGTCGGTATAGCTTTTGACGCAGGCGGTGTTGCTTCCGGGCCTATGACTGCAACTTTTTCTCTCGCCTTTGTTCAGGGAATCGCAGCACAAGTTCCGACAGCCGATGTGGTTGCGGACGGCTTTGGTATGATAGCGATCGTTGCAATGATGCCGATTATTGCTATAGAATTGCTCGGCGCGCTTTATCAGATAAAAACACGCAGGACTTCAGATTCCACCACTTTTAAGAAGCGATAAAATGGAGGTAATCATGGATAATCAAACAAAAGATTTAACCAAAGAGCATTTATTTTTAATGATGACACTCATTTTAAGCGAGCAACAATGTCATAAATTTGCCCGTATAGCTAAAGAAAAAGGTATTCGTGGCGGAATAGTAGTGATTGGCAGAGGTACTGTAAAAAACACCACGTTAAATTTGCTTGGAATAAAAAGTGAGAAAAAAGAAATAATTAACTTTATTATCGAAAAAGAAAAAGCCGGTGAAATGCTGGATTTTATATCAAATGAATTTCGGCTTATTCAACCCGGTCATGGTATCGCCTATACATCGCCTGTTATTGTCGCCGATCAGATAATCAACAATAATCAGAGTGATTGGAATACTGTACAAGGTGCGGAGGAAGAGAGTATGTATAAAAAACTGACAGTTGTCGTTAATCGTGGTTTGGCTGAGGATGTAATGGATATCGCGCTCAAATCAGGTGTCAAGGGCGGCACAGTCCTGCATGGTCGTGGAACCGGTTCGGAGTTCACCGCAAAGCTGCTCGGTATGGAGATCGAACCGGAAAAAGAATTAGTCGTGATTCTAATGCCAAGCGAATTAATAGAAAAGGTTGTGAACGATTTATTTGTGGGTCTCCAGCTTGACAATCCCGGAAACGGCGTTTTGTTTGTAGAACCGATTGTTGAAGTTCGCGGTCTTTTCGATACGCATCTTAACAATAAAAATAACTGATAATGAATATATCGTCAATCTCATTCAAAACTATAAATAAGAACACCCGAAGAAGGATAACCCTGAAT
>JAQVPJ010000035.1 GCA_028702135.1 Eubacteriales bacterium | reverse complement strand
TTGTAGCAGCAGCTTTTCGGTTTCAAGCGCAAACAGTTGCGGATTAAACTGAACCTGAAAGCGTTGCTTCCTGCGCGCTTCGGCATCATTGCCATCTAGCCATGCGTATGGATATTTATCCTCTGTAAGCTAATGATTAGTATAATCGGTAATGTGTACACCAATTGCTGCAGCGAACTTAGCACATTATTTAAATAAGTGGGATCCTCAAGCAAAATCTCTTTAAAATATTTTAATCCGGTAAATTTCGTTGATATACCGCCTGTTTCAAGGCTCACATCACTGAAAGCATAACCAATAGAACTGAAAATAGGAACAAGGACAAAAAGCACTAATCCGATTATCCAATGAATTAAAAATGTGTATCCTTGCCTATTGCGGCGCGATTCGAGCCCAACGGGTCTGTGACGAATAAATTTTAACATAAGCTTATTCTCCGATTATCGATAAATATTAGTTAGATTTCATTACTGACACGCCGTATCTTTCTAACGTACCTGCCGGCGAGTCTTTTGCGGACGAAGTGAGATTGGAATAAACCGTTACGCCGTTTTCAAAAAGTGTTTTACTAATGCCATTTGACAAAAGCTCATAACTTTCTATCTTCTTTCCAGCGATTGCTTTGTAAAAATCAGCATATTTGTTTATGGTTTGTTCAATAAGTGTTATATTGTCTCGAAAAACAGCCGCATAATAATTACCGGATTGATTTTGCATGTGTTCATAGATAAAGTCGTAAATCAATGAGAAACCAAGCCCGGTACCTCCAGAAATTGCTTGCATAACTTGTCTGTCAAAATCGCCTTCTAAATTAATTCCCGATGAAAACATAGGCTTGCTGCCGCAGAATACCAATTGGTAAAATGGAATATCCGCATCGAAAACATCGTAACATCCGCTGTTAAGCGGAACATCAAAAATCGCATCAGCCGCGGCTGCCGCATATGAATTGGAACCCGAAGCAACCGGATATTTTTTTTCACGTAAAAGCTTTATATATTCAGTAACATCGGTTGCCATATTGTTTTTAACAATATATTTACGATTTCCAAAATCCGAATAAGCATATTCACCTAACGAGGATAAACTAATACCTGAAAGATTATTATCAGCAGCAAAGTTACTAAGCTTTTTAACTGCTGTTGTTATATCTTCTCTACCTAACAAGCGGTATTTTGAATCTGAGATTTTATTCCTCAGCGGTGTATCAAGCATTTTGCGCTCCGCAGTGTGAAGTGTTGCTGATTTCGCCGCTCCAAACGTATAAGAGAATCCATCGCCGGAATTCGAGTAACGAATCAAATCAAAATCTGTATAAAGCGGTATGCTTTCATCATTACAATAAGTACTGAGGGATTTTCGTTGACTATCGTTACCAAGAACATTTGAAAAAGCATATCCTCCTGCTATTTTGCCTATGTTAATTCCAGTTTCACCAAAGCCGACAAGTTTGATTTGCGAAGACAGCTTTGTGGTTTCATGGAGACTTTTCACCATTTCTTTTGCTTGCGCAAAGGTAGTCATGGCTTCAGTTGTTTTTATCGGAATTCCCAATATAGTTGAAGGAACTGATATTCCTCCGTAAATAGTTAATCCGTAATAGCCTTCGTTTTCAGTGGTTTCAACCATTTCCT
This sequence comes from Eubacteriales bacterium, assembly GCA_028702135.1. Lineage (GTDB taxonomy): Bacteria > Bacillota > Clostridia > Oscillospirales > CAG-382 > UBA1049. Next base: position 2,304 of record JAQVPJ010000035.1, on the reverse strand, counting down.
TATTTTCAATGAGATATTGGCGATATCGTTTAGCCATACCGTTATAATCGGCAACGCTGCCTTCAAGCGGGTAATAACCTATAGATACCGGTGTTTCACTGTGCTGTGCCGACATACGTTTCATATCGGCAAATCCGGTTGTTGATGAGGTAGTCGGGTATATGTCATATCCACGTATATTAAGGGTTGCCCAGACTGCAGAACGTCCTGTTCGTTTGTTTCCGGTTTCGGCTTCTATTACGACTGATTCGGCACCTTTCTCTATAATTCCAAATAAAGCATTTTCAAGGCTCTTTACCCCGAAAACAGGAATTCGAATTGGAGTTTCATCTGTAAAGTCTGTCGTGATAATACGCGATAAGTCTTCGCCGTAGACATCACCGGAATATTTTCGTGTGCCTCTCGCATCCTCTGATGTATTCATAATGGCACCTGTTCCAGAAGGAATGAATACATATGAATCCAAACCGCTATTCATGGCAGAGCAAAGCATTGGTGCAACAGAAACGGCAGCTAAAAGATATTTTTCACCCTCGCGTATTTCCTTTGGGTCTATTGTTATTTTAAGTGAATCTTTATAAAGAGTATAAATAATCGGAACCGAAATTTCAAAATTTTCTAAATAATAGGTGACTTTTAACCCTCCCTCTACCCGTTCACTTCGAACCGTTTGCGGAACAATTGATTCTTTGTAGCCGTTGATAGTATCCCACGTTAGAGTTGATGTATTGACGACAGTAAGATTAAGAGGGGAAAGCATACCGGCATTTGTGCCGCCTGACATTAAATAATCCTGCGGTATCGTAGACCATGTTGTCCCTGTTTTTAGGTTTTTAAGGCTAATAATACATTCATCTTTATTCCACAAAAGCTCATAATCAGAGTTGGTTGCAACAGTCATAGACGACAGAAATCTATAAGGTGCACCTGCCTTGTATTCAAGATTCTGAGGCGTGTTAGAACATCCAAACAGAGTTAATAGCATAATGATAACCAATAGACCTGCAGCAGTTTTCTTTTTGAACATATTCATCGCCTCTTTTCTATCTGTAGACAATTTCCATGATTATAGAATAAATAAAGTTCCAGAACTGTTGAAGAAGTATCACGACCATAAACATAATAAACACAACTATAATCATGCTAAACAGTGTAACAAATCCGGTACCTAAAAATTTAAAAAAGTTAAACTCGTGAACTCTCATAATGCCTATACACAACAGGAAAAAAGTATAAATCAGAGCAACAATCCGAAGTGTTTCAAAAAATGGCATCCCGGATAATGGCAAGAAATGTGATAAGACAACTTGTATAAAGATACAGCAAATTATTGGCAGAAGGGAGTAAGCTGTTACAATGAAGATTTCCCTTAGTTTACCGATTCCCGAAAACAGACTGCTTACCAACCAGTTGCCTACTGTCCAGAGAGCGACTATTCCAACTGTCTGCACTATGGTTACAAGTACATTATAGTTACGGACATCCGTTCGCGAGAACACAAAACCAGTGGCTGTAGCCTGAAGCACAGATGCCAGAAAAAATATTATCGTAATAATAAAGGCAATTTTAACCGAGCCTTGATTTTTGTATTTGATATCGTCGAAAGCCGTAAAGGGGTGAAACGGAACTGCTGTTAAAACTTTTATCCTCGGATTTTGTATGAGAACCTTACGGCGTTTTTTTATTTTTACACCCAGTAAAACAATTCCTAAGACAGATAAAAGGACAGCAGTTAATAGCCAGGCAAAATTACGTCCGAGAAAACCGGTAACCATTGTTTGCCAAACGGCATCATAAGTTTGATAATCAAGCCCGTTTTTCGCATATTCCAGCGCCGATGTGTAATCTTCGACACTTTGACTTGCAACTGCCAAACCCCGATATGCCAATTGATTTCCGCGGTCGGTCTTTAGGATTTCTTCCCAATAAGGCTTCGCCGAATAATAATCCCCTTTCAGATACATTGACTGAGCTTTTTGAAGCAAATTACCATAGTCGGTAAGCGTAAAAACCGTAACCGACATTTTCGTTGAATCAATCACCAAAACATTGTTGTCATTCACAGCGAGGGCTTCAGCCGCAGTAAATTGCCCGAGGTTAACTCCATAACCTATCCCACCGCCGAAAGCGCTTATCAAATTGCATTCGCTGTCATAAACATAAACTAACCCTACGGTTTTATCTAATGCAAATATATATCCTTGCTTGTTTACATCAAGAGAAACAATGTTCTGCGGTAACGGTTTTGTTTCGACTTTGATGACCTCAGACTCAAGAAAATTAACAGAATCAGAATTTATCAAA